>NZ_JBWKOS010000010.1:0-127838 GCF_059416225.1 Sphingomonas sp. GW821-FHT09E03 | reverse complement strand
CAATCGCCAGAACGACGACCGAGAGAACAAGACTTGCCAGCACATAGCCGATCGCGGCGCCGGTCTCGCCGCGCTCCCATAATGTCACGGCATCGAGCGAGAAGGTCGACCAGGTCGTAAATCCGCCGATAAGTCCCGTCGTCACGAACAGGCGCAACTCCGCATTTTCGATGCTCTTGGCGGCAAACAGGCCGATCATCATGCCCATCAGCGCCGAGCCGACCACGTTGATGGCCAAGGTTCCCCAAGGGAAGGTTGGCCCCATAAGACGTAGTGCCACGATGCCGACGCCGTGACGCAGCATGCCGCCCACGCCCGAGCCCAGGAACACGACCAGAAAGCCAAGCCAGATCGGCATCGTTCACCCCGTCACTATCATCTGAACTGCCGTCACCGAGAGGAGAGCGGCGACCAACAATTGGAAACGGTGCACCGAAAGGCGCTTGATGAAATCATGCGCCAACGCGCCGACCACGACCGAGGGAAGGAAGGCGACCAGCACGTTTCTCGAGAAGCGGCGGGCGTCGGCATCGGACGACAAGCCGGAGACGACCGACCAGAGCCGCGCGCGGTACAACCAGCAGATCGCGAGGATCGCCCCGACCTGAATGACGACATCGCTGATCCCGGCTTGCCGCCCTTCGTAGCCGATCAGTCGTTCGGTCAAAATGAGATGGCCGGTAGAGGAAACCGGGATGAACTCGGTCGATCCCTCGACGATGCCGAGGACGATCGGAGCGATCAGCGAGGGTAGATCCGTCACGTCCGGGGCTTCGGTCGCGACACGAAGGGATTGGTGAAACGTGCTTTGGCGCCGAGCTCGGCTTCGATCTCGATCAGTCGGTTGTATTTGGCCAAACGCTCACCCCGGCAGGGTGCGCCGGATTTGATTTGCCCGGCGCCGACCGCAACCGCGAGATCGGCGATAAAGGCGTCCGTGGTCTCGCCCGACCGGTGCGACACCATCGTTCCCCATCCCGCAGCGTGGCAGATGCGAACCGCCTCGATCGTCTCCGTGACGGTGCCGATCTGATTGGGTTTGATGAGGGCTGCGTTGGCAGCTTTTCGAGCGATGCCTTCCCGGATGATCCGGGGATTGGTGACCAGGAGATCGTCGCCGACGATCTGGATCCGGCTACCCTGGCTTACGGTCTGGTCGATGAACCCTTGCCAGTCCTCCTCACCGAACCCGTCCTCGATCGAAACGATCGGATACGCATCGATCCAGCGCCCGTAGAGCGCGAGCAAGCCTGCGCGGTCGAGCAGGCCCGTTCCCGACCGCGCAAGATCGTATTGCTCCCCATCCGATAAGGACGATGCGGCTGGATCGAGCGCGATGGCGATGTCTGTACCCGGTCGATAACCCGCGGCTTCGATCGCATCGACGATCAACTCGCAGGCGGCCTCGTTGCTTTTGAGGTTCGGGGCAAATCCGCCTTCGTCGCCGACTGCCGTCTTGAGGCCGCGACCATGGAGGAGGTCGCGCAATGCGGCATAGGTTTCCGCACCATAGCGCATCGCTTCGGCGAAGCTGGAGGCTCCCACCGGAACGATCATGAATTCCTGAAAGTCGAGGCTGCTATCGGCATGCTTGCCACCATTCAGGACGTTCATGCACGGCATCGGAAGGAGGTAGTCGGTCGTACCGGCGAGCGTCTCGTAAAGCGGCTGCCCGAGCACCGATGATGCGGCGCGCGCGACCGCCATCGAAACACCCAGAATCGCATTGCCGCCAAGCCGCGCCTTGTTCGGCGTGGCATCGCGTTCGATCATCACCCGGTCGATGTCCGGCTGCGCGCAGACATCCATTCCGATGATCGCGCTGCCGATCTCGCCTTCGACGTTCTGCAGGGCTTGCCGAACACCCTTTCCGGCGAAACGATCGGGGTTGTTGTCGCGGAGCTCGACGGCCTCATGTGCGCCTGTCGACGCACCCGACGGCACCGATGCCGATGCTGTGATGCCGTTGTCCAAGGTCACGGTGACGGACAAAGTCGGATAGCCTCGGGAGTCGAGGATCTCGAGGGCACGGAGGCTGGTGATGTGGCTGCTGGCCGGCATGGTCGGAGTCCTTGTCACTGAAGGATAGCGCGACCGATGATCGCGGTCGTGTAACTGAAATCGTAGAGGATCGCCCCTCCGGTCGGGATATCGAGGGTCTCGACCCGGGCGGCATCAAGGCCGTCGAGCGCCATAACCAGCGCCCGCAACGCGTTGCCGTGGGAGACGACGAGTGTCGTGCCGCCACTCATCACGGCAGGCAGCATCGTCCGAACGTAATAGGCGAGCACGCGCGCGACGGTGTCGCGCAGGCTCTCGCCGTGTGGCGGGGCAGCCGCATAGGAGCGTCGCCATTGGCGGACCTGATCTTTACCGTAGCGATCCGACGCCTCGGTCTTGTTGAGACCAGTGAGCGCACCGTAATCGCGCTCGTTGAGCGACCGGTCTACCGTGATAGGGACATCTGGTGCCCCCATCACGGCAGTGACGATAGCCGTCGTGTCCGCGCAACGCCGAAGGGTAGAGCGGAAAATCCGTGCAGGCCGAATGCCTTGCGCGATCAGGCGGTGTGCGATCGCCTCGGCCTGACGGTGCCCCAGAGGCGTTAGCGCCGGATCCGCAGAACCAGTAAATCGGTTGGCTGCGTTGGCTTCGCTTTCGCCGTGTCGAACGAGGACCAGACGCGCGTGCGGGAGCATCGTCACCCCTCAGTGCGCCATCAGCAGGGGTATATCGGCAGCGGCGAGGATGTGGCGCGTCGTGCCGCCCATGAACCACTCGATGATCTGGTTGTGCCGATAGGCGCCGGTCACGAGAAGCTCGGCGCCGATCGCTTTCGCTTCGGCGACGAGCTGGGCACCCAGATTCTCGCTGGAGCGCGGCACCACATGCAATTCGTGACGAACACAGATTTCGTCGAGCAAGGCTTCCAAGCCCAGCGCCGGATCGGTTTCTTCACCGATGCGGATTGCCGTGACACGCTTGGCGACACGAAGCCACGGGGCTGCCTCCTCAATGGCGTGGCACGCCGTGTCACTGTCGCTGAGCCCGACGGCCATGTGCTCGAAGCCGGTTCGCGCGCCGGCTCTCCACCCAGCCGGGACGATGAGGACGGGCTTGTCGGTCGAAAAAATTGCGGCGTGCAGGGCGTCGCCGCCGTCCATCGTCTGCTCGCGCGCGATGACGATCAGCGCATCGACATTTGCCGCCTCCTGTTTGACCGTCGCTTCTTCGGTGCCGACGATCGAGCGCCAGGCGACCTCGGGTGTGTCATCGCTGGTAGCTGCGGTCCAGGCAACGAAGGCGGCCCGCGCCGCATCCGCGCGCTCTTGGGCTGTCCCCTCGTCGCGCGCGCGTAGGCGTTGAAAGTCGATCTCCTCGCTCGCAACCGCGATCTGCTCGGGATCGACGACAACATTGAGGGCCTCGATCGATGACTCGCCAAGAGATCTGGCGGCGAGAACCGCCGCATCGAGGCAGGCGGCAGCGCTGTCGGCACCGACAATCACGGCAAGCAGTTTCATGGCATCGTCTCCCGGGCGGGGGTGAAGGCGTGTGTGAAGTTTCCGGAATGCTGGGCACCGGATCGTTTGAACCCTTGCGACGGCGCAGGATGGCTCTTCCCCGCCCATCCCATCCAGGCACCCTCATTTGGATACGCGAAGTACCGCGTCACAAGGCGCATCATGACTGGTTCCACGACCGAATGACCGGCTCGTCGCCATCATGTTCGTACCCGAGGACGCTGATGCTGGCCGTATCGAGCAGGAAATAGGCAGCGGCCCCGACGGGTAAGCCGAGCCAGCGCGCTGTCAGCACGCGGAGAATATGAGCGCTCGAGAAGATCAGGACATCGGCGTTGCGCCCACGCAGCGATGCGATGACGCGATCGGCTCGGGCTGCGACCGCCTCCGGAGTCTCTCCTTGCGGGCAGCCGTCGCGGAACAGGTTCCAGTCCGGGCGGTCGGCGAGGATCTCCTTCCTGGTTCGTCCCTCGTAGGCGGCGTAATCCCATTCCGCGAGATCGTCGGCAGGCACCAGGCGGGTCGCGAAACCGGTCAATTCCCCGGTCCGGCGCGCCCGTATCGAAGGGCTCGACCAGACGGCGGTAAAGTCCAAGCTTGGCAGACGTTCGGCTATTCGTTTCGCCGCGGCTTCTCCTGCCTCGGTCAGCGAGATGTCAGTCCGTCCCGTATGCTGCCGCGAAACGCTCCAAGCGGTTTCACCGTGACGGACGAGCCAAATCTGTGGGAGCCGGTTCATCGCCGCATCGCCTTTTCACCCGATGGGACGGATGCTGTTCCTATACCGAGCGTCCGATCGGGGAAGCCGCCGGCATCGAGATAGCGGATGCCGCCCAGCTGCTGATATTGCAGGACGGTCGCGAGGCCGTTGGCAGCAGGCTGCGAGCGCTCTTCGCGACCCTCGTAGCGCGGCACCGTTCCACCCGGCATCGCCTCGCGCAGTACCCGGCCGGTCAGATGGCCGCGCGGGGTGGGGAGGAGATTCAGCAATGCCATCATGGTGCGGCCCACGTCGACATTGCTGACCGGTGCTGGATCGACAAAGCCGCGCTTGAAGTCCGGGCCGGTCGCTGCGGTAAAGTTCAATGTGTCACCGCGGCCGAAGCTGCCGTGCATGCCCTGCCCCTGCTGGAGGGTCGTATCGGAGACTTCGATCTGGCAGTTTGTCGCAATCGCACACCCGGTGTTGGCGGATCGGAAGTTGACGACGATCGACGGCACCGGCGGGAGTGCCTCGCCCTTCAAATTGATCGCGGAAAGCGGCAGTGTTCCGGCGATTGCTCCCAGGCGGTCATCGACGAAGATACCGCTGACATAGTCCTGATCCAGCAGTGCGGAAACGACCCGTGCCGCTAGGGCAGGATCGCGGGTCGGTAGATAGAGGAGGTCGGACCCGCCATTTGCCGCCACCACTACGTCAGGTCTCGTCGCATCGGCACCGAGCACCGCGTTGCCGCGGCTCGGATGCTTGCCGTCCGCGACCCGCGTGTTGCCCGCTTCTGGATCGAATACGGGCATGTTCAAGGCGGACGCCAGATCAAGCGCAAGGAAGCCGGGCGGTAGGAAACCTTCGGGAACATCGACATAGCGCCCGCGTGCTGCGGAGCTGGTCCGGCTTTCTTTGGAGATCGTAGAGAAGCCGTGATCCGACGTGACGATGATGTCGGTCGTCTTCGCAAGACCCAAGCGATCGAGTGCTGCGCGCAGCTTCGCTAGATCATAGTCGGCATTGCGGATCGCGGCGAAGGTCGTGGGACCGTTGATGCCCGGCGTCAGCTGATTGAGGCTGTCGCCCTGATTGTGCTGCGTGCCATCGGGATCGCGCGACCAGAACACCATGGCGAACGGCCGGTGCTGCTTTCGGAAGACCGGCAAAGCGACCCGGGTCGCGACGTCGATGAGATAGTCCTGCTGCACGCGGTTGGCACTCGTCGTTCCGGGGATTCGGGCATCCCCGGACCGTCCGTTACTGCCGCGGTCCGGTGCTTGCAGCGCAAGCCCTGCCTGCGTGAGGCGAGCGGCAACGTCGGCAGACAGCGGAATCCCGCCGGGACGCCCGGTTGAATCGTCGATGATGAGTGTGGTGGCTCCGTCGCGTGCACGATGGTCCTGGATCAATGCGGGACCGAGCTTGCCGATCGCGGCCGTGCCGTACCCTGCTTGCCGCGCCGCTTCGAGAACGGTGGTCTCGTTGAGGTAATTGCCCCCGAAATGCTCGTCGACCTCGCCCAGAACAGCATCGTTCTCGAGGAAGGGCGTCACGCTGCCGGCAGCTGCAGCAATCGGCGCACGAGTCCATATCGTGTTGCTGAAGTCTCCGGTGTCGCCGAGCTGGTGACCGGTTGCGAGCGCCGACGCATTGGCGGTGGTGAACGTCGGGAAGACCGAGTGGCTGTTGGAAAAATAGGTGCCGGTGTCCCGCAATTGCGCGAGCGTCGGCGCGCTCTGGGATGTGACGATCTTGCCTCGCAGGCCGTCGATCACGACAAGAATGACATTGTGGGGCGCCGGGTGGCGCTTTGGCGTGCGCGCCTGAACCGTGGGCGAGACCGTGAGGACCAGGGTCGCAGAGAGTGTCGCAAGGAGGCGCATCGTTGGGTTCCGGTTTCGAGGTTCAGGCAAGGGCGACGAGCACGGCTCCCGCACCGATCAGGACGATCCCAAGCCAGCCGCGGGTGGAAAGATGCTCACCGAGAAACGCCACGCCGAGCACCGCGACGAAGACGACGCTCAGCTTATCGATCGGTGCGACGCGGGCGGCATCGCCGATCTTCAAGGCGCGGAAGTAGCAAATCCAGGAGGCACCCGTCGCAAGGCCCGAAAGGGCAAGGAACAGCCAGCTTCGCGGACTGATCGCATCGAGTGGCTGAAATTTGCCCGTGACCGCAAGAAGGATGGTCAGCACGGCAACTATCACCAGCGTCCGAAAGAGCGTGGCCAAATCGGAGTCGATCCCTTCGACGCCGATCTTCGCGAAAATCGCGGTCATCGCGGCGAAGCCGGCGGAGCCCAATGCCCAGACGAGCCAGGACGCTGAAGCGGTGCTTCTCATCCTCGCGCTCACTCCGGCTCTGCCGCGAGGATCGCGGGCGCGGCATCTTCGTGACGGATACCGGCAGAGCCAATGCTCCAGTGTTCGAGATGCTTGTAGACGATAACCTTGCCTCCAAGGATCTCGCCATGTGCTTCGCAGAAGCGTTCCAGTTCGTGGCGCTGCCCGATCAACTCGACACACATGGTCAGGTGCGGATCGGCGATTTCGGAACCATTTTCGCGCACCGGGCCGTGATTGCTGTAGCCGTAGTGCGTGTTGTGAGCGACCGCGTTCATGATGCCGTCGCGCTTCGCTTGCGCGACAAGCTCACGGTAGAGCGGCTTGCGCGACCAGAAGCTGCGCGATCCGGTCGCGATCTTGTCGGATGGCTTTAGATAGATGCGGATCATACCGATCTCGCTCGGCGTCACCTTATGCTGTTGAGACATCAGTCATGCTCCTTGGTGATGACGGGGGTCGGGGATGGACGGGGGCCGCGCCGTGACGCACGAGCATCGCGCAGGGTCGCAGCCCCGGTATGCGCGCGAGACGCGCGCTTTGGCACCGCGATCCGCTGCGACAGGTAGATGCCGTTATGGCCCGAGCAGATGTAGGCGATGAAACAAGCGACTGCGATTGGGACGGCGTGGGCCGCTCCGAACAGCTCGATCCCCATGATCGTGCAGGCGAGCGGCGTATTGGCCGCGCCAGCGAACACCGCAATGAAGCCTAGTCCCGCGAACAGATCGAGCGGTGCGCCAAGCAGCCAACCGAGCGCATTACCGAGCGCTGCGCCGATGAAAAATAGTGGGGTCACCTCGCCGCCCTTGAAGCCGGCGCTAAGCGTCACGACCGTGAACAGCATCTTGAGCGCCCAGCTCCACCGATCGGCAGGGCCGGTGAAAAAGCCGGCGATCGTGGGATCACCGGGAATGGCCGACCATACGCCTAGGCCGAGATAAGCGCGTGTACCAACGATCCAGACCAGCGCGATGACCAGCACCCCGCCCAGCGCCGCACGCGCAGGGCCGTAAGGGATATGGCGCTTCAAAACTCCGCCGAAGGCGTGGTTGGCTTCTGCAAACACAAGTCCGGCGAGACCAAACGCTACGCCGGCTATTGCCGCCTTGAAGAGCAACACCGGCTCGACGAACAAGGCACCGCTCGCGGAGGCCACATAGGTGATGTGGTAAGGCGTATGATGGATGCCCCAGGCGTGACATGCCCAGTCGCCGACCAGCGCGGCTAGCAGACAGGGGATGATGCCGCCGTATTCGATACGTCCGACGGCCAGCACCTCGAGTGCGAACACCGCCCCGGCGAGCGGGGTCCCGAAGACCGCACCGAAGCCGGCTGCGACACCTGCCATAAGCAGAATGCGGACGCTGGCAGGATCGAGCCGGAAGAGGCCGGCAACGGCGCTGGCGAGACTGCCGCCGAGCTGGACCGCAGTGCCCTCACGCCCTGCGGAACCGCCAAAGAGATGAGTGGCGATCGTGCCGATGAAGACCAACGGTGCCATGCGCAGCGGAACGCCGCCTCCGGGCTCGTGTATCTGCTCGACGATGAGATTATTGCCCGCTTCGACCGAACGGCCGGTCAGGTGATAGAGCAACGCGACCGCCGCTCCGCCTAAGGGCAGGAGGTAAAGCAGCCAGGGATAGTCGAACCGCGCCTGTGTCGCGGCGTCGAGGCTCCAGAGGAAAGCCGCGCAGAGTGTTCCCACCAGCGCCGCCATCGGCACGAGGATCAGCGTCCAGCGCAACACCGACAGGGCATGGTCATGGCGATCGCGAAAAAAAGCGGCCAAATTTAATTCGTTATAGAGATTGCGAAACGTCGCGCGCACAATTCCTCCTTGCTGCCTTGCGGCGCCCGGTAGGAATCATCGGCCCTTGCGAGGGCGGTTCGGCCAACATAGCCAGGCGGAAATCCATCGCCTTCGGCCGCTATATGTCGCCGCGGTGCGGCAACGTCAATCCGATGTAGAAATGAAACTGTATGGTTGCCGGATGACAGGCCCGAAACGGCAGGATAACTGACGGACCGATACTGTTGCTCGCAGCCATCCGATTGCTGTGGCCGGCGGAGCAGGCGAAGAGCCGCCGCCCAAGGGCGGCGAGGTCACGCCGCTGTTCTTCATCGGCGCGGTGCTGGGTCATGCGCTCGCCGGCCCGATCGGTGTCCCCGTCGACCTCCTTGCCGCGCTCGGTTTCGTGGCGGTGTTCGCGGGCGCGGCCAATACGCCGCTCGCCTGCACGATCATGGGCGTCGAGCTGTTCGGCGCCGAGACCGCAGTGCCGGTCGCGGTCGCCTGTTTCGTCGCTTACGCCTGCTCCGGGCATAACGGCATCTACCTGTCGCAACGGGTGGCGGTGCCGAAGCGGGCGGGCAGCACCCTGCCGCCGGACCTGACGCTGCGCGATGCGCGCGCGCTCCGTCCCGTGTCCGACCTTTCAGACCTGTTCGCTCCTTACCTCACGGAAGGCTTATCCATGTCCGACGCCCACCACGTGTCGCAGACCGAGATCGGCTGGTCCGCATCTACATGAAGCTAGCCGATAAGGCGGTAAAGCCGGGCACGCGCTCACGCTGGGCTGCCAAGCCGCTCGACCGAACGCTCGTCGCGCAGGCCAAGGCGGACGGAATCATGAACGCTGTCGCCCACTATACCCACTACGGCTACAGCAACCACGGCCCGGTGCATGAGAACGGCGCCGAGATCGCCGATCCACACCTCACCATGTGTGTCGAACTGATCGGCCAGCGCGAGCAGCTCGAAGGCTTCTGCCGGGCGCATGGCGACCTGCTTGCGAACAAGGTCATCGTCTACAAGCACCTGGAGCATTGGACGGTCAGCCCGGCGGGCTTGCGCCAGGAAGATGCGGATACGGCCGAGCTGGTTGGCTGAGGCATGGGGCCATACCTGATTGTGTTCGCCGGGGCTGGTTCCGACGGCATGCTGCGGTATGGGCTGAACGGCCTCAGCCTGCGCCTGTTCGGCCCCGACCTGTCGATCGGAACGCCCATCATCAACGTGCTCGGCTCATTCCTTATGAGTCTGCTGGGGGGCTGGTTCTTGTTGCGAAGCGGATCGAGCCCGGGATGGCGATTGTTCCTCACCACCGGCGGGCTGGACGGCGTCACGACCTTCTCGACCTTCTCGCTGGAAGCGGCCTTGCATTAGGAGAGAGCCGAAGTCGGGCAAGCTGCCCTTTATGTTGTCGGATCGGTTGGGCTGGGCGTGCTCGCGCTGTTCGGCGGCCTCGCTCTCGTTCGCTCCTTCAGCCCGGCTTAGCGGCGCCAACCGGCTCAGAAGCGATCATCTTCCTTGACGTTGTCAACCTTCGCCTTGTGTTTGGCGCGGACCGACTCCTCCAGCTCCAGAATCTCGGCCGATTCTTGCGTGGTGGGCTTCTTCTTGTCGATATCGCTCATGAAGTCCCCCGTCTGCAAAACTACTGGTACACCGTTTCGCGCCAAGGATTATTCAGGGTTTCTGCTCGGCGTCCCGCCGGTCCGCTTCGGCCGGGGTCTGCCGGGCGCGTTCGCGGATACGGCGTTCGAGCGGTGCGCCGACGAACAGCACGAGCATCGCCAGCAGCAGACCGCCCACAAGCAGTGGCCACACCGCCAATCCCGCTGCCGCTCCGAGCGTCGCTGACACCCAGATGCACGCCGCCGTTGCCAGCCCATGCACCTCCTGCCCGCTGCCGACGCGCAGGACCGCGCCCGCGCCGATGAAGCCGACGCCGGATAGGATGCCCTGCATCACCCGACCTGCTGCATCGGCGTTCACGTTCGGCAAGCCGCTGTGGACGATCGCCTGGACGGCGATGCAACTCGCGAGCCCGACCAGCCCTAGCGTCCGCAGACCCATGATCTGTCGGTTCTCGCGTGACCGTTCCCAGCCGAGCGTCATGCCGGCCGCCGTCGCCACGATCATCCTGCCGATCGCGTCGACCCAGAAGGCGAGATCGACCGACAAAGGCGGCGGATTCACTCGACCAGCACGTGGACGTGGTGCCAGGCCGTGCAGAGGTATCCGGCGAAGTTCCACATCGTATCGGGTAGTTCGGGCTGACCCTGGCCCGCATCGTCGAACGCGCGCACCACAAGGTGCTGGCGCCCCTTGGGCAGTTCCGCATCTAGCGACCAGCGCTGCCAGCTCCACTGCCCGTCCGGATCGTCGGAGAAATCGACCTGCCGCCAGTCTCGACCGCCGTTCAGCGACACCTCTACCCGCGACACGCCGCGCTCATAGGCGACGGCATAGCCCTCGATCCGGACCTTGCCCGCGGGCAGGCTCTCGCCCGAACCAGGCGAGCAGATCGCGGCGTTGAGCGGCATGGCGTTGATCGTCAGCCCTTGCGTCCAGTCCGCCGTCTCGCTGGTCACGTCGGCCGGAAAAAGCTTGTAATCGTGCGCCTGGATCGGCGCCTCGGAGGGCGTGTCCTTGACCTCGATCCGGGTCAGCCACTTGGCGCTACGCACGCCAGCATAGCCTGGCACGACCAGACGCAACGGCGCACCGTGCTCGGGTGCCAGCGGTTCGCCGTTCATCGCCCAGGCGAGCAGCACGTCGGGCGCCCGCGCCTTGGTCATAGCGATCGAGACGCCGAACGGTGCCACCTCGCCTTCCACATCCACCTCGTCAGCGCCGGTGAAGCAGACGAACAGGTTGGACGCGTCCGATGCTCCAACTGCATCCAACAGGTCTGCGAGCCGCACGCCCGTCCACTCGGCATTGCCGATCGCGCCTATGTCCCATGGATCGCCTGAAGTCTTGCCCACCTGTTGGAGATCGGTCCGGCGGTTGCCGGCGCATTGAAGCACAGCCGTGACAGTCCGGACCGGAAAGCGCGCCTTCAACTCCGCAATCGAGATGGAGCACTCGCCCACACTGATCCCGCCCACCTCAATCCGGTGATCGGCCGGCAGGTCCGGCACGGGCCCATGGCTGCGCACATAGAACAGGTTCTGTGGCGTCAAAAACCGCTCGATCAAGGCGCCGGGCACCGGCTCGGCGTTGTAGGGCTCGGGGTTCCGCTCTATCATCAGCTCGCTCATGCTATTGTAACGCCTGACAATCGGTTTGGCCTCGGCCTCATCCTCACTATCTTGCCCGATCATGCGATGTGCAGCGCGGCCAGCAGCGTCAGGCTGATCGCGGCCAAGCCGAGCAACGACAACACGACGGCCATGGTCACGCGGCCCCCGGCCTTGGCGACGGTGCGGACGTCCACGCCGAGCCCGAGCGCCGCCATGGAAACGACGGTCAGCAGCGTGGCGCTCCGGCCGATCGGCGCGATGGCGACGGTCGGCACCAGACCTAGCGAGCGGCAGGCGACCAGTGCGAGGAAGCCGATGATGAACCAGGGCACGAGGTGGGCGAGGTCCATCCGCTTGGCCGTAGGCGCACCGGCGACGAACTCGCCTTCGGGAACCGACTGCGGCGCGAGACGAGGCGCCACCAGCGACAGAACAAGGCACACCGGCCCGAGCATCAGCACGCGCACCAGCTTGACGAGCGTACCCATCTGCACGGCGGTGGCGCCCAACGGCGAGGCGGCTGCGATCACCTGCGGCACGGCATAGACAGTGAGCCCGGCGAGCGCCCCGAAGGCGAGCCCGCCCATGCCGAGCGCAATCGCGAGCAGTGGCAGGCCAAGCACTACCACCACACCCAGTACCGCCGTGAACGCGATCGAGGCAGCTACGTCGTCGCTGTCGGCGCCGATTACCGGTGCCACGGCCGCGATGGCGGAGTTGCCGCAGATTGAATTGCCGCAAGCCACCAGCAGCGCCATCCGCGTTGGCAAGCCGAGCAATCGGCCGATCCCAAAGCTGAGCAGGATTGCGCTCACGACCACGCCGGCGATACCGGCGAGGAGCGGCAGCCCGGCCGCCAAGATGGTCGCGGCACTGACCGAAGCACCGAGCAGGACGACCGCCACCTCCAGTAAGTATTTGGCGCTGAATGCGATGCCTTCGTGCCACCTTTCATCCGGGGTCCACAGGCTGCGCACGGCGGTGCCGATCAGGATGGCGAGCACCAGCGCCTCCAGCCACGCCTTGCCGGCCAGTGCGCGCTCGCCCACCTCCAGCGCGTAGGCCGAGCCGGTGACGGCGAGGCAGAGGCCGACGCCGGGCAGCAGCGCGGGCAATCTGCTAGTCTGGACGGTCGGGAATATACGATCGGGATAGGCAAAACTGGCCACGGCGGTGTTCCTTCCGTCGCACGATCTAAACCCTGCCTACCGATCGCTCCAACTTAGCCTTGTTGTCATTCCGATCGTCAATCGTGATCGGTTTCTATATCAGGTGCGGTGTGACACTGGAGCAACTGCGCATCTTCGTCGGCGTGGCCGAGCGCAAGCATATGACCGTCGCGGCGCGGCCTTAAACGTCACGCAGTCAGAGGCTTCCGCAGCCATCGCCTCGCTTGAGGAGCGACACGCAACCAAGCTCTTCCACCGCGTCGGGCGCGGCATCGCTCTGACAGAGGCCGGACGGCTGTTCCTGACCGAGGCTCGCGGAGTTCTTGCGCGGGCCGACGCGGCCGAGACGGTGCTGGAGGAGCTTGGCGGACTGAAGCGGGGCACGCTGCGCCTCGTCGCCAGCCAGACCATCGCCGTCTGCTGGTTGCCGCCCATCCTTTCAACTTTCCATGAGCGCTATCCGGCGATCAGTATCGAACTGTCGATCGGCAACACCGGGCAGGCCGCGGTACACGTCAATGACGGCAAGGCCGATCTAGGTATTGTCGAGGGCGAGATCGAAGATCCAGCGTTGGCGCATTGGCCGATCGGCGAAGACCAGCTGTTGCTCGTCGGAGCACAACCTTTCGCCGACATCGACATCGACGCGACATGGCTGCGACGAGCGCGCTGGGTGCAACGGGAGCCTGGATCAGGCACGCGATCGACGTTGAATAGCGAGTTGCGCGGCTTGGGGGTCGATCCGGCTGCCCTCGACGTGGCGCTGACGATGCCGTCTAATGAAAGCGTCCGAACGGCCGTGGAGGCTGGGGTGGACGTTGCTGTCCTGTCGGCGCTGGTGGTCGACCCGGCCATCAAGGCAGGTCTGTTGCACGTCGCACCGATCACATTCGCTCCTCGCCCCTTCTTCGGGCTGCGGCATAAGGAACGCTATCGCACGAAAGCCGCGGATGCGCTGTTGGACGTGATCGGGTTGCAGCGGCGGTAGGTACGCATCGGCATTCTCAAAACGCCATCCTTTGTGGGACCGCCCGCGATCGCCATCTCCTTGCTGAAACCTGTCTGACCGCACTCCACCAGATTTGCGCCATAGTAGGACGGGACATCGCCCACGAGCGGCCGGATCTGGCAGTAGCTGTTGTTCAGCAGACCGTGCCGGGACGACGCCTTTGTCCCTGAAGGCATCGATTACGGCGGAAAACCCTGTCGCCATCCTGGATGCACGACAAACGGGTGTTTTCCGACATGGCAGGTCAATCGCCTCTCACTCAACAGGGGGATGGCTGGGAGGGGTCGCGAAGCCGAACATCGTGTTCGCGTAGGGTGAGTGGCAGGTTTTGAGAGAAGCCGCCATTTACCCCTTTGCTGAGGAACGGCGTGAGTTGGTCGGAACCCGCCGATCCGCTTTAACGTACTTCGTCTAACGATCCTTGGTGAGCTCGACCGCAGTCGCACGGTCGTTGCTGGAAGCCCTGCGACTGTCACCGATGTCCGGTCGATCGCCTGCCTCGATGCGGCTGGCTAGATCGCTGTGAAGCGAGACCAGCTCGGGTAGAGAATGCTCCCCAGCCGCAGGCCCCAGCCTGCGCTCTGCATCGTCGAAGATATCTATGGCGCCCGCCAGTTCGGGTTCGCCGTAAAGCGCTGCGCTTTCCCCTGCACGCCATAGCTCGGCGAGTTCGTGGGACCTTATCAGGCAAGCCGAGGCTGTACGATCGACCGCCACGGTGGTGCCCGGTGGTGCCGGCGGCGCAGCCCCCCTCCCCTTGATCTCGGCTCGCGTTAGTGCCGCCAGGCGGTAGCGCAGGACCCGGGTCTCCGGGGTATCCGTTGGTGAGGGCTGATACTGCCGGTTCAGGAGAACAATAAGCTCGGCTGTGCTGGCGGCCGACGCGGCGTTGCGCCAGTCCGTCAAGGACCGCTCGTCCGATAACAGATCCGCGGGTTGAGTCAGGATAAAGCGCTCGAGGAGCGGATCGCTGGCTACTGCGACAGGCAGGGGTGCTCGGTTACCGTTAGCGGCGGCATGGGCGAAGCCGATCGCCGCCGCAATCGTACCGAGTTGCGTCTTCATGATTTCACGATCGCCGATCGATCGCCCTAGGATCATCTCGAGGATCGGCGTTAGATCCGTCACGGCGGCCTGGCCCGCATCGATCGTGTCGAGCCTATGGACGATCTCTTTGTGTGTCGCCTCGATGCGCTGGGTGCTCGCGGTCAGCGCATCGAGCTGCTCCTGCACGAACGTCAACGCATCCAGAACGCCTGCAAGAGCAACGCTTACCTTGTCCGTGCTCATCGTTCTGGCCCACCCTTATCCGGCGAACGCACTCGGTCCCGAGTGGCGCGGTCGCGATCCAATATCTCGCGAAGGACCTCCTCCGGCTTGCTTGGCGTCGGTGCCGTGGCCTGCCGTTCGGCCTCGTCCATAAGCGAGCGAAGGCGCTCGGATACCCCCGAAGGTCGGCGTTCATGCGGCGTGTCTTCGGTCCGCTCGGGTCTCTCCCGAAGTGCTTGCTTGGCCTCCAGCTTTCCACGCAAGACGCGAGAACGTTCCAGTGCTGCGGCGATCGGATCGGGCCCGGGATCCGCAACAGCGGGGCGCGTCCGAGCATCGACAATCGCGCCGCGCGTGCGGGACGGTGAACCGGCACGCATCGCCCGAGCGGAGTTGGGCTCGGGCGGCGGCAATGCCGCGACGAACCGCCCGAGGCTCTGTGCCACCACCTGATCGGCGAGGGAGGGCGAAGCCGACAGCTCCGCGACGGATCGCATATAGGTCGCGCGAACGATGGCCTGCCGACTTGCAATAATGGCCTCGACCGGGTCGGATATACCCTGGTCGCGGAGGCGCATGGCGCGCTCCGCCCGGCTCCTATCGAGCCGCGGAACCTGCCCCTTGTCGCGCATCTTTTGTACCGCAATGTGCTCATGCGCGGGGTCAATACCGCGCGCCCTGGTCGGCGTGGCGTTGGCCTCGATGCCGCGTTCGCGGAGCTTCTCGGCGAAGCGTTGCCGCCATCGAAACAGATCATCCCGGTCCGGATGAAAGCGGCGCCCGTCAAAATCGCGACGCGCGATCGTGATGTGAACGTGCGGATGGTCGCGATCGACGTGAAGGCCGGCAACCCACGACCGGTTCGCAAACTCCTCGCGTGCGAAGTCCAGGGCCGCCGCTTTCAAACGCTCCGGATCGGTCCCCGTCGGCATCGAGAGGATCATCGAAATGGACGTCGCACCCTTGCGTCTGGCGTCCCCGTCCATCTCGAAGCTATGCCAATCCGTCGCGAGAATCTGCATGTCCCGTCCGTCACGCAGCATGACGCCCTCGCTCGTTTCAAGACCGAGTTCCTCGTCGGAACCGTGACCCAGCCGGCTGATGTAGGCGAAGTTGGCCATGACGTGTCCGCCGCCATGCTGTCGCCCCGTGATCCGCACCATGACCTCGGGGACGCGACGCGATGTGCGATCCGCAGCCATGGTCGCCTGGCCGCTCATTCGGGCCTGCGTTCCGCCCCCGAAAGCGTGCTTAGCCTGCGCACTGGCACGCGACGTCCCCGACGAGGATGCGGCTTTCGGGAACATCGACGCAACGGCAAGACCGAGCATCGTGCCCCCCGTTCTCGGGCCCTTTGCGTTGCCGCCTCCAGTCCCGAGGCGGTACTTCTTCGGCGGCGCGAAGACGCCCGCCATGGAGTCCATCGTTCCAGAAGAGAAGCGGAAGCTCACGCTCCTGACGCTCGGTAGGTTTCGGTCCAGTACCCGACCTCTGCCCCGATCGAAGCAGATAGGCCCAGCCGGGTCGTAAACAGCAGCGTCTTCAGTTCCTCACATTTCTCGATGAGGGGACCGGCGACGCGGGCGATGTCGAGCGAGCTTTCGGGCTGGTTGGCGGCGTTCATCGCATGGACCGCCTGGTTGATGTTCCGGCCGATCAGAAGCACCTGCTTGCGCAACGCGACGATCTCAGCCTGGGTGGCTGGCGCCAGCCTCAGCACGCCCGCCTTGTCCCAAAGCTGCCAGCGAAGCGTGCGTTTGATCCATTCGTTTCGCGTCATCTTCATCGGCGCCGCTACGGTGTCGATGCCTTCGACCTCGCTCCGGTCGAGGCGGACGGTGACGCGAATGAGATCGTCGGGATCCCCCCTACCCTGAATCGGCATCACCGGAATGTCATCGTTCTCCGGAGCCAGCACTGCGTTGGCCAATACGTTTGCCATCCAGCGACTTCGGGTCTGCCCATTCGCCGCGGCAACGCGGTCGATCTCGGCGACCAAATCGTCCTTCAACCGCAGGCCTACATTCATCTCAAAAGCCCCGTGCAGCGGCGCCCCACAAACCAATGTTAAACATTGGTGCCGTGAGGCATATCCTGCCATCCCTAGTAATTGCCTGTTCTCATGAAACAACGACCTTTTTGGAGCTAAATCACTCCAAACGCGGAGGTGAAAAGTGATTGACTGTATGCTTGCTACAAGTAACTTTCGTTCTTGTGGCGCCGGCGCAAGGCGTTTGTACGATTAGGTACGCCTACCTGCTATCTCCCGGATTGCCCGCAACATGGTAAGTTGTTCTCTATTGGAACCGGATTCAAAGAATGGCTCGATCAAGAAACGCCGTCGATCTCGCAACAATCGAGGCTCGGCGGGAAGCTCTAAAAGCGGAACTTGCTCATCTGGACGAACAGGCAAAGGCGGCGGAGCAGACGGCTCGAGACGCTGGTCGTCCGGTTCTAACCGCAGCGCTCGAGCGGGTTAAAATTGCAGCGATCGACAAAGCGGATGCCCGGGCAATCGCGACGGCTATTTCGAAACACGGCGGCAAAGCGGTGGCAAGCCAGCTTGCGTCGCTAGGCTAGGCTTCCAGGTCCACCATCCAGACGAGAAGCCGGCGTTGGCCTAGTATCCAGATTAGGGCAGCCTCATCGGATGCCTCAACGCTTGAACCTGACCGCTCTCCTTGTCGACGAATATGACACCGCGCTCTCTTCTTCGTCGAGAAGCTTGGCTTCGAACTGCGTGAAGATACCGTGCTGACCGATGACAAGCGGTGGGTGGTGGTCGCGCCGCATGGTGCGGCAAACGGACTGTTACTAGCGCGAGCGGTTGGCGACCGGCCACGTGAGGCGATCGGCGATCAAAGCGGCGGTCGCGTGTTCCTGTTTCTCGAAGCAGACGACTTTGCCCGTGACCACCTCGCTTACACGCAGCGGGGCATCCGTTTTGTTGAAGCGCCTCGCCATGAACCATATGGCACGGCGGCGGTCTTCGAAGACCTCTACGGAAACCGATGGGATTTGATCGAACCTAGCGTGGGCAAGGGATGACCTTCGATCCGCCATTCTATGCGGTAAGCGCATTGGCTGGGATCGAACGCAGCGGTTCCCCAATCTTGGCAGCCACGGCCTGTCTGGGTGTTGCGCCGACGGAGGCTGACGGCCGGCGCTCGCTTCAGCGCGGCCTAGCAGGATACCCGAAAGCAGATTGACGGCGCCAGATCAGGCTGCCCCCTCCCCTGCCGGCCTGCCACAGACTGCGTCGTGTTGGTGGTTGGCGATCGCCCGTGCGCCTGTGCACGCGAGCGCCGCTCGTATGGTGTTTCGGGCGCTGTCGCGGTCCTGCCAAGCGAGGTATCACGCCCTATTTATTCGATCGTGGGGCCGCCTTTAACGAGGTTCTGCGGCGCGCGGGCGGTCAACCAAGATTGCGTTGCGTCGCCGCGCTAACGGCCATGCAAGCCCCCTGCCCTGCCTATGAAGCAGCCCCGCCAATCTCGCGCTCGTAAAGCAAAAGCGCCGCATCAGCGACGACGTCGGCGAGCACGCGTTTGCGTGCCGGGTCCGCGTCACGAAGAGCATAGAGTCGCGCAGCGGTCTCGGGATCTACCCTCACGTTGATCGCGATATTGCGATTGCCGGTTACGCGTGGCGGCCGTTGGAATGTCCCGGCTTGGGGACGCTCTTGAGGCACGGGCGCCGCTACAGGCGGAGCAGCTACAGCTGGGACAGCCGGACGCGACGGAAAGCCCGCCCCGTCGCTGATCTCGCGTAGCTTGGCTGGATCCTTGTTCGGGGGCGTATCATCGAACTCCGAGAGATCGAGCCGGGTCCGGGTCATGCTGCCTCCTTCACGGTACGCGCCTTACGCAGCCTCGCGATCACCGCTGCCGCGTAGGCCTCGGCGTTCTCGAGCGCTGCCTTCATGTTGCCGACGCCTTTGTCGTTGATGGTGCGAAGCGTTCCACCAGCGGCGAACATCGCGCGGTAGGCCTCGCGATTATAGATCATGACCGGAAGGACTGGAATTTCAGCATCGTTGAACTGCTCCGCGATGTCCTTCTGATTGTTCGAGCGCAGCGCCGGCGGGATTTGGCTGAACAGGATCGCATAATCGATCTCTGTCCTGGTGCCGCGCGCCGTCTGCTTGACGAGCTTGATAGCGCGGGCAGCCTGGGTGGCATCCAGATGCGACCCCTTGCAAGGAATGATCACCAAATCGCTTTGCGCGATTGCGAACGTGACGGTCGCGGTCGCCGCGCCTTCGAGGTCGACGAGTGTGAAGCGCGCCTCCGACGCGCCCCTCTCGATCTCGTCGATGATCGCGTTTTCGTCGCGGCACCCGACGACAGTTATCGCATCCGGTCGTCCCGGTAACTGGCCCCAGTCGACCAGCGGAAGGTTCGGGTCAGCATCGATCAGGCGCACGGTACCCCCCGCCTCCGCCAACTCTCCGGCGAGCAACAATGTCGCGGTGGTCTTGCCCACCCCGCCTTTCGGCGACACGAAGCTGATGACTGGCATGCTGCTCTCCCGTTGCGGCCAGGTTGCTACCATGTAGCAGCCAGCGTTCATGAAGCTGCTATATCGCAACCTAGCAGCTAGCGTCTAGCGACTTTGACGCAATCTGACAGCGAGCAGCTTGCGATATGGTTGCGATTTGATCGCAAATTGACCGCGAGGTGGTAGCGAGTTTATCGCGAGCCTGTTGCAGCTTAGGTGCGACAATGTTGCGGCCAAGAAGCTACATGCTCGCGGCCTGGTTGGTAGCCGGTTGCTACTTGCTACCAACTAGCGATACGCACCCTTGCGATACCGTCGAGACGCGGTTGTATAGGCGCGAGGAGCAGGGCCACACCGTGTATGAACATGCTACGTCATAGCTATCGGGTTGCTACCCGAACGCAAACCGCGATCAGATCGCTACAATGTCGCTAGCTCGTTGCTACCAAGCAGCTACCAGACGAAGGAACAATCACCCTCAGTTCGCGTGTCGCCAAAGCAATTGATGAATCCGCAGTGCCAAGCCACAAATCGACAAGAGATTGAGACGCCGAACGCGACGAACGCGATCGGCGTTCACCAAAGCGCAAAATGGCGAAATCGATCGTGAAGTACCCACGGCCCGATCTCGTTCGACACGACCTGCACCACACCGGATATAACGACGCTCAAGACGAAGACCCGATCCTCTAATCGGGCGGCCGAGGCCGCCCGGACGATGTTCATTCCTCCCAGAGCGGCTTGAGCTTGCGGGTCCGCTTTACTGCGGGGGGGGGTGCCCGCTCGGGCATCCCGTGTGCTGCGATCTCCGCTCGGACGTTTGCAAGTTCAGCGAGCCATGCCTGGGTGCGTGCGGTTTGGACGTGCATGTGAACCTCCGTCTGTTCGTTGAGACGGATGCCGGCTGACGATCGGGTGGGGTCAGGGTCACAGGACCGCGCAGCGGCCGCGCAAGCGGGGCGTGGGGGTGCCGATTTTGTCGTGGTCGGAGCGAAGCGAAGGCCGCGTCAAAATCGGGGGAACCGCGCATCCTTGACGCTGGCTCCGCCCGGTCGTCACGATGGACAGAGTCGACGACAGAGCCTTTCCGACGTTGGTAGGGCAGGGGAGGCGGCGACCCACGCGACGGTCTTGCCTCCCACGCGCGCCAATCACCCTTCCCGTACAACCGTCGTTGCCCAAATCGCGACCGTCAGCCGGTCGCTATCGAATTCCGCGGCAAGTCACGGGCATTGAGCCACTCGATCTCATCGGGAAGAAGGCCGCTTCATGCGGACGTTGCCACGTGGGAAGTCGATCTCGCGTTTCCGTCGCACGCGCTCGGTTGCGCTCATCGCAGGGCGTTGAGTGGGGAGGGGGGACTCGACATTCGCGATCCGATCCTCTCGGCAGAACGAAGAGCCCCGACGCCATCACGCCGGGGCGGTGCATCATCGTTCGTCGACGCGCATGATCGTCAGGACGCGCGTGGTCTTGAAAGGATCTGCCGGATCCTCCGAGCCCGCGCTCAGGTAGTGATTGTAATAGTCGATCTTCCAGTAGCAGTCGGCGCCTTCAAACCGGAACCGGCCCAGATCGTGCTCGCCGTACGTGTCGATCGCTTCGTCGAAGGCAGCGAAGTCGCGAACCGCGCGGAGCAGCTCCGCCCGCTTGCGGAAGTTTCGGAAGAGGCTGACGTCGCCTATCAGGTCTGCGATCCCGCTGGTCATCACGACACGGTTGTTGCCCGGGGCGGTGAGATGCTCGCGCAGCCAGTCGTTGAGGCGGGCGATCTCCGCTGCGCCACCCTTGGCGTGGTTCGATTGAGGCGTTTGCTCGGCCATGATGGTCTCCTGCCAATGACCCCGACGATCGGGGCCTTTCGACAGGCGACAGGACGGCCGGGGCATAGATCGCTCGCGCACCCATAGGGTCGCAACGGAGTGGAGAAGCCCGCTGGCGGGCTTGCGCGGGAGGGCGCCCCGGCCAGGACGTAGGAGCCCGAAATGCCGCGCGGATCGTCGACCTGGAAGAGACTTCAGGTCGAGGCTGATGCTGGACGACCACGCCGATCGGGGCGTATCGTTCGACCATGGAAACGGCTGCCAACATCGTTGCCCTGTGGCCCCGCTGGATGGACAGCGCCGGCGATATGCTCAGGATGAAGGCGTTGGTCCGGACCCGGTGCTGCAAATGCGGAACGCTGATGCGGGCCGAGCTGGAAGACATCGTGGCACGCCACGGCTCTAACTATTCGCTCGTCGACAAACTGGAGCGCTGCCGGATGGTCGAGTGCGAAGGGTCTACCTTCTATCTGGCGTCGCGAACCTATGGCCGCGAATGGGTGACGCTCCTGCGCGACCCGCGACTGATGAAGGTGTTCGAGGCACTGACGCCTGTCCGGACGGCGTGGAGCTGATCGCCAGCCTCCGGAAGAGATTCCGTCTGAATTTGGATCCCGCACCCAAGCGGTGGACAGAAAGAAGCAGAAGCCCTTCGTCTCACGGCGCTGCTGTGCTTGCGCAGCAGGGCCGGGGCGGGCTCGATGCCCGCTCCGGCGCCTTCATGACGAGCGGAAAGGGGAGGGGGGCCGAAGCCCCCCGGGAGGCTCAGGCGTAAGGGTCGTACTCGTTGACGATCGTGAGCGAGCCGTCGTGATCTTCGGCGGTGATGACGGAATATTGGGTGCCGACGGCGATGACCATGGTTGCCACCATCAAGGTTCTTGCGAGGCCCATGGCGTTTTTGCGGGCGATCCAGATATCGTTGAACATGTCCGAGGCTCCTGTGAAGCCGGCGGGGTTCATCCCCGCTCGACAGGCGCCCGACAGGACGGGGAAGGGCCGCGATCACTTTTTTCGCTTGCGAAAAAAGCCGTAGCGAAGCGCCCGGACCCCTGGCGGGTTGATCGTACAAGGCCCTGAGCCGGCCCAAGGATTGCGCCTCAAGAGCGGGGTGAAGCCCGCCTGCCCGGAACGTCGTGCTCAGCGTTGGTTTGCCGGTAACGCGCGCCCTCGCAGGCGCGGTGGACACCTGCCCAGTCCGTGCCCCCTCTCTGCGCCCCGATGTCGACGGGGACAGTGCGCTGCGCGGCGGTGCAGCCCCGGCCGGGCTAGGATGGAAGGAAGTTGCCGCTTTCCGGAAAGAAGTTTCCGCGCTGCGCGTCCGTCAGTCGATCGTCACCCGAACGGGCCGAGACCGGCTACGGGCTCGGTGCAGCGAAGCGGAATAGAGCGACGGTCCCGGCTTCGCCGGGAGACGCCAACTCGGTTCGAGACACCAACAAAGACAACCCGGTTTCATAACAAGGGTTTAGACGGGATGGCGAGCTCTACCGTCCCTTATGCCGTGGTCGTCGACGACGATCCGTTTATCCTCATGCACGCCTGCGACATTCTAGAGGAGGGCGGGGTTTCGTTTTCACGAGGCGAGTACGGGCAAGGAGGCTAAAACCCTTCTAGCCGATCACGCCGACGATGTGACGCTACTGTTCTCCGACGTGGAGATGCCTGGCGACACTGACGGGTTCGCGCTGGCCCATTACGTTGCCGAGCATTGGCCCTGGATCGAGATCGTGATCGCAAGCGGCAACGTGAAGCCGGGTCCGGGGGACATGCCCGACAAAGCGACGTTCATCGGCAAGCCGTTCAACGATCGTATGGTTCACCGACATTCAGGGAGAAGCTGCCGCACAACAAGCAACCCGAGCAGCTCAAGCAGGCGGTTTAGCTGCTTTTTGCAGAATTTGTGACCTTGCGGTCCTGATTGCCGGTGAACGCGAGAAGATGCCCGGAGCGTCAGCTCCGGGCCCGTACTGCCTCCCTCAGAAGGGGACGTCATCCGCCTCATCGTCCTGGGCGGCGCCTTGGCGTTCCTGGCGGCTTTTGCCGTAGGAAAGGAAGGTCACTTCGTCGGCGATGATCTCGACACCGTAGCGCTCGATGTTCTGATCGTCGGTCCAGCGGGTGTAGTGGATGCGGCCCCGGACCATGACCTTCTGGCCCTTCTCGACATACTGCGCGACGGTCTTGCCGACCCCGTTGAAGCAGGTGATCCGATGCCATTCGGTGTCCTCGACCCGGCGACCTTCGCCATCCTTCATGGTCTTGCCATCCTGGTCGCGCTTGGGCCGCGAGGTGGCGAGGGAGAAGTTGGTGATCTTGGTGCCGCCCTGGGTGGTACGGACTTCAGGCGTGGCGCCGACGTTGCCGGCGAGGATGACGAGGTTCTGCATTTCGAGGTTCCTTTTTTGCTCGCCGGGGGGTCCGTCCCCTCGACTGAACACCAAAAAAGACGGCCAGGACGCCCTCTCCACCGAAAGCGCGAAGACGCGAAGGGGAACCCCGATCGAAGGGGTGGTGCGGGCAGCCGTGGCACACGGCAACTCGGCCCGAATGATCGCGGGTTGGAGGGGGTGGACGGCCGGATTAGGTCGTTCAGGAAAGAGAGGGGATGGACCCCCACCGGCGGGCAACGGACATGGAACCGTGAGGCAGGACGCCCTTGTCGCGTCGCTCGTCCGGCAGTGTCACTGTTCCTGGTTCCGCTATCCAGGCGCTCTCTGACACCCTCCCTCGCCGGTGCTCGCGCCCTGCGCCGGTGCCTGTCGTGAAGGATGATGGTTGCGGCGTGGACCTTGGTGCCGCCTTTCGCCGTCACGGCGCGCGCGCGTCGTGCGTGTCGAGATGACGATGGGGGGTTCGTGCTGCGCAGCGTCCCGCCTGGACGGCAGGAACCAAGCGCGGCTGACGTGCCTGCCGGCAGTGCATCCCACCTGGCACAACGCGGCGAAGCCGGCGCAGAGACCAACGCGGTGGAGGTGGCGTGCCCCCTGTCCGGGAGGAACACGGCCCCGGGGCAGGCTCCGGCCTCGCCCCAAGGAACCGCTCCGCGTCGGAATCGCGATTTGGGCGCGATAAGTCCCCGTCAGTCGAGCGTCACCCGAACAGGCCAAGACCGGCTAGGGGCTCGGCGGAATAGCGCGCTGGTCGCGAGACTATTCACCCGAACCTTCGCAAGATTGCCCTTAGGAACCAGTCATCAACGCTCGGCTGTTCGCCTTGGAAAGCCTGCACGACCGATCATGGCATCGACAGCGCGATCCGCTTCCTCACCACTCAGGCGGGAGGCCGGGGCCGGAGTCTGCGACGGTGTCGAAAAGCCTCGTTCCGCGCGCGCGAGGAGCGCTGTGGTTGTCCGTCATGACGACGTGGTAGGTGTCGCCGTCAGCGGAAGCGCGAAGCGCCAGCTTTGCGCAGCCGTCTGTAACCGTTTGGGCGAGGCATCGGTTTGCTCCTCAACGGGGTGGAAGTAAGTGGATTTCCGCGGGGAGGCCGCAAAGGGCGAGGCCGCTGGCTTTGCCAGCGGCCGAGCCGAAGCTCAGGCGACCTCTCGGTCGCGCTGAGCGTTCTGAGCTGCGGGCGGGGTGCCGAGCGGGCCGCGGCGGTCGACCACGCGGATACCGGCCTTCTTGGCGTCGATTACCAAGCGCTCGGTCACGCCGTTACCCTGGAAGGCGATGACGTAGCGAGGTTTCAGCGAGAGCATCTGCTCGTTGCGACGGAAGCCGGCACGATCACCCAGCTTGCGATCGAGACCGAAGCGGACTTGCTGGATGCCGTTTTGCTCGGCCCACGACGCCGCAATGCGCTCGATCCCCTTCATGTCGCCGCCATGGACGAGATACATGTCGCCGACGCGCTCCCGAACCGCACCCAGGGTGCGCAGCAGATTGTCGCCAAACGCCTTCATGTCCTCGTCGGTCCGGAAGGTCAGCCGTCCCCCGGCAAACACGACCGGGGTGCCCTGAGCCGTGTTGGCGTCACGGACGCGCTCGCGGCGAGCCTGAAGGAAGGCGCGTCCGTCAACGATTGCCGACGTAACCCCGAGCGAAATGCGGTTGCCGGTCGACGGGATCCAGGAACGGCCGGTCTCGCGGATATAGTGAGCCGCTGCGGTGTCGCGCATGTGTTCGTAGCAGGTGGCGGCTTCCTCGATCTTCTTCGCAAGGTCGATCTTGTCCTCGAGGTTAGCGGTGTTGATCTCCGAACCGTCCTGCTCGGCCAGGAGGAGCCTGATCTCGTCGGTGAGACGGTCGATGGTCGCGTGCTTCTTCGCCGCGGCCCGGTGGAAGAGGTTGACTAGGCCCCAGCCCATCTCCTCGATGTCGCGCTCGAGCGACGTGTTCTGGAGGGTTGCGAACAGGTCGCTCCAGATGGCGGTGGTGGTCTGCTCCAGTGCTTCGGTCGAGGGCGGGCACATGCCTGAAATGTCTTCGGCGCGGGGTTCGAGGTGTCCAAGCTCCAGATCGGAGAGTGCGGCAGCGAGGGAAGTGGTCATGGGGTCAAGCCCTTCATCTGATCGAGGCCGGCGGCCTATCCGCCGGATGCGCACCTCCTGGGCGGCCGAATAAGAGGCGCCCGCACCGGAGCGCAGCGGAGGGAAACCGCAAAAACCGGGGTGGTGCGGGCAGCCGCAAAGCGGCAACTCGGCCCGGATTTTTGCGGTTGCGGGGGTCTCGCGGCCGCCCATGTGTCGCATCTCTCTGGCGGAGGGCTGTCGGGCGTCAGGTGGCGTCGGGCGCAGACGTGACCACGCTTGCTGCTACGGTTGACGTGGGGCTCAACTCGAACGTCGCGATGTCGTTGAGAAGCGCCTGCCACGTTGCACACAAGCGGACCATCGCCGCTGGGGTGATCCGTGGGCGCTCTATCGGCGCCGATCGCATCGACCATGGTGCGCAAGCGGGTCGACCAGATCCTCGCTCCGGGTCGCGGCATAGCCCACGCACGCCGTAGCTTGCGAGAACAGGCCCGGGACGGGCAGGGCGAAGCAGCGCCGCCAATCGAGGTCAAGGCGCCAAGGCGCGACGTCCGCACCTCCAGCGACAAGCGCTGCCGACGTGGGATGCCCCGTACCGAGGCTCTTCCACCCGTCGGTCGTATGCGACGTATCGACAAGCGGAGCGGCAGGCGCTGACGACATCTTCCGCCTCGACCGTGATTTCCGCACGGTAATGGGCAGGGTATTCGAAAGGGGTCGGTGAAGGTCTTCATGAGACCGGACTCCTGAAGGCTGGCAAAATGGGAGACACAAGCGGCTCGGGTCATTCGTAGCGGGGACGCCCGGCCGGAAAGGCGAGAGCGGGCCAGCCTTCGTGGGCGTGGGTCCCGAAGCGACCAGCGGAGAGGATGCTGCTGATCTCGCGCGCGTGATCGCCGACGTTCCAATCGCGATTGAGATGCGCCTGAAACTCCAGCGCCATCGTCCACCCGTGGTCCTTGTGACCCTCGGCAAAGGTGACGCCACAGGCAGTCAGTGCCGGTTCGGTACAGAGTTCGCCGGAATCTCAGTACGATGGTGATGGTCTTTGGCCAGCGCGTCGGACGCGCGATGAAAGTCGTCGAGCCAGCGCCCCATCGGGACGCGTTGCTCAGGGAGAAGTGCGGCCTGCGCGGCCTGAAAATCGAGTAGCGCCAAGGGCGCCGTCTCGATGATGCGGTCGACTTCGGCCGATGATAGGAGGCCGCGTTCGCGGATGAACTCGGTGATGCTGCCGGGACGCGGCGTCGCACCGCGACGGCCAAGCACCGGCTTGCGCCACAGGCCCTCGACATTGCGAAGGCGAGGCTTGGCTCGCGCTTCCATCAACACAATGATGCGCAGCTCCTCGGTTGAAAGCTCCAGCACCTCGTCGGGCTTGATGCTGCCACAAAAATAGCAGCTCGATTTGGGCGGGACGGGGAGTCCGGCGCGCGCGATGCGCGCCTCGCAGTCGGCGCGCGACCATTCCCATTCCCGCAAGGGGTAGCGGTAGGCGTAGCGAGGATCCTCGCACCCGACCGCATGATGGTAACGCTGCGTGTCGCGTCCCGAGGCGTCGTAGCCGATCAGCTTTACCACGCGCCCGCCTGCGTCCCAGCAGCGGCGCGCGGGTTCCCACTGGGCGGTCCAGGCATCTTGCGGGGCCGCCTTCCATTTCTGGCTGCACGACCCGCCACCAAATACCACGGAGGGCAGGGTGGCGTTGGTCAGCATGTTCTCGGCGATGCCCGCATAAGGCGGCCAGTGTTTGAAGTTGCGGGGCTGGTAGCGGACGATCTCGGATGGGATGCCGCGTTCCGACATCCAGGCCCGGAACACGGGGATGAACGCATAGGTCGCCGATTTTTCGGCGCCGGGATCGGCGAAGAGAACCATGTCGACGGGCTCGCCGCGTTCGGCGAGCTCGACGATCATGGCGGTGGAGTCAACGCCGGCCCCCCAGGCCGCGATGACGGGCGGGCGATCAACCATTGGTCGTATCCCGGACGATGATCGCCGCATGAACGATGCGGTAGGCGCGCTTGCGAAACGCCGGGATGCGGCAGATCGCGCGGCTTTCCGGGTCGCGGAACAGCGGCGTCTTGCCCTTGGGGTTGGCAACCACCTCGAAGCGGCTGCGGTCGCTGCCGTCGCTGAAGCGCATGGGCTCATCGAAGATGATGATCTGCCCAGGCTTCGGGGTCGGCTTGGCCCGGTCGAGCTTCTTCGCGAGCAGGTTGGCGCGGCACCGCGCGCGCCAGGCCAAGGCATATTTGCTGTCCGTAGCGGTCAGCTCGTCGAGGATCGCGGCCGGGCACTCGCTCTCGTTCGGCCCGACCGTTTCATCCATATCCTTGTACCCGAACGTGCAGCCGTCGCGCGCGCCGGTGCTGGTCTTGGTGAGGCAGACGATGCCGAACACAATCCGTTCGACGTCGTCCGCGAGACGCTCGCAAGCGGCGTAATAGGTCGATCCGACCATGGCCGATGCCAGCACGGTCAGGCGATGCGTGTCTCGCTGGTAGGTGAACTGGTTGTCGAGATAGGAGCGCGAGGTGGCGTGGCCGCCCAAATCGCGCATGAAGAGCCAACCCATGATAAGTCTCCGATGACGTGAGGATCAGGCGGCAGCGGCGAGGCGCGGAGTGCCTACGTCACCAACCGTCGCCGTGAGCCGGCGCTGGAACGTGGCTGCATCCAGCAGCTCGGCGATCGGTGCGCGCTGAACGGGGCCGGCGTGTTCGCCGCCCCGGCAGCGATTGAAAGTGATTTCGCTGTCGGGGAGGAAGCTGTGCGGCCGCACCCGGATCGACAGATCGGCGTGGCGCAGCTCGGTTGTTCCGTCGTCCGCGATCCCGCCCATGTCCGTGTCGATGCGGACGTCATGCGCCTCGAGGCCGATCGCCGCAGCAAGCGAAGCGAGCGCGACGCGTGCCTGTCGATGGAAGGTCCGTTTCGCCGCGCCATCGCCGGCGACGGTATTGCCGGCGATGGCGAGCAGCGCGGATCCGGCGATGACGGTGCCCCGACCGTCCGCACAGCGCAGGCGCAGTTCGTTGGTGCTGGGCGCACCAAATTCGGCGACGGACGCCAGGTTGCGGATCAGCAGCAGGATCGACGCATCACGGTCGATCGGATTGCCGGCACGCCGGCAGTCGTCAACGCCCGCGTTCAGGGCATGGAGCGCAGCGGGCAGGGTGCCCAGCGCGGCAGGGGAGAGCGCCTCGTTGTGGCGGTAATGGGTGTCGTAGAGCATGACCGAACCTCCTGAGCGCACACGCGCGCTCAAAAGGCCGAAGGCTCCCTCTCCTCCGTGGACGGTGCCTTGGTCAGAGCATAAAGCGTACAGGATCGGCAGATCGTGAGGCCGCGTCATAGCCGGACTGCCAAGCCGTACGGAGCTTGCTCCCTCGGCGGTAATGGCAACGGTCGTTGCCCATGACAAAGCAGCGCCATCCCGATTTCTCGGCTTCCCACAGCGGGTCTTCCCGCGTGGGAGCGAGCAGGTCCATGAGATCGACGCGCGTGGCGGCGTTCATGGCGGGCCTGCATGGTCGCCGAATGCGCCGGCAGGGAGCGTCCAGCGATCCGCCAGGATCGAGAGACGCCAGACCGGATCATCGGCTTGCGCCAATTCGTCGGGATGGAGCGTCGCAGCCGGGAACGCCGTGCCGCGGTCAGCGAGCTGCGTGACGGTGAGCGAGCGATGGATCGTCTTCCCGCTCGCGGCTTCGCGAGCCGCAACCCGTCGGAAGGCGGCGGGGAAGACGAGCCGGAGCGTCGCCCATTGGTCCGGTGAGCCGAAGATGCAGGCTCGGCACGACAGACGTCCCCATCCCAGGACGTAGGCCGGGTGGGGGCGGATGCGCGCTTGCGAGATCGCGTCCCAGGTCAGGCGCTCGGTCCAGTCATGGACCGGGCGCCAATGATCGACTGCACGCGCGAGGGTGGAGGTGCGATGCGGCTCAAACGTCGCATAGCGCGCACGCGAGGGACTTTCCTCGGCGCGCTCGCCGGTGATGACGAGCGTGCGGCCGTCGAGGAAGCGCGGCTGATTCCGGATCGCGGCGGCGAGGACGTCGATCTTCAGCGCGGGGCTGCACCAGCGCACCCGAAGATCGGGAGACGTCTGGGGAAAAAGCCCGCGCGTGCCAGCAGGGCCGTTGCCCCCGGCACGGCCGATGCCGGTCGGTGTCTCGAACGCGATCGGGGCGGTCGGCGCGTCGTCGCGCGCCAGCTCGCGCGCGAAGCCGCCCTCGCGCCACGAGACGTAGAGAGCGATCCCTAACTGCTCGGCGATCGCGCGGACATAGGCGGGGGTGCACGGCCAATCCATGAAGGTCGGGCCGTGGCCATCGACATCATGGTGATGCAGCTCGATCGCGTGTGCCGGCACGCCGAGGCTGAGGAGGTGGAGCAGGGCGGCAAGGCTGTCCTTGCCGCCACTGAATGCCACGACGAAGCGCCGGTAGGCGCCGAGGTCGGGGAGGGCGGCCGGAGCGGTCATGCTGCTTCACGGATCTGTTCCTCGGGTTCGGCCGAGGCGTCGAGGCCGGTCGCGCGGAGCAGATACCCGGCTGCCGCTTCTGCCTTCGCCGCGGCGGTCATGATCGCGCGGCTGTCCTTGCGCAGCACCTTCAACCACGAGCCGATATAGGCGGCGTGGTCGTCCATATGCGACGTCGGCAGACCGAGATCGGCACCGAGCAGCGCTGAGGTCATCTCGGCACAAAGCTCCTCGAACGCATAGGCGTCGTCGCCGAAGCGCTTGCCGAACGTGCGATCGAGCCGGTCGGGATGGCCGCTCCAGTGGCCTGCCTCATGGGCGAGTGTTGCCGCAAAGTAGGCGCGCGTCGAGAATAGCGCGACGGGCGGCATGGTGATGGTGTCGGCGGTGCGGTCGTAGAACGCGCGATCGCCGCGCGTGTGGACCGTAGCCGGCAGGGCATCGAGGAAGCGCTGCGCGCGCTCGGGCAGCGCATCGGCCGGGGGCACGATGCTGACAGGGCTCGGGTAGAAGTCAGGAGACAGCCCGTCGATCTGGTCGCAATTGAACACGGCGTAGGAGCGCAGCACGCGCCGCATCTCGTCGGTCGTGTCGCCGGTGACGACGGATTCGACGGTTTTGCTGTAGGATTTGTAGAAGATCGCAATCTGCGAGCGCTCGCCCTGGCGGACCTGGCCGCCAAGGGCCTGCGCCTGTTTGTATGTCATCCAGGTGCGCGAGTTGTAGCCCGCGCCCTCGGCACACAGCCACAGCCAGAAGCAGTTGATGCCTTTGTAGGGGTCGCCGGTCGCGCGCAGCGGACGGCCGCCAAGGCCGGGGCGCCATGGCTTGACCCAGGGACGCACCCCGGATTCGAGCTTGTCGATGATCGTGTTGGTGATGATGTCAGCAGGCGAGGGCTTGTCGGTGGTCTGTGCCACGATCGTTCTCCTGATTGAGGTGAGGCGAACCCGCGTGAGCATCCTCCCCTCTTTCGGGAGGCGGTGCCGGGTCACAGAAAGAGGGGCGGCACTCCGTGAAAAGTGCCGCCCCCAGGTGCCTCGAAATGTGCAAGCCGGCGTCAGGCCGCTTGGCTGAAATCCTCCTCTTCCTCGTGATCGATCACTGCGTCGTCACCGGTGTCGAGGTCGGTATCGTCGTCCTCGTCCGGATCGGTGCCGGTCTCGTCATCGGCGAAGCTCGAGCGCAGCGGCGTGCGCGCCGCCTTCTCTTGTGCCTCGAAGCGCATGGCTTCCGGCAACCAGGCGGTCGCCTTCTCGCGGATCTCGGCTTCGACGATGCCCTGGCCGTTGCACAGCGAGGCACAGGTGCCGGCAAGGTCGCCCTTCTTGGCGTCCTTGTAGCGGCCGCGCAGGATCGGCCCGCCAATCTCCTCGAGCGCGTCGAGCATGACGGTCTTCTTGACCCGGCCGAAGAAGTTCTCGGCCGTCGGGCGCCACCAATTCTCGACCTGGATGTCGAGGAGGCGACCGAGATGGTCGTGGAAGCCGTTACTCCGATAGCCCTCGGCGACGTTGAGCGTCGGTTCGAGAGTTCGTGCTATCGAGTATGCAACCCAAGCGCCCCGGGCCTCGTCGTCGAGCGCCCGGAAGGCGTCGAAGCGGGCGGTCATGGTCGGCAGACCCGCCCAGCTCGTGTCGAGCCGCTGGCGCTGGTCGTCGATCGTCTGCGACGCCATCGATCCCTCGTCGCGGAACCCGAAGATCGGGAAGCCCGCGGCGCTCGACTTCAAGGTCGAGTGGTTCGGGATGTGCGCCTGCTCGAACACCACGTTCTGCGCCATCAGGAAGATGGTCAGGTCGAGTGCGAGTCCCGGGTCGCTGGCGACGTGGGCGGCGAGGATCTGGCGGCGCTGCGTCGCCAGTTCATCAATCAGCGTGGCGCTGAGCTTCGGACCCTGCTCGCCGTCACCGGCATCGCCGTCCCCGGTCGCGCCGCCCGACTCCTTGGGCGGGGCGTTCGGATCCACGACCGGCTTTTCGCTGAAGAGGCGGGTGTGGACGCGGGGTTCACCGTCACCGCCGATATAGACGAACGTCCCGATCTGCGCCTTCAGCGCCGGATCGATCTCATGACGGGCGTCCTCGATCGTCTCCAGCTCGCGCTCGATCGCCTCGATACGCGCGTTCGCTGCCTCGGCTTCGGCGCTGCCGTCGGGCAGTTCCTGCTCAAGCTGGTCGATCAGCGCGTCGTTCTCGGCCGACAGAACCTCGACACGCGCGGTCTCGTCCTCGGTGAGGGCGCGGGCGGGAGCGTGATACTCGTGAAGCTGGCGCTCGAGGTCGTAGGGAACGTGCGTCGCCGCGATCGGCGTGACGAACGCGAGGCCCTGGTCTCGCGCCAGTTCGGCCGCTGCGGCTTCGAGCTTCGAGGCGGCAAGCGTCTCGATCAGGTCGACGTCGATCCAGTTCTCATCGCCTTCCGTGGCGAACAGGTCGCCCTCGATGCGGCCGCCCGCGGCGACATAGGCTTCGCGACCGACGAAGCGGGCCTTGGCGTCGTTCGCCTTGACCGTGCCGTTGAGGATCGCGCGACGGATATTGTCGGGGTTGTCGCCGTAGTATGAGGTTTTCATCTGGGCGAACACACGCGTCTGGCGGTCGACGTCGGTGGTGACGGCGTAAGCCTGCGCAACGCCGAGCGTGATCTCGCCGGCTGCGAGCGCCTCGAATACTGGCGGGGCCAGCTCGGCAAGGCGCACGCGTTGCTCGACGAAGCGGGTGGTCACGCCTTGGCGCTTGGCGACGTCCTCGGCGGTCATGCCCTTCTGGATCAGGAAGTTGAACGCGGTGCATTCATCGGCCGGATTCATCGGCACGCGCTGGAAGTTCTCGGCGAGGCTCGCCTCGATCGAGTTGTCGTCGTCGCTCAGCACGAGGACCGGGACGGTGTGATCGGCGGGGAGGGTGCCCTGCTGGATCAGGAGCTGGAGCGCGCGCAAGCGCCGACCGCCCGCCTTCACGGTGAACGTACCCGCCTTCTTGAGCGGGGTGACGATCAGGTTCTGCAACAGCCCCTGGGCTGCGATGTTCGCGGCGAGGGTGTCGATCCCTGCGTCACGGTTGGATTTGCGCACATTGTCCTTCGACAGCGTCAGGTTCTTGACCTTCACGGACTGGATCATCGGTCGTCTCCGTTTGGAAATGGCGCGCCGCGTCCCGCGGTCACGCGAGCCTGGTCCTCCAAGCTCACAAAGCCGAAGGCTCCCTCCCCTCCCTTTGATGACCCGGGAAGAGAGCCTCGATCGTGTTAAGCGGTGATACGGTCGATTACGGTCGCGGCCGTCGCGACAGGAATGAACATCCGTGTCTTGTGCTGGATGATTTCGGTGAAGCACCCGGCTGCCTTCAGTTCGGGCAATCGCGTGTGCGGCCAGTCGAGCAGCTCAAGGCGCTGCTGGCCTGCGACCAGGCTGCGCTTCAGCCGGTATGCGCCGAGCGCGGTGATTTCAGCCGTCCCCATGACGTGCTTGGCGGTTTCGGCACCCGACACCGTGATGGTGGCGGCGATGCCGAAGGCGTCCGCGAGCTTGCTCACAAGTGGGGCGGGAACGATGCGACCAAGGAAAGACTGGCCGTCATCGGTGTTGAGCCGCCAGACCTGGACGTGATCGTCGGGCAGGCGGTCCCAGACCGGAAGAAGCAGGCCGGTGACGAGGTAGAGCGTATTGGTGCGGGTCTTGCCCGTAATCTCCTCGACCTCGGCCTGCCAGAGCGCGGAAAACTCCGCCTCGCTCGCATCTTCCCACATCGTTTCGAGAAGAAGATCCTGGCGCATCCGTTCGGTGCGCGTCGGGCGGACCAGCTCGTAGCGGCGCACGATCTCGCCATCATCGTCGGTCAGCGAATAGGTGCTGCACCGGATCGCGGCCTTCCCCGACTTGCGGTTGACGATCGGACGGGCGTCGTCGCCGATCCGCAAGGCGCGATCCAGCGCGAGCGGCTTGTAGCGTTCTTCGGTTTCCAATCGAAGGATCTCGGTCTCGGCGCCGCTTGTCTGGTCGCGCCGGATGACGGTGCGATCGAGGATCGTGATGCGCTCGGCGTTGATGCTCTCGACACCAAGATCAAGCGTGCCGGCTTCTCTCGCCGCTTCGATGCGCGCCTCGATCAGCCCGAGATATTCGTCGAAGATCGCGTTCTGCATGGAGATGCGCAGCGCGAGGATACGGTTGAGCCAGCGCTGGATCGGGGGCATCTCTTCCTTGAGGCCGCCACCTTCGCCCTCCAGCTCGAGGCCGGTCAGTTTCTGGAACTCGTCCAGCGTGGTCGAGCGCAGCTTGCCATTGGCGAGCAGGCGGAACCACTGTTCGAGCGACTCCTTGGCATAGTCGCTTTCGAGGTTATCGCGCGGGTCGAACAGGCCCTGACCGCCAGTCTGTCGCTGGCCGCGGGTGAGCGCGCCCAGGCTGTCGAGCCGGCGCGCGATCGTCGAGATGAAGCGACGTTCGCCCCGACAGTTGGTCGACACCGGCCGGAACAGCGGCGCGGTTGCCTGATGCGTGCGGTGCGTGCGGCCAAGCCCCTGGATGGCGGCGTCAGCACGCCAGCCCGGCTCGAGGAGGTAATGATTGCGGCGCGACTGGTTTTCGCAACGGAGACTCGCATGATAGCTGCGGCCGGTGCCGCCAGCGTCGGAGAAGATCAGGATCTTCTTTGCACCGCGCATGAAAGCGTCGGTCTCGGCGAGATTGGTGCGGGGCGAGCGGCTTTCGACGCGCTGGCGGCCGTGGGCGTCCATGATGACGCGCCGGCTACGCCCCGTGACCTCGGCGACCGCATCGGTGCCGAAATGCCCGATGATATGGTCGAGCGCGGACCCGACGATGGGTAGTGCACAGAGCTGCTCGAGGAGGTTGTCGCGCATCTCGAGCGCCTCTCGGGCGAAGACGGGGCGGCCGTCTTCGTCCGACATTGGTTCGGAACGGGTTTTGCCGGTCTCGTCGACAAAGGTTTTCATCTGCCGGACCGGGAAGGCGGCCGTGAGGTACGACATGAGAAACTCCCTCGGCGAAAGTTCAATGTCGAGATTGGCGCGTTCTTCGACGGTCAGCGCGGCCAGTGCCCGGTTGAGCATCGCCTCGGACGTCGAGACGAGCTGGATCACCACGCTCTCGCCGCGCGCGAGATCGGCGCGGATCGCGGGAACGAGTGAGGGCAGCTTCATGCCGATCAGGAGTTGGCAGAAGAAACGCTGCTTGGTGGACTCGAAGATCGACAGCGCGGCCGCCTTGGCGCCGCTGTTATAGGTGTCGTTCGAGAAGCTGTCCGTCACGCGGGTCGCGTCCAGCGCCGCGCGCAGGTTGCTGTGGATGATCGCCCACGCATCGGCATAGGCGTCATAGACCTCGATCTGGTCTGGTGTGAGGTTGTGCTGGAGGATATCGTATTCGACACCGGCGAAGCTCAGCGCGCGCGAGACGTAGAGGCCCTGCATTTTCAGGTCGCGCGCGATCAGCTCCAGCGCGGCGATACCGCCCCGGCGCAGGGAGTCGACGAAGGTCCGGCGATCGGCGAACGCCGTGACCGGACCCCACAGGCCAAGCCGCGTTGCATAGGCAAGATTGTTGACGTCGGATGCGCCGGTCGCGGACACGTAGAGGACGCGGGCGCGCGGCAGAAGGTTCTGGAGACGGACGCCGGCGATGCCCTGATCGGAGCCTTGTTTGGTGCCGAAACTGCCTTCGCCTCCTGCGACACCAGCCATCTCGTGCGCCTCGTCGAACACGATCATGCCGTCGTAGTCGTCGCCGACCCATTCGAGGATCTGCTGGAGCCGGGTGCCCTTGTCACCGCGATTGGAGCGTAACGTCGCATAGGTGAGGAACAGCACGCCTTCGGCCGCGCCTACGGGCGAGCCCAGCTTCCACTGGTTGAGATGCTGGATGTCGAGCGCGAGACCGCCAACGGCGGTCCAGTCGCGACGCGCATCTTCGAGCAACGTCTCGGTCTTGGAGACCCAGATGTGTTTTCGGCGTCCGCGCAGCCACTGGTCGAGGATGATCGCGGCAACCTGACGGCCCTTGCCGGCCCCGGTGCCGTCACCGAGGAAGAAGCCGGTCCGATACGGACGGCCATCCTCGGATGGTGCGATCGAGAGTCCCTCCTCGACAGGTTTGAACAGGCCGGGGATGTCACGCTCGAAAGCGTCGCCGGCATAGATCAGCGTCTCGAGCTGTGCGTCGGAGAGCGTCTTCGCGTCGACGACGGCTTGCGGGAGCGTGGGGACGTAAGTCGGCCGCGGTGCGGTGATCGAGCCCATGGCAATCGATTCCACCAGCGCGGTTGGATGCGCCGTTGCGCAGCCGATCGCGATCCGGCTGGGCCGGTATGGCAGGTACACACCGACAGACTCGCCGGTCGGGAGTGGCTCGGCGAACACGGTGTAATCGATCGGCGTCGCTGTCTGCGACTGCGCCGCTTTTCCCGGGGGTGCGTTGAGGCGCGGTTTGCTCGCCAAGCCGCCAAGAAGCGAGCTACGCCCGGTGGGGCGGGTGAGCAGCGACGCCGTGCGCGGGACAGGCGCGCACACAGGCGGAGCGGTCTTGGCGGTGATCGCCGCAAGCGCATCGGCGAGCGTCGCGCAGCGGATCAGCTCGGCAGGCGTGCCAGTGCCCTTTTCCAGCACCATGATTTTCACCGTCTGGCTGGTGCCATGCTTCGCATAGGCATTCGCCGGCAATTCGAGGTGCAGCGTCAGCGTGCAACCCTCGGTCGCCTTCGCCCAGGCGCGGCTCGAGGTATCGACGCGGTCGGGCAGGATGGCGGCGCAGCGGCCTCCGGTGCCGAGACGCATCAAGGCGGCGCGAAGATGTCGGAACGCTGCCAGCGGGTCGGCATGGCGACCGGTGCTGCGCGAGAAGGGAGGATTGATGAGGACGGCCGTTGGCCGGATCGTTGGTTCGAGTAGATCGTGGATCAGCTCGCCGTCGTGCCGCGTGACAGCAACGCCCAGGAACGCGGCAGCGAGCATCTCAGCGCGCGCCGGATCGATCTCGTTAAGGACCAGGCGGGCACCGACGCGGTGCGCGAAGACGGCGAGCAGGCCGGTCCCGGCAGACGGTTCGAGGACCAGATCCGTGGCCGCGATCCTGCCGGCGAGCGCAGCAAGGTAGGCGACCGGGGCCGGGGTCGAGAATTGCTGAAGCTCAATCTGCTCCTCGCTGCGAACGGTATGCGTCGGCAGGCCGGCGACCAGCTCGGTCAGCGCGGCAAGGCAATTGCCGGGTGTGGACGGCAGGTCGGCCTTCGCCAGGTGCATGACCTCGGCGAGTTCGAGCATGTCGTAAGCGTCGCGTAGCGACCAACGACCGTCGGCCGAGGATCCGCCATAGGCTTGCTCCATGACCCACAGCAGCGTGTCGCGCTGGAGCGAACCGTTCCTGGCGATGGTGTCGGCGACGGCCTTGGCGGCCGTGATCGAGGGTTCGGTGAAGTCGAGTTCGAGAGCTGCGGCTGAGGTGCGCATCGAGGGCTTCCTTCTTGTCGCCCGGTGCTCATCACCGGATCAACAAGCCGAAGGCTCCCTCTCCTCTGCACGCCTTGCGCCCGACGAAGCATCGCTACCGCGAAGCCATCTCCCAAAGCCGGTTGGGACGCGTCGGCCGCAGCTAGTTGCGCAGGATGTCAGGCATATGGATCGATATCAGGCGGCCAACGCGGCTCGAGTTCCTGTCAAACGATCCTTGGGCTTCATCACGACGACCGTCTCGGGCTTCCCGACCCGTCGGCCTAGTTTATCCCGCGCAGGGACTTCCGGAACAACTTCCCGCACTTCGATGGAGTAGCTCGGCATTTTATTCTCGGCTGCGATCTTCTTCAGCTGACTTTTCAACGTGCGGAGCGGCGACGTTGAGCCGATCTTCGCACCCAGCATTTCCAGAGGCATTTCATATTCTTCATCACGACAGTAGCAGTGCGCCAATTCATAAAGGCGTCGTTCAATCGAGCCGAGACGGAAATAGTCGTTGTGGTAGTCATAGATACGGCTGTCGCGCGAGACCGCGCGGACGAGCCAATCACAGAGCTGGACGCGGACAGGCATGAGTTGATCGACGCCGCTCGCCGTTTCGCGAGTGGTCGCCTGCGCTTCCGCGAACCAGGAGAAGAAGCCCTTCGTCCCCACGGTGCCGGTTTTGATATTCGTGCGGATCTGCGTGCCCTGCAGGCGACCGAGCGCTTCGATGAAGCGATCGTAATCACGCTTCGATGGGCGTCCGACGCCGGTCGCCCGGAAGAAGTCGTGTGCATTGAAGGTGAAGACGTTTTGTACTTCACCCCCGGTCCGACCAATATGCTGCACCATCAACGACAGGACGTAGATCAGGACTTCTTTATCCCACATCGTCGCGATACCGCTCGAACTAGGCTTGATCTCGATTTTGACGCCGTCCATCTCGTAGGTCATGGCCTCCATCTGAGGCCGCTTCGCTAACGAGAAGAGTGGAAAGTCCATGATGCTTTGCTCGCCACGGACTTTGCCGTGCAGCGGGCTGTCGAGATAGTCGAACAGCTTGCCCTGGGTGAGAGCAACTTCTCGCGAATCCATCGTCGGGGCTCCCACCAGCTTCACTTAGCAAAGCCGCTTATAGCCGATCGGCCGCAAACCTGCAGTCGGATAAGCGACCGCGTTATCGATAGCACGAGGATTTGGAGCGATTTAGCCGGTAAATCGGGGTGTGTTTCACATTTCGGTAGGTGCGAGCCACCGCAAACTCGGTCGGGACTCGTGCTATCGGTAACGCCGTGAAAGCCGTTCAAAGACCAGGTGTGCAGTACGAGGTCCAGGCCTTTGAAAAGATGACGAGATCCCGTCATCGTAGTCCGGCTCCCCGGGAAACCAGCCGCGACATCAGGCTCCCGATCGGCGTCGCATCGGTCCCATCGGACATCCCCCGCATGGCGACCGCGCGGCTCGTGTCCTTGAGGCCGTGGAGCGTCCGCCCAAGGTTCAATTCGCCCTTGTCAGCTTTGCTGCTCATTCCGCGAAGATACGCGCCGGGCCGCTGAACCTCGCCGCGCCGGTATTTCTGGATGGTGGCGATGACGGAGGCAGCAGCACCTCGCTGGCCCATGATGCGACAGGCTTCCTTGAACGCGTGATTGCTGATCCCCGACTGGCCCGCAAGCCGCTCCGCGGTGGCGACCACCTCGCCCCACGATCCATCGCGGTAGGGCAGACCGGAACAGAGCTCCGGCGCGATCGACATCATGAATTCCGGGTCGACACCGTGTTTCTCCAGATCGTCGTCGACTGCAGTTTGAGGTTGAGAGGGGAGCGCGTCCCCATTCTCACTACTTCTATTCGCCAAGCCACTACGGGTATCTGCTTTAGCAGATTGGAGTTGATTTGTAGTTGTAAAGTGGATGTCCTCAGGTCCATCCCAGCATGAACAATCATCCTGATCGCTAACCATATTGGGGACGGCAATCTTGGCCGAAACAGCCTCGGCAAGACGACGCGCACGCTCTTCGATCTGCTCCACACAGGCCGTCAGAAGGCCGGCATCGCGGACGCAGCGCATCTGGTCGGTGGCCATCAACGCCAACGCGAGATCGTCACCCGCATTCAAATCGTAAAGGTCGGCGTCGAATGCCGTTTGGGCCAGAGCCCTGATATTCCTGCGGGCAGCGGCAAGGCGCTTGCGGAGCACTGTCAGTGCCGCGTCCTCTGCGGCTCCCTTGGCCGCGCGGGCAGCAAATTCTTGAAGCCTGGTCCCGATCGGAGCGAGCACGATGCCGTAGCCCCACGTGATGAAGCCGTCGGCCCCGCGGCGTCCACCACGATGACCGTTCGGACTATCCCGAAAGCTGATCAGACCGAAGGCCTGTGCCTGATTCAAGAGCTTTTGAACCTGTCGGACGGTTACGCCCAGCTTTTGCGCGAGCAGGTCGTTCGACGGCCAAACGACGGGGATTTGTCCACCCTGCCAGTCCTGCGGCTTCGTCCAGGCAAACAGGAGATCGATGACGGAGACCACGCGCAGGGGGACGCCCATATAAGGAGCCGCCCTTTTGAGCGCGGCAAGCGCGTTGGAAGGTGCCATTCCGGTCTCGAGCCCGCAAAACTCATCGACAAGCTTCGTCGCCTTGGCGGCATGCTCGTCAAACCGGCGTAGTCCCCGACCGGGGCTTTGGGCAGCAGCCATTGTTCGTTCTCCCTGGGAGGGGAGCCCGTGCAGACACAGCGACACCGTGGCGCCACGGTCGACGCTTTGGGGTAGCAATATGAAAGGGAGCCAGCTAAGTGAGGGTTCTCACATCCGCCCTAGCAGGCGTCCCGAAAAGCCCGGCCTCGTGCCGGGTTTTTCATGTCCGAACAGCGTCCCCCTTGATCGTTGTGGCGCCCGCCCGGGTGGACGGCGGCGGTCAGCGTCGAGCCGATCCACAACGTTGATTGTTAAGCATCGCTGGCGGGTCGGTCGTGCGCGATGAATCGTGCTATCGGTAACGGAACGGGCAATAATCACGTGCTATCGGTAACGAAGCGTCGATCTTCGCTCGTGCTATCGATAACGCCGTGCCGCTGAGACACGTGCTATCGGTAACGCCGTCGCGTTCTCGCTCGTGCTTTCGGTAACGGCGTGAGAATCGTGCGATTCGGCTGTCTTACGTGACATGTAGCGCAGAAGGAGAGCATCCTCCTCTGCGCCGCGCCGGATAGGCGTGGCGAGGCAATGGCAGTTAAGTTAGCGAGGCATTGCAGGTTCGGGCTCGAAATTGGCTGACGCCGTCTGTCCAAGCGGTAGATCGAACGAGACCTTTTCAGTCGTTCGATATGTCACTGATGACCAAAAGAACGGAGTCTAGTGTGAGCCGTAGAAAATCGTCAGCCCGATCTCCGATCCTGTATTCGGGACTCCGCGATTTGAAGATCGAGCCACTGCTCCGAAGCAGCAAGAAGGGGAGCGAGCGTGCCGACAATCAGGCGGCGTCCGTCCTCGGGATCCGTTTGTCTGACTATGTATCCAAGCGCCTCGAGATGCTCGATGTGGCGCAAAGCGGTGGTCGTCGAGCCTCCGCTAAGCTTACAAAGCTGGGACACAGCGATGCGGCGCCGCTCGCACGTGGCCACGTAAAGCTCCAGGATCATGTCCCAGCTCGGATCATAGAAGCGGACCCCGTTGAAGTGGGTCGCCCGCCGACGCCGGCCGACCAACACCGCCCTAGCCTCGGCAAGCCTGCGCTCGGACAGGTCTCTCGCGTCTGGCGGCATAGACAGCAAAGTGTCCTCGATCGCCTTGCGCGGCAGCCGCACGACGACGTCGATCAGGTCGTCTCCCTCAGATACTGCACCCATAATCGTCTTGATCCGTTTCGGATGTGGGGCTCGGCGTTCGTCGGCAAGCGGAAGGTGCCGAGTGCAAGCGCGCCGAGCGCGAGGTAGGCGTAGATCCCAAGCCCGGTATGGTAGGCAAAGAGCGGCACGCGTGGCAGCAGGGCGCCGAAGATGCTCATGAAGAGATCGGCTACCGCAAAGCCTGCCGCCCAGATCGGCCAGAAGCGGATGGTCGATATGCCCAGCCAGAAGAAGCTTCCCGCGACGACTACATCGATTGATAAGATCGCTACATCAGCGGGAGCGAGATGGGCGGGATCGAAGGTGCGAAAGGCCCATGTCGCTCCGACAGCCAGCAGATTGATAGCTGCCCCCGCGCGCTCGGGCATTCCACCCCGAGCTATCGCGTAGGTACACACGATTGCGCAGGCTCCGTTGAATAACAGTGCGAGGGCTAGTCCAACGGCCATTTTTCCTCCGGCTGCGGGGCTCAAGGATCGACGAGTGCATCTTCCCCTAGGGTTCCCATAGCCGGCTTTGGCGTCGGCTCCCCCCAACTGGTTTCAGTCAGACCAAGCTGGCGGCCAACTTTCTCGGCAGCCAAGTGGGCCCGCATAGCCATATGGTCTTGGCCCTCGACCAGCGAAGCGAGCGCTGCGACAACTGCCTTGACCGTACGCTGTGTCATTGCAGGGGAAAGTCGGTGAACTTCAGTCGCATCCAGCGTCGTGAGAAGAAACTGCGCAGTGTCGCGCGTGGCAAGGTTGATCGATCGCTCCGCTTTGCGCAACTCATCGGCGATGATCCGGCTCGTGTTCGAAAGTGCTTGCATTACGCCTCCTTGGACGTCGGGCGCCCATTACTGTGTTTTTAGCCCGAGCAGGAGAAGCAGCGTTACGATCGCCATGCCTGCCGCAGTCAGGCCCAAGGGGGTCACGATCGAGATGATCGCAGTCCAGAAGGCAACCTGCTTCCAGGTGAGCATATTCGCTGCCGCCCCAGCGGTCGGCAACGGGAGGGGAAGCGGGAAAGTTGATGGCGCGGAAGGTAGGTCGTTTGCAGGGGGTAAAGGCTCTACCCCTCCGTCGTACTCCGCCAGGAGCCGCGCGGCATCGAAACGGGTCGGCACACCGAGGATATTATTGGCCTTTAACAGCTGCTTATCGACCGCCCGGTGGCTGCTACCCGTGGCCGCCGCGATCTCCTTCGAGTTGCGGTTCTGAAGCACAAGACGGAGATAAGACCGTTGCCGATCGGTCAGGCGGGCAATGCGATCAGGTGCGCTTACACCGGGCGTCGAGGTTGGGGGCGTCTGTTCGGCAGGACGTCTATCCGGTTCGTTGGTCAGCATGCTCTCGAAAATACTCACGATGCGGAATGATTCGGCTCCAGATCAGCGATAACTCCTGACGGGCTCTGTCGATCAAATTGACATCGCGAATGGGTTCAGTCGGCGCGCGAACGCGGCGAACGGCTCCTGTTCGAGCGCCCACGACGCCTCGCCGAGTTCTCACTTTAAAGCAGGCCGAACCCATGCGCCCCTTGGCGATCAGCAGCGGCCGCCAGTCAGCATGATTGATAGCCCTAGTGAACGGACGGAAAATTGCCGAGAGTTGCGGCTGTGTCGTTCAAGCGTGAGGCCCAGAAGGAAAGGATCTGTCCCTCGGCAGGGCGATCTTCGGCTGTATGCGCGGCAAATTCGGACAGGGTGCGGGCGAGTTCGGCGCCTGTAATCACGCGTTCGCGTTCCAGTATCGTGGCAAGAAGTGCCAGCCAGTCACCATGTGCCTGCACCAGCGCTTCGACCTGAAGCATTCCCGAACCATTTCCGGAGAAACCCTTTGAAGGGCTTTGACGCCGGCGGAACCTCATAAGCAAACTTTTGATCAAGGACATGGCGCGCGTTCCATCAACCGCCCGTAGCCGGGACGGTTGAACACGCGGGAACACTGGTAACCACGCCCCACGTATTCCCCGCACCGACAAGCGGTAGCAAGGTCTTGTATTTCGCGGGCCGCCCGACGGAAATCGGGGACCCAGCATTCGACCGCACATGCGGGCCAAGGATGGTGTTCAAGCCATGCCCAAGCCCGACCGCTATGGCACAAGGCTCAGGCGAAAACACGCTGTCATTGCAAATCCAAGCAGACCCCAGCATCCTGGAAGTAGGCGTCGCGCTCGTTGCCGGATCGATCTGCCGCATGGCGGGCGGCGCGGGAGCTCGCCCGGACGATCGTCGTGTCGATCGCCTCCGTGGGGGAGGTCATCAACAACGATCGGCATTGCTAGCGCGCTGCGCGTCCACAGGTGTGCCACGTGGCACACCTCAAGCGAGGATCCTCACCCGCGAGGGCAGAGACGCTGGCACGGTGGCTTGGTCGGCGCATATGCGCCGATGGAGCCGTGCCCGGTAGGGTCGCGCCCGATCATCGGCAAAAGAGTATGTATCTCACAAGCCGGCAGCGGCGACGGCTACCGCGAAGATCCGGATACTTGGGGGGATCGGCTGAGTTCGGGAAGGTGCGATGGTCGCCGCGTACCGATGAAAACGATCGCACCGCCCAGGATCAACGCGCGCGGATCGCTGTAACCTCCGCCACGGAACCGCGCATCCTCATGGCAAAGTCGACCCGCTGTCCGACTTTCACGGTCTTTAGCATTGCCGGTGGGATTGCCGTGAACGCCATCGTCATCGCAGGCCAGCCCAACGCCGCGATCGGTCCATGCTGGATCGTGACCTTGGCGGCTTTGGGATCGATCGCGGTCACTACGCCACTGCCGCGACCGACCTTGACAGCCCCCTTCATCGGCATGCCGTGCATGGAAGCACTCGACTGGGCCGATGCCGTAGTCGTCGTCAGGCCCGCAAGGATGGCGAGTGCCAACAGGGTGTTCTTCATAGCGTATTCCTTTGCAGCGGTGGGACTGGGGTCGAAGGGTGAGGGGAACGCCGGGAGCGCCGCAGCAGCAGGAACGCTGCCGGCAGTACCAGCATCGAGAGCAACGGTGCGGTGAGCATGCCTCCGATCATAGGAGCCGCGATCCGGCTCATCACTTCGGAGCCGGTGCCTGTACCGATCAGGATCGGAAACAGGCCAGCCAGGATCACCGCGACCGTCATAGCCTTGGGCCGGACACGAAGGAGGGCGCCTTCGCGCACGGCAGCCTCGACCTCGGCATCGTCCGGCACCGGGCCTCGGGCATCCAGCGCATGCTTGAGGTAGATCAGCATCACCACGCCGAACTCCGCTGAGACACCGGCGAGCGCAATGAACCCGACACCGGTCGCGACCGATTGGTTGTAACCGAGCAGATAGAGCAGCCATAGACCGCCGGTGAGCGCGAACGGAAGCGTGCCCATCACCAGTGCGGCTTCATCGAGCCGGCGAAAGGTCGCGTAGAGCAGCAGGAAGATGATGACCAAGGTCGCCGGAACGACGATCTTCAATCGCTCGACCGCGCGCTGTAGATACTCGAACTGGCCGGTATAGGTGACACTGACGCCGGGCGGCAGTTTCACCTTGGCGGCGATCGCGTTCTGCAGATCACGAACGATGGTGGTGAGCGGCGCGCCGCGCCCGTCGATGTAGATCCACGTCACCGGTCGGCCGTTCTCGCTGCGTAGCATCGGCGGGCCGTCGGTGATGCGAACGGCGGCGACGGTGCCGAGCGTGATCTGCTGCCGTGCCGGCGTCAGCACGGCTAAGTTTCTCAAGCCATCGATGCTGTCGCGCAACTCACGCGGGTAGCGCACACTGATTGGATAACGCGCGAGTCCCTCGACGGTCTGGCCGATCGTCTCTCCGCCGATCGCGCTCGACACGATCGACTGCGCATCGGCGACGTTGAGACCATAGCGTGCCGCAGCGGCCCGGTTGATATCGACATCGATATACCGCCCGCCGGTGAGCCGTTCGGCCAGCGCAGACCCCACCCCGGGCACGGTCTTCGCGACCTGTTCGATCTCGCGCGCCGCCGCGTCGATCTCGGCGAGGTTCGCCCCTGCCACCTTGATCCCGATCGGGCTCTTGATGCCGGTCGACAGCATCTCGATCCGATTGCGGATCGGCGGAATCCAGAAATTGGCGAGGCCCGGCACCTTCACCGCCTTGTCGAGCTGATCGATCAATTTGTCCTGCGTCATGCCCGCGCGCCACTGATCCTTGGGCTTGAAGCGGATCGTGGTCTCGAACATTTCGAGCGGGGCAGGGTCGGTCGCGGTATCGGCGCGACCGGCCTTGCCGAACACGCTTTCCACTTCGGGTACGGTCTTGATGAGCCGGTCGGTGAGCTGGAGAAGCTGGCCGGCCTTGGCGGTCGAGATCCCGGGCAGCGCGGACGGCATGTAGAGCAGGTCGCCCTCGTTCATCTGCGGGATGAACTCGCCGCCAAGCTGACTGATCGGCCAGAGGCTGGTCGCAAACACGAGGCCGGCAATGACCAGCGCCTGCTTCGGCCGCGCCAATACCCAATCGAGCGCGGGACGATAGATGCGGGTGAGGACGCGATTGATCGGGTTGGCATTCTCGGATGGGATGCGACCGCGGATCAGCAACCCCATCAGCACCGGGATCAGCGTGATCGACAGGATCGCCGCACCTGCCATCGCATAGGTCTTGGTGAAGGCGAGGGGCGCGAACAGCCGCCCCTCCTGACCCTGAAGCGAGAAGATCGGCACGAACGAGAAAGTGATAATGAGAAGGCTGAGGAACAGCGCCGGGCCGACCTCGACCGCTGCCGCGGTGATCACGCGCCAGCGCTCGGCACCCGCCAATGTCTCATCGGGATGATCGTGCGCCCAATGCTCGAGATGTTTGTGCGCGTTTTCGATCATGACGACGGCCGCATCGACCATCGCACCGATGGCGATGGCAATGCCGCCCAGCGAGAGGATATTGGCGTTCAGTCCCTGCACGCGCATCGCGATAAAGGCGATGAGGATACCGAGCGGCAGAGTGAGAATGGCGACCAGCGCCGATCGAACGTGCCAGAGGAACAGCGCGCAGACGAGCGCAACGACGATGAACTCCTCGATCAGCTTGGCGGTCAGATTATCGACCGCGCGATCGATCAGGCCCGAGCGGTCATAGGTGGTGACGACCTCCACGCCGGGCGGCAGGCTCTTCTTCAATTCCTCGAGCCGGGTGCGTACCCCGTCGATCACCTCGCGCGCGTTCTTGCCCTGGCGCATCACGATGACACCGCCTGCAACCTCGCCCTCGCCGTTGAGCTCGGCCAACCCGCGACGCATCTCGGGACCGATCTGAATTGTGGCGACGTCGCCGAGTGTCACGGGCACGCCGCCAACCGTCTTGAGCGGCACGCTGCGGAAATCGTCGAGCGTCTTCAGATAGCCGGTCGCACGGACGATATATTCCGCCTCGGCCATCTCGAGGACCGATCCGCCGCTCTCCTGGTTGCCGCGCTTCAGCGCCTCGGTCACCGCCTCGTGAGTGATGCCGTAAGCGGCCAGCTTCTGCGGATCGAGGACGACCTGATACTGCTTCACCATGCCGCCGATGCTCGCGACCTCGGCGACCCCCGGCACGGTCTTCAATTCGTAGCGCAGGAACCAGTCCTGGATGCTGCGGAGTTGCGCGAGGTCGTGACGCCCGGTCCGGTCAACCAGCGCATATTCATAGACCCAGCCCACCCCGGTAGCATCCGGGCCGAGCGATGCCTTTGCGCCCTCGGGCAGGCGGCTTTGCACCTGGCTCAGATATTCGAGTACCCGGCTGCGCGCCCAATAGAGATCGGTCGCATCGTCGAACAGCACATAGACGAAGCTGTCGCCGACGAACGAATAGCCGCGCACCACGCGCGCGCCCGGCACGGACAGCATCGTCGTCGCGAGCGGATACGTGACCTGGTTCTCGACGATCTGCGGGGCCTGGCCCGGATAGGTGGTGCGGATGATGACCTGGACGTCGGACAGGTCGGGCAGCGCATCGACTGCTGTCGAGCGCAGAGCGCCCACTCCGACGACGATCAGCGCGAGGGCTGCGAGCAGGACGAGGACACGCGCCTTGACGGACGCCTCGATGATCCGCGCGATCACTTCGTGTCGCCCGTGATTCGCCGCGCGGCGATGCCGGTCAGACTCGCCTCGCTGTCGAGCAGGAACTGGCCCGACGCGACGACCTTCTCGCCTGGTGCCAGTCCGGCGAGGATTTCGGTCCTGCCACCTGCCTCACGGCCCGTCTTGACCTCTGCTGGCCGATAGCGGCCCTTATCCTCGGCGAGCATGACCAGCGTCCGCATGCCGGTGCGGATCACGGCTTCGCTCGGCACAAGCAGCGCGGTGTCGGACGTGCCGCCCAGATGGACGGTCGCGAACATGCCGGGGCGAAGACGACCGCCTGGGTTGCGCAGCTCGATCCGTACCGTGAGCGTGCGGCTGTCGGCCTGCGTCGTCGGCAAGATGGCGATGATCCGCCCGGTAAAATGCTCGGCAGGGAAGGCCGCCAATTCGGCAGTCGCGGTCTGTCCCACCTTGACCGCATTGGCCCGTACCTCGGGTACTGCGGCATTAAGCCAGACCGTGGAGAGCCCGTTGACCTGTGCCAGCGCCTGCCCGACGGCGAGCGTTACACCTTGCCGCGCGTCAAGCGTCTGGATGACGCCGGCGATCGGACTGCGCACGGTGGTCATGCCGCGCCCGCGCGGCGTGCCACCCGGAATACCGAGAAGGCGCAGGCGCTGGGCCGCGGCCGCGGTGAGCGCCCTGTCGCCGGTCCGCCGCACGGCCTCATACTCCGCCTGTGCACCGCCCCATTCGGGCACCAAGATGTCGGCGATCGGCGCACCGCGCGCGATCACGTCGCCCGGCGCCCGATTATATACCCGCTGGACGAACCCGGCTGCGCGCGACTGGATGATCGCCACGTCGCGCTGGTTGAAGTCGATCGTGCCGGTCGCATCCAGTGCGCCGGCCAGCATCCCGGTAGTCGCCGTGGCGATACGGATGCCGAGACTTTGCATTGCGGACGGATCAATCGAGATGCCGGGCTTGGAAGTCGTTCCCGTGGCACTCGCATCCGGATATTTGGGGATCGTCTTCATCCCCATCGACGAGAGCGAGTCCGGATTGTCGTAATGCTCCTGCGGCACCATCGGGTCGTAATAATAGAGTGGCTTGGGTTTAGCCGAGGAGGCCGGATCGGCGGTCGCCGATGTCACCGGAGCTGTCGTAGCCGGGCTGGTCAGCCGCGCCGCCACGAACCCGATCCCGCCGCTGGCCAGGATCGCGAGAACAACGGCGCGTGACGCGGGCGTGCGGGGGACGAGATTGCGCGGGCTCATCGTGGATCGCTCCGATAGGTGAGAGTGAGACGTGCGCCATCGATCGCGACCAATGCCTCGCGGTCGAGCGTTTCGAGGGCCGCATTGGCAAGCGCACTATGTGCGTCGACGACATCGAGCAGTCCGGCACGTCCGCCAGCATAGCTCGCGGTCTCGAGATCGACGCGCTCGCGCGCTAGCGGCTCGAGCGTCTCCTTCGATCGCATCCACTGCGCATGGTGCATCACATGATCGGCAAGGCCCGCATCGAGACCTGCCGCGAGTTGGCGGGCGGTATCTTCCTGTTCGGCGCGCCGTTTCGCCGCGTCCGCGGCGCGTGCGGCGATCAACGGGTCCTGTCGGTGCGATTTGAACAGCGGCAAGCCGATGGTGACGCCCGCCGAGACATAATCGCCAAAGCGCGGGTCGCGGCGCTGGTAGCTGACGTCGACCCCGAAATCGGGGCGGCGATCGGCCTGCGCCAACCGGACGTCGGCATCGGCCTGCCCGACACGGGCGGCAATCGCTGCCAGCATGGGGTTGCGGTCAAGCGCACTGCGCAATTGCGCGGGGTTCACCATGAAGTCTGGCACCGGGCCGGCGACCGCCGGGGTCGGATCTCCGGTCCAGCGGATCAGATCTGAGCGCGCGCGCGCGACCGCGGACACCAGCTCGTCGCGGCGATCATCGAGGGCTGCGAGACCCTGGCGTCCCGCAAGCGTCTGCGCCGGGCGAGCGTTACCGACCGATACCGCACTGGGGGATGTCCGTACCAGACGCTCCAGCCTACCGCGCACGGCGTCGAGTGCTACGAGACGGCGCTCGGCATAAGCCAGTGTGATCCAAGCGATTGCAGTTTCGACCTCAACGGTGCGGGCTTCAGCTACCGCCTCTGCATCGGCAGTCGCGATATCAGTATCGGCGCGCGCCTGTTGCGCGTGCCGCTTGGCCGCGTTCGGAATGTCCTGTGACAGTCCGACCCGCGCCCACGTGAAATTGTCGCGATTGGGCTCGAACGCGAGCGGCCCCGAGACCGGGAAGCTGTCGACCCCGAGCGCGAGCTTCGGATCGGGGAGGGCGCCTGCAGCCCCACGTGAAGCACGCGCGCTATCAGCACCGAGGGTACGAGCGCGTAGTGACGGCGCATGGCCCTTCGCTGCGGCGAGCGCCGCATCGAAGGTGAGCGGTCCAGCCGTCGCTGTGGTGGTGGTAAGCGCAGCGATCAGCGCAGCGCTCAGTATCGTGTATCTGGACATGGTTTCCCCGCTGGCAGACGAGAGTGTAGAACCGACCGGCAGGGCTTCGACCTGCCGGTCGGTTCCTCATCGCTTGCTCAAGAGCTATGTGAGACGCAGCAAGCCATGTTGCCGGACTTGGCCGCCATCAGTGGGCGGCCGGTGTCAGCAGCGGTCATCTCCACCGCCGCTGGAACCCAGACGCGATGCGACACGGCAAGCGGCGCGCGAGGGCCAGGAGCCTGGACACTAGGCCGCCATTCGTAATGACCATCGTCGGCGCGCGGAGACGCGGATGCGGAAGTGGCCGCAAGCGTGGCAAGAATACCGACGAGAGCGCCGGAAAATCCGATTTTCATGATGTTCGATCCTTGATCTGAGCAGTGGCCGCCAGCACGCAATCGCCTCGAAAGGGGCCTGCGGCAGACGGAATCCGGGTGTCAGATCAGGAAGCTGGGTGGATCGGGCTCGGGACCGTAGGTGCGGCCTTCAAGGCGCGCGGTCAGCGTCCACGCTGGTGTAAGAAGGTCAAGCTGCCGCGCTGAAAGCGTGATGCCGACAGGTTGAAGAATGGGCGCAATCGCGCATCCCATCACAGCAATGCACTGAAGGGTCATCTTCTTGCACGGCATAGAGCCGTGCATCTGCCCGGACATCATGCTGTTGCCGCAATCCATCGTCGCCATAGCCGTCATCGGCATGGTGACGCCCTGGGCGGGGCTCATAGCCATCGCCGTCGATTGCCCAAATAGACCGAGAACGGCCATGAACAGCAGGAAAGGGCGCAGAAGGCGTGTCACGTCATGGAAGACTTAGGGCAAAGGGTTTCCGAGTCAATTAAACGTACTTCGGTGACTAATCACCGACGGGTTACACCGTCGCGCCACGGTCGCTGCGAGGATCGCAGCGTAATGCGCAAGGCCGCAGCACGACCGCGGATCGCATCCATCGTCCGTCCCATCTCGCGGGCGATCTGCGCGATGGTCTGCTTGGCCGTCACACGCCGGCGTAGCTCGGCGTCGGCCTCGTCCGTCCAGCGTGCGCCATGCTGATCAGTCAGCCCAAAATCTCCTCGATCAGGAGCAACCCCAGAAAGCCGATGAAGAACATGGCGCTGATGAGCGGGGTGTCGGGCTTCTCATGCGCTTCGACCAACAGCTCCTCGGTCACGAGGTAGAGCAAAGCCATCAGCCCGAAACTGAGAAATCCGGCGATGACGACGGGCGGAAGGAGCGCCACGGGCGTCGCCAGCGTCGCGCCGATCGGGAGCAGCAGGGCGATCCCCACCGTGGTCGCCACGATGCGGGCCTTCGATCGGATCGTCTCGCCAAGCTCGGTCGTCACGGTTAACCCGAGGAACAGCACCTCGAGGGTCAAAGCAATGGTGAGCAATATGCCCGCCTTGCCACCAGCGACGAACGCCAGTCCCAGCACCAGCCCGTCGATCAGGATGTCGACACCGACCGCGCCGAGCATCGCGATAGGCCCCTTGGCCCGACCCTCGATGGCTTTCAGCGAAAGCATGACGATGATGCCGATCGCCCCCCCGATGAAGGTCGCGATGGGCGAGCCTTCGTGCATCACCTGCGGAAGGATCTCGACTGCGGCTGCGGCGAACACCACACCTGCTGCCAGATGTTGCATCGCGCTTACGACGGCTTCGCTCGGTCGTCGGGTGACGGCGACTAGCGAACCGAGCAGCACGGCCGTGACCGGAATCAGGGTGAAGAGTAGTGCCTGCATGTCGCGAGCCTCAAACGGTCTTGTCGGATTCGAGCGCGCATGGCGTTCCAGGGTCGGTCTCGATCTGGATCGTCGCGTGGTCGATCCCGAATTTCTCCTTCAGGGCTGCCGCGACGCCGGCCGTGTAGGCGTCGCCGGGGTAGCCGCCCGGGACGAGCAGATGCACGGTCAGTGCCGTCTCGGTCGTGCTCATCGGCCAGACGTGGAGGTCGTGGATCTCCTGCACGCCCTGGCGTCCGCGCAGGAACGTGCCGATTTCCTCCGGGTCGAGGCCGGGGGGTGCGGCCTGAAGGCTCATGTTCACGGAATCGCGGAGCAGCCCCCACGTCCCGATCGCGATTACCGCAACGATGACGAGGCTCGTCACCGGGTCGATCCAGGTGAGCCCGGTCTTTACGATGATGAAGCCTGCCACCACGACGCCGGCCGACACTGCGGCGTCGGCCGCCATGTGGAGGAACGCGCCCTTAATATTGAGGTCGCCCTTGCGGCCGGACATGAACAGCAGCGCGGTCGCCGTGTTGACGACGATACCGATCGCCGCGACGATCATCACCGTGCCGCCCGCAACCGGAGCCGGCTCGGAAAAGCGACGGATCGCCTCCACCGCGATCACGACGATCGCGACGAGCAGCAGCAGTGCATTCAGGAATGCGGCCAGAATCGACGAGCTGCGGAAGCCATAGGTGTATTTGCCGCTCGGGCGGCGCTTGCCCAGCGTCGCTGCCCCCCAAGCGATGAGCAGGCCCAGCACGTCGCTCAGATTATGGCCGGCATCGGCCAGCAGCGCCATCGATCCCGAAGCGATGCCGTAACCGGCCTCGATGATGACGAAGCCGAGATTGAGAGCGGTGCCGATCGCGAACGCCTTGCCGAAACTCTTGGGAGCGTGGCTGTGCCCATGCCCCCCGTGACCGTGATCGTGACCACCCGGTTCGCTATGGTCATGGGCGTCTCCGCCCGCTGCATGATCGTGCATGATCTGTCTTTCAGTGTGCCGCAGCGGGCAGGGGAGGGAGTTCGAGATGGCCGTCCGACGACGCAGGCAGCGTGCGCGCGCCGAAGCGGGCGTAGAGCGTCGGCAGCACGAACAGCGTCAGCAGCGTGGCGGAGATCAGCCCGCCGATGACGACGGTCGCGAGGGGCTTCTGCACCTCGGCACCGGCACCGTGCCCCAGCGCCATCGGTACGAACCCGAGCGACGCGACGAGTGCGGTCATGGCAACCGGCCTGAGCCTGGCGAGCGCCCCTTGGTGCGCCGCCACAGCGCGATCCACGCCGTCGCGCATCAGGTCGTGGATGGAGGACACCATCACCAACCCGTTGAGCACCGCGATGCCCGACAGCGCGATGAAGCCTACGGCCGCGGAAATGGAGAATGGCATCCCCCGCAGCACCAGCGCCAGCACTCCGCCTACCAAGGCCAGGGGCACGCCCGTGAACACGATCAGCGCGTCCCGAACGGAGCCTAGCGCCCCGTAAAGCAGCAGCATGATGACGGCGAAGCAGATCGGCACGACGATCGCGAGCCGGTCGCGTGCAGACGCCAGATTTTCGAACTGGCCGCCCCATTCGAGATAAGTGCCCGGAGGTAGCTTCACCTGGCTGTCGATCGCGGCGCGCGCATCGGCGACGACACCTGCCACATCGCGGTCGCGGACGTTCGCCTGCACCACGACGCGCCGCTTTCCGTTCTCCCGGCTGATCTGGTTGGGACCGTCGACGACGGCGATATCCGCGACCGTCGACAACGGCACGAAACCGCCGCCTGCGGTCGGCACGGGCACCTGGGCGACCGCGGTCAGATCGGATCGTGCGCTTTCCGCCATGCGGATCACGACGGGGAAGCGGCGATCGCCTTCGAAGATGACGCCGGCTTGGCGTCCCCCGATCGCGGCGGCAACCGTGTCCTGCACGTCGCCGGCCGTCACCCCGACCCGCGACATGGCGGTGCGGTTGGGACGGATGTCGAGCATCGGCAGACCTTCGGTCTGCTCGACCCGGACGTCTGCGGCGCCGCGCGTCGTACGCAGGATGCCGGCGATGCGATTTGCGGTCGCGTTCATCTCGCCGAAGTCGTCGCCGAACACCTTGATCGCGATATCGCCGCGCACACCGGCGATCAGCTCGTTGAAGCGCATCTGGATGGGCTGGGTGATCTCGTAGGCATTGCCCGGCAGGGTGGAGAGACGCTTTTCCAATTGCTCGACCAGCGCCTCCTTTGACAGACCGGGGTCAGGCCATTCCCCTTTGGGTTTCAGGATGACGAACGTGTCGGTCGCGTTCGCCGGCATCGGATCGGACGCGATCTCGGACGTGCCGGTGCGCGAAAAAGCGAACCGGACTTGCGGCGCCTTGGCGAGGGCCTTTTCGACCTGGAATTGCATGGCCTGGCTCTGGTCGACTGACGTGCCCGGGATGCGGACAGCCTGCACGAGGATATTGCCTTCATCGAGCTGGGGCAGGAACTCCTGGCCCAGGGTGGTGAAGGCGACACCGGCAAGCGCGAGCGCGCCGACCGCAACGCCAATGGTGAGGCTCGGCCGGCGCATGGCCGCGCCGAGTCCCGGTTCGTAGCGTCGCCGCAGGAACGCGACGATGCGGCTTTCCTTCTCCTCGACCCGCTTGCTGAGCCAGATGGCGATGGCTGCGGGCACGAAGGTCAGCGAAAGGATGAAGGCGAAGACGAGCGCGATGATGACGGTGAGTGCCATCGGCTCGAACATCTTGCCCTCGACCCCGGAGAAGGTGAGGAGCGGCGCATAGACGAGGATGATAATCGCTTGCCCGTAAACGGATGGGCGGATCATCTCGCGGGCAGAGGCAGCGACCAACCCGAGCCGCTGTTCCATCGTCAGCTCGCCGTCGCGGCCGTGCTGCGCCTCGGCGAGACGGCGGAGCGCATTCTCCACGATGATAACGGCGCCGTCGACGATCAGGCCGAAGTCGAGCGCGCCGAGGCTCATCAGATTGGCGGAGACACCGGCTTTCAGCATCCCGATGCTGGTGAGCAGCATCGTGATCGGGATGACAAATGCAGCGATCAGCGCCGCCCGGAAATTGCCGAGCAGCGCGAACAGGACGACGATGACCAGCACCGCGCCTTCGGCGAGGTTGCGGGCTACCGTGGCGATGGTGGAGTTTACCAGCTCGGTCCGATTCATGACTGGCTTCACCACCACGTCGACCGGCAAGGAACGGCCGATCTGGGTCAGCCGCTCGGCGACGCCCGTCGATACGGTGCGGCTATTTTCTCCGATCCGCATCACCGCCGTCCCGACCACGACTTCGTGGCCGTTCTCGGACGCGGACCCCATGCGGAGCGCCTGGCCGGTACGAACAATTGCGATCTGGTTGAGCAGGATCGGCACGCCCTCGCGCGTGGCAATGACGGTGCGGGCGAGTTCGTCGGCGTTGCGCACACGCCCGTCCGAGCGAACGGCAAGCCCTTCACCGTTGCGGTTGACGACGCCCGCGCCGGCGCTGGTGTTGTTGCGCTCCAGCGCCGTTGACAGATCCTGCAGCGTGAGGCGCATCGCCGCCATCCGCTGGACGTCGGGAACGACGAGATACTCCTTGGTGTAGCCGCCAAGGGAGTCGACGCCGGCCAAGCCCGCCGTACTTTTAAGCTGCGGCGTGACGATCCAGTCCTGTACGGTACGCAGGTACGTCGCCTTGTCGGCATCGCTGACGAGGTGATCGCCCTCCGGCGTGATGTAGCTGCTATCGCGTTGCAGACCGGGTTCGCCGTTACGGTGACGAGTCTGATCCAGCTCGCGATATTCGACCGTCCACATGAAGATATCGCCGAGACCGGTCGCGATAGGCCCCATCTCGGGATTCACCCCCTGCGGAAGGCTTTCCTGGGCGGAGCGCAGGCGCTCGGCGACCTGCGCCCGTGCAAAGTAGATATCGGTCTTTTCTGAGAAAACCGCCGTGACCTGGGCGAAGCCGTTGCGGCTGAGCGACCGGGTATAGTCGAGTCCGGGGATGCCTGCGAGCGACGTCTCGACGGTGAACGCGACCTGCTTTTCGATCTGATCCGGGGAAAGGGCAGGGGCAACGATATTAATCTGCACCTGGTTGTTGGTGATGTCGGGCACGGCATCGATCGGAAGCTGGCGCAGCGCGCCAATCCCGATCAGTGCAGCGGCGACGGTGAAAAGCAGGACCAGCCATCGCTTTTCGACGGACAGGGTGACGATGCGACCGATCATGGCTCAGTCCTCGTCCTTGGCTGCACTTTTGCCGAGTTCAGCCTTGAGCGTGAAGCTGTTGGTGGAGGCGATCCGCTCGGAGCCGGTGAGGCCCGATGTCACCACGACCTGACCACCGTTGGTCCGGCCCAATGTCACGGGCAGCGCGCGGAACCCTGTCGGGGTCCGGACGAAAACAAACGATTTGTCCTCGATCATCTGCACTGCGGCCGAAGGCACGGCAACGGTGCGGTCTCCGGTGGCGGGCACGAGGATCGACACGTTGACCGTCTCGCCGACCCGCCAGATGCTGCCGGCGTTGTCGAGCGTTGCGATCACCGGCACCAGCCGGGTCGTCTCGTCCAGCACGGGCGAGACGAATGTCACCCGACCCTCCTGACGTCGACCGGGGGCCGTGACCTCGACGCGCGCACCGGGCTTCACCCGGCCGGCATCGTTCGGCACCAGCGACGTGGTGACGGTGACTTTCGAAAGATTGGCGACCCGGAACAGTTCGGCGTCGGCCGCGACCGTCTGCCCGAGCGTGGCGGACCGTGCGATGACCTGACCGCCGATCGGCGAGCGCACCGCGATGCGGTTGAGCGCGCCGCCCCCGCTACCGGTCGCCGATAGCTGCTGCTGCGCCAGGCGCAGCGCGATACCGGCTTCGGTCGCCGCGGTCCGCGCGGCGACGAGATCCTGCTCCGGCGATACACGTTCGGCGAACAGGCGCTGTTCGCGGCGCAGGTTGGACCCGGCGAGGGCGGCACGTGCGCGCGCCGCCTCGACTTCGGCCTTGAGCGATGCCGCTTCCCGGCTCTCGATAATCGCGAGCGGATCGCCGCGACTGACGGATTGGCCGAGATTGCGGGTGAGCGAGACAAGGCGCCCTCCGACCGAAGCCGACACGACCTGTACGCCCTGCGGATCGCCTTCGATCGTTGCGGACAGCTCGATCGCGCCGGCTTCGCCGCCTACGGTGGGGCGCGTTACTTCGATACCGGCATCCGCGATCTGCTGCGCGGATAAGGTCACGACATCCTTGGCCGCTTCCTTGGTCTCGCCAGCTTCGGTTTTCTCGGTCTTTTCAGCTCCGGCTTTTTCGCCGGCTTCGCCGCTACTGCCGCCACTACCGCAGCCCGCAAGGATGAGAGCCAGGGTCACAGGTGCAAGCGCCCGGATGATGATCTTCGTCATTGATTGGTTTCCTCGAACGAGGGCGCGGCGGCAACGAGCCTTTGGAGGCGGGCCTTCGCATCGTGGTAGGTGGCGAGCGCGTCGATCGCGGCGGTTCGCGTTTCGGACAGGGTCCGCTCGGCATCGAGAAGGTCGAGCTGGCCGAACTTGCCTTCGCGGTAGCCGATTCGGGCGATCCGCGCCGCCTCGGTTGCCGACGCGAGCGCAGGTCCGCTCGCGTTGCGGGCGGACGTAGCCGCATTCGCCACCTCAACTTGGGCGCGTGCGATATCCTGTGCCGTATCCAGCTCGGCTACACGACGAAGCGCCTGTGCCTGATCGCTCTGGGCGCGAGCCTGGGCAACGGCCGCCTTCCCGTTGTTGAAGACGGGGAAGGGGATCGACACCCCGAACACTGCCGCGACGTCGTTGGTCGCCTCGAGACGACGCGCACTGGCGCTGAGCGTGACGTCGGGGACGCGCTGCGAACGTGCGAGCCTCACTTGCGCCTCGGCTGTAGTCGCGTCCGCGCGCGCAGCGGCAAGCGCAAGCGTGCCGGCGGTCGCAATCGGCTGCGCCGGACCAAAACCCTCGACGCGATCGTACCATGCCATGTCGAGTGCGCCGGTGACGGGTTGTCCGATGCGGCGCGTCAGGTTGTCGCGTGCGACGTCTGCGAGACGCTGCGCACGCTCGACGGCGGTTTCGGCATTGATGCGCAGCACGTCGGCCCGCTGCTGTTCGAGGGGCGATGCCCGCCCCGCCTGCACGCGGACGCCGGCTGCGCGCAGCGCCTCACGGGCGATGCCCGCCTGTTGGCGTGCCGTGACAAGGCGACGGTCCGCTGCCGTCGCTTCAATGTAGAGTTGGGTGACGGCAAGGCGCAGGTCGGCTTCGGCCAAGGCAGAGCCGATCCGGGCGCGGCTACCGAGCGCGTCGGCCACTGCGATCCGTGCGGACCGCTTGCCCCCAAGCTCGATCGGGAACGCCAGGCCGGCCGTCGTCTCTGCGCTGCGCACCCCGCGATATTGTCCGCTGCCCGCGACGTTCTCGGTTTCCGCAACGATCGAGGGGTTGGGGCGGTAGCCCGCAACAGTGCGACCAGCCTCTGCTGCCCGGACCCCGGCCGTCGCTGCGTCGAGCGTGGGCGCGGTAGCGCCGGCGAGCGCCAGCGCCTGGTCGAGCGTAAGGGTTGGACCGGTCGATATCGGCTCGGACGATTGCGCCTGCGCAATCGACGCGCATGATGCCACGGCCAATAGGGCCGCGATTAGACGCTGCATGGGTAAGGATCTCCTGACGAACACTGGAATCCGCGCGGGTTTGCCGGGCGGAGCTTAGACGTCGGTCAGGCTTGGGGAGGTCGCAGCGCCGGGTCCGAAGGCGCCATCGCCATCGGTCCATTGTTCCAAACTGAGGGCATCACGCGCAGCCCCGTAGCGGATGCGACCGGATCAGGCGCCATCGGAACGCCGATATCATGGCCGTGGCATCCACCATGGTGATGGGGATAGCCCTTCTGGCTGTCGGCCGGCACCTGGTCGCCATCGCCATTGGCATGGCCGATCGACGTAGAGGCAGATACCTCCACGTCCGGCCCCTCGGCCGCGTGCGCGACCGATCCGAACCCGAGCGACAGCGCAAGCATCAGACAGAGGAAGAAGGCGGACAGGCGTTGCATTGGCCCGGCCCGTAGCAGCTTAGCGACTGCCATGTAATGATCCTCGGAAATCGACAGGCTCGGGGGTCGGGGAAGACCGCAACTCGGCACGGGCTTGCCGCATGATCTGCAAGCCGCCCGACAATCCCAACGACGCCATCAGCGCCGCGACAACAAGGTCGGGCCAGGCACTGTTCAGGCCGAACACGCCGCATGCGGCCAGGACGACGGCGATGTTGCCGATCGCGTCGTTGCGCGAGCAAATCCAGACCGATCGCATGTTCGCGTCACCGCTGCGGAAGCGGTAGAGCATCACTGCCACCACGAGGTTCGCGATCAAAGCGACGACGCCGACAATCCCCATCATCTCGCCATGTGGCACGGTTCCGTGAACCGCCGCCCATCCTGCCGCGACCAGCACGTAGAAACCGAGTACCGCGAGCGTCGCACCTTTCAGCATCGCCGCGCGGGCGCGCCAGGTGAGGGCCATACCTGCGACGCCCAGACTGATCGCATAGTTCGCCGTATCGCCGAAAAAGTCGAGGGCGTCGGCCTGGAGCGCCTTCGAGCCGCCTGTGATGCCGGCGACGATTTCAACTCCGAACATAGTGCCGTTGATCGCAAGCGCGATCCAAAGCGCACGCCGCCATTTAGGGTCGTTGAAGGTGCCCGTCTTGTCGGACGCGCAGCTCGTACAGGCCATGTTCGCCACCTCGATAGAATCGATCTGGCAGCCTATATGCACCCTCTAGTCGCTAGAGGGTCAAGTGCCATGTTCGAAAAACTGACGATTGGGAAGCTGGCCTGCGCAACCGGCACTAAGGTCGAGACGATCCGCTATTACGAGCAGATCGGTCTGCTACCGGCTCCCGCGCGATCGGCAGCGAACTACCGGACGTATGACACCGCGCATCTTCGTCGCCTGTCATTCATCCGACGCGCGCGGGATCTAGGATTCTCGATCGACCAAGTGCGGGAATTGATGGGGCTTGCCGATCGGCGCGACCAATCCTGCATGGCCGTCGACGTTATTGCCAACCAACACCGGGACGCCATTACGCGCAAGATCTCCGACCTGACGGCGCTCGCCGGCGAGCTCGATACGTTGATCGATTCCTGTAGCCGTAACACCGTCGCCGACTGCCGGATTATTGAGGCATTGGCGCCCAGTTCTTGAAGAGCCCCGGCGCTCTACCGGCTAAGTGCCGCGCATCGGCGCGGGGCCATAGGTGTGCCACGTGGCACACCTCACGGGAGGATCGTCACCCGGACGGGCCGAGATGCCGGCACGGTGGCTCGGTCGGTGCCCAGCACCGATAGAGCCTTGGCCCGGCAGGGCCGCGCCCGCGGGGCCCTTAGATCAGGCCCAGATCGCTTCTGCGTCCCAGCCGGCCAAGAACCCGCCTTGGATGGAACTTGCGAACGGCATTGCTGGGAACGGTTGCCAGTGCGCCTTCATGCGGGACGGCCAGGATGTCCCAGGATTGATCCGCCTGACGAAGTAGCTGGCCACGGCCGCGGCACCATAGACACGCGTGCGCCGCTCCAGGTCGCTACCAATATGCACGAGCTGCGGTGCCTCGAACGGCTTGGGCACCAACGGCTGATTGATGATGCCTGCGTTCCACAGACGGGCATGATGCGCGCTGATGTTGCGCACGAAGGCGAGCGTTTTGATCCAGCTTACCAGCGTGTTGGGAAGAAGGCCGTAGCGTTTGGCGATGGCGGCACGATCGTTGGGATGCGCCATCTCGAGCAACCAGGACAATGTGCCGAAATCCCATGCCTCGACCGCCATCCAGATCGGCACTGGCGGGCTGTAGGTGGCGTAGAACTCCTTGATCCAGTCGTCCTTCGAGCGAGCGATCGCGCCATCGGCCTTGGCAAGCCAATTTTGGTGGCGGGTGCCCCCTCCGGGCATCGCCTGGTTGGCACGATGGGCGTCGAGAAAGGCGGGCGAACGGTGCGCGCAAGGATCACGCTTGCCCATGGCGTGCGCGAGATCCACGCGCAGCGCGACCTCGATCCGTTCGATCGCGTCGAGGAACAGGAGGCGAAGCTGCTTGTCGAAGAGGTAGAGATCGACGGCATGGCGAAACTCGGCGCCCGCTTGGAACTGCTCGGTGCGGACGGTCAGCGTTGCATCATTGGGATCGGGAACAAGCTGCTGGAAGGGCTGCCAATAGGGCGTGAGACGCCCGTAACCGATGCGCTGGAGGTGGAGAACCGCCTTCGCCTGATCGGTCACGATCAAGCCGCGCTGCATGAGGAGCGCCAGCTGATCGGCGAAACTGAGATGGGGTTTGGTGTAGGGCGGAAGCATCCGGCCCAGATATGAAGAAGGCCGCCCCTTGATGCCAGCGGCAACAGAGGGGACGGCCATGTTGCATCCGATATATGCGTGGGCGCATGAGGATTCAATTAAAAGTTGAAAGCCGCTCGACCGCTGTGCGCGTCTGTAAGCGTTTGCCACGGCGCGTGCGATCCATGAGCGCGGGTCGATAGGCGGGCCTAGGCTATTACTCGGCCGTTCCAACAGCGCACCCTTTCGTACTGTCGCCCGCCCGGGAACGTGCGTTATCCTCCTTGCCAGGGCGTCTCAAAAGATTCTGCGTAGCGTTCTTTCTGGTTTTGCCGCCCTTCATCACCTGCGACGCGATCGGTTTGGTAAGATCGATACCCTTTTCCAATGTAAGGCGGCCTTTGATCGCACCGACCCCGCGTACAGTCTGAAAATTACCCGTCTTTGGGTCGCGAACCGCGGTGTTCGTCGAGGTAGGCTGTGCCTTTGCCATAGCTCGAATATACTTCGTCGTTTGCGCTGACGAAAGGTGTGTCCCGTAGCACACCTGCTCTATCGAAGCCCGATTTTAAGGGCACCGCGAGAGAGTTGCTCTTTTCCCTACAGCCTCTAGACACGCCATACCCGCGGCCGCTTATCGAGCGTGTCCGTTTCCCGAAAGGGTACTAGCAGACCGGGGCTGTCGTATGGGCGGCCCCGGGTTTCCCCCACGCTCGGTGGGCGACCTCCCACCACCGTGCAGGTCATCGGTCGTCGAAAGCACGAATCGGAATGCCCCGACGCGAGACGCACCTCTGTAGATGTCAGGCAAAACGATGCGAGTTCGTGCTTTCGACGACCGATCGTGATCGACCCGCATTGAGCAAGTGCGCTCCATGGCGGACTTATTTACCGGCGCGATCATTCGGGCCTTGGGACGTGTCCGGCAAAACGGTGCCGAATGGGAACTAACCGCAACCTCAGCGATCTGCGGACGATCGCGGGCAGGTTGGACGGAGGATGGAGTTGCAAAGCCGAAATTCGGTATCCGCCTAAAGAACCCTCGGGACTTCTGGCCCAGGCTGACTACATTTTGCGGGATAAAGCGAACAAACTTAGGTTCGGCTGCCCTGCTGGTAAAGCTGTAATATAAGGGTTGGCATCAATCTTGGTGGAACGCCCTCATCAAGCATCATTGCAAACATTTCATCGTCATCTGCCGTCGGTGCAAGTCCCTCGATCTCGAGGTTCGCGCGCGCTTCCGCCAGATCTTCACGCCAAAGGGCGATTTGATCCGGCGTGCCGCGTTCAAACGTCATCGAGCGGATCTGCCTTCGCATCTCTGTTAGATCGACATTTCCCATCGTGGATCCGCCTACGTACGTTTGAGGGTGTCCTTGAACCTATCCGACCGATGCAGATCGAAAAAGGAACGCGTGGGCGTTTGCAGCGCACCGTGTCGCAAAACTCATTCTGCGGGTTACCCTCCGAACGTCACATGCCACGCTTCATAATTAGCGATAACGCTGATTCCCGCTAATTACATACTGGCGTCAAATTGGTCAGTCGCGTATCGATTCCGACGGTTCCGGAACGACAGCTCACGCGCCTGTTTCGGTGCGGGCTAACGCAACGCAGGAGGTCGGCATGGCCGACGATAGTGGCATCGATGACATGGCCCACGTCGATCCTTCGGATTTGGCTGGTATCGTGGATGACGCGCTGGTGGTGGTCGATCAGGTTCAGTCGCTTGAGCCGTATCTCCCACAGCTTGCGCCCGACGATCGTGAACGGGTCGACGACTATGTCCGCCGGGCCTCGGCCGACGCGACGTTGCGCGCCTACAAATCGGATTGGCGGCTGTTCTGCGCCTGGTGCCAGGAAAGCGGTTATCGGCCGCTCCCGGCGACGCCGGCGACGGTCGCCGCGTTCCTGACGCTCCTCGCCGAGAGCGGGTTCTCTCCGCAGGAGCTCCGCCGCACGAAGCGCGGAACTGTACTGCCGCGCAAGGAACCCGTGCCGCTCGGCCGCGCGACGATCGGCCGGCGGCTCGCCGCAATCGTCTTTGCGCATCGCGCCGCCGACGTCGAGCCACCAACGTCTCAACCAGATGCGTCGCGACTGGAGCGCGCTATGCGCGGAATCCGCAAGGACAAGCGCGGCGAGTTGCCCGGCAAGAAGCGCCCTGCCGACGGCGACGTGCTGCGCGACATGGTGCGCGCGATCGTCGGCGAAGATTTGCGCAGCTACCGCGACCGCGCACTGCTCGCGATCGGAATGGCGGGCGCATTCCGCCGTTCCGAGCTGGTGGACATCACGGTCGGGCGCGTCAGCGAGGACAGTCGCGGGCTCCTTGTTCGGATCACGGCATCGAAGACCGACCAAGAAGGTAAGGGGCACACCGTCGCGATCCCCGACGGGCGCAGGCTCGAGCCGGTACGTCATTATCGCGCCTGGCTGGACAAGGCGGGTATCGCCAACGGCCCAGTGTTCCGCAAATTGACGCCGCAGGGCCGGCTGACCGATAAGCCTATGAGCGCCCAAGGCGTCGCGCTGGTGGTGAAGGCGGCCGCCGTTGCGGCGGGCTACCCGCCCGAACTGTTCTCAGGTCACTCGCTTCGCGCCGGTTTCCTGACGGAGGCGGGGCGGCAGAACGCCAACATATTTAAAATGAAGGAGCACAGTCGGCATTCGTCGCTCGAGATGGTGGCGGAGTATGTCCGCGATCACGAACGATTTCGGGAGCATGCGGGTGAGGGTTTCCTGTGAGATAGGCAAAGTGCATTATAGGTTTCTGGAACGTTCGCGACCCGCTCGCCCCTATCCACCTTCGATGCCCCAGTTCTTGTAGAGCACCTCAAGGAGCTGCTGCTGGCGCGCCTCCACCACATCCAGGGTCCATTCATCCTGCGCTATAACTTGGCTCGTCAGCGCATAGGATGAGACGTTCTTTGTCCCTGAGAAATAGATTTCGCATTTTGGGCCGAACTCATAATTTTGAGCCGACGAGTTCTTCTTCTTGTTGAGTGGTACTAGGTTGGCGAGGCGATGCACCCACGCCTTGCGTTCGGATGCATCGGGCCACCACGTCTTCCACTCGCTGCTTGCCGGCACGGTCTGCGGCAGGACGTGCTCGATCGTCAGGATCGACGGATCGTACGTGGCGGCCCCGTCCGAGATGAAAGAGTCGAGCCGCAGGATCAGGTAGTTCCGGCGGCGCGGCGTCAGTTCGTATATGTTGCCGTCCAGCGCGTCGCGGAACGCCTCGTGGTCGTCACTGGTGAATTCGAACTGCGCCATATCGTCCGGCTCAGCGCCCGTCTGAATGTCATTGATCAGTTCCGCATATACCTCAATCCGGCTGTTCACGTTCCAGCGACAGATATGCATGAACGCGGCGAGCCTTTCTAGCAGCTCGAAGAAGCGTGCGACTCGCTTAGGCTTGTTCCGCTGCTCCTTAAGATACAACATCGCTGGAGGGATCCAGTCGGAATTATCGATCCTCTGCAGCCACCTGATGTAATAGTTCACGTCCTCGGCATGGGACGTGGCCGCATACGAGGAATTTCGGATGTCATCCAAAGCGTCGGCAAATGGCTCGAGCACGTCGTCGATGAAGGCCTTCGGGTCCGGGTTCTTTGGAAGGACGTGGGCGCGGAACTCCTCCAGCAGTATCCGCTTCGCCTTCTCTTTGGCGTAGATCATACGGATGTACGTGAAGAGGTCTCGGAAGCCCTCGCGGGTGAGCTCGACCTCCATCTCTTCCCATTTGTCGTTATAAATCCCCCGATCGGTCTCGCTCTTCAGCTTACCGATAATGTCGGCCTTAATGATGTCGGTCGGCTGGAGATCTAGGCCGCGACTGTTCATCACCGCGAATACGCGGAACGCGGATTCCTGGCTCGCGGTGGATACGGCAACGAGGTAGCACCGCGTCAGGAGGAAGGTGACGAACTCGCGGAGCCTCTCCGGCGTCGGAAGTGCGTCCGCGACGGCCTGGGCGAAATACCTAGCGTTAGCGCGGATGTTCTCCTGGGATTCGTTGTCAAGCGAGGCCGGGTCGAGATCGATAAGCTCGTCCAGCTTCAGGCCCTGGATGTACTTGGCGAAGAAGGTCCGGTCGCGCTCGCGCAGCGACAGGCGGGGTTTTGGAAGGATTCCCTCCATCTTCTTGCCTGGTTCGAGGATGTAGTCGCGGAGCTCATCCTTGTCCTCGCCCCCGTTCGCGCAAGCCATGGCGGCGAGCAGTATGGTGAGCGTCGTCAGGCGCTGCTGGCCATCGATCACCTGTGAATAGGCACTGTCCTCAGACTTGATCAGCACGATGCTGCCGAGGAAGTAGCCTTCCTCCTGCTCGGCTTGGAAAAAGGCAATCAGGTCCTCGAAAAGCTCGCCAGCCTGATCGGGAGTCCAGGCGTACGGTCGCTGATAGGATGGAATGACGTATTCGAAATCGGAGGAGAAGATCTTTGAGAGAGCGTATTCGGCACCACTGATTTTCTTCGACACGATCCGCTCCCTGCTGCTCGATGAACCGTGGCGGGCGACCCGCTTCGCTGTCAATCGCCTCGAAAGGGATGCATGATGTCCGGAGGAGCCTATTTCACGGACACCAAGCCTTGCACACGACGCTGCTATCCCTAATCAGCGCTCGATCGCGTCGGCAAGACGCATTGGGAATCTTGGGCTGAATCAATGACGGAAATCACCTTCAAGGGCAAAGAGTTCGTCTACAACCACCATCTCACAGTGCCCTTCCGCCCTCTCGTACCGCACGAGGATAAGGGAATTGGCCCGGTGGCGTTCGACGGCAATCTGGTGGTTCACGGCGACAATCTGCGGGCGCTCAAGGCCCTGTTGCCGCTTTATGCCGGCAAGGTGGACTGCATCTTCATCGATCCGCCCTACAACACCGGCAACGAGGGCTGGCGCTACAACGACAACGTCAACGCGCCTATGATCCAGGAGTGGATGGCGGCCAATGCCATCGGCACGGAGGACGGGCTGCGGCACGACAAATGGTGTGCCATGATGTGGCCGCGCCTGCGCCTGCTGCACGAAATGCTAAGCGAGAATGGCAGCATTTGGATCACACTGGACGACAACGAGGTCCATCGCGCTCGTGCTATGCTCGACGAGATCTTCGGCGAGGACTCCTTCGTCGGCCAGCTTGCCTGGCAAAAGCGCACGTCGCGCGAAAACCGAGCTGTATTGTCCCCCAGCTTCGACCATATCCTGCTGTATTCGAAGGCGCTTAAAGATACTTGGAAGCTGCGGCGCAACTTGCTGGCACCTACGGAAGGCGGGTACAGCAATCCGGACAAGGACCCGCGCGGCATCTGGGCTTCGATCCCGTTTTCGGCGCAGGGCAGCCGAGACAACCAGATCTACACGATCACAACGCCCACTGGAGTGGAGCACAAGGCGCCAAAAGGACGCTGCTGGGGCGCAACTGAGCCCGAGTTCAAGCGGCTGCTGGCCGACAATATGGTGTATTGGCCAAAAGAGGGTAACGGCAAGCCCCGGATCAAGCAGTTCCCAGAGGACGCGAAGGGGCTGGTCCCTATGACGCTGTGGCCGGCGAGTGAGGTCGGCACCACAGAGGACTCGAAGAAGCAGCTGCTCGAAATTTTCAGCGAGTATGACGAAGGCGATCTCGCAATCCATGCCCCGAAAACCGTGCCGCTAATTGAGCGCGTTATCGCAATCGCCACCGGGCCGGACTCGATCGTGCTGGATTCGTTCGCGGGGTCCGGCACCACAGGTCACGCCGTGCTGGCGGCCAATGAGCGCGACGACGGCAAACGCAAGTTCATCCTCGTCGAGATGGAGGAGTATGCGGACAAGCTGACGGCGGAGCGTATCCGGCGCGTAGTCGGCGGCTACAAGTTCAAGGGTGTTCAGCGTACCGAGCTTTACCGGCAATCGCTGACCTGGGCGAGGCTGAACAAGGCCGACAAGATTCTTGATGCCGTCAGCGCCATCGAGAATCTGCACGGGCACGAATACGACGCAATCAAGAAAGAAATGAAAGATGGCGAGCTCATCGTCACGGGCGAGAAAGCCTGCGCCGAGGAGGCTGATGGCCTTGGTGGCGGGTTTACCTACTGCACGCTCGGCGAGCCGATCGAGCTCGACAAGTTGCTGACCGGGGAGACGCTGCCGTCTTATGTCGGGCTGGGCGGCGTCCTCTTCCACATGGCGACGAGCCGTGCATTCGACCCTTCAAAGGTCGACGAGGATACGTACTTCCTCGGTGAGGCTGGTGGCCAGCAGGTCTGGCTGATCTACAAGCCCGATCTGGACTGGCTGAAATCGCCGGATGCGGCCTTGACCTTGGCGCGTGCGCGGACAATTGCGGAGTCCGCACCCGATCGACGCCACCTCGTTTTCGCACCGGCGCGTTATGTCAGCCAGAAGATGCTGGTCGAACAGGGCCTGAAGGTTGAGTTCGCGCCGCTGCCTTTCGCCCTTTACCGCATCGACCGGAGCTAACCAATGCTTCGGGAGCTCGAATATCAGGATCGCGTCTTCAGAGCGATCGACGCCTATCTCGACACGCTGAAGGAGAAAAAGGCGCTGGCAGACAGGGTCGCCGTGGTGGCAGCGCAGGACCCCTCGCTCGGCATCCCTGTGCCGGACTTCACAAAGGAGGCATGGGAGGCGCTCAAGGAGGCTGGCAAGCTCCCGGCCTCGCGAGCCGCGATTCCGTTCTCGGGCCGGCTCGACGGATGCGGCCGGCCGGTTCCGAACATCGTACTCAAGGTGCCTACGGGTGGCGGCAAGACCTGGCTGGCGGTCTCTGCGGTTTCACGGGTCATGGGCCGGTATCTGGGCCGCAACACAGGTCTAGTGCTTTGGTTGGTGCCGAACGAGGCGATCTACACCCAGACCCTCAAACACCTCCGCGATAGCGAGCATCCGTACCGGCAGTCGCTGGAGCGGGCGTCGGCGAACCGCGTCAAGATCTTGGAGAAAGGCGATAGTCTCGATGCAAGGGATGTCGAGGGCAATCTGTGCGTCATGATCCTGATGCTGTGGTCCGCCAACCGCGAGACCCAGAGTTCGTTGACGATGTTCAAGGATCGTGGCGACATCCGCGGGTTCTTCCCGCCGGAAGGCGAACAGCAGGCCCACCAGGCCGCGCTTGATCAGACGACCAACCTTGCCGCCTACCAGGGCATGTTCCCGCTGGTGAAGGACTCGCTTGGAAACGCGCTTCGGATCATCCGGCCCATGATCGTGCTGGACGAGGGACACCGGGCTATCACCGATCTCGCCTTCCGCACGATCTATGGTTTTAACCCCTGCTTCGTCCTTGAACTGACGGCCACGCCGCAGGACTTACAGCCGAGGGGCGGGGCGAACCCGCGCGATGCCCGCTATGCCAATTTGCTCGTTGAGGTCACGGGCCGGGAGCTGGATCGCGAGGGCATGATCAAGATGCCGCTCAACCTCGATCCCCGGCAGGGAGACGACTGGAAGGCGACGCTTGCTGCGGCTGTCGCTAGACTCGATATTTTAGCCGCGGAAGCGCAGCGGCTTCGGGCCGACACGAACCGGTACATCCGGCCGATCATGCTGGTCCAGGTGGAGCGCACAGGCGAGGACCAGCGCGAGAGCGGGCACATCCACGCCGAGGACGTCAAGGAATGGCTACTGACCTCGGGCTTCGACCAGACCGAAATCGCGATCAAGACCGCGCAGCAGAACGATCTCAAGGGGCCTGAGAACCAAGACCTGATGTCGCCCACCAACCGGGTGCGCGCCATCATCACGAAGCAGGCGCTGCAGGAGGGCTGGGATTGCCCGTTTGCCTATGTCCTTTGCAGCCTGTCGGCCAGCACCAACCTCAAGGCCATGACGCAGCTGGTCGGCCGAGTTCTGCGGCAGCCGGGCGCGCTTGAAACCGGGTGCGAGGCGCTCGACGAGTGCTATGTCATCACGCATCACGCCAGCACCGCTTCCGTTGTCAGCGCGATCAAGGGCGGCCTGCAGAAGGGTGGTCTTGGTGACTTCGTGCTTCGCACATTGCAGGAAGATGAGGAGGCCTCGGGCAAGAAGAGCCGTAGGATCGACCGACGCCATGTGTTCGCGTCCACCGAAATATACTTGCCGAAGGTGATGTCGGTTTCCAACGGCGAGGTCAGGGAGCTCGACTACGATGCCGATATCCTGTCCGCCATCGACTGGCGCGACTTTGACGCCAAGGCCATAGCGGACGGCCTGCCGGAGAATGCGCAGGCCGCCGAGAGTCAGCTGCAACGCATTAGCCTGTCAGAGGACGGCGAGGAGCTGTTCGTTGGCGAGACGGTCGCCTCCAATACGGAGGAACTGGCGTTCGATCCGGCACACGCCGCCCGGATGATTTCGGACATCGTCCAGAACCCCTTCGTCGGACGCGAGATCGTCGGGTCCATGATCGCGGCACTGGATGCCCGCGGCTTCGATGCGGACAAGCTGGGCAGGCTGGCCACCCTGATCGTCGATGAGCTCAGGAAGGGGCTCGACATGGCGCGCGCCGTATTTGCGGAAGCCAGATTCAAAGTCGAGGTCGAAGCGGGCCGTATTCAGTTCAGGTTGCGCCTCGACGGCAGAAACTGGCGCATGCCGATGACCGAGCAAACCACGCTTTCCGAAAACGCGCGTCAGGTGGTGAGCCGGACCGGCGGTCCGCTGGAAAAGAGCTTGTTCACCCCGGTCTTCGAGGCCGACTTCAACACCGACGAAAAGGATGTCGCGGTCTACCTCGACGGCGAGGGGGCGCTGACTTGGTGGCATCGCAACGTGGCAAGGACGCAGTACGGCATCCAGGGTTGGAGGAAGGCCAAGATCTATCCCGACTTTATCTTCGCAGTTCAGCGCGACGGAGAGGCCAAGCGCATCACAATTCTGGAAACCAAAGGCGACCAACTCGACAATCTTGACACCGCCTATAAACGCGCCGCGCTATCCTACCTTTCGCAGCAGTTTCGGTGGGACGATGCGGTGTCGGTCGGCGATCTGGAGCTCGTCAAGCAAGGCGAGACTGTTGAAGGGACGCTTATCCTGATGAGCGAGTGGCGGGCCGAATTGCCGGCACACCTATAGTTTGTTGGCACCGCGTAAGCTGAAGCAACGCGCGACGATGCCGTTGCAGGCTCCACGCGATTGCCTGCCGCGTTAATCATCATCGGCACTCGCGGAAGGGCGAGGCTTAGGGACGAGCCGGCGCGTGCGAGAGCAAACGTCAGTTCATCACCCGGATCTGCTCGGGCGACAGCAGTTTGTTGGCAATAAGCTCGGCGCGTGACCCTTCTGGATCGGTCGTGAACATCAGAACGCGCAGATCGTCCATCGCTCGGGAAAAGGAGACGTATGCCAATTTCGACGTTTGGTCCCGCTGACGCTCCGTCGGTTCCCCGGCTGTCGCCGGAGTCAAGGTCTTGCTGAAGTTATACGCGTTCCAGGAAGCTTCAACGTCATCGTAAACGACCATAACCTTATGATATTCTTCGCCTTTCACACCATGTTGAGTGCTGTACGCAGTGTTGCTCTGAATGAAGGAGGCGTAGCGAGTGACCTGCTGGGTCGGCATAGAAAAGAAGGCGTCGGCAAGCCAGTCGCCCTTATCGAGGCTGTTCAGATCCTCGTTGTACAGTTCTTCTCGAGGCGACCGAGCAAGATGGTCGTGCAGCTTATCCGAGGCTAAGATGGTCTGTTTCTCAACGCAGAAGCGAAGAATTTCACCAACCGTCTCCGTTTTCCAGAGGGCATGCAGCTGCTCCACCAACGCTGCCGAGGTCTCAATCATCAACTTCAGCGACTTCGCAGCGTTCCGGCCGTCGACTGCAAACGCCGGGCTTTCCCGTCTCAGGATGTCTACAACTTTGCGTCCGTCATTTTGCTCTCTTGCCAGGATGAGCGGGCAAAGCGTCCTCAGAAAGGGTTTGATCAGGAAGTGGTCGCCTGCCTCGAACGCTTCCTCGGCTCGTGAGGAGGCGAACGTTCCTGTAAACAGCTTGTTGAGCTCAGCGAAGCCCAGGCGTCTGGCGATCATCTGACGAGCAAGAAAGAGCCGCATGACGTCGGCGTGGCCGCTCCAGCCCCAGTCAGCGACTGCCGCATCCATCCGTGCCAACGCGCGCTCGATCTGATCGTCGCCGTACCGTTTGCGTGGTTCACTGGGTTCTTCCGCCTTCACTAACAGGAACTCAACGCTTCCCTCCCGCTCCTTGTTATCACCGGCAGCATACTGCTCGACATCACGCCGATAGGCATTGAGAAGACGGATCACACTCTTGGAACAGCGAAAGTTTTCCGTCTTGGTAATAATTTTGCCGCCTTCAGGCGGCGAAAAGGCCCCGGCACTGCGATCATAGATTTGCTGCCAGGGATCACCGAAGTACCCGATAAGCGGCGGGCCGATACCGGCGCAGACGAGGTTGAGCCCAGCAACAATGCCTTCGAAAGTGTCCTGTGCTTCATCGACGAATATATAGGGAAAGCGCAGGCCAGTGATTCGCCGGAATGTTGCGTTGTTCGCAAAAAGATAAGCGGCGATCTCGATCACATCATCGTGACCAATCTTACCTTCACCATAGTCGCTGAACTTGGTGTCGGCATACTCAAAGGTCGAAATCGACGGCAACTTGTCGAGTGCAGCAGAGAGGCGCTCAACCTTGGCGCGCGCCTTCAGGGCTGTCTTACTCTTGCCGCCCTTATCCTCCGCCTTTGCCTTCTCGATCAGCGCAGGAAGGCGGCTTTCAATAAGCGCCTCACGGATGTTGTCGTTGAACCGTCCGACTTGGCCCCACAAAAACCCGTGAAGGGTGGAAACCATATAGAGGTCATCGAATCCGAGACGCGTCTTGATCACCTCGACCGCGCGCTTCGTGAAGGTAATACACGCAATGCGCTGCCCTTGGCGCCGGAGTGCCGCACCCTCACGCTCGCGCACACGCCCAAGGGCCTCGACCAAGGAGCTCGTCTTGCCCGAACCGGCGCCCGCCACCATCGCAAAGCTGCGACGATCGTCGAGGCACTGACGAACGACAAGATCTGCTTCGCTTTCGATGCGGATGCCCATGCTAAACCACCGCAGCAGCAGCGGCAGCAGCAGCCGCCGATGCGTTGGCGAGTGGTGGGCAGAGCCGTTCCTCAAGCCAGCGGAGACCCTCGGCAATATATTCAGGAACGATCCACTCCTCATCACAGGCGAGTACGTCCATGGCAAAGTCGGTCTTTTTGAAACTGTCCGACCGGATCCGATCGTAGACGTCCTGATACGCCTCATCGAGGGGCGCTCGGATCGCAGCATCGATGGAGAGCGTTCCGGCTCGCACAAGCTTGAAGTTTTCGTAGACCATCGCTTCTTCCAAGGTCCGGGGCCGCAACTCTTGCTGGCTGGTACCCTCGGTGACAGTGACATCGGTCTGAAATGCGATACAACGATCTTTCGCTACATGCTTCTTCTCGTCGGATGTAAGCGCGATCAGCTCGGCAACCGTTGATTTGCCACACAGCTTCTTGAGTGATGCATTCGAGGTACGCGCGCCAGCGACATCGGCACGGCACGCCTTCGGATGGCCGGTTGGTACAACAGAGTCGAGATCGGTGATCACCAGATATGGAATGTGCAGGAAGCTTAGCAGCCCCTCGAAGCGATGCGCGTAAGCCCCTCCTACTTCTAAGACCGTCAGATAGGTGGTCCGGAGGCGCGCCGCTGAACTCTCGATCATGGCCGCCATCAGAAGCTTCTCGACGGCGCCTTCCACGAGAATCGCGGCATCGGCGAAAAACAGATCGCAATGGGTAAGACGCAGATAGCGCTTGAGGAACGCCAGCGACTCGGAAGGCGAGATAAGCTTGCCGTCGATCGTCTCAGCCTCGGGCTGGAAGGCGCGGAGGCTGCGCACGGCCGAGGCGTTGCGGATTCCCGTGGCGGCGGTTTCCCCCGCTACATGACAGCGCTGAAAATAGCGGACCTTCTCGAAAGGCACCGCTTCCATGATATGAGAGGAATGGGTGGTCACAACGAGCTGCGGCACGAGGCTCGGTTCACCCGCCGCTTGCGCCGATTGATTGATTACCTGCCAGATATTTGAAATGAATGTCTGCTGCACCTGAGCGTGCAGATGAACTTCAGGCTCCTCGATGAAAATCATCAGGCACAAAGGGCGATTCTCAGCGGTCATAACCCACTGTGAGTGAAAGTGCCGAGCTTGAATCGCCATGTAGATGAGGTTTTTGAAGCCGAGCCCGTTATAGAGCTCGGGCAGTTCATGCTGCCGGCTTGGATCGACATAAAGCAGCTCTGTGCTGCCGCGTAGAGCCGTTTCTGGGCTAAGCGACGAGATAATTCGCAGCTCGCGGTCGTTAATAGAGGGAACGCCAAGGCCCTTGATCAACTTAATGAGAGGATCAAATTGCTGTTCGTAATGCTCGGTTAGCTGCCTGTTGTTCTCGTCGATCACGCGGTGCGCGTCGGCTGCATGCCCGACCTGCTCGAGGTTCTTTCGGTAAAAAGCGCCAAAGGCTGCTGAAAGCCGATTGCTGCGGCTGCTGTCATCGTCATTGATGTTGCGTTGCGCGTCGACGAACTCCACTCGGATAAGGTGCCGCACAAGTCGCTTGCCCTCCTCTGGCTCGAGCTCGCTTGTGACGATTTCGGTCGCGCCCCCTTCTCCTGTTTGTCTGTCCAGCGAGAAGAAGCGGGTGGTGCTATGTCGCGAAAGGTTGCCGTCTAGCGCAAGATACTGCGACAGTGCCTTTGCTCGGCTACCGTCCTCCTGCTTGGGATAGGCCGCGTTGTACTGGTCCCAAAGCTTGGCAGCATCGTCGATCTCGTACGAGAAGCGTATTCCAAGCTCCGTGAAGTCGGAAAGCTTGGGTAGCAGCGTGAAAACCCTCCCGAAGGCAATACTTTCGGGATCGATGGTGAACCACAAATCCAGGGTGATCGCAGGAAGACGCGCTTTATCGCCGGTCTCGACAAAAGCGTCGAAGTTGGCCATTCGGGAAACGGAGAAATCATGAATCTTAAAGTCGCGACCGCCGAGAAAACACCGGAATATCGCAGTTGCCGATGTCTTGCCGCTGTTGTTCGGTCCGACGAAGATCGACTCTCGGTCTTCGAGGTCGATCTCCACATTTTCCAGCCTCCGGAAGTTGCGAATGGCGACGAGACTGACCTTCATGCTTTCGGTCCCACTGGATGTTGTGAGGCGAGGCCATCGAGCCCTCCCCGGCTTACTGTTATGCGATCTGCGAATGGCAGGAGTCGAGTTCCGGCACGGCCCATTATGATCCGTTCAACGAGACCCCTCCCCCATCGAGCAATGCTAGGTCTGTCCCTTCGCCTGTCAATCGATTGTCACGCGCGCAGGGGCCGCCGGGACGCTGGTGTAATCTGATGCGCTTCGGCAGGATGGCATGATGACCGACTTTCGCTTCCTTCATGCGGCCGATATCCACCTCGACAGTCCCCTGTATGGCCTGTCCCGCTATGAGGGACTGCCGGAAGAGGATATCCGTAGCGCAACCCGCGCGGCCTTCGACAACCTCGTCCAGTGTGCGCTCGACGAGACTGTGGACTTCGTCCTGATCGCAGGCGACCTGTTCGATGGAGAGTGGCGGGACATGAGCACCGGCCTCTATTTCGCCCGCGCGATCGGACGGCTCGACCAAGCCGGCATCCCGGTCTTCCTCCTCGCCGGAAACCACGATGCGGAATCGGTCATCACGAGGAGCGTGCCGTGGCCGCCCAACGTGCGGCTGTTCGGCACTAAGAAGCCAGAGACGCACACACTCCCGGATCTTGGGGTCGCAATCCACGGCCAGAGCTTTCCGACGCCCGCCGTCACCGACAACTTGGTGCTCGCCTATCCCGAGGCCGCTAGCTACAACTTCAATATCGGCATGCTGCACACCGCCTTGGCTGGCCGGAAGGGGCATGCCGCATACGCCCCCTGCAGTCTCGATGACCTTAAGTCCAAGCGCTACGACTACTGGGCGCTCGGGCATGTCCACGAGCACGAAATCGTCTGCGAGGAGCCGCACGTCGTGTTCCCGGGCAACACACAGGGCCGCACGATCCGCGAGACCGGGCCGAAGGGCGCGGTGATCGTCACCGTCGAAGACGCTCGGGTCACCGCGGTCGATCGCATCGAGCTCGACGTCCTGCGCTGGACCGTAGTCGAGGTCGACTGCACCGACGCCATGGCCGAGGCGGTGCCGGCGTTGATGCGCGGCGCACTTCTGGCGGCGTGGCAGGACAGTGCAGCGGGACTCCCCCTGGTGGCCCGCGTAACGCTCACGGGTCGAACGTCCGACGCGGGCGCGATGCACGATCGCGGGGGTTCGCTTCGCGATGACGCCCGCGCGGTCGCCGCGTCCATCTCGCCCGATCTCTTTATCGAGAAGGTGAAGGTTTTAGTTGCCCCCGACAGCCAGACTCAAAACGTCGTCATCGGCGACGACCTCGCCGCGCTGATCGCGCGCGCGCCGACCGACCCGGCGCTCGCCGAGCTGCTCGCGCATGACCTCGGCCCGTTCCTGCTGGCGGCGCAGACGTCCCTCGGATCCGACGAGGACGGCGAGCTGCGCAATGCGGCCGCCGCCGGCGACTGGGGTTCCGTTCTCCGCACCGCGACACTCGCGTTGAGTTCGCGCCTGACGAGCGAGGCCTAGCATGCGTTTCGCCAGCCTCGCCCTCGAGCGTTACGGCCACTTCGAGGGCTGCGAACTTACCTTCCGCCCGGGCGCTCCCGACCTGCACGTCGTCTACGGTGCGAACGAGGCGGGCAAGACCACCTCGATGGCCGCCGTGTCCGACTTGCTCTTTGGCTTCCTAACCCGCTCCCCCTACAACTTCCGCTACGACTACTCTCTCCTGCGCGTTGGGGCGGTGCTCGAGGATGACGGCGGGACGCTCGCCTGCCGCCGCAAGAAGGGCACCAGTGGCACGCTGCTCGGCCCGGATGACCGGGCACTCGACGAGGGCACCCTGCTGGCGATGCTGCGCGGCCAGACGCGCGAGACGTTCGGCCTGTCCTTCAGTCTCGACCAAGATGGCCTGCGGGCAGGCGGCAGGGCCATGGTCGAGGCGCGCAACGACCTGGGGCGCGCTCTGTTCGCGGCAGGCTCCGGCCTGGCCGGCGTGTCGGACGAGCTTTCGCGCATCGAAGAGGACGCGGACGCGATTTGGGGACCACGCGCGTCCAGCAAGCGGTCCTTCACCATCGCCCAGCGCGAGCTCGAAACGCAGAGCCGTGCCGCCCGAGACCAGTCGCTACGACCGAAGACGTGGCTCGACGCACGCGCAGCGGTGGTGGCGGCGCAGGCCAGTTTGGACGACGCGCAATGGCGGCGGGACGAGATCCTCGCCGAAGTGAGCCGCGTGGAACGCACACGCCGCATCGCGCCTTCGGCACGGCTCCTCGCGGACCAGCTCGCCTCGCTCTCGGGTCACGCGGAGACCGTCGACATCGCGCCTCATCGCGAGGACGCGGCGGAGACGACGATGGCCGAGATCAACCGCGCCACACTGGCGAAGGCGATAGCCGTCAAGCTGGCCGACGAGGCGACCGAACGCATGCAGGCCCTCGTGCCGGATCCGACCGTGCTCGCGCAGGCCGATCGGATCGACGAGCTCGGTGCCACGGCCGGCGCGGTCGCCAAGGCGCGGCAGGACATGCTCCGCCTAGCGGCTGAGCACGACGCCGGGAACGGTCTCGTTGCCCGGCTGAGGAAGGAGGTCGGCGCGGCGGAGCCGCCGACCAGGATTGTCAGCTCACGAATACGCGAGCTGGCGCTGGCCCACGTCCAGGATGTTTCGGCGCTCGACCAGATCGCCGAGAGCGAGGAGGACCTCGCCCAGCGCCGCAGGCCCGTGTCGGGGAGCGTCGACGAGACGCCGAAGACGGTCGAGCTCGCCGCGGTCGTCCTGGCGGTCGACGCCGCGCGGGCGCTCGGCGTGGACGCGGACGCCAGATGCGATACGGCGGAGCGGAAGGCCGGACTCGCCGCCACGGCGGTCGAACAGGCGATCGCGCGTCTGGCACCCTGGAACGGTGACATCCCGCGTCTTCTCGCTCTACCGCGCATCGCCGCCACCGAGATCGAGGCGGCACGCACGACCCTCACGGATCTAGCCGCAACGCAGGCGCGCGAGACCGCGCTTGCCACGCGGGCGCGCGAGGAAGCGGCCGCTCTTGAATTGCAGATGAGGCAACTCTCGTCGGGCCCCGCAATCTCGACTGACGAGATCGTGGACTCGCGGGCCCAGCGCGACGCCCGCTGGCAGCCGATCCGCGACCATGTCCTCGGGCAAACCGCCCTCCATGCCCCAGATGATGCAGTCGCCGCCTTCGAGGCGACAGTCGCCCGGGCGGACGAACGCAGCGACCTCCGGTTCGCCGCAGCGGACGAATCAAGCAGGCTGGCCGACATGGGCCTGCGCACCGCGAAACTGCTGCTGGATGCCGAACAGGCGGAGGCCCGTGCCGCCACCGCGACCGGGCAGGGCACGTCGTTCCGTGCCGACTGGATGACGCGACTGACCCGCGCCGGCTACGCCGAGATGGAGCCGGAGCAGCTCACCAGCTGGCTTGTCGACCGCGACGCGGCGGAGGCGGCGCACGCGACCGCGACTTCGCTCGAGGACGAAGCCGCGGCCAGCCGCCGGCGGCGCGCCAGTGTGCGTGTAGCGCTCGTCGCGCGTCTCCCCGTGGACGCGGCGGAAAACGAGGCCACCGAACTGGCACCCGTCCTCGCCCGTGCCGAGCGGATTCGCTCCGATGGCGAAGCGTCGGAGCAGACCGCCCGTCTCAGCAAGGCGGCGGCGGAACAGCTCGAGCAGGACGCCGACGCGCTCGCCCGACGCAGGAAGAAACTCGAGGATGCGGCGACGGTCCGGGCCACCGCCTGGCGGGACTTGCTGGCGGATGCGCGGCTCGAGATGGACATCTCCGGCGCCATCGCCACTTTGGACGTCCTCGATGAGCTGCGGGTGGCGCTGGCGGCGCAGACGGAGCTCAAGGCCCGCATGGACGGAATGGCGCGCGACGCCGACGACCACGACACGCGCGTCGCGTCGATCGCCGACGCGCTCGGCATCGACGCCTCGGGAGGGCCCGCGGAGCGGCTGCGTCTCATGCGCGAACGGCTCACGGCGGCGCGCGCGACCTCGAACGTGGTCAAGTCGATCGAGGAGACCCTTGCCGAAAGAACCGCGGACACCGCCGCCGAGGACGCCAAGCTCGCGCTGGCGCTCGCATTACTCGGAACACTTATGGAGGAGACCTTCTCGAGGGACACGGCCGAGCTCGGAGCTGCCATCCAGAGGTCGCGGGAGGCTCGTGCCCTGCGCATCGCCATCGCGGCCACGGAGACGGCGATCAAGTCAGCCGGCGACGGCAAGACCCTTGAGGAGCTGCTGGCGGCGCAAGAGGGTGTTGATCCCGACAGTTTGGCTGGTCGCGCGCAGACCCTCTCGGCCGAGCTTGCCAGCCTCAACGGTGAGGTCGCCGCCGCGGCAGCCGCACATGGGGACGCGCGGACGGCGTTCGCCGGCCTCGAGGGGACCGGCGCCTCAGCGGTGGACGCGGCGACCGACGCGGGGCAGGCGAGGTCTGAGCTGGGGGTGCTTACCGAGCAGTACATCCTTAAGCGCGCCCAGGCGGTCACGCTGCGCTGGGCGATCGAGCAGTACCGCGAACGCCACCAAGACCCGATGCTGCTGCGCGCCAGCGAACTCTTCTCCTCGCTGACGATCGGGCGCTACTCGGCGCTGCGCATCGACAACGACGGAACGACCCCCAGGCTTCTCGGCCTGAGGGACGACGGCCGCACCGTGGTCGACGTGGGTGCGATGAGCGAGGGCACGACGGACCAGCTCTTCCTGGCTCTGCGCCTGGCCGCCGTCGAGCAGTCGGTCGCCTCGGGGATCCGGCTCCCGTTCCTCGCAGACGACCTCTTCGTGAACTTCGACGACGAGCGGTCGGAGGCGGGCTTCCGCGTCCTCGCCGAGCTGGCAAAGTCCACCCAGGTGCTGTTCTTCACCCACCATCCGCATCTGGCGTCGATTGCCCGATCGGTGGTTGGGGCCGACGTCCACTCGGAGTGCTCGCTCGCTTGAGGACCTCACCACCCGAAATCCTTCCAGCATTCAAGCCCGACTGGAAGGCCGCCAGTCTGTTGAACGAGCGGCTGCGCTTCGTCGATCCGACCGCGCTGATGCACCTCTCGCGCGGCCTGACCTTCAACCCGCTTCGCTCCGCCGAGGTGCTGGACGATGTCCTCGCCGCGTTCGACGAGCAGAACGGCTACGTCGCGGACGTGCAGGCTTGGGTCCGCGGGGGCGGCCTGCAAAACGGCCCGTGCCCGACCTTGCCATCGGGCCGCATAGTTGCCGACGTCACCGAGACAATGAACGCGGAGCGCAAGGTGCTTCACGCGGCCGCGATCCTGAACCTAGAGCGGGAGGCCGGGATCGCGCCGGCCGTGTTTCTGAGCATGGTCTCCCCGACGCTCGACGTGGGGATGCGCGTCGAGCTGCCGATGCGCGCCGTGCTCAAGGGCAATCTTCCGCTTGAGGGGACCTACACGGTATACCTCCACGTGCTCATGACGAGCGATGGCAGAGACCTCGTCTACTACGGCATCACGAAGCGGGGTTGGAGCCTGCGCTTCCAGGAACACACCCGTTCCGCCATCAGCCGGAAGTCTCACCGCCTGTTCGCGCGGACGCTAAGGGATCTGACGGCCGCCCGCGCGCAGGAACTTCACGGCGTGCTCGACGAGCGGCCAAAGCTCCGCGGCCTGATAACGACCATCTGCGCGACGGGTCTGAGCCATGGCGAGGCGCTCGACGTCGAAGAGGCCATGGTCGAAAAGTACAGCCTTGCTTCGAAGCACGCTAACGGCCTGAACATGATACCAGGCGGCGCAGCCGGTCTGCGCGCGGCGCAACGATTCAAAGGGACGCACTAATGTCACGCGCCCCAAGTCTGCCCGCGCCCGTGATCTCCCGCAACCGGGCGGCGGCGCTGCCGTTCAGTATTTCGGCGGCCCCTTGGGTGAATTTACTCGGCTAAGCGATGTCAGCGGCGGTCTTGGTGTTCGTCTCGACCGCACGACTGGCCGCTAGGAGGTGACGCCGTTTTATCAGAGGCGGCGTGGTGCGGCGGCCCACGATACGGAATTTATGGCGAACGACCCTCTGATGGGCCATAGCGTCGGGATGATCGAAGATGACATCGCCGCGCTCGTCGCCGACTATTATCAGAGGCCGCACTCCGGAGTATTGATGCTCTCCAACGTCGGGGCTCTGCTCTCAAAGGTCGACAAATGGCCGCTTGCCGACGACGATACACGTACCCTGACTCAGATCGTGGAGGGCACGCCGGGTGTCATGCTCATTCGCGATCCTAGCGCGACGTCCTTTATCGCGGTCGTTTTGAATGGCGACGAACACCTTGCTGAAGCAGCGATCGCGCAACGCAAGACCCGCTACTTCCTTCGCGGTCTGCCGCGAGCGTTGATTCTAGCCTTTTGCCTGGAAGTCGCGCCCGGCCAGGATATGTACCTGCGCCTCGAGCCAAGCGTGAGCTACCAAGCCGGACCAGACGCAGGGGAGGAAGGTTTCATCCTGGTCGACGAGGACCTCAGGCTTCCTGGTCTTCCGGTAGATGACATGGCGGCGCTAGGCGGTGAGGATGTAGCAGCGCTCGAGACCAATATTAGGACATGGTGCGATCGACACGGTATCGTAGCAGAAACGCTTGGCAAGAAGCGCACGCGGTCGCCGTCTGCTCCGGTGGTGCCGGTCGAAAAGCGAACTTCTTCGGCGCTTGAGCGTCTTTATGCCGCTCAGTCGCACGAACTTGCCGATCGCTTGATCGTACCGATAGATATCGCGTTGATGTTGAGTCGACTGCCCTGATGGCGAAGAAGGACAGGCGGCGGCACCTGGTGCAGCCGCGCGGACCGCAGCAGCTGTACGTGATTGCCGGGTTGCCGTTGGCTACCGTCAGGGGCGCCTCTGAATGGCTTCGCGCCAATGTGAAGGACGCGATCGTCCAAGCCATTCCGTCATCGAGCGATGACGGCCCGCTATATCCTGAGGCTCTTGTCGGTCAGATCGTACGGTCAGTAGGCAGCTTCGCAATTCGGCGACGTACCAACGGGCCGGAGCGTCCAGCGACGCCCGCAACGATCACGCTTCTGTATGTCCCAGCGTCCGACGACGAACGGTTGCTCGCCGCCTTTGATTTTGCGGTGATGGTCGCCCCACTGACCAGTCTTGTCAGCCGTGACGACAAAGCGCGGCAACGGCGACACATTCTTAGTGCGATTGAGCAGGAACTGGCCGACGCAAGCGACGCTGCGGGCGCGGTGCGCCAAGGTCTTTACGAGGTTGTTCAACGTCTGGGTCGGCAAGCGGACAACGAGGCAATGCTTCTTCCGCCACGGAACTTCGCCGTCGGCGACCATGATCTCGTTCCTGCTTTTCGTGCGTTCCGGCTTAACGAGCGCGCTTGGACCGATCGGCTGCCTGATCTCGGTCCAACGGACCTTACCCACGACGATATCGCGCGCATACCTGCCAAACGGACCCGGCGCGTATTCGTTGATAGCCGGGGGATGGCCTTTCTGATCGCACATCAAACTGCGTATGACGGCCCACCGCGTGAGGCTGAAAACGACGAAGATATTGGCGAGCTGCTTAGTACATTGCGATCATTGTACAGGTTTGGCGGCGCTCTGGCTCCCGGACTGCACCATGACGCACAGCGCAGCGACGGCTCGGTTTTAGACGGAGCGATTTTTCATTGTGATCGAGACGGGCGCGTTAGTGCCAATGGCGACTATGCCAACATCTATCCGAATGACTACGTACGGGTTCATAAGAAGACAAAGGTAGGATAGATAATACGCCGACACCGAATTGGTGTACGGCGCTATTATCCAATTTTCACCCTATCGCCCATCAGCCGGTCGAGGATCCTGGAGAGGATCATCGTCCCGTTTCAGCCGTAACCGAAACGGGAGGTCCTTTCGGACCAGCGGGTCTTGAAGCCGAAGCTCCAGCGCTTTTTCCTAATTGCCATTAAGATCCGCGCGATGCCCATAGGGGCATTAGATATGCCCTTAATGGCACCTAACGAGAAAATGTCAACATAAAAGGTCCTGACTAGCAAGGGCAGCGCTGCTACCGGCTGAGGGCGGCGCAACCGTCAAGATGATTGGTAATGCAGCAAACCGGCACCGCCGATCTCGTCGCCTACCATTATTCGAACCTTTACGAATCGCCAACTCACAACGAAGTTGGCGGCTTTGGTCGGCGGACCCGCTGAGGCATCCTCTCGACGTCAAATAACAAACCCTGTTCGTCATTCCTGACGTCAATGATCTCTCCAAGGCTTTCGCCAAACCCTAGAACGAAGAACGTCATGGCGTATGTGCCGAGAGAGACGGTGGGATCGCCTTTCTCCAGCTTGAGATAGGTGCTCTTGGCTACACCGATCCGTTCGGCCATCATGACCACCGTGAGCCTGCGCTTCTTCCGCGCCAGCGCGATATCGGCACCAAGCTTGGTCAAACTGCGCCTTACGCGAGATGGAAGAATATCGAAGACGGCCGACCGCATTTCAATGTCTCATATAAGCGCCCATAGGGGCGATATGGTGCGTTATATACGACCTTACGCGAGAGTTGAATATGGCGGAGTCCAAGGAGGCATCAAGAAATTCACAGTACAAATCGCACAGGTTAGTTCGTGCGACATCGACAGACACGGCAATCTGTCACGAAGCGCCTGCCGTAGTTACTGCCCTCCCGCCGGCAGCGCCACGAAGTGGGGTACGTGCAAGTCGCATGGCGCAAAGCTATATCGCATCTATACCGATGAGACCGAGCAACCTTCACGAGGCAGAATGAAAGCCCTAGACGCCCTGAAGGCTGCACCCCCTGAGGTGCGAGCCGCAGCGCTTGCCGTTCTCGATCAGGTGTCAGCGCCATTGACGGAGCGACAACTCGCCAGCGCCTTTCGTGCACATGGCATCGGGCAGCTCGATGCCAAACGCATGGCACGAGCCCTGCGAAAGCTTGATATCATCGCAGTCGCCCCTCGCGGCCCTTGAAGCTCGAGGATTGTAAGCTTCGGACTGGCACGGACGCGCCCTGTCAGGCTACATTCGAAATTGCGCCAAGAACCAGACGCGAGAAGGTAGACGATCATGACGGAAGCGACCTGGGGCGAAAGCGTAAAGACGCCTGAGATCAACTGGCGGATGAGCGCGTCGCTCGAAAACGTCCCGCGCGGCGATAGCGACGTCGCTGAAGTCACCAACCTCGAGCGAGCAGTTCGCGATTGGCGCGGATTGGACCCCGAGCATCAAGCCGCGGCCGTCCTGACGGTAGAGCATCCTGTCCAGATCGAGGGCGCCTCCAGCACGACCTTTACCGGTGAGGGTATCGCAGCACTGGCGGAGCACCTGCCGGCTTCCAGCACACCAGAGGAGTAAGGCGGCATGGCCAATCCCAGCGTCCGTTTCGAGATGGGGGACTATTACTGGGTTGCCGAACGCGAGAGCGTCGGGTTCACGGGTGCCACTAACTTAGGAGTCGTCGAGTTCCTCATCACCAGCGAGGCTTTGACGCAGCTCCTCGATCCCGATCGCGATACGCTCGACTCCGAAACTGCCCTCGAGGTCTTCATCGAGTTCGAGAGCGACATTCACCGCATAGCACAGCGCGAGTTCGTCAAGCGGCTCGGCGGGGAGCCCCCGATCCTGCTGACTGCGGCCGACGTAGAAAGCTGAAGCCGTGGCGGAAGGAAGCGCCATCCGGATCGATCCATGCCATCCGACGGGCACCATCCCCGAGGTGCCTCAGCTGAGGATGCGGGCGGCACGCTTTCTCACTGATCCAGCACTTCCTCATATCGGCCTGCGCGGCGCAGCTGACGGACAATGCCGTTGAACGCGGCGGTCACCCCCTGCGCCCTGCCAATCTCATTTTCCTGGCGCGCCGCATCCCAATAAAGCTCGAGCGGCCAACGCTCCGGGCAATGCGGTAGCAGGCACCGAAGCGCCAAGCGAACCTCCACGCCGTCCACGCGCGTGTCCGAGCAGCGGGCGACGCCGCTCCGCAGGATATGGACCGATAGCGCGATGACGACGCGCTGGTGGCGAGCAAGCTTTGCCATCGCTCAACGAAAGTCATGCGATTTGAAGCGTACGGCGTCCTCGGGATCCATGCCCTCAGCGTGCGGCGGCCAGTAGCAGTTGCGCGGCTCCGGCTTCCAACCCGCGTCACCGCGGTCAGGCGATCCGGCATGCTTGGCCCCATCGCCGCGGCCGGTCCGATGGGGGAACGACATCTCGCCCACTCGGTGCAGCAGGTCACCATGGTCGATGATCCGGTCGCAGATGACGTGGATCACCTCGCCCTCTTTCTGCACCCGGCCCTTCATGCCGATCATCGACGCGGACATGATCGTGCGGCGTAGCCGCTCGAACCGATCCGGCCACAGGATGCCGTTGGCGATCCCCGTTTCGTCCTCGATCGTGATGAACAACACGCCCTTGGCCGAGCCGGGCTTCTGGCGGACCAGGATGATGCCGGCGACCTCGACGTGCCGGCCATCCCGAATGTTCGCGAGTTCAGCGCATTCGGTTACGCCACGCCTGGCCAGCTCACCCCGAACGAACGTCAGAGGATGCGCCCGCAGCGAGAGCTGCAGCGAACGGTAATCCTCGATCACTTCGCGACCATCCGTCAGCGGTCGTAGGTCGACCGACGGTTCGATTCCTTCGGCGCTAATCGTCTCCGCAGCGCGGTCCGCAGCCGCGAACAGCGGCAGCGGTGCCTCGCCAAGGCCCCTCACCTTCCACAGGCCCTGCCGCCGGTCGGCGCCGAATGCGTGAAACGCATCGGCATCCGCCAGCTTCTCGATCGCGGCGCGCTGGACGCCGGATCGACGCCACACGTCCTCGATCGAATCGAAAAATGTCGTGCTGCGCGCTCCTACGATCGCGGCCCCGTCGGCGTTCGACAGCCCGCGCACCTGGCGAAGCCCGAGCCGAACCGCGAGGTAGCGGCCGCCTGTCGGCTCCAACGTGCAGTCCCACCGGCTCGCGTTAATGCACGGGGGCCGGACCTGGACATCGTGCGCCTGAGCGTCGCGCACGATCTGCGCGGGCGCATAAAATCCCATCGGCTGCGCGTTCATGAGCGAAGCACAGAAGACGTCGGGATGGTGATGCTTCATCCAGCTCGATGCGTACGAGATCTTCGCAAAGCTCGCCGCGTGGCTTTCCGGAAACCCATAAGAGCCGAAGCCCTCGAGTTGGCGGAAGGTGCGTTCGGCGAAGTCGCGGGGATAACCGCGGGAAACCATACCCTCGACCAGCTTCGCCGAGAAATGCGAGACGCCGCCGGTGACCTTGAAGGTCGCCATGGCGCGGCGCAGCTGATCCGCTTCGGCCGGGGTAAAGCCCGCGCCGACTATCGCGACCTTCATCGCCTGTTCCTGGAACAACGGCACGCCGAGCGTCTTTTCCAGCACCGCGCGGAGCTCCGGCCGGGGATATTCGGGCTTCTCCAGCCCCTCGCGCCGACGCAGATAGGGATGAACCATGTCGCCTTGGATCGGCCCCGGTCGGACGATCGCGACCTGGATCACGAGATCGTAGAACCGGCGCGGCTTCATCCGGGGCAGCATCGACATCTGCGCGCGGCTCTCGATCTGGAAGGTGCCGAGCGTGTCGGCCTTCTGGATCATCGCGTACACGGCCGGATCGTCGTCCTGGAGGTCGGCCAGGCCGATGCGGATGCCCTTATCCTGCTCGAGCATGTTGAAGGCACGGTTCATGCAGCCGAGCATGCCGAGGCCGAGCACATCGACCTTCATGAACTTCAGCGCATCGATGTCGTCCTTGTCCCACTCGATGATCTGGCGATCTTCCATCGCGGCGGGCTCGATCGGCACGAGATCGTCCAGCCGATCATGCGTCAGGACAAACCCGCCCGGGTGCTGGCTCATGTGGCGGGGCACGCCGATCAGCTTGCGGGCCAGTTCCAGGGTCAGGCGCAGGCGTCGATCGCCGATATCGAGGTTGAGTTCCTCGACCTGCTTCTCACCCACGCCTTCGGCGGACCAGCCCCACACCAGCCCCGCCAGCGAAGACGTCAGGTCTTCGGGCAACCCCAACGCCTTGCCGACATCACGCACCGCACCGCGCGCGCGGTAGCGCTGGACCACCGCGGTCAGCGCGGATCGATCACGCCCGTAGGTTTCGTAGATCCACTGGATGATTTCTTCGCGGCGCTCATGCTCGAAGTCGACGTCGATGTCGGGTGGCTCGCGCCGTTCGCCCGATACGAAGCGCTCGAACAGAAGCTCGTGCTTGATCGGATCGATCGAGGTGACGCCGAGCACGAAGCACACGCACGAATTGGCTGCCGAGCCTCGGCCCTGGCACAGGATGCCGCGGCGACGTGCTTCGCGGACGATCGCATAGACGGTCAGGAAATAGGGCGCGTAACCCAGTTCGCCGATCAATCTCATCTCGTGGCCGATCTGGTCGGTATAGGCGGCCGGGACGTTGCCATCGAACATCCGCTCGACCGCCTCGGTGGCCAACTTCCGCAGCGCGTCCTGCGCGCTCAGGCCGTCGATCAGCCGCTCGTGGGGATATTGATAGGACAGCTCACCAATATCGAAGGTGCAAGCCCGCGCGATATCGACGCTGGCGCGCAGCGCATCGGGATAATCACGAAAGCGCCGGACCATTTCCTCCGGTGATTTGAGCGCGCGATCAGCGTTGATCTCACGGCGGTAGCCGAGCTCATCAACGGTGCACTTCTCGCGCACGGCCGTAACCACGTCCTGCAGAAGGCGGGCTTCGGGCGCATGGTAGAGGACGTCACCGGTTGCGACCGCGCGAACCCCGGCGCCGCCAGCCTGCCTAGCCAGCGTATCGATACGGACAGCGTCGTCCGGCCGCCGTCGCTGGAACAGCGCCATGTACCCGCGTCGGCCGTAAACCGTCTTCAGGTCGGCAAGTGCCGCAAGGTTCGCCTGATCCGCCTCGTCCGGTAGCAGGATAGCGATGATTCCCTCCGACCATGGCTCAAGGTCGTGCCAGTGCAGCAGGCAGCCCCCCTTCCCCGCCCGCTTCTTCCCGACGGTCAGGAGCCGTGTGATCCGTGACCAGGCGGGGCGATCGGTCGGATAAAGGATCAGGCGGCGCCCGCAGGAGAGATCGACACGCGTACCCGCGATCGAGCGGACGTCGGTCGCCTTTTGCGCCTCCCAGGCGCGCACGACGCCCGCCACCGTACCGATGTCGCTGATCCCAATCGCGGAATACCCGAGCACTGCCGCCGCCGCGAACAGCTCGTCGGGGCTCGACGCGCCGCGCAGCAGCGAGAAATGGGTGAGCACCTGAAGCTCGACATAGGGCGCGCTCATGCGAACACGCCGTGGATCCACCAGCTGAGATCGCCGGTATCATCATGTGTGCCGTCGCCGCGCCGGAATACCCAGAAACGGCCGCCTGCCTCATCCTCGACGCGGTAATAGTCCCGAACCGCCCAGGTCTCGGCGTCGCGGCGCCACCATTCGCCGTGGATCCGCTCGGGGCCATCGCCGGCGACGACCTTGTGCGCTTCGCCACGCCACTCGAAGCGCCGCGGCGGTTGGTCGGGCAGCAGCGCAATGACGCCCCATAAGGGCTCTGGCCTGGCGAAGAGCCGAACCGGCCGCCGCCATGTCGGCCACCCTGCCGGCATCTCGACCGGGTCGGCGCGCGCGACCGCTCGCTCGGGTACATGGCTCGGGATCGGCGCGATCCGATAGACCGCATTCGGGCCGATGCGGCCGGCGACGACATCGACGAGGCGCGCGGGATCGCGCACCAGAACCTCGCCAGCTAGCACTGCGCCGAGATCCACTGCATCGAGCGGCTCGGTATGCGGTGCCACCAGCAGGAACTGCTCAAGCCCCAGTCCGGGATCGATGCGCTCGATCCTGAGTTTCATGAGGCGCAAGAGATGGGAGACATCACGTGTCGGCCGCGATGTCCCGACCGCAACCACCTGTTCGGTTCCATCGACACACAGCCCCGTCAGTCGGAGCGATCGCGCACCGAGCCCCCTCGCCTGCAGCACCACGGCCAAATCGCCGAGCAAATCCTCCATCACCTGTGCGATCGCCTCGGCCGTGCCGATCGGCTCGAGCAGGCGGCGCTCGACGGCTGGAACGGTGACATCTTCGCGCGGCGTGATCGGCTCCGCCACGCCACCGAGCGCCTGATCGAGCCGGGTGATGGCGGGCAGGCCCAGCCGCCGCGCAAGCGGGCCGCGCGCGACCGGCAAAAGGTCTGCGATAGTCTCGAAACCGAACCGCTTGGCCGCACTGAGCGCCGTGCCGGTCAGTCGCAAGGCGGCGATCGGAAGCGGCGATATCGCTTGGACCGTACCACCGGCCGGCACGATCGTCAGATCTTCCCGGCCGTACCGGGCGAGCGCGTGTGCGGCACCAGGCGTGTCGGCGACCGCGATGCGCGCCGTGAATCCGGCGCGCTGGCAGAAGGCGCGCAGGCGTCGGCAAAAGCGCTCTTCTCCCCCGTAGAGGTGATCGCAGCCGGCGAGGTCAAGCCATAGGCCATCGGTCGGCGTCGCGGCCGCAATGGGCGACCAACGCCGAACGGCAAGCAGCGCCAAGCGATCGAGCAGGACCGCGTCCGCCTCTGGCTGGGCGGGCCGGAAGTCGAGATCGGACACCAGAGCGCGGGCATGGGTAGCGGCCATTCCGACATGGATACCGAGCGAGGCCGCCGCAGCGCACGCCGCCACGACTTCCTCACGCCGCCCGACCTTGCCGACAAGCGCCAGCGGAGCATGAGCGGTTGCGGGCCGTGTCACGATCATGGCCGGTCGGGTGACCGACTGGCTCTTGTACGGATGGCTCGCGGCTTCCGATCGCCGCCCGAGTTCGCGCATGGGCGGCTTCGCATGCGCCGGAAGCGCCGCAATCTTGCCGGCAACCTCGACCTTGGTCGGGGATTGCGCCCGCGCCCAGCGCGCACCCGGCCGCCATCCGCCACCCCTGGGGACAGAGCATTCACCCGGATCGTCGTCGATCGGGAGGTGGAGCGCTAAGCGCTCAGGCCGCGGCGTGGCGTGCCGGTCCAGCCGTCTCAGCCGCTCGATGGCCAAGTGCGGCAGGAACAGCGAGACAACCCGTCTCATCGCACCCCTCCACGATCAATGAGAAGGACCCGCCGGTGCGTTGACGCGCCAGCTCGACCGACCAACGGGCGCGTCCCACCCCGGCAACCTTGAGCCGCTGCGACGGGGCGCTGGCAACCCGCCAGCGCGTCCAGGCAGCGGAGGGCTCGCCGAGCGGGTCTTGCGATCGGCCCCGCCAACGGCGCAGGAGCAGTACGGGAATGTCGGCTTCCGCCGAGACAAGCTGCAGGCGGCGCGTGGCGACCATCGAAACCTTTGCCGCCTCGGCCACCACCGCTGCCGGCGTACCATCCCGGATCGCGTCCTCGACAACCGCCAGAAGCGCGGCGTTGTCCTTGGGCTGGGCGTAGATCACGTTCGCCGAGCACAATCCTGCTTGCGCCAAGCCGGGGGCGTAGAGATCGTTCCGGCAGCTTGCCCAAAGCACCGGGGCACGCGTGTTCCGCGCTTCTCGCGCGGCGATACCGGCAAGGAACAACGTGGCAGCCGCATCGTCGACCAGCGAACAGGTCCGTGCCGCAACCTCGTGCAACGCTCCAGCCCGGAGCCCTCCCCCGTTCAGACGATTGTCCAGGTCACCAACCCCGAACGGCAGGACCCGGTAATCGGCGAGCGGCATCGCGATGCTTCGTAAGTGCGCGATGCTTTGAGGAAGCGAATCGAGGACGGCTGACATGGTGGCTAGACTCTACGTGTTCGCTTTATGTTCCGTTACCGCCGACGCTTGGTCAACGGATTTATGTCTGCCAGATCGAGTCTTTGCGCTTGACCGCAGCCAAGGGCCGGACGGTACGGAGTCGTAACGAACACGCGCTCTACGGCGCGATTTCGAGTGAGTTGCCAGTATCGCCGCGCACGATCACGGGCAGCCGCCACGAAAACTGACGGTACGCACCGCGTGGAACGGTTACACAACAGACCAAAAACAAACCGAGAAGATTTCGCTTTCGTTCTGCCATCGGCTGACTCATAGAATCGAGATGCCGATCCGCCCTGAAAACCGCTGGCTTTACCCGATCGACTGGCGCCAGCTGTCGGACGTGATCCGGTTCGATCGGGCCGGCGCGCGCTGCGAGCACTGCTCGAGGCCGCATATGCGTCGGGTCGCACATCTTGGCGATGGTCGCTGGTGGGATGCCGATGCCGTGTGTTGGCGCTCCGGCCGTGGCAAGCGGATCGCGCTCAAAGGCGGCTTCATTCTGGCGTCGGTACGAACGACGTATGTCGTGCTGGCTTGTGCGCATCTCGATCACGATCCAGGCAACAGCATGCCCGGCAATCTCGCGGCGCTCTGCCAGCGTTGCCATATGATCCACGATGCGGCCGAGCATCGATGGCAGCGCTGGTGGAACGTCTTTCGCCTGCGCGCAATCCGCGACCTGTATGAAGATCCGCGCGTCACGCGAGAGCGCAGCGCGCATTAGAAACCCGGCCGAAGTCTTTGCGTTGGCTCGGGCGCCAGCTCGGCGATCGCCCCCTGCCCGCACCCGGGCTGATACACCTCGACCACGTCATGATTAGCCAGTTTGCGGACCATTAGGCGGGCGCCCGCGACATGCACATCGTCGAGGAGCATCATTGTATCGGCGCTCGGCACGGCTAAGGTCCGGCCAGATCCACTAGGGAGAGTAAGTAGCATGAACATCGGTGAACTGGCGAAGGGCGTCGCTGGGACGACAGGCACGAGCGAGGCAGAGGCCAAGGCCGCAATCGCCGCCGTGTTCGACCAGATCGCAAGCGCGGCCGCAAAGGGCGAAGAGGTCTCGATCGCGGGCTTCGGCAAATTCGCCGTCAAGGATCGTCCTGAGCGCCAGGGCCGCAATCCGTCGACCGGCGAGGCGATGACGATCGCTGCATCGAAGAAGGTCTCGTTCACGCCCGCCAAGGGCCTGAAGGACAAGCTCTAAGACCAGAGTGCCGGCGGGCGAAGCTTGCCGGCACCACGATAGGGTGCTCGGATGTGCAATCGATACAGGCTGACGGCGAAACAGGCGGAGATAGCCGCGACGTTCGGCATCCGCCCGCCTTACGAGCCCGACGAGACGTACCCGGCTCCCGACATCTTTCCGACGGGCAAGAAGACGCCCTTCTTCGGCCAAGTGGTCATCGAGGACGGCACCGACCGGAAGATCGAACGGATGGAGTGGGGTGTACCGACCCAGGTGCCGAGCAAGCGCGACCCAAGCGTAAAGCTCACCAAATACGTGACCAACGTGCGCAATCTCAACTCGAGCTTCTGGCGGTCGATGCTGACAACGCCGGCGCGCCGTTGCCTGGTGCCGGTAACGGCGTTCTCCGAGTTCGGGATCGCGCCTGGCGAGGACGGAAAGAAGCCGCTGCACTGGTTCGACGTGCCTAGCCGCCCGATTTTTGCCTTTGCCGGAATCTGGCGACCGACCGAGCGCGGGAATGCTTACGGATTCCTGACCACCGAGCCGAATGCGATCGTCGCGCCGATCCATCCAAAGGCGATGCCGGTGGTCCTTCACGACGACGACTATGATCGCTGGCTATCGGCACCATGGGACGATCTGAAGGGGCTCGTCGCCCCCTACCCTTCCCAGTTGATGCGGCTCGGCTGACACGCTCATAATCCCCACGATCCAGCATCCGCTGCTGCGCTTTCATGCACTTCGCCGGTGCGCGCGCCAGGCATCATTCCAGTCGTCGTGATGCTCGGGCACGCGGCTGATGAGTTCGCGCCCGTTCGCTGTCAGGTGATCGCGTGCCTTTTCGAGCAGGCGGTCGGCCGCACGGCCCCGGTCACCGTAAACGATCACACGGCGGACCTTCTCCGGGATCGCGACGAAGGCTAGCCGTTCGACACCGCCCAGCGCCCATGTCGGCGTCCCGAACCATTCGGTCGCCGACCGGGCGTCCTCGATCCCTTCGGCAAGGCCCAGCTCGTCGGTCGCAGGCGCAAGACGGATCGCTGCTGTGCCGAGCAGTCCGAGCGCAACCTTCGGCTTTGGGATGGGCTTGCGCAGCACATCGACAGGATCGAGGAAGGTCCGCTGGACGGCAACCAGTCCGAGGTCGTTTTCGACTGCGGCGATCATCGCGGGCATGACGCGTCTGTCGGCACCGGAGCCGAATATGGTCGCCGGGTTGAAGCGCAAAGCCTTGGGATAGGGCGTGGAGAGGCCGCGGGCGACGAGATAGGCTTCGGCGAGCGTGCCCGCGACCGGCACGCTGGCATTCCAGAGACGCAGGGCGAGCGGGCCCATGTCGCGCTTCGGCTTGCCCTCCGGCATTGCCACCGCAGAACGGTCGTGGAGCTTTTGGCGCTGAAGCGCCTTCAGCACCTCGAGCGCTGTACAGCCGGCAAAACAGTGGAAGAGGATCGCCGAATCGCCGAGGCGGACGGACAGGCTGGGTGAGCCATCGTCATGTGCCGGGCAGCGGCATTCGCCGCGAGTCCCGCGCCACACCCCGCCGAGCTGTTCGACGATGTTCTTGGCTCGGACTTCGGCATCGAGCGGTAGTCTCGTCATCGGCCACGTCCTGTGAAGTTGGTCGGTTTCGGTCACTTTAGCCTCCGGAAAATATCACCGAACGCACAGGCGGCATCCTCCACTCTGGATGGTCGGCATGAGAAGGTGGGCTGCGCGCGGCGCGACGATCTCTTTCGTCCGGGTGGCAACCAAGCGAGGATCGTCACCCGACCGGGTTGGAACGGCCACGCTGGCTCGACCGCAACGCGGCGGAGGTGGAGCCGTGCCGCCAACCCGCTTCCGACCCCCAATCAGCTATGCTCGGCTTCGGCCTTGGTCAGGATCGAGAAGGTGTCGGCGATCAGCTCGGTGCGGTAGGAAACTTCGTTGCTGTCGCCATGATTGCTCTCGCGGACCCGGCCGGTGACATGCACCAGATCACCCTTCCCGGCTGCTTCGACCTGAGGTCCGACATTGGAGAAGCACACGACGCTGTTCCACAGCGTGTCGGTCTTCCAGTCGTCGCCGTCGCGGCGGTTATAATTGGCGGCGACGCTCACATAGGTGACCTTCTCGCGCGCCGTGATTTTGCCGATGCGACCGATGATCCGGAACTCGGCAATATTCTGTGGCATGATTTCCTCCTTCGTTGATGTTCGGATCGGATCCGGCGGGCCTGTGCAAGCCTAGTCGCGCTCCTATTGGCGGTGCGCAAAGTGGTAGCGCGCCAAATTCTCGGGCGTCGCGTATGTGTCGTAGGCCTTCGTCCAGTCGCGCCGGATGGCCTGCTGCGCCGTTCGCATTGGCACGCGGCGCTCGCAAACCAATCGCCACAAGACATAGGCCAAGGCATTCTTGTCGGCCGCGTTCGCCTGGCCGCGCCGGGGCTGGAGCCATAGATCGCGCAGGTCGAGCGGCGCGCCGCCAAGCGAGATCGGGATCAGATGGTCGAGTTCGTAATCGGCGAAGGACTCGCCTGGATGCTGCGCGTCCATCAATCGCCGTTTGACGGGCGCGGTAACCGCGAAGGCGGGGCGGACCGATCGTGCATAGCCGGGTCGGCAGATCGTCGTGCCGATGTTCGCCTGAGTGATAGAGGGATCGACGGCCCCTGGCGTATCGCGGGGCGGCAGGATGCCGGTTCGGTCCACCCGCAAGAAGGGATTGCGGAGCGCCGTCGATAGGCCGGCAACGGCATCGCAGAAGTCATGGGTCGCGGCGACGCTGCAGGCCGAAACCTCACCGCGCCTCCTAGCCCGCGTGTCGTCGAACGGCCGATACCAGAAGCCGATGGCGATCAAGAGCGCCAACCCGCCCGATATAGCTTGCAGCCTCAAGAGCGAATGGCCCGTATATCCACCGTCGTCCCAGTCAACTCGAAACCACTCGACAACTAAATCAGCTAGGTGCTGGCCTAGCTGACAATTGCCTAAAGCGGTTTGCAACACATCTCCTATGCTCATGGTGCAATATCGTGCCTCTAGTCGCAATGGATTACGCCGTATCACTCCATAATCGCGAATGGATCGCTCCAGATGTGTTGTTGTTTGCCTTATGCTTCAGGTTTAGCCTTTTGATGTCGATGTCCTCTAGTCGCTGACATCTGCTTGGGTTCAATTCAGCAATGGTGCATTGGTGTGCTTCCGGCGAGTATCGTAGCGAAGGCAATTCAACTCTGTGCCGCCGGGCTAGCCGGGGCCGGAACGCCATCTCCCGCGTCGCTCGCAATCTCCGTTCGTTCGGGTGCGGTCCTCGTTCGGCAGCCGGGCAACGCAGCTGACGCAGAGGCGACGGTGCGTGATCTGATCGCGTTGGGCGCGGACTTCGAGGCGGGGCCGCTTGGGATCCGCGGCCGTGATTTTGCGACTCACGGTATCACGCCGGCAACGGTTTTTGATGCCTGCGCGCTCTCGCATCTCGACGACGACCGGTCTTCTATCGGCTCCGTGGGCGCGCCCTCGGTGTCGAACGTCGCAGCCCTCGTTCGTCGCGCCTTTGGCTCGCGGATCACCGATACGATCCGCCCAATGAACGCCAGCTACGGCGCGCGGTATAGCTGGCACAAGTTCGGCCAAGCGGTCGATTTCGTTCCCGCAGGCGGCGTTCACGCGATCGACCGCGAGCAGATCCGGGCGCTCATGGCACAGAGCGGTATCCGTATCATCGAGCTGCTTGGGCCGGGGGATCGCGGTCACGCGAACCACTGGCATGTGGCGTTCGCGCGACCCGGACAGGTCATCGACCGGACCCGACCGATCGAAGGCGACGAGGACTGGATCATCACCGTCGCACAAGGCGACGCGCCGTCCCCGCCGACGCCCGCCGGAGTTGAGGCGGCCCCCGCACCGACTGCGCCGGCCTCGGCCCTCGCCCTTGCCGCCAATGCACCGGCGCAGTGGGACGTGTTCGCAACCGAAGAGTGGCGCGCATTTCATGGAGGTGGCTCATGATCCGATACCTGATGACCAAGCTGGGCGGCACTACTGGCGCCATCGCGCTTTGCGTGGCCGGCGTCGTGGCGGTCGCGGGCCCACAACCCGCCTACGCGTCGGACTGGGGGTGTCAGGTGGTCCTCTGCCTCGCGACACCCGGTTCGCCGACGAAATATGTCGAGTGCGTCCCGCCGATCACGAAACTCTGGAACGCCCTCGCTATCGGCGGCTCGTTCCCGACCTGCACCGGGGTCGGCGTCAAAATGAAAAAGGCCAAGCACGGCTACGACCTGACCGTGACGCAGGCCGATGGCGGAACGTCGCGGTACGCGCTCGACACCCGCTACCAGACGGTGACGCAGCAATGATCCACGCCATCGCCGCGATCACCATGCTTGCGCAGCAATGCGCGCCTGAGATCGCGACCGAGGCGGTTGTTCCCCTCGTCGTGACCGAAAGCGGCGGCGACGATCTGGCGATCAATATCAACAAGGGGCCGCGTGTCCGCGCCGCGTCGATCGCCGACGGTGCCGCGCTGGTGCGGCGGTACATGGCGGCCGGCTATACGGTCGATGTCGGGTTGGCGCAGGTGAACTCCGCCAATTTCGCGCGATTGGGTGTCACCGTCGAGCAGGCCTTCGATCCTTGTACGAACCTGCGGCTCGCATCCTCGATCCTTCGGGCGGGATATGGCCTCGCGATCCAGCATTATACGGGGCTGGACGCGATCTCGGCGACCTATTCGCTCTACAACACCGGCACGCTGACACGCGGTTTCCGCAATGGTTATGTCGGTCGCGTTTGGTCGGCCGCGAGCGGCATGGGGACGATCCAGACACCCCCGCCCATCCCGGGCTCGCCGTCCGCGGCGGTTCCGACGGCGATCCCAGCCAAGCCAGCGGTCGGCAACGATAGCTGGGTGGTGGGGCAGATCGCTTCCAGCGCGGTCCAGGTCTTCGAATGAGCGCGGATAACAGCGTTGCGCGGGGCGGCCTCGACGCGGAGACGCAAGCCGGACAGGCGGCTTTCCAGATTCCGCCTGAGCTGGCGACACGTTATCAGGTGCGGATCATCGAGCCGTCCGACGGCAGCGAGCGCCGCGTCGGCATGTTCCTGCCGACGGATCGGGAGAACCCGTCGATCGAGATCGCCGGCGATCGCATCATTGCTCGAAACGAGGATCCCGAGACCGTCTCGGCCCTGGTCACGATCGCCAAGCACAATGGCTGGGCGGGAATCGACGTCGAAGGTTCGCCTGAGTTTCGTCAGGCCGTGTGGACGGCGGCGTCGCGCGAAGGCCTGACCGTGCGCGGCTATGAGCCGAGCTTCGACGAACAGGCGCGAATGGAAGAGCTGCGTCGCGCCGATGCTGCACGACGCGAACGTGAGGTGTCGGAGAACCCGGCGCCGACTGTCGAACCCGTCGCTCCGACGGCGGCTGTCGGGGCGACGGAGGCGACAGTAATCGCGCCGTCGGCCGACGCGGAGAGGAACGGCGCGCCTCAGCCGTTGCCAAGCGGAAGCAGCACCGAATTGTCCGACGCAGACAAGCGCCTCCTGTTGGCGGTGAGCGTCCACACGCAGGATCGCAAGGCGCTCTACGCGGCCGTCAGCGAGGACATGGACCCCTTGCGGAGGGAGGTTCAGGCCGAACGTATCGATCTAAACAGGGATGCGCTGAACGGGGCGCTGGAGCGGGCCTTGGAAAGCCCGACGCTGGTCAGCGCCTTCTCAAGGTCCGGCTATGAACCCGACGGTCTGCGCCAGATGGCGCGCGACGGCGCGTGGGACGGCCAGGTCGCCGATGCGATCTACCTCGTCCGCTCCGGGCTCAACCGGCACGAAGTCGCCCGCGAAGCCGGTGCGAACGTGCCGCTCGGCGGCGCGCTTGCCGGCGAGCGCGAAGACCGCCTGACCGGCGAAGCGACGGCTGCGCCCGTGCGACAGCCCGAACAGGAACCCCATATCGTTCGGGAGGAGCGCCTTCATCAGGCCGCGCCTGAGCGACGTCACGAAAATGACGAACTGGCCGAACTGTTCCTTCATGGCGGGGCGGAGCGGATTGCAGCCGAACCGCGCCTCGCCAACGCGCTGCAGGCGCAGGCGGCGATGGAGCAGCATCTCGGTGCGGCTTTCGATGGGGACACGGACCGGATGGCGTCCGCGAGCGTCGAGAGCCGCCACATGATCTCGGACGTGCTGCGGCGCGGCCTGGATGTTTCGGTCCGCGAGCCAGCGCCTGTTCGCCACGTCGAGCCGATCCGCCCCACCCACGATCTCGAGAGGTAAACCCCAAGCCATGGAGACCCGTATGAAGTTCACTCAAGGCACGGGCCGAATGTTGTCCGACGCCCGCGCCCGGCAGTTCATCGGTTTTGTCGGTGCGCTCGCCCTCATTTCGATCGCCCAGCCGGCCTTTGCCGATGGAACCGCGATCGAAGGTGGTCTCAACACTATCAAGGGATGGATGACCACCGTCGCGTCCGTGGTTGGCGTCATCGCCGTCATGGCGGTCGGCTATGCCAAGCTGACCGGTCGGATGGACTGGGGAAAAGCGGTCACGGTGCTGATCGGCATCGGCATCATCTTTTCGGCCACGACGATCGTCGGCTGGATGAGCAGCTCGGGTGGCTGACGGGGAGAAACTCGCCGAGGATAAGGTGTTCCTCGCCTTGACCAGACCGTCGGTATTCATGGGACTGCCGCTTGAGGCGATCCTGCCGATCATCATGGTCTGCATGGTGATCTGGGGGATTTTCCACAATCCGTTCTACCCCCTGGCCTTGTTCGGCGCGCTCTACTTCCCGGCGCGCATGATCTGTCACTACGACTTCAATGCGTTCCGGCTGTGGGGCCTGTGGTTCCAGACCGGCTTTCTATCCAAGAACCGCAAGTTCTGGGGGGGCGGGAGCTACTCTCCCGTCCGCCTCGCCAAAGGCGTGAAGCGGAAGCATTTCGGCAATGACTGATTTCAGGCTGAAGCATAAGAAGATCGCGGTTCGCGAGACGGATGACATCAAGTTCATTCCCTACACGCGGCACGTCGATGACACGCTGGTTGCTCTCGAAGACGGCTCGCTCATGCGCATGTACCGCGTCGATGGGCGGCCGTTCGAGACCAGCGACATCGGCGACCTCAACACCTGGCATAACAAGCTCAACATCGCGTGGCGCTCGATCGGTGACGATCGCGTCGCGCTGTGGACCCATCTCGTGCGGACAGCCACCGACCCCGTTCTGGGCGGCGACTTCCACTCCGACTTCGCGCGAACCTTGCAGGAGAAATACGCCGACACGCTGAAGGAGAAAGTCCTCTACCACAACGAGTTCTACGTCACGATCATCGTCCGGCCGTCGAGCATGGCCGGCGAGCAGGTAACACGGCTTTTCTCCAGGCGAAAAGCGAACGCCGAGATCGACGATCGCGCGCTCACGATCATGGCGGACAAGTGCCGCGACTTCGAAACGCTGCTCGCCGATGTCGCGCCAGAGCCGCTCTCGCTGTATGAGCACAACGGCGTTCTTTTTTCACGACCGATGGAGGTGCTGCACTTCATCCTGACCGGCGACCGCATCCGCGTGCCGCTGCTCGACGGCAGGCTGGGCCAAGCCCTGTATGCCTCACGCGTGGTGTTCGGTCGCGAGGCGGCCGAGATCCGGCTTCCGCACACGTCGCATTTCCTCGGCATGTTCGGCGTGCGCGAGTATGTCGCCAGCACCCGGACCGGTCAGTTCAACAGCCTGCTCACGCTCGACTTCCCGTTCGTACTGACCCAGAGTTTCGCGCCGTTGGTGAAGTCGGTCGCGAGCGACCGCTTCACGAAAAAATACAAGCAGATGGTTTCCTCGGACGATGCCGGCGTCAGCCAGGCGGAGGAGCTGCTCGACGGCGTCGACGATCTGATGGCGAACCGCTTCGCCATGGGCGAGCATCACCTCTCGATCGCGGTCATCGACGAGAACCCGAAGCGGCTGCTGGAGCGCTTGTCGATCGCACGATCGGCAGCGGCCGATACAGGCATGGTGATGGCGCGCGAGGACGTCGCGCTGGAGGCCGCCTTCTGGGCGCAGCTTCCCGGCAATTTCCGGATGCGCGCGCGCCCCGCGGTCATCAACACGCGCAATTTCGCAGGCTTGAGCCCGTTCTACACGTTCCCGGCAGGCCGTAAGTCTGGAAACCACTGGGGCGACGCGGTGACGCTGCTCAAGACGCGCGCGGGCTCGTCCTTCTGGTTCAATTTTCACCGTGCCGACATCGGCCACACGCTCATCATCGGGCCAACCGGTGGCGGCAAGACGGTGCTGCAGAACTTCCTGCAAGCGCAGCTCGAAAAGACCGGTGCGAAACAGGTCTTTTTCGACAAGGACCGCGGTGCCGAGATCTTCGTCCGCGCTTGTGGCGGCACCTATTTGGCGCTGCGCGACGGCGAGCCCACCGGCTTCGCGCCGTTGAAGGGTCTGACACCGTCGCCGCACGACATTGCTTTTCTGCGGCAGTTCATCCGTGTCCTGGTACGCCGGGAAAACCGGCCGCTCAGCGTCGCGGAAGAGCGACTGATCGACGAGGGTATCGAGGCGGTGATGCGGATGCCGGCGCCGTCGCGCTCGTTCAGCGCGTTGCGCGAGATGCTGGGCTACGCCGATGCGGAAGGCATTGGTGCGCGGCTGGAGCGCTGGTGTCTGGGCGGCCCGCTAGGCTGGGCTTTCGATGGTCCGCAGGACGAGGTGTCGATGTCGGCGCGATTCATCGGCTTCGACATGACGGACTTCCTGGAGAACCCGGAAATCCGCACTCCCACGATGTTGTACCTCTTCCACCGCGTCGACGAGCTGCTGGACGGGCAGCGTGTCGTGGTCGACGTCGATGAATTCTGGAAGGCGCTTCAGGACGAGGCTTTTCGGGCGTTCGCGCAGGACGGCCTCAAGACCTTCCGTAAGCGCAACGCCTTCATGGTGTTTGGCACGCAGTCGCCGGCCGATGCGCTGCGCTCGCCGATCGCGCACTCGATCATCGAGCAGACCGCGACCAAGATCCTGCTTCCCAACTCGGACGCCAAGCGATCGGATTATTGCGACGGGCTCGGCCTGACGGATGCGGAGTATCGGCTGATCCGTGAAGACCTGACGCCGGAGAGCCGGACCTTTCTGGTCAAGCAAGGGCATACCTCGATCGTTGCGAAGCTCGATCTCGGCGGGATGCCCAATGAGCTGAAGGTGCTTTCTGGCCGCGAGGAAACCCTCGTCGCCATGGAGGAGGCCATTGCCCTGGCGGGCAACGATCCTGCGGCATGGCTGCCGCATTTCTATGCCAACCAAAGGAGAAGCTGACATGTCGCTCAAGCGCATCATCATGGTTGCAGCCGCGCCGGTCGCGATCGTCGCGTTTACGTCGCCGGCCGCTGCACAGGGCATCCCTGTGTTCGACACCTCGACCTATGTGCAAGCGCTCGCCCAGGTCCAGAACACGATCAAAATGATCCAGCAGGGCGAGCAGCAGATCCAGACAGCGACGACAACGCTCAGCTCGCTTCAGAAGCTGACCAACGTCAACGCGCTCGCCCCGCAATTGCTCAACGCGCAGGTGCGCAACATCCTGCCCAACACGACGATCGACGCCTCGACGTTGCTCGGTGGCGACCTGTCGAAGATCGGATCGCTCGGTTCGCTCGCATCGAGCATCCAGTCTCGTTACGCGCTGCCGGCAACGTCGTCCTCCGACGCAGACCTAGCCTACACCCAGGCGCTCAAGGATGCGACCAGCTCATCGGCCGCCACGGCCGCGCTGGGCGAGAATACGCTCAGCATCGCCCAGACCCGGATGCAGGGCCTCGACCAGCTCCGCGAGCAACTGTCGAGCGCCAAGGATCCCAAGGACGTGATGGACCTGCAAGCCCGTATCTCGGTCGAGCAGGCGCAGCTTCAGAACGATATGCTCAAGATGCAGGCGATCCAGATGGCGCAGGCGGGTCAGGCGAACATGCAGATCAGCGCGGCGCAAGTGGCGGCTGGTCGCGACGAAGCAGCATTCTTCAGTGCCAACACGATCAGGAAGTGATCATGCGCAAGATACTATCCGTCTGCTCTTTGCTCGTTGTCTGCGGATGCCAGCAGAACGTCGTGGTGCCTACCGCCAAGGAGCTGATCGCCAGTCCGCAACTTCTCACGGAGTGGCAGGCGAAGTGCGATGCCGGGGAGTACAGCCATCTCCCTGCGGATCAGAAGGCGAAGATGTGCGCGACGACCGGAGACGCGACCATCTCGGTCGCCCAGACCAAGGCGGGTAACGAAGAGGCCGACTTCTTCAAACAGAACACGATCCGCAAGAAGTAGATCTACCCGCTGCCTTGTTCGCCGAAGATCGGAACCTCACGTAATGGCTGCCGGCCCACCCAACATAATGACGCTGTTCACGACGATGTATTCGTATGTGGAGACCGCCATAGCGACCTCGGTTGCGAGCTTCGGGGCGGGGCTCGTCGATTTCGTTGCAGCGCCTTTGGCCCTGGCGGCGATCATCTACTTCCTGCTGCTCGGCTTTGCCGTGCTACGAGGGGCTATCCAGGCTCCACTTCGCGAGCTGGTATTCCAGGCTGGTAAGGTCGGGTTCGCCCTCGCCGCTGCCAGCGCGGTTGGCTATTCGGCGTTCGTGGTGAACGTGGTCACCAACTTGCCAAGCGAGATCATCGCGGCTGGATCGGGCACGCCCGTCACCAACCCGGGCACCACCTTCGATACCTATGTCGCCGATACCGGCAAGCTCTCGGAAAAGTTGGTCAACGCGAACCTGAAAGTTCAATCGCAAGAGCAGAAGGGCATCACAGACTTTCGCACACCCGTGATCCAGCTCAGCGCCACCCTGATCACCTATCTGTGTGTCGCCGTCCTCTACATCTTCGCGTTTATGTCGGCGTCGATCGGCTTTTGCATCGTCATTTTTGCCAAGCTGTCCGTTGCGATCTGCGTCGCGCTCGCGCCGCTCGCGCTGGCGTGTCTGCTTTTCAACTCCTCCCGCTGGCTGTTCGACGGGTGGCTGAAGCAGACCGTCAATTTCATCCTGCTGATGGTCGTCATGGCAATCATGACCAAGTTCATCACCGGCCTCCAGGAAGCCGCCATGGACGGCATCATGGGATCGATCCCCGAAGACGGCTCGTCCTTCGTCATGGCGCAGAACGGCTACATCGTTCTGAAAGCTGCCGTGATGCTCGTCGCGACGATCGCCTGCGCGGCGATCTACATCGTCGGCACGATCTTCTTCTTTCAATCGCCGGCCATCGCTGCGGGTATCTCGGGGGGTGCGTCATCTGGCGGCCATGGCTTCCTGCAGACCGGGGCGAACATGTTGACCAACCGGCTCATGTTCCGGCGCGCGACGCAGGCGAACCGTCCCCCCGCAGGAGGAAGCGGCACGGGCGGCTCGGCATCTCGGTCCAATTAGGCCGGCTGCCAGTCCAGAACCATGAAACACGGAACACCGCAGGCGCGGGACCTTACGAACGGAGACGGTATGAAAAGGCTGACCATCGTGGCGATCGGCACGCTTGTGCTTGGCGGCTGCACCGGGACCCATATCAAGCCCGTCTCGGTGTGCGACGGCAAACACCGGCGTCCCGCCAACCTCTACGGGTCGATCCTGCCAAGCTTGCCGGTGCCACTGCCGGCGTCACAGCAGGGCGCAGGGCAGTCGATGGTGGTTCCTCCATCACGCGAGCCCGCACCGCCCCCTACGCCCGGTGCCGGAGGTCCGCCTGCCGCCCCAATCGGACCTGGGGCCATGAATATCCCGCGATCGGCGCCACGCACGTCCGCGCAGGACGTCGCGCCGACCTACTCCTCCTGCTGAAGGGATCGACGCCATGGGCGCGGTGAAGGCCGAAGATAAAGAGAAATACTACGAGACATCGAGGACGTGGGAATATGACCGTATGCGTGCGGCGATCCAGTCCAAGCGGCTCGCCTGGGGCGTTGCGGCGGCTGCGTGCACGCTCGCTGTGGCGTCAGTTGCGGCAGTCGCGATGCTCAGCCCGCTGAAGACCGTCGAGCCCTATGTCATCAGGGTCGACAAGAGCTCGGGCGAGACGCAGGTCGTGACCGCGCTCAAGGGGCCGCAGCCGCGCACCTATGAGGATGCGGTCAACCGCTACTTCATCTCGCAATATGTGCGGTTGCGCGAAGGCTGGCTCAACGATGCCGCGCGCGAGAACGCCTATACGGTCATGCTTACCAGCGATTCCGCCGAGAGCGCTCGTTACCTCAACAGCGTTCAGGCCAACAACAAGAACGCTCCGTCCAACATCTATGGCGACAAGGGCTTCGTCTCGATCTCGATAAGAACGATCAGTTTCCTCAGTCCTACCGTGGCGCAGGTCCGCTTCACGAAGATCATCACCTTCGGGCAGAACACGCCGATCGCGCAGAATTGGAACGCGATCATGACCTTCAGATACACGACGGCGCCGGAGCATGAGAAGGATCGGAATATCAATCCGCTCGGCTTCCAGGTCGTGAATTATCGTTCTGACCCGGAGGCGTGACATGAGCGATCAGCCAAATACGTCGGACAATGGCGACCGTGTTGCCGTCCCCTTCATGCCCGCGCTCCGCAAAGAGCTGGGTCTGCGCCTGTCACCGCCGACGACGGCGTTGGTGCTGACGGAGGATGGCGCCAGGAACCGCTTCTGGCGCGGGGTCGGGGCGGTGTGGCTCCGCCTCGTCGCGTTCTCGGTTCTGGGTGCCGCGGCAGTCACGCTCGCGCCACAGCCTGCGTTCGCGTCGGAGACCCCCGTCCCTGGGGCCAAGGACGCTCGCGTTCGCAACGTCAACTACGATCCAGATCAGGTGGTGACGATCGTCGGCAGTTTCCGGCACGCGATCGAGATCCAGTTCGGGCCCGGCGAAACGGTCACGCAGGCCGCCTTGGGCGATACCGTCTCCTGGCAGATCGCGCCCGTTGGAAACATCGTCTTTCTCAAACCCCGCGAGAGGGCTGGAGGAACCAACCTGATCGTCGTCACCAACGCGGGCGGCGTGTCGCGCACCTATCATTTCAACCTCGCACTAGGGACGGGCGCCACGATGTACGGCGTACGATTCCGCTATCCGCGCGAGGAACGGGCGATGGCGGCGTTGCAGGTGCAGCTTGCCCAGGTCCAGGCCGCCAAGGCGATCGAGACGACCATCACCATCGCCGCGCTCGACCATGCCGTGATCGAGGGCACCCGGAATATGAGTTATACCGTGCAGGGCGACGTCGCGCTGCAACCCACCGAGGTCTCCGACAACGGCGAGTTCACCGTGCTGCGCTATCCGGGCCACGCCGACATTCCCTCGATCTTCGCGGTCGACGTCGACGGGACCGAGACGATCGTCCCCTACGATGTTCGCGAGGATTTCGTCGTGATCCATGCGGTCTACCGTCAGTTGCGCCTCCGGCGCGGGGCGACGGTGCTGTGCATCTACAACGAGGCGCCGCTGCGCAACGATCGCGGCGATCGAACGGGCACCGTCTCCAATGTCGTCGAACGCAAAGTGAAGGGGCAGTAACATGGTCGGGACCGTGATTGACCGCGGGGGCGATGTCGCTGCCGACACCGTTGCTCCAAGCGAGGTCGATAACCCGGTCGCGCGTAGCGGCGGGTGGGGCAACCTCGCCTTCATCGGTGCGGGGATCGGATTGCTCGGCGCCCTAAGCGGCATCGTGATAGGCTATGGTGCGTTTCACCAATCGGCCAGTACCGCGGCTGCCGCGCAGCCCGCGAAGGCCAGTGACCGTGCCGTGGACGACGTGATGGGATCGCCAAACGCCCAGCGAGCGGCGCTCGCGGGTCAACTCGGCCAGCCCGGCGCGGCGCAGACCGACATCTTCGGGCGGCCGATCGCCGCAGCGGCGGGGACGCAGGTCGCCGATGCCAACGGCAATCCGGTGCCGACAACGGGCGGGACAGCCTCCGCCACGGCGAACGGACAGCAATCTCCGGAGCAGCGACGTGCAGAGCAGGCGCGCGCCATGGCCGATGCGGCCCGGCGATCGCCGATCATGGCCTTTGGCAACACCGGGCTGGCCTCGACCGCTCTTCCCGCCTCCGCGCCCGGTGCGGACGCTCAACAGAGTACGGACCTCGAGGACCGGACGCGCGGCGCTGGACAATCCACCGTCGCGCGGCGGGGTCTCGGTGCCAGTGGTTTCGGAGCGCCGGGCGAAGACAATCCGGCCGAAGCGGGCAAGGGTTCGACCGACTTCAACGATCAGCTCGGCCATGCCGCGATCCAGACGGTCCGGGCAACGATGGTCGCGGACCGTAACCTTCTGCTGAGTGCGGGCACGGTCATCCCCTGCACGCTCCAAACGGCGATCAACTCGACGCAGGCCGGGTTCGTGTCCTGCGTCATCAACCACGATGTCTATTCCGAGAACGGTCGCATCGTCCTGCTCGACAAGGGGACCAAGGTCCTCGGGCAATATTCCGGCGGCATCACGCAGGGGCAAGCGCGCCTGTTCGTACTGTGGACGCGCGCCCTGACGCCGCGCGGCGTAGCGATCGACCTCGGGTCGCCGGCAGCGGATAGCCTTGGTCGGGCCGGGTTGCCAGGCGGCGTCGATACCCAGTTCTGGGCACGTTTCGGCGTTGGGCTCGTCATCTCGGTGCTGGAGGATGCCTCGCAAATCGCCGGTCGGGCGGTCGCCAATGAGGGGAGCAACACCACGCAAGTTCCCGGACAAACCGGGCAGACCGTCCTTCAGCAAACTATGAACATCAAACCGATCTTGAAGAAGAACCAGGGCGACACCGCGGCGATCTTCGTCGCCAAGGACTTCGATTTCCGCTCAGTCTATGATGTGGGATTGAGGCGTTAAGGCCGTGGCATCCAGTCCGACGTCGCTGATCTACGAGCATAATGCCGAGCCGATCCGACGGCACCTTCTGCGCGACGATGTGACCGAGCTGGTCATCAACGAGCCAGGGATGATCGGCCTCGAGACGCGTGGTGGCTGGGAATGGCATGAGGAGCCCGCACTCGACAATGCGGCCCTCATGACGCTGGCGAAGCTGATCGCGGGGCTGACCAAGCAGGACATCAACTCCGAATATCCGATATGCTCCTCGGTCCTGCCGGGCGGCGAGCGCGCACAGGTCGTCGTTCCCCCGGCGGTCGAGCAAGGCTTCATCTCGATCACGATCCGCAAAGCGTCCGGCGTGACGATGAACATCGACGATTTCGAGCGTGCCGGCCTGTTCAGCGAGGTGCGCGCGCACGGCCTGTACGAGGAGGTTGACCCCGATCTGCTGCGACTGCGCGAGGCGGGCGATTGGCGCGCCTTCTTCAAGCTGGCGGTCGAAGCCCGCAAGAACATCCTCATTTCCGGCGCGACGGGCTCCGGCAAGACGAGCTTCTCTAAGGGTCTCATCAAGCTGATCCCGGACTATGAGCGGATCCTGACGATCGAGGACACGCGCGAGCTCGTCGTACCCCAGCGCAACCACGTCCACATGATGTACGCCAAGGATGGGAAGAGCCTCCAGAAGGCGGGCGCCAAGGAGTTGCTGGAATCGGCGCTGCGGATGCGGCCCGATCGCATCCTTCTGCAGGAACTGCGGGACGGCACCGCCTTCTTCTACCTGCGCAACGTCAACAGCGGTCATCCCGGTTCGATCACCACGGTCCACGCCAATACGGCCGAGGGCGCGCTCGAGCAGCTGACGCTGCTGGTGAAGGAATCGGAAGGCGGCAACGATCTCGACCGCCACGACATCCGGGCGCTGCTGCGCTCGCTGGTCGATATCGTCGTGCAGATGCACCGCCTGCCACCCGGCGAGGGCCAGCCGGCGCGCTATCGCATGACCGAAGTATGGTTCGATCCGGCGAGCAAGCCGACCGACTGAAGGGGGTGCCGGCATGAACGGAAAATGGGTGCGAAGCGACGAAGGGTCGCAGCCGGGCGCGATCGCGTTCCTTGGCATCATCGGCCTGGCGCTGAGCGCCACGATCGGCGCCCTCGCCGTCCTGTGGCGTGCCCACCTCCTCAACGCGCATACGCCCTGGATTAAGGTGCCGGCCGCGCTGTGGGCGTTGAAGGGCTATCCGATCGTCTATCAGCCGTTCCTGATCGGCTTCGGGATCGGCCTCGTTCTGACGGTCATCACCATCCTCTCCACGCTGTTCAAACGGCAGAAGCTCCACGGCGAGGCGCGCTTCGCGCGAGTCGGCGAGGTTCGCAACGGCAAGATGCTCGCCTCGGCCGGCATCGTGCTGGGCAAGTTCGGCGGGAAGGTGATGCGCTTTGGCGGACCCGAGCATGTGATGCTGGAAGCCCCGACGCGCGCCGGCAAGGGGGTGGGCGTCATCATCCCGAACTTGCTCGACTGGCTCGATTCTCTCGTGGTGCTCGACATCAAGCAGGAGAATTACGACAACACCGCGGGGTATCGGCTGAAGGTGCTCGGGCAGCAGGTGCTGCTCTTCAACCCGCTCGATCCCACGGGTCGCACCGTGCGGTGGAACCCGCTGAGCTACATCAACCGGCATGATCCGGTGGAGGTCATCAACGAGCTTCAGAAGATCGCGGCAATGCTCTATCCCGATCCGCTCACGGGCGAGAAGTTCTGGGCCGAGGGCGCGCGAACCGCTTTTCTCGGCATCACCGCATATATCGCGGCAACCGTCGACGATGGGGAGGACGCCCTCCCCTTCACGCTCGGCGAGGTGTACCGCCAGTTCGCGGCCAGCGATGCCCAGCGGCGTTTCCCGAAGATCATCGCCGATCGTAAGAAGGCCGGGAAGCCCCTGTCGGAAGGGTGCGTATCGGCGATCAAGGATTATACCGGCTCGTCGGCGAACACATTTTCCGGATTGCGCCAGTCGGTTACGTCCAAGATCAACGGCTGGCTGAACCCATATGTCGATGCGGCGACCTCAGAAAGCGATTTCGATCTCAGTGACTTTCGGGACAAGCGGATCTCGCTCTATCTCGGCGTGTCGCCGGACGACCTAGAGCGGGTTGCGCCCATCTACGGCCTGCTCTTCCAGCAACTCATCGACCGCAACGTCCGCGAGCTGCCGAAGGGCGACAAGCATCAGATCAAGGTGCTGCTCGCCCTGGACGAGTTCGCGAGCCTCGGCAAATGCACCGTGCTCGCGAACGCCTTCAGCTATGTCGCCGGCTACGGGCTGCGGATGCTGCCGGCGTTCCAGTCGCTCGAACAGATCCAGGGCGTTTATGGGGACAAGGTGGCGGCCGACATCGAGCGAAACTGCGCGGTGCGGCTTGTTCTTCGTCCGGCCGGTTTGGCCGAGGCGAAGAAGATTTCGGACCAGCTCGGCAGCTACACGTTCAAGGCGCGGTCGCGCTCGATGGGAACGTGGGGCGGCGGCGGCGGCTCCACCTCGGACTCCGATCAGCGCCGGCCGCTGATGCTCCCTCAGGAAGTTGAGTTGCTGCCGGAGGACGATCTGATCGTTTTCCGGCGAGGCATGTACGCGACCTATGGAAAGAAGGTCCGTTACTATGCCGAGAAGAAGCTCTCGGCGCGGACCAAAATACCCGCCCCGGAGATGCCCCAGATCCGCGTCGACCCCGCCGTCGCTGCTAACAGCCTTCGGGTGATCGAGGCCACGCAGGCTCCCGCCGACGACGCCTCGTCGATGCGAAGCGCCGCGACACCCTCAGAACCTGCTGCTACCAACGGCGCTCGTGCAATGGGTCGGCGGGGATTGAATCAGGCCGCGATCAGCGCGGCTTTGGCCGTTCCGCCAAACGAGCGTGTCGCCAAACTCTTCGAAGGCGTCCTCATGGTGCGACGCAAAGCTGCGTAATTAATGAGAATGCCTTTTCGGCGATTCGCTAGCGGGAATCGTTTTTGGGAACGAGCGATTTGTCCCCAATGGCGTCAAATGGGACGAAGCAGTCGTTCGGGCAATCGGCCGGGAATGTCGGGTTTCGGATGAATCGGCCATTCGCGGGGCTTCCGAGATTTGCTCGGCATCGCGCCAGCCTGCACGGTAGCGACTCCGCGGGGCTTCGATCTCACGCCAAAATAACAGCCGCGGCTCCCCTAACGAAAAACCCCGCCTCCGAGGTTGTCGCGCACTTTCTCCATCCGACAGGGTATCTCGCGCAATAGTGCGAACCTAGAGCACGTGCGCCACCGCCCCACGCCGCAATTCTCCAGAATTTGCGGTGCTCTGCGTCGCCTATCATGTGTTTTCCGACACTGGCGGGGCTAGTCGGCGCTTAAAAACGGCAGGGCCGTTCACGCCCACACCCGGACGCTCGGGTTAGTAATTCGGAGTCCCGGTAGTAGTCATTCGTTCAGTGGGATTATGGGGAACTTTCCAGACATGAGTTGCAATCGGGGCGCTCGGGATTGGTAAAGCTGTCTAGTTACGGCCAATGGGCAAGCGCGGTAAAATGGATCGCAAAAGCGATTACGCTGATATAATCTGGCATCGGAGGTAAATGCAGAAATGGAAAGTAGCCGTCAGCTGGAGAGCATCGCCCTCGCAATTGCTCCAATGCTAGCGGCTTCTGTATCCGAAGTATGGATCGTGGCAGAAGTTCATGACGACTGGATACAGAGGCGCTACGATGTCGTGTGCAACGGTAAGCTTGTTGAGGGGGTGGAAGGTGAGAGAACCATGAACCGATCCGTCAATGATGCTCTATCCGCCCTAAGGCGTGACATGCTTAAAGAGAGTCAGGAAGATTGGCATCATTGCACCTATGTTTTGAGGTCTGACGGAATCTTCAAAATGGAGTTCGATCGTAGCAGACCGCCGAGCGTGTGAATGTAACGATAGATACTCCTGTAAAAGGAGGCAGCGCCACAGAATGTCGGCCATCGCCAGCACCTTCCCGAAAGCCGCCGTTCCGCTTTCCTGCCCAACCCGGACATTCCCGAAATTCGATCCAGACCGTGCGAAAACTCACCGCCGCCCCCGATACAGACGTGATGCTCGAAACATAACGTCGCCAGATATGGCTGCGACGCAAGATAGCCAATCACCTGGCAACCGACACGCAGCTATATTAGTACGCTACATTCGGGGTTGGAGTTTTCGCACGGTCTGGATCGTTTTCGAGAAAGGTTTCGTGCCGCAACCAGCCGGTTTTGACACCTGTGAAGGCGGGGGATCTGCTAACCTCGATAACTTATTCGGCATGATCCTTTTTAACATTCGATGTGCTGAAAGCGTGTGGGTATCGTTGATCATCCATGGCCAACGAACGACTGTCATTGACCCGTGATTTCAACGGCCCATTCGTTCACGGTGCGGACCGGTTGGAGCATAGCGCCAAGCAGCAAGCAGATAGCGCCGATCGGCGCACGGAGCTTGCTGCCGATCGAACAGTCATGGCAGCGGAGCGCACCCACGCAGCCTGGGTCCGTACCGGGCTTGCCGCTCTAGCCGCAGGAATTGGCGCCCGCGCATTGCTTGAGAACATCGTGCCCGGCTGGCTTGCCGGTGCGACCGCAACCGTCCTGATCCTGTTCAGCGGCTTCTGCTTCGTTGCAGCGGTCTGGCGTGAAATGATTCCTATCGCCCCACCGCGGCCCGACACTCAGCGACTGCCGGCTTGGTTGCTGATCTCTGTGAACGGCTTCCTAGCGATTGCCGTCTTGGCGGCACTCGTCGGGATTTGGCTGCAATAACCGGCGTGACTATCGCCATTTTACGGATTCTGCTTGCATGACCACGCCGCAACTTATGTCGATTGGCCTGCTGATTGGCATGATGGGCCTCTTTCTTTGGGGCCGATTTCGCTATGATGTCACGGCCATCATCGCCCTGCTTGCCGGGCTGTCGCTGGGATTGGTGAAGCCCAAAGCGGCATTTACTGGCTTTTCCGATGACATCGTTATCATCGTTGGATCGGCGCTGGTGATCTCATCGGCAATGCAGCGTTCCGGCCTAATCGAGAGCGCGCTCGGGATACTGGCGCGGCGCGTGACACGCGTCCGGTCGCAACTCGTGGTGCTGACTACGGCAGTCGGGGTATCGTCCGGGCTCGTAAAGAACGTCGGTGCCTTGGCTATGCTGATGCCGGCAGCCGTGCAGACGGCGAAGAAATCGGACACTAGCCCCTCGGTGTTCCTGATGCCGATGTCGTTCGCTTCGCTCCTTGGCGGGTTGATGACCCTCGTTGGTACGTCGCCGAATATTATTGTCAGCAGAGTACGAGAGCAGATGACCGGTGAGCCGTTCGGCATGTTCGATTATCTGCCAACGGGGCTGGGCCTGCTTGTGGTCGGCCTCATTTTCCTGCGTTTCGGCTACCGCCTCCTGCCCAGGGAACGCCGCGCAGCGCCGACCATGGGCGAAGCTCTAAACATCACGGACTATGTCACTGAGGCGACCATCCAAGACGGATCGCCCGCTGTCGGCGAAACGGTTGAGTCCTTCATCGACCGTCATGATAATGAGGTGACGATCGCCAATGTTGTCCGTGACGATGTGCGCACGAGCATTACGGCCGAGTTCCTTCTGGCTGCCGGCGACACGCTGATCTTGGGCGGTGACCCGGATACGCTTGAGCGTGTCATTGCGGGTGACCACCTAGCACTTGCCGGACAGCATCGTGACCTACCGGAAGGCAGCGAAGATGATGAGGTTGGCGTCATTGAGGCGGTCATCACCACCGGCTCCGTGTTGGTCCGCCAGTCCGCTGGACGACTGCGGCTTCAGCAACGCTATGGCGTCAATCTCATCGCGGTATCGCGCGCCGGCAAACGGCTGACCAAGCAGCTCAGCGAGACCGTCTTGCGCGCCGGCGATGTCATTGTTCTTCAAGGACCCCTCACACTCTTGCCGGAACGCATGCGTGACCTCGGTACGCTGCCGCTGGCAGAGCGTGCCCTGCGTCTGGGAAGTTCGAAGCGTCGCTTCCTACCACTTATCATCCTCGCGGTGGCGATGACCGTAACCGCGACCGGCTATGTGCCTGTGGCCGTCGCCTTCTTCGCCGCTGCCGGTCTAATGATGGCGACCGGAGCGCTACCGCTGCGAGATGCCTATGATGGCGTCGAATGGCCAATTCTCATCATGCTGGGCGCGCTCATTCCGGTCAGTGAAACCCTGCGCACCACCGGCGCGTCGGATGTACTCGCGACCTCGCTTGCCCATCTGGCGGCCTCCTTGCCGCCATGGGGCGCGGTCGCCCTGATCCTCGTAGCGGCGATGGCTGTGACGCCGTTTCTCAACAATGCCGCGACGGTCTTGGTGATGGCGCCAATCGCGGCGGTGTTCGCGCATGACCTCGGATATCGCCCCGAAGCCTTCCTCATCGGGACCGCTATCGGGGCAGGATGCGATTTCCTGACGCCGATTGGGCATCAGTGTAACACCTTGGTTTTTGGTCCTGGGGGCTACCGCTTCAGCGATTACGCCCGGCTGGGCGCACCACTATCGGTTCTGGTGGTCTTGGTTGGTACGCCTCTAGTGATGTGGACTTGGCCACTGCACTGATCGCCGGGTACTGTTGATGGGCAGCATGGCCAAGCCGCAGGCGTTCGAAGATACTGAATGGCGTCCGTGGCGAGGAAGCGTACCGGGCGGCTCGGAAGGTTGTGGCACCGCAGATGTAGCAGGCGTAGGCGGCTTCATGCGTTTTTTCCACTCGCGGGCAGCCATGCCCGTTCTCATCGTCCTACTGCTTGCAACAATCACGGCAGCTGGACTGGCGACGTCTTGGACGCTGTCGATTGTGATGTGGCTTTCGAGCGCCGTTCTCGCCGCAGCCCTGTTTGCAACCTTGATGCAGGACGCCGACTGACATGGCTTCAGCGCCACTGATCGATAGCGCAGCTAGTCCACCTGGATCTGGTCGGGTGGCGCCATCGTGGCTCCGTAAAGCTTTTCGATCCAGCGAAGCTGCACTCATCGTGCTGGCCATCATGATCGGCAGTGCAGCCGGATTGCTCAGTGTCGTCCAGGGTACGCTCGCACAGGCGATGCAGCATCTGCTTTATGCCTTGTCGCCGGATGAAAGGCTGAGTGCGGCCACGACGATCCCTTACCTTGCTCTACTTGCCCTGCCGGCTGGTGGAGCCGTCCTCGCACTCTTCTCTTGGGTTACTCATGCTCGCCGGCGCCGGATGGTCGACGCTGTAGAGGCGAACGCCCTTCATGGTGGTCGCATGTCATGGTCCGACAGCCTCGTTATCTCCGGGCAAACGATCCTTTCCAACGGCTTCGGTGCGTCTGTGGGGCTTGAGGCGGCGTATGCGCAGTTGGGAGGGCTCGTCGCCTCGCTCAGCGGCAACTGGTTTGCGTTACGCAGGTCCGATCTGCGCATCTTGGTCGGCGCCGGAACGGGCGCCGCCATCGCAGGTGCATTCGGGGCTCCATTAGCTGGGGCCTTCTATGCCTTTGAGATCGTAATCGGGGCCTATACGATATCAGCGCTGGCACCTGTCGCTGCGGCGTGCCTGGCGAGTGTCCTTGTGGCGCAGGCGTTTGGTGCTCAACCGTATCTGGTTGCGGCTAATGCAGGCGAACAGATCGAGACGTTCCACTACCTTCTCTACGCCGGTCTTGGGGCCTGTGCCGCTGGCGCTGGTATACTGCTGATGCGGGCTGTTGCGGAGATGGAAGCAGCTACACGCAAACTGCCGATACCCTCGATTTGCCGGCCGATATTGGGCGGTCTTCTGCTCATCCCTCTGGCGATGCTCACGCCGCAAATTCTCTCTGCTGGTCACGGCGCCCTCCACCTCAATCTTGAAGCCGAGGTATCGCTGCGCTTCCTCGCCGCCATCTTCGTCGTCAAGTGCGCGGCCTCCATCATCTCACTTGGCTTTGGCTTCCGCGGTGGCCTGTTCTTCGCATCCTTGTTCTTGGGCAGCCTGCTGGGTCACCTGTTTGCTGGTTCACTCGAATGGATTGTCGGATCGCCTGTGATCGACCCGCACAATGCGGCCCTGGTGGGGATGGCCGCATTAGCGGTCGCCGTAGTTGGCGGGCCGATGACGATGGCGATGCTAGTCCTTGAGGCGACCCACGACTTCTCCCTTGCCGGCGCGGCCATTGCAGCATCGCTGGTCTCGTCCACCATCGTCCGCGAGCTGTTCGGCTATTCCTTTTCTACGTGGCGCCTGCATCTCCGGGGCGAAACCATCAAAAGCGCCCGCGATGTCGGCTGGGTCAGAACGCTTACAGCGGGCAAGATGATGCGACGTGTCGAAAGGGCTACGCCGTGCAACACGACGATCGCCGAGTTTCGTCGGGCGTTTCCGCTTGGTTCCACAAGTCGGGTCCTACTAGTCGATGACCACGAAAATTATGGCGGTATCGTACAGACTGCCAGTGCATTTGCCGAAGAGGTCGATCAGAAGGCACCGATCGGGTCGCTGGCGATCCACACGGGTCTCGCCCTTACGCCGGATTCAGACATCAGAAGCGTCATGACTACGTTCGATACCGAAGGTGCGGACGAACTGGCGGTAGTTGGAAGCGACGGGGCAGTTCTCGGCATCCTCTCCGAGAGCTATGCGCGACGCCGCTACGCAGAGGAATTGGACAAGGCGCAACGTGAGTTGTTTGGAGAAAGCTGACCAGCCGGCACGCAGCAAACGCTTCGTCCTACCGGTCTCGCTTAAGCCGGGCTTCGATTTTGACCCAGAACATGCCGCATCGCAGACCCATTCCGGCGAGTTGGGCGCCATGTACTGACATCAGCTCCGCACCGCGGCGAAACTGTTCAACCGGCACGGATATGGCGACGAACAGCCCGGCGTAGAGCAGCTGCGACATGATCGAGTGGATCACGACGGCGACCCCCAGCACTATCAGGCGGGCAGGCACGGAAGGCCGATGCGGCGCCGGATCGGGGCCTGTAATGAGCTAGGCGTAAAGGCATCCTGCTGCGACGAAATGGAAGTGCACCAGGTAGTGGAGCGCACCTGCCCTCTCTAAAGCAGCCAGTCCGCTTTCCTTCCCATTGTCGGCATTCAGCGGCCCGATATGTAGAAAACCCAGTCGTAATCACCATTGTGCGACAAACAAGTGCTTTCCGACACTCTCGAGACGTCGTGTCGACCTAGCCCAGCGTCATGCCGAATATACCGGACACGGACAGCGGGGCGCAGGTTTCACCGGAATCCTCATTTTTGCACCTGAACGACAGCGCCCGGCATCATCGGGTCGCCCGGAGCAATGACGAGGTAACGGCGCATGTCGCCTTTCGCGTCGCTGACGATCTGGCGGAGCGGTCCGAGCGTGTTTACTATCGCGCCGCCCGCCGGATTGGTCATGAACTTCGCCAGAGGCTGGATCACGCCGCTGCCGTCAGCGTGGGAGGATAATCCAAGGACATAGGGCATCTTTGGGCTGAGGCCCGCAACCGCCGCCTGCAAAATCTGGACCTGGCCTTGATCGAACAGCGTGACCTGGCTGCGCCCAGTCCCGGATAGAGTCAGCTGGATCTTCATGCCGGCCTGCGCGAGCGGCACCAGGTTTGCACGGCCATCGCCTACCGGCACCGCGCCGGGAACATATGCCACGCCTTGCGGCCCCTGACCGATTGGAATCGTCGCGATGACGGTGTTGCTTGCTGTGTCGATCGCCGCGACCGCATCGGCGTTCTCCAGCCCGACATACATCCGCGTGCCGTCGCCCGACGGCCATAGGCCGTGCGGGAGCGCGCCGACCGGGATGCTCGCCACCTGCACGAAGTCAGTGGTGCGGAACACCTTCACGACATTCTCGGTGCCGACCGTCACAAAGGCGAACTGGCCATTCTTATTGCGGGCGATATTGACGTGGTTGGTGATCGCGCCGGTATCGAACGTCTTGAGCACTGCGAAGGGTGGCTTGGCGTCGAACACCATGACCTTGCCGACGTCCTTGAGCGTCAACCAGACCTGCTTACCGTCGGGCGTCGCGGCGATGTCAGGGCAGAACGGGCTCGCCTGCTTGACGCGACCGACGATCTTCTTCGAGGCGGTGTCGATCACAACTGTCTCGGGCGAGAAGCTCGAACAGACGTAACCGTATTTCCCGTTTGGCGAAAAGATCGTCATGCCGGGGCCATTAGGAACGGGGATGCGCGTGGTCGGCGCGAAGGTCTTACCGTCGAGCACCTGGATATAATCCTCGCCGCGCACCGCGACCCAGACTTCGCGACCGTCGGGGCGGAAGAACGCTTCGTGCGGCGATCGGCCCACATAGGTCGTGTGCTTCACGGCATTGGTCGCAGTGTCGATGAACGTCACCGAGTTCGAGCCGATCGATATTACCGCCAGCGTCTTGCGATCGGGCGAGAAGCCCATGCCGTGCACGAGCAGCTGCCCCTTGTAGAGCGGGCTGAGATTGGCCGGGGTCTGGTCGCCGAGCTTGATGACGCCGAGCAGCGTGTTGGTCGACGGATCGATCACCGACACGGTGTTGGAGAACTGGTCCGAAGTGTAGAACCGGTCGTGCGCGCTAACAGGGATGTCGGGGGTCGCGTTCGGTACCTGCTGCGCAAATGCCGGGGCCGAAAAAGACAGGGCAGCACAGGCGGTTAAGGTAAAACGCTTCATGGACGGTCTCCGTGATGGGGGTGACCGGTCGCGGTCGGTTCGGTGTGAGGCAGCAACGCGCCGCCTTCGGATAGGATGCCCTGCATCACCGCGATTTCCTGACGCTGTTCGACGATGATTCCCTGGGCGAGCCGGCGCAGGCGTTCATCCTTGCCGAACCGCAGTTCGACTTCGGCCATGTCGATCGCGCCCTGATGATGCGGGATCATCATTTTGGCGAAGTCGCGATCGGGATCGCTCGAATAACCGGTCATCATCGCGCCGTGCATCCGCGCCATCGCCGCATCCATTGCGGACGCGAAACCGTCCGTTTGCGCTAAAGCACCCGTCGATACGGACACGGCTATCGCCGTTAGCAAAGCCGTGCGAAATTTCATCGTCATGCCTTTAGTGTTCCCATTTATGACACGCGAGCGATCAACGCCGAGCGTGACAGCGTAATGATCGCGGCGCAGCCGTCGATCCAACGCATAAGCATGGTTGTTCTGATCATCTAACAAGAACGGTAGGCGATCTATGATCGCGTTTTCGTATTGAAACCATCGCGACCATGCGTTGGACGCAGGGGACATATCGGTCGATCTAACGGCATCGGACTGGCACGATCACCCGCCGGATCCGCGATAAGGATCAAACGATGAAAGCTGCGATCGTTTTGGTTGCCGCGATGTTGGCCTCCGTAGCGCCAGTCCCGGTGATCGCTCAGGCCTATTGGGCTGCACCTGCGGCGGACGACTTTCCCTACGATATCAAGGCGGTTCAGGCACCGTGGTCGAAGGCTGATATCGACCTCAGCCATCATGACCGGATCTATGTGTCTGACCCTACATCGACGAAGATCGTTGTCATCGATCCTGCAGCGGGCAACGAACTGGGACGCATCGACCTCGCCAAAAGCGCGATAGCTGAGCCCAGCTTTTCCAGCCCCAGAGTCCAGCACCTGGCTGCAACGCGTGACGGGCGGACCCTGGCGGTATCGGCATCAGCGCAGCACAGTGTGACGCTCGTAGATCTGGCCACGAACACGGAACGAGGCCGGACCGTGTTCCAGACGTCGCCTACCGCCGTCGCGTTTACGCCCAATGGGCACGAACTCTGGGTTTCGCTCGGCGATGAACATGCCATCGCGGTCGTGGATCCTAAGACCGCGCGGGAGATCACCCGCGTACCAGCAAGTGGCGGAGCGGGCGCGACCATCCTGTCGCCAAACGGACGCTATGCCTTTGTATCGCTTACTGAAAGGCCGTCCATCCTGGTTGTCGACGTCGAGGATCGGCGCGTCGTCGGACACGTTGCCAGCAACGGTGCAGGTGCGGGAGCAATCGCGGTCTCGCCAGATGGCAAACAGATCTGGGCAACACGCCGCGAGAGCGGCACGACCACGGTCTTTGCTGCCAAACCGCCGTTTGCGGTACACGAAGTGATAAACACTGGTCCAGCGACGGGCGCGGTCAACTTCGCCCAGCGCGCAGACGATTCCTTTGCCTATGTCAGCGTTGGCGGCGATCAACCTGCAATCAAGGTCTATAGAACCGACAGCCTGGAGGCTGTGGCAACCGTCCCGCTACAAGCGGCTCCGAGTGCGGTTTGGCCGTCGGGCGATGGTACGAGGATCTATGCCAGCCTGGCCGGAACCAACAAGGTCGCTGGGATCGACACGCTGACGTACACCACCGTGTCGACGATCCCGATCAGTACGGATGCGCAAAGCCTGATCTACGTTCCTGGTGCCGTAAGATCAGGAAAAGGTCTCGCCAATCTGGTGCCATCCGGGCGCGATGCGGCGCTTGCCCTGGCGGCGCGTTAATCGGTCTCACACCGTCTGTAATCTTCCAACGAAAGCCCTTTCCAAAATGACCAAGCCCCCCGTCAGGATCGCGATCAGCGGTGCCGCAGGACAAATTTGCTATTCGCTGCTCTTCCGGGTCGCGCAGGGTGACGTGTTCGGACCGGACCAGCCCGTTATCCTTCAACTGCTCGACGTGCCGCAGGCGCTGGACGCAGTACGCGGCGTGGTCATGGAACTGGAGGATTGCGCGTTTCCGCTGCTGGCAGATGTGATCATTACTGATGATCCGATGGTGGCTTTCAAGGACATCGATGCGGCCATGCTGGTCGGGTCTCGTCCCCGCTCGAAGGGCATGGAGCGCCGTGATTTGCTCGCTGCCAACGCAGCGATCTTCAAGACGCAGGGCGCAGCGCTGGACGCAGTGGCCAAACGCGACGCCAAGATCCTGGTCGTCGGCAATCCCGCCAACACAAATGCCTGGATCCTTGCGCAAAGCGCGCCGGGTTTCCCTGCCGAAAACATCACGTCGATGATCCGCCTCGATCACAATCGCGCGCAGGGACAGCTTGCGGCCAAAGCGGGTGTCGGTGTCGATGCGATTACAAAGCTCGTCGTCTGGGGAAACCATTCGCCGACGATGTTTGCCGACTGGGGGAATGCCGAACTCGATGGCCAAAAGCTTGCCGACCGTATCGGAAACGAGGCCTGGTACCGCGAGACCCTGATCCCCACCGTTGCGCAGCGCGGCACCGCGATCATCGAAGCACGGGGTGCGTCCTCGGCCGCATCGGCCGCAAATGCGGCGATCGACCATCTGCGCGATTGGGTGCACGGCGCAGGCGACAATTGGGTGTCGATGGGCGTGGTGTCAGACGGCTCCTACGGTATCCCGCAAGGGCTGGTGTGCGGCGTGCCGGTGCTCTGCAAAAGCGGTGGCTATGTGCGTATCGAAGGACTGATCCTCGATCCATTCCAGCGAACGATGCTCGATCGCACGATTGCCGAACTGGTCGATGAACGTGAGGCGGTTATCGACATTCTGAAATGACCAATCTGTAATTATGATTGAAACGACCATAATATTTGGTTGGTGCGATTGATCTCCTTTCCCTATCATTGGGGCAAGGAGATCGGGCATGACCCTGGAACAACTCAGGATTTTCGTCGGTGTCGCAGAGCGCGAGCACATGACGCGCGCTGCCGAAGCGCTCAATGTGACGCAGTCGGCCGCAAGCGCTGCCATCGCCGCGCTAGAAGCGCGGCACGGCGTGCCGCTGTTCCACCGGGTCGGCCGTGGGATCGAACTGTCCGAAGCGGGCCGTATGTTTCTGGTCGACGCACGCGCAGTGCTTGGCCGTGCTGCCAGTGCAGAACTTGCATTGGCCGAATATGCCGGACTGGAGCGCGGCACACTGCGGCTGGTCGCGAGCCAGACGATCGCGGGCTATTGGCTACCCCGCCAGCTGGCGGCGTTTCATGCGCGCTACCCGTCCATCACGATAGAACTGGCGATCGACAACACGGAAGGGGCCGCGGCGCGCGTGCTCGACGGTGCAGTCGAGCTTGGCTTCGTCGAGGGTGTGATCGACGAGCCCGCGCTCGCGCATTGGACCGTCGCGAACGACCGCATGGTGCTGGTGAGTGACCGCGCTGCCGACACGATCGACGAGGACTGGATCCGGACCGCGCGCTGGATCGTCCGCGAGCAGGGATCGGGCACGCGCTCGTCGTTCGAGGAGGTGTTGCGCCAGCGCGGCGTCGATCCGTCGGACCTTACCATAGCGCTGACCCTGCCATCGAACGAGGCGGTCCGCAGCGCGGTCGAGGCCGGCGCGGGCGTCGCGGTGCTGTCGCAGCATGTCGTCGCACCTGCAATCGCGGCCGGCACGTTGCACGATCTGCCGCTCGGTCTGCCGCGGCGTCCATTCTACGCGCTGCGGCACAAGGAGCGCTATCGTACCCGGGCGGCCGACGCGCTGACCGATCTCATCAAGGAGACTGGGAAGTGACTGCCGATCTGAAACCCGTTCTCGATGGTCTGAAGCCGCTCAGCCGGCTTGATTCTCCGCGCGAGATGATCCGCCAGTTCACCCCCAACTGGTTCGCCGCTACGATGGGCACGGGCATCCTCGCGCTGGCCTTGCCGCAGGTGCCGGGCGTCGGCGCATCGCTGCACCCGGTCGGCGAGGCGTTGTGGTATTTCAACATCGCGCTCTTCACGCTGTTCGCCGGGCTCTACACCGCGCGCTGGACGATGTTCGGGCACGAGGCGCGTCGGATCTTCGGGCACAATACCGTGTCGATGTTCATCGGCACGATCCCGATGGGCCTCGCGACGATCATCAACGGGTTCCTGGCGTTCGGCCTGCCGCGGTTCGGCGCCGGCGTTATCCCGATCGCCGAGACATTGTGGTGGATCGACGTCGCGATGTCGCTCGCCTGCGGTGTAGCGATCCCCTACCTCATGTTTACCCGGCACGAACATTCGCTCGACGGCATGACCGCGGTGTGGCTCCTGCCAGTGGTCGCGGCCGAGGTCGCAGGCGCGAGCGGAGGCCTGCTCGCACCGCATCTGGCGGACGCGCACCACCAGTTCGTGGTGCTGGCGACCTCCTTTGTCCTCTGGGCGTATTCGGTGCCGGTCGCGTTCGGCATCCTCGCGATCCTCATCCTGCGGATGGCGCTGCACAAGCTGCCGCACGAGAGCATGGCCGCATCGAGTTGGCTCGCACTAGGCCCGATCGGCACCGGTGCGCTCGGGATGCTGGTGCTCGGCAGCGACGCGCCCGCGATCCTCGCCGCCAACGGCCTCGGCCAGATCGGCGCGGTAGCGCAGGGGATCGGCACGATCGCCGGGCTGCTGCTCTGGGGCTTCGGCCTGTGGTGGCTGGCGCTCGCGACGCTGATCACGATCCGCTACTGGCGCGCGGGCATTCCGTTCAACCTCGGGTGGTGGGGCTACACCTTCCCGCTCGGCGTCTACACGGTCGCCACCTTCAAGCTCGGCACGACGCTCCAGCTCGGCTTTTTCGGGATCGTCGGCACCGTCCTTACCATCGCGCTCGCAGCGATGTGGCTGCTGGTCGGCGCCAAGACGGTCACAGGCGGCTGGCGCGGAAACCTGTTCGTGTCGCCCTGCATCGCCCAAGCCAATTGATGGGCCGAACTGATCGTCCTGCCGGATCGAACCGGCGCATCCGATCGACCCGTACCGGGCAGACCGTCGGACGGATCGCGCATAAGAGCATGACATCGAAGGGAGAATGCTGGTGGACAGCCTGGATATGAAACTGGCGCAGGCGACGAACCGCCGTCGCTTTCTCGCAGAGGCTGCGATCGGCAGCGGCGCGTTGATCGCCGCACCCGCGCTGGCGCAGAGCATTGTCGATCTGCACCTGCCTGGCGGTCCGTCGGAACGACCGATGACCAGTGCGTTCCCTGGCAAGGGCAACATGATCCTCCAGCGTATCCACCCGCCTTTGCTGGAAACGCCGATGAGCGTGTTCAATGGTGACGTCTTCACGCCAAACGACCAGTTCTTCGTCCGCTGGCACTGGGCTGACATCCCCACCGCGATCGATGTCGAGGCGTTCCGGATCAAGGTGCACGGCGCGGTCACGCGGCCGCTGTCAATCTCGCTCGCGCAACTGCTGAAGTTGCCACGCGTCGAGCTGGCGGCGATCAACCAATGCTCGGGCAATTCGCGTGCGCTGTTCCAGCCGCCCGTTGCCGGTGCGCAGTGGCGTCACGGGGCCATGGGCAACGCTAAATGGCTCGGCGTGCGCCTGCGCGACGTGCTCGACATCGCCGGCGTGAAGCCGGGCGCGGTTGCAGTGCGGTTCGGTGCGCTCGACCAGCCGGTGGTCGCGGGTGGACCGGATTTCGCCAAGTCGCTGTCGATCGACCACGCACGCGACGGCGAAGTGATGCTCGCCTTCGGGATGAACGGCGAACAGATGCCGCTCCTCAACGGCTTCCCGGTCCGGCTGATCGTACCCGGCTGGTATTCGACCTATTGGGTCAAGATGCTGAACGACATCGAGGTGCTCGCCGCGCCCGACGACGGTTACTGGATGGCCAAGGCGTACAAAATCCCTGACACTCCAGGCGCGAACGTGCGGCCGGGCCAGAAGGATTTCCCGGCCGTTCCGATCAACAAGATGATCCCGCGCAGTTGGGTCACGAGCCTCGACGAAGGGCAGGCGATCGCGTTCGACCGGTCGATCCCGCTGGGCGGCATTGCGATGGGGGGCGATTGCGGCGTCGCCAAGGTCGATGTGTCGACCGACAACGGCAAGACCTGGTACAAGACGACGCTCGGCCCCGATCACGGCAAATACAGTTTCCGCCGCTGGGACGCGCAGGTGCCGCTCACGCATGCGGGCCCGACCAGGCTGATGTCGCGCTGCTGGAACACCGCCGGCATCGCGCAGCCGATGACGCCGATCTGGAACCCGGGCGGGTTCATGCGCGGCAACATTGAAACCACCAACATCGTCGTCGGCTGAGGAGCGCTCCCCCATGAAAACGCCTTCCATCGGCACGCTGTCGTTTGGGTTCGTCGGCGCGACCGTCGTTCTGCTACTTGCGATCGGTGCCCCGAACAGCCGCATAGCCCCGCCGCCTGCCGCCCCGGCCGCACCACCGCCGCCAAGCGTTTCGGCGCGCGGCTTCTCGCTGGCGTCCACCTCGGTCGATCTCCCGACCGACGAAGGGCAATATCCGGCTGGTCCGCATGCGGACGTCATCAACGCCAACTGCACCTCGTGTCATTCGGCGAGCATGGCGCTGAACCAGCCGCCACTCTCTTCCGACCAGTGGACCGCGGAGGTCACCAAGATGCGCGAGGTCTACAAGGCTCCCGTTGCACAGGCTGACGTGCCGGCGATCGTCGCTTATCTGACCGCCATGAGCGCAAAGCAGCCGGGTGCCGCGAAGGGCAAGGCGCAAGACCCCGATCCGAAGGCTGCGCCCGACGTATCGGGGGGATCAGGCTAAGCCCATCAACTCACGACACGCGGTTCTGCGCGCGAAGTGCTGTGCGGCGTGGCCTCCGGGGGAGGGCGTCGACGCCAATCGAAACACTGCTCGCGCCCTGCGCGTTCGCAGGTGTGCCATGTGGCACACCTTACGCGAGAATCGTCACCGGCAGGGCCGAGACGCCGGCACGATGGCTCGGTCGGCACGCCCAGCGGGCCGATAGAGCCGTGCCCGCGGGGTCCCGCCCCACTCGTTGGGGACTTCGGAAAAGAGCGTAGGGTGCCGACTGCCTGCCTACTTGGTGCTATCAACGTCTGGACCGAAACCATATAGCTGCTATCCTGGATATATGGAAAACAACACGGCAATTTCAGCGCTCGGCGCGCTCGCACAAGGAACACGCCTCGACGTGTTCCGCCTGTTGGTGCGGCACGAACCGCATGGCTTGGCTGCCGGCGAAATCGCCCGTCAGCTCGACGTACCGCAAAACACGATGTCCGCACACCTCGGCATCCTCGCCCGTGGCGGGCTGGTGCGATCCGAACGTCATAGCCGCTCGATCATCTATCGTGCCGATCTCGACGGCCTGCGCGCGCTAACGCTCTTTCTCGTCAAGGATTGCTGCGCCGGCAACGCGGAGCTGTGCGCCCCGCTGATCGCCGAACTCACCCCATGCTGCTGAAAGGACGCCCGTGGCCGTCGATATCGTGATCTATCACAACCCCGTGTGCGGCACGTCGCGCAACACGCTAGGCCTGATCCGCAATGCCGGCATCGAACCGCACGTGGTCGAATATCTGAAAACCCCGCCCTCGCGCGCGCTGCTGGTCGAGCTGATCGACCGCGCCGGCATAACGCCCCGCGAGCTGCTACGCGAAAAGGGTACGCCCTATGCGGAGCTCGGCCTGGGCGACACATCGCTGTCCGACGACGCGCTGGTGGATACGATGATGACGCACCCGATCCTCATCAACCGGCCGATAGTCGTCTCACCGCTCGGCGTGAAGCTCTGCCGGCCGTCCGAAGCCGTGCTTGATCTGCTGCCGGGCGATCAGCGCGGCGCGTTCGCGAAGGAAGACGGACAACAGGTGGTAAACGCCTCGGGCCAGCGCATCGCCTGATGCTTCTTGCCGTCCTGATCTTCGTCGTCACGATCGTGCTCGTCATCTGGCAACCCAAGGGGCTCGGAATCGGGTGGAGCGCGATCGCCGGGGCCGTCTTGGCGCTGCTCGCGGGCGTCGTCACGCTGTCCGACGTCCCGGTCGTTTGGGGCATCGTCTGGAACGCGACGGCTGCATTCGTCGCGATCATTGTCATAAGCCTGTTGCTCGATGAAGCTGGATCCTTCGAATGGGCGGCGCTCCACGTTGCGCGCTGGGGCAGGGGACATGGGCGCCGACTCTTCGTCCTGATCGTGCTGCTCGGCGCGGCGGTGTCGGCGTTGTTCGCCAATGATGGTGCGGCGCTGATCCTCACGCCGATCGTCATCGCCATGCTGCGCGCGCTGGGGTTCAAGGACAAGGCGACGCTGGCGTTCGTCATGGCGGCCGGGTTCATCGCCGACACGGCCAGCCTGCCGCTGGTGGTCTCGAACCTCGTCAACATCGTGTCAGCCGACTTCTTCAAGATCGGGTTCGGCACATATGCGTCCGTGATGGTCCCGGTCGATCTGGTGTCGATCGCCGCCACGCTGGGCGTGCTGCTGCTGTTCTTCCGGCGCGACCTCCCAGAAGACTATGACGTGGGGGCGCTCCGCGCGCCGCGCGATGTCATCCGAGACCCCGCGACCTTCCGTGCCGGCTGGATCGTCCTCGCGCTGCTGCTCGCTGGCTTCTTCCTGCTCGAACCGATCGGCGTGCCGGTCAGCGCCGTTGCCGCTGCCGGCGCGATCCTGCTGCTGGTAATTGCGGGACGGGGCCATGTGATCCAGACCGGCAAGGTGCTGCGCGGCGCACCGTGGCAGGTCGTGATCTTCTCTCTCGGCATGTACCTGGTCGTCTACGGGCTGCGAAACGCGGGCCTGACCGACCATCTCGCCGCGCTGCTCGATCGCACCGCTCAGGGCGGCGTGTGGGGGGCGGCGTTCGGGACAGGCGTGATCGCGGCCATCCTGTCGTCCGTGATGAACAACATGCCGACCGTACTGGTGGGCGCGCTGTCGATCGACGCGACCCATGCCACTGGCGCCGTGCAAGAAGCAATGATCTACGCCAATGTCATCGGCTGCGATCTTGGCCCCAAGCTGACGCCGATCGGCTCGCTCGCAACGCTGTTATGGCTCCACGTCCTCGGCCAGAAAGGTGTTCGGATCGGATGGGGCTATTATTTCCGTGTCGGTATCACGCTGACTGTGCCGGTATTGCTGGTCACGCTTGCCGCCTTGGCATTGAGGATCACGATCGGATGACAGCCCTGATCTACATCGGCGCGGCGCTTGCTGAAATTGGCGGATGCTTTGCCTTCTGGGCCTGGCTTCGCATGGCGAAGTCACCCTTGTGGCTTGCTCCGGGCGTCGTCTCATTGATCCTGTTCGCATGGCTCCTCACCCGCGTGGACAGCGATGCCGCGGGACGAGCGTATGCCGCTTACGGCGGCATTTACATCTGTGCATCGCTTGCTTGGCTCTGGACCGTCGAAGGCGTGCGGCCCGATCGCTGGGATGTGAGCGGCGCGGCGCTCTGTCTGATCGGCACCTGTATCATCCTCTTGGGACCACGAACCGCCTGATGCCTGTTCGAACGCTCTCCGACCCCGACCATCTGCCCGCGCTCGATCGAAGCTATGCGATCGAACGACCTGCTCATGGCCTCGGCGCGGGTGCTCCGCCGCCACGAATCCTTCTGCTCTACGGTTCCTTGCGCGAGCGGTCATTCTCGCGGCTGTGTGTCGAGGAAGCGGCGCGACTACTGCAATTCTTCGGATGCGAAACGCGCATTTACGATCCCTCGGCGCTGCCGTTGCCCGATCAGGTCGTCGGCGACGACCATCCGGCCGTCCACGAGCTGCGTGAACTGTCGTTGTGGTCGGAAGGTCAGGTGTGGTGCAGCCCTGAACGGCACGGCCAGATCACCGGCATCATGAAGCTCCAAATCGATCATCTGCCGCTCTCGATGGGCGGGATGCGACCGACGCAGGGACGCACGCTGGCAGTCATGCAGGTATCGGCGGGTTCGCAGTCGTTCAACAGCGTCAACACGCTGCGCGTGCTCGGCCGCTGGATGCGAATGGTGACGATACCGAACCAGTCGAGCGTCGCCAAGGCGTTCGCCGAATTCGGCGAGGACGATCGCATGAAGCCGTCGAGCTATTATGACCGCATCGTAGACGTAATGGAGGAACTGGTGCGGTTCACGGTGCTGCTGCGCCCGCACGCGGCACAACTCGTCGACCGCTATTCCGAGCGCAAGGAAGTTCGCGTAGGGATCGACCTGACGACAGACTTGTCGACTATCGCGACCACGGCACCCCCTCGAGGTGTTTGACCTCGCCCCGACGCGATGGAAGATCAGAGCGGCTACTGTGCAATACCAGCCAATGGCCTGCTGGGCTGTTAGTCGTCGACCGTCGAAACCGACTACGTGATCAGTCTTCGCGACGTTCGATGTTGTCCCCTAGCCCCGGCGCTTCTGGAGACGATCGGTCGTCTTTACGCTTCTCCGAGGCGACCATTTCGCCAACTTCGACCATCTCCGCGGTTTCCTGCGTGGTCGGCTCATCCTTGTCCGTCTCGGCCATATGCGTCTCCTTTAAAGCATCAACGCCAAAGGCTCGCTATTAGATGCGAGGAGACGCGCAGGCGTCGGATCAGTCGTCGTCGCGGTCCTGCTTTTCGCGGGAAACGACCTTGAAGTTGCGGTTTAGCTTGATGTCATAGCGGCCGCCACGGCAGCGTGCGTCGTCGACCTCGAAGCCACCATCGTCGCGCTCGATCGAGCGTGGCGCAGTGCAGCCGATCCGCTTCAAGGCGGTAAGCGTCGAGGCCCGCTGGCGCGGGGTCACCCGATCGTCGTCAGCGAGGGCGGGGGAAGCGATGACGAGTGCCAGCGCGCCGGCAGCGAGATATTTGAGCATGGAAAAGACGTCCGATTAAAGGTCCATGGAAACTCTGAATCCAATGCGGCCCGCGCGCCGATCGTTCCGAAATCATCCCCACGTCGGGTGATAACGAGAGCAATCGCCAGAACGACGACCGAGAGAACAAGACTTGCCAGCACATAGCCGATCGCGGCGCCGGTCTCGCCGCGCTCC
>NZ_JBWKOS010000009.1:0-129562 GCF_059416225.1 Sphingomonas sp. GW821-FHT09E03 | reverse complement strand
GAACCGAGATGCCCGCCGGTGCTGCCTACCGCCGAGATCGTCTCGGCACGCAGCTCGTCGGCCAGTTGGCGGAGCTGCTGCGACTCGAGGCGGCGGAGGTCGGCGGGCGTGTCGATGGTATCGAGCAACGGCGTGTCGGGAACATGGGCCATCGATCCAACCTACGCCTTCGCGGCGCTAGTGTCGATTGTTACGAATTCGCTTCAGCTGCAATTCGCACAGATACCACGAACTTCGATCACCGGGCGCACCGGTGAGAAGCCCGCGGCCTGGGCGGCGTTCCGCACGCCCTTGGTGATGATGTCATTGTCGAGATGCACCGTCTGCCCGCAGCTGTCGCAGACCAGGAAGATGCAGTCGTGGAGGCAATCGGGGTGGGCGTTGACAATATAGGCGTTGGCGCTTTCCACCCGCCGCGCCAGGTTCGCGGCGACGAAAACATCGAGGATGCGGTAGACGCTGTTCGCGGCGACCCGGCGCCCCTCGTGGCGCGACACCGCCTCGGCGATGTCATAGGCGCTCGCCGGCTTATCGAACGCCGCAAGCGCGCCGAACACGCTCGCGCGCATCTGCGTCCATTGCTCGCCGGCGCGCTCCAGCGTCGCCTGTGCCGCGCGGGTGAGATCGTCGCCTTGCGGCTCGTGATGATGATGGTGAGCATGCGCGGCCATGCCGTGAATCTAGGGCGTCGCACCCGTCGCGGCAAGCCGATCAGCCACCGGCCCTGCGTCGTGCCCGCCAGGCCTTGGCCTCGTCATAGGTGGATTCCTCCCACCCCTGGCGTGGTGCGGCCTCGATCGCCGCAAGTCCGACCGCGTACATCCGGTTGCGGCACAGCACCTTGCTCCAGAACACCATCTTGTCCCAGCGCTGGCGATCGCGGGCATGATCGATCATCGCGGTGATCGCCGCGAGATCACCGGCGCCGTAGCGCCGGCGCATCGCCGTCGACATGATCCGAATTCGATGGCCCACGTGGTCCGTTCACCTTTCGGAGACTATGCCGCTAAGGGCTGATCTAGATCGGGCCGGCGATTGAAACCATTCTCGCCGCCGTTAACCAAGCGAGCGCAGCGGTCCGGAACGGCCATCTACGGCTTGGCGCACCCGACGCGCTGGAGTACCTGCGCGGGATGCTTCAGCCCAGCGCCGCCTTCCTGTCACCCGCGCGTCCGCGTGCGATCGCCACCTGGCTGTTCCTGATGGCCGGGCTGATCGTGGCGATGGTGGTGATCGGCGGGATTACCCGCCTCACCGAGTCGGGACTGTCGATCACCGAATGGAAGCCAATCAGCGGGGTCATCCCCCCGCTCAACGATGCGCAATGGCAGGCGGAGTTCGCCAATTACCGCCGCATTCCCGAATATACCGCGTTCAACCAGGGTATGACCCTGGCCGGCTTCAAGGCGATTTTCTTCTGGGAATATCTCCACCGGCTGCTCGGCCGCGTGATCGGGCTTGCCTTCGCGCTGCCGCTGATCTGGTTCGCCGTGCGCAAGCGCATCCCCGTCGGTTATGGCTGGCGACTGTGCGCGCTGCTCGCGCTCGGCGGCCTGCAGGGCGCGATCGGCTGGTGGATGGTCGCGTCGGGCCTGTCGGTGCGCACCGACGTCAGCCACATCCGCCTCGCCGTCCACCTCCTCACCGCGCTGACCATCCTTGCCGGCATGGTGTGGACCGCGCTCGACCTGCTCGCCCTCGCCCGCGATCCGCTGGCAAGGCCCGTCCGGCCCGTCGCGGTCGCGGTGATCGCGCTGGCGCTGCTGGTGGTGCAATTGCTCTACGGCGCCTTCACCGCCGGGCTCGATGCCGGCTACGCCTTTGCGAGCTGGCCGCTGATGGGCGACACGCTGTTCCCGGCGGGCACGCCGATGGTCGACCCGGCGTGGCGCAACGCCATCGACAATCCGGTGGTGGTGCAATTCATCCACCGTTGGTGGGCGATGGTCACCGCCGCCGGCCTTACCTGGCTGGCGGTGCGCGCCACCGCCTGCCGGTCGCGCGCCGGCTTCGCCGTCATCGCGCTGGTGACGCTGCAGATCATCCTTGGCATCGCGACGCTGATGACCGGGGTGAACATCCATGTCGCGGTGGCGCATCAGGCCAATGCCGCGCTGCTGCTGATCGCGACGGTCGCCGCCGCCCATGCGGCGAGCCGGCGCGCGCCCGCTCGCCAGCAGGCCGAATAGCTCAGGGTATCATTTTACCCGTCAGCAAAGCCGCACTTTGCTTGACTTTCGGGGGGCCTTCCATCACTAGCCGCCTCAATCGCGCCGCCTGTCATCGGGCGGCGCGCTGCATTTTGAACGCGAAAGGTCTGCCATGAAGGCGCTGATGAAGACCACCAAGTCGGTAAAGCCGGCTGAGGTGGAGAAGAAGTGGCATATTGTCGATGCCGAGGATCTGGTGGTCGGTCGCGCAGCGTCGATCATCGCAAACGTGCTCCGCGGCAAGCACAAGACGAGCTTCACCCCGCACGTCGATTGCGGTGACAATGTCATCGTCATCAATGCCGACAAGATCCGCTTCACCAGCAACAAGGCTGAGAAGAAGGTCTATTACAAGCACACCGGCTATGCCGGCGGCATCAAGGGCATCACCGCTGCCAAGGTGCTGGAAGGCCGCTTCCCCGAGCGCGTGCTCGAGAAGGCCGTCGAGCGCATGATCCCGCGCGGCCCGCTGGGTCGCGAGCAGATGCGCAACCTGCGCATCTTCAAGGGCACCGAGCATCCGCACGAAGCCCAGAACCCTGAGGTCCTCGATATCGCGGGCATGAACCGCAAGAACAAGGTGGGCGCATAATGACCGACAACCGCCAGTCCCTCGCCGATCTCGCGAACCTGACGAACCAGCCGGCGCCGGCTGCTGCGCCGACCGCCAATGTCGACGCCGCCGACGCCAAGGCCGAGGATTACATGGCCGGCCGCATCGAGGAGCCCGCCGCGCCGACGATGCCGCTGCGCGAGCAGGAGCTCGACAAGCTGGGCCGCGCCTATGCGACCGGTCGCCGCAAGGACGCCGTCGCCCGCGTCTGGCTCAAGCCCGGCTCGGGCAAGATCACGATCAACGGTCGTGACCAGGAAGTCTATTTCGCACGGCCGACGCTGCGTCTCGTCATCAACCAGGTGTTCGGTATCACCGAGCGCGACGGCCAGTATGACGTGATCTGCACCGTCAAGGGCGGCGGGCTCTCGGGCCAGGCCGGCGCGGTCAAGCACGGCATCAGCCAGGCGCTGACCAAGTACGAGCCGATCCTGCGCGCGCCCGTCAAGGCCGCCGGCTTCCTGACCCGCGACAGCCGCACCGTCGAGCGCAAGAAGTACGGTCGCGCCAAGGCACGCCGCAGCTTCCAGTTCTCGAAGCGCTAAGCTCTTCGGTCAGTTCTGCGTATCGAGGGGGCGGTCCGGCAACGGGCCGCCCCTTTCATATGCGCCGCGCTCAGCCGCGCTTCTGGGCCAACGGGTAGAGGTCGCGGAACCGCGCCTGCCGCTCCGCCATCGCCGCCGCGAGCGACGCATCGGGCTCGACCGATGCCGTCACGGCGGGGGCGACCGACAAGCCGGCGACATCGCCATCGCCCGCCGCCACCCGCCCCAGCCGCGCCGCGCCCAGCGCCGGCCCGACCGTGCCGCCCTCGCGCCACACCAGCGGCCGCGCGAGCGTGGCGGCGATGATCCGTCCCCAGCTGGCCGAGCGCGCACCGCCGCCTGCCATCGCCAGCGCGCCGATCTCGACGCCGGCGGAGGTCAGCGCGTCCAGGCCGTCGCGCAACCCCATCGCGACCCCTTCCATTACCGCCTGGGCGATCTCGGGCGGCCCGGTATCGCCGGTCATGCCGGCCAAGGCCGCGGTCGCGCCCGGATCGGCATGCGGCGTCCGCTCGCCCGACAGATAGGGCAGGAACACCGGCACGCCGCGACGGTCCGCCGTGGCGGCGAGATCGAGCAGGCTGCCGACGTCAGCGACGCCGAGCAGCCGGGTCGCCCAGGCGAGCGCCGAGGCGGCGCTGAGCATTACCGACATGCGATGCCAGCGATCCGGCACCGCATGGGCGAACGCGTGCACCGCGCGGTTGGGGGCTGGCCGGAAGCCGTCCGTCACCACGAAGATCACCCCCGAGGTGCCGAGCGACAGGAACGCGTCGCCCGGATCGGTGACGCCGAGGCCGATCGCACCCGCGGCATTGTCGCCGCCACCGCCGGCGACCGGCACCCGTGCCATGCCCCAAGCGGTCGCCACCTCGGCGCGCAACGCGGCGGAGGCGGCGCTGCCCTCGTCCAGCTCCGGCATCATCGCCTCGTCGAGGCCGCACGCCGCCAGCATCGCGCCCGACCAGCGCCGCGCGCCGACATCGAGCCACAAGGTGCCGCTGGCGTCCGACATCTCGGACCAGCACGCGCCGGTCATCAGCAGCCGCAGATAATCCTTGGGCAGCAGCACGCGCCTGGTCGCCGCGAAGACCGCCGGCTCGTGCTCGCGCACCCACAACAGCTTGGGCGCGGTGAATCCGGCCAGTACCGGATTGCCGGTGATCGCAGCGACCCGCGGCTCGATCCGCTCGATCTCGGCGCATTGCGGCTGCGCACGGCCGTCGTTCCACAGGATCGCCGGGCGGAGTACCGCATCGGCGGCATCGAGCAGCACCGCGCCGTGCATCTGCCCCGACAGACCGATGCCGCGCACCTGCCGGCGCAGCGCCGGATCGATCTTCAACACCGCCGCATCGGTCGCGTGCCACCAATCGGCCGGGTCCTGCTCCGACCACATCGGCTGCGGCCGCGACACGGTGAGCGGGGCGCTCGCCTGGGCGATCACCGCGTCGGCGCCATCGGTCACCACCACCTTCACCCCCGACGTGCCGAGATCGATGCCGAGATACATGCAGGCCGCTCCTTTGCAGGCGGGGTGGTTTGGGGCTTGAACCACAACCCGCCATCGGGCGTAAGGGTGCCGACATCTAAGAAAGGCGTTCCTTGGCGACGATCCCTACCCGCGAGCCCACCCTGCTCAACGCCGGCCTGATCGCCTGCATCGCCACCGCCGCGCTCGCCGGGCTGTTGTTCGGCTTCGACACGGCGGTGATCTCCGGTGTCACCGAGGCGCTCACCCGCGAACATGCGCTCACCCCGGCATGGCTCGGGATCACCGTCTCGGCGGCCTTGTGGGGCACGCTCGCGGGCGCGCTGTTCGCCGGCATTCCCGGCGATCGCTACGGCAGCCGCAACACCCTGCGCATCCTCGCTTTGTTCTACGTGGTCGGCGGGATCGGCTGCGCATTCGCGTGGGACTGGGGCTCGCTGGTGTTCTTCCGGGTCATCGCCGGGCTCGCCGTCGGTGGCTCGTCGGTGCTGGCGCCGGTCTACATTTCCGAGATCTCGCCGCCGGCGCGGCGCGGGCAGCTGGTCGCCGCCTTCCAGTTCATGGTCATCTTCGGCATCCTGCTCGCTTATGTCTCCAACGCGATCATCGCCGCGATCGAGCCTGGCGAAATCGCCTGGCGCTGGAAGCTCGGCATCGCCGCGGTACCGGCGCTCGTCTTCCTCGGCCTGCTGTTCCGCATCCCCAATTCGCCGCGCTGGTTGATCATGCGCGGCAACGAGGCCGAGGCGCGCCAGTCGCTCGGCCGGATCGGCATGGACAGCGCGACGGTCGACGCCGAGATCGCCGACATCAACAGCGGGCTCGCCGATCAGCCGTCAGGCAGCGAGCGGCTGTCGTGGCGCCGCCACCGCAAGCCGATCATGCTCGCAATGCTGGTCGCCGGGTTCAACCAGCTCTCCGGGATCAACGCCTTCCTCTATTATCTCAACGACATCTTCGGCCGCTCGTCGAGCGCGCTGTCGCCCGATGTGCAGGCGATCATCATCGGCATCGTCAACGGCGTCTTCACCTTCGTCGGCATGCTGCTGATCGATCGGCTCGGCCGGCGCACATTGCTGATGATCGGCAGCATCGGCATGGCCGCCTGCCTGTTCGTCGGCGGGCTGTCGCTGCTCGGCACCCTGCCGTCCTGGGTGCTGCTGCCGGCGCTGATCGGCTTCATCGCCTTCTTCGCGCCGAGCACCGGCGCGGTGATCTGGGTCTACATCTCCGAAGTGTTCCCCACCCAGGTGCGCTCGCGCGGCAGTGCGATCGGCGCGAGCACCCATTGGGGGCTCAACGCGATCATCGCAGCGGCCTTCCCGCCGATCGCCGCGATTTCGGCGGGTCTGCCCTTCATCTTCTTCGCGGTGATGATGGCGCTCCAGTTCGTCGTGGTCTGGGCCTATTTCCCCGAGACCAAGGGCGTGCCGCTGGAGAAGATGCGCGCGCAGCTCGGCCTCGGCGTCGACTGACAGGCGGGGTGATCAGAGCGTGACGATCCGGGTGGCGAGCCGCTCCGCCTCGCCCGGGTCGTGGGTCACCATCAGGATCGGCAGGCCGATCTCGTCGCGCACCCGCTCGATCGCCGCCATGATCTCGTCGCGGCGTGGCCGATCGAGCGACGACAGCGGCTCGTCGAGCAGCAGGAAGGCGGGATCGCTCAGCAGCGCCCGCCCGATCGCCACCCGCCGCGCTTCACCGCCCGACAGCGTCCGCGGCCAACGATCGAGCAGATGGTCGATGCCCAGCATCGCCGTGGTCGCGTTCGGCAGGGCGAGGTCGGCGGCACCGTAGCGCAGATTGTCGCGCACCCGGCGATGCGGGAACAGCCGCGGGTCCTGGAACACATAGCCGACGCGGCGTTGCTCCACCGGCACGTCGATCCCTGCCTCGCTGTCGAACAGCACCCGTCCCGCGACCACCACCCGTCCCCGATCCGGGCGCAGCAAGCCGGCAACCATGTTGAGCACGCTCGTCTTGCCAACGCCAGAAGGCCCGAACAGCACCGTCAGCCCGGCGCCGGCATCCAGCCGTAGCGCCACCTCGGCATCGCCCAGCCGTTTGCCGATCGCGATCTCAAAGGACATGGATGCCCCGCGCGCTGCGCCGCGCCAGCAGCTCGGAGGCGACCAGCGCCACCAGGCTGAGCGCCACCGAGATCGCCGACAGCCGCCAGACCGTGGCGTCGCCGCCGGGCTGCTGGAGCGCCGAATAGATGGCGAGCGGCAAGGTCTGGGTTTCGCCCGGTACGTTGGAGACAAAAGTGATCGTCGCGCCGAATTCGCCGATCGAGCGCGCGAAGCCCAGCACCACGCCGGCGAGCAACCCCGGCACACTGAGCGGCAGCGTGATCGTCCAGAACACCCGCCATGGCCCCGCCCCCAACGTTCGCGCCGCGCTCTCCAGCCGCCGGTCGACCGCCTCGATCGACAGCCGCATCGCCCGCACCATCAACGGCAGCGCCATCACGCCGGCGGCAATCGCGGCGCCCGTCCAGCGAAACAGCAGCGAGACGCCGAACCAGTGCTCGAGCGGCGCGCCGAGCGGTCCCGACGGCGCGAAGGCGAGCAGCAGCACCCAGCCGGTCACCACCGGGGGCACCACCAACGGCAGGTGGATCACGGCGTCGACCAGCAACCGCCCCGGAAAGCGGACCCGGGCGAGCAACCAGGCGAGCGCAAAGGCGATCGGCAGCGTCACCAGCATCGCCACGCCGCCCACCTTGAGCGACAGAAGCACGATGCCCCATTCCTCGGGCGAGAGCATGCTCGCCGCTAGCGCGCGGTAAAGCCGTAGCGGCGGAAGATCGCCTTGGCCTCGCCGCCGAGAAGGAAGCGGCGGAACGCCTCGCCATCCGGGTTGATCGACGCCTTCAGCCGCGCGATCGGATAGGTGATCGGCGGATGGCTGGTCTCGGGAAACACCCCGGCGATCCGCACCGCGGGCGAGGCCTTGGCGTCGGTGGCATAGACGATCCCGAGCGGCGCGGCGCCGCGCTCGACCAGCGCCAGCGCGGCGCGGACGCTGTCGCCGCGTACCACCTTGGGGCTCACTTGTGGCCACACGCCAAGCTTCTCGAGCGCCGCCTGGCCATATTTGCCCGCCGGCACCGGCGTGTCCGCCATCGCCAGCGGCCCGGCGCCGAGCACCCGCGCCAGCGCGGCCGGCGGTCGCAGCGGGATGCGGACGGCATTGTTCTTGGCGGCGATCACCACCAGCTGGTTGCCGAGGAAGGTCACCCGCGTGCTGGTGACAATCAGCTGCTTGGCGGCGAGATCGTCCATCCATTGCTGGTCGGCCGAGACGAACAGATCGGCTGATGCCCCCGCTTCCACCTGGCGCGCCAGCGCCGACGAGGCGGCGAAGGAGATCACCGGCCGGGCATGCCCCTTGGCCGCCCAGGCGTCTGCCGCCGCGATCATCGATTCCTTGAGGCTGGCGGCGGCGAGCACCAGCGGCGCGCTGCGCGAGCCTTGCGCCGAGGCGAGCGTCGGCAGCAGCATCGCCAATATCCCAAATGCCCTGCCGATCCGTCTCACCACCTGCGCCTCCGTCTAGCTGTATCCGGCGGTATAGAGCGGCGGCGGCCAAACGCTACCGGGTGCGTGCGGCAGGCTTAGCGCGACGCCTGCACTCTGCCCGTCCGCTGCAGCTTGCCCCAGCCGACCATCGGCCCGCGCACCGCTTGAGCGATCGCCTTCAGCACCACATAATACATCACCTGGCGGTAGCCGATCCGCTGCGGGATCAGCAGCCACAGCAGCCACCATTTCTCGCGCCGCTCGAGTGCAAAGGCGATGGTCGCGGCGAGCAGGTCGATCGCGGTGAACACCAGCCAGTAGATCAGCATCGTCTCGACATCATGGCTGGTCTGGGCCCAGCCATGCGCCTGCACCGCCAGCCATGTCAGCGCGAAGCTGACCAGCAGCGCCAGATCGATGATCGGCGAGATCGCCGCCAGCACGATCTGGAACACGATCGCCTGCGGCAGGCCGACCCAGCCGAGCCCGCGCGGTTGGCTGCCGCCGATCGCGCTGCGATGCTTCCACAGGCATTGCAGCGTGCCGAACGCCCAGCGGAACCGCTGCTTGGCGAGGCTCTTGAAGCTCTCCGGCGCTTCGGTCCAGGCGATCGCATATTGATCGTAATTGACCTTCCAGCCGGCGCGCTGGATCGCGATCGTCAGATCCTGGTCCTCGGCCAGCGTATCGTCGGGATAGCCGCCGACCGATCGGATCGCCGCCAGCCGCCACGCGCCGACCGCGCCAGGCACTACGGTGATCGCGTTGAGCCGGGCAAGCGCGCGACGCTCGAGATTCTGCGCGGTGATATATTCCAGCGCCTGCCATTTGGTGATCAGATTGACGCGGTTGCCGACCTTGGCGTTGCCCGCCATCGCGCCGAGCGCGGGATCGCTGAACCAGCGTGACAGCCGGGCGATGGTGGTCGGTTCGAACTGGGTATCGGCGTCGAGCGCGATCACCACCTCGCCGCGTGCGAGCTCGAGCCCGCGGTTGAGCGCGCGTGCCTTGCCGCCATTCTCCAGCGTCAGCAGGCGGACGCGGTCGTCGCCGGCAAAGGCCTCGGCCACGACCTTGCTGGTCGCGTCCTTGGAGCCGTCGTCGATCACGATCACCTCGATCTGCACCTCGGTGGAGGCGAGCACACCGCGCACCGCGCGTTCGATCACGCGCTCCTCGTTGAATGCGGGGATCATCACCGTCACGAACCGCTCGGGATCGATCGCCGGGAACACCGTGCGTCCCTCGCGGCGCGCCTGGAGCAGCGCCAGCGCCGACAGCGCCAGCGCGCGCAGGATGCCGATCGAGATCGCGATGCCGAACAGCCAGTGCAGCGCTACCACCATCCCGCCGAGCGTGGTGAACAAGGCAAGGTCGGCCCGCGCCGCCAGCTGGTCACTCGCGGAGATCACCGGCATCGCGGCGTCGCGCGACAGGCCGGCGAGCGTCGACACGGGCACGAAAGTGTAGCCGAGGCTGCGCAACCGATCGATGATCACCGGCAGCGCCGCGACGGTCTGCGCGCGATTGCCGCCCGCGTCGTGGAGCAGCACCACATTCTCGCTCTTCTCGGGCGTGCCGCTGACCACGCCCGCGATGGTGCGATCGATGATCTCCTGGACGCCCGGCCGCTTCCAGTCGCCCGGATCGACGTGGAGGCCGACCGAGATGTAGCCGCGCTGCTGTGCCTGGAGCGCGGGCACGATTTCGTCGGCGGTGGTCGGCTCGGCGTCCCCGAAATAGGGTGCGCGGAACAGGCGCAGCGAGCGGCCGGTGAAGGCCTGGAACAGGCGCTGGTTGGCGTTGAGCTCGAACCGCACCTGGCTTGGCGAGACGTTGGCGAGATTGGGATGGGTATAGGTGTGGCTGCCGATCTCGTGGCCCTCCATCACCATCCGCTGCAACAGCGGGCGCTGGGTCAGCGCATTCTCGCCGATTATGAAGAAGGTCGCGGGCACGTGCTCGCGCTTGAGGATGTCGAGGATCTGCGGCGTCCACTGCGGGTCGGGGCCGTCGTCGAAGGTCAACGCGATCTGCCGCGGCCGGTAGCCGGTGCGCTCGACCACATAGGATGACGGGAGTCGGTCGAAGGCGACATCGCCGATCATCCCGCCCGGGCCGGCTATCGCCCGCCGCTCGCCGGTGACCGGCTCGCTGCCGATCTTGAGGATCTCGCCCGCGCCCTCGATGTCGACGTTGGTGCCGGCGGGAATGGCGTTGATCGCCGACGGCGGCGGCAGCGTCCGATGGTCGCGGCCGAAGATCTCCCAGATGCCGGGATCCTCCGAGCCGAGCCGCCACAGCGCGACGCTGCCGACACCCGCGCGCTTGAGGAAGTTGATCTGGTTATAGGCACTGGCGGCGTCGAGCAGCCACACCTGGTGGCGGGTAGTGCCCTCCTGATAGGCGAAGCTGGTGTTGCCGCTGACATGGTCGAACATCGGCATCGCGCCCGAATCGAGCGCGGCCTGCCACGCTTCCTCGACGTCGAGCGGGTCGCCGGTGCCGCCATGCCAGTCATAGGCATAGGAGCCCACCGCGACCACCAATTTGGCCGCGGGAATGCCCCGCGCGGCGCTCGCAACAGTGCGTTCGAACCAACGCTGCGAGGCGATCGGCCCCGCCTCCCCCCCCGTCTCATGCTCATCATACGCCATCAGGAAGATTTTGTCGGTGACGCGGGCATAGGCCGGCAGGTCCCAATCGGGATTGCCGACCGGCGCGGCGATCGCCACCACCCAGCCGCGTGGCGCAAAGCGACGCTGTGCCTCGCCGAGGAACGTGCGGTAATTGGCTTGGGCGTTGGCGGGCAGATCCTCAAAATCGAAGAAGGCGCCGCCGGCGTGGTTGGCGGCAAGCCACGGCACCAGCCGGTCGAGCAACGCGCCTCGCGCGCGTGGGTCTGCGAGCAGCGAGGCGGTGCCCGCGCCGTCCCAGGTGCCGTTGATCGCATTCTGGATCATCGGAATGACGACGGGGCGGTGGATCGCGCGGTTGATGATCGCTCGTCCCGCGGTGTCGCGAAAGGCGGTGAGACGATGCTGCGGGCCGGTCACCGATACCCAGCCGGGGATCAGCCAATCGAGTTGGTTGATGTGGCGGGCGAGGCTGGCGTTGCTCGAATCATCCCATGGCGCGTGGAAGGCAATCGCGAGCGGCGGGTTAGCCGCGACATTGGTCTTGGTAATTCCGGCGCCAAACAGCTGGCGGGTGTAATAATCGAGCGAGCGGCGGGTGCGGCTCAGGATGCCATGCGGCGCGGGCAGCTTATGAAGCGCTGGCCGCTCGGGTTCGACCGGCAGCAACGGCGCGCTCGGTACCGCGCCGATCGACACCGCGAACACCGCAAGCGACAGCACCAGCAGCACGATGAAGGCGCCAACTCCCACCGAGAACCGCCGCCTGCGCCGGCCACTCGCATCGTAGAAGATAGGTCGCTGCGACATCGATTAACTCTCCCGGGCGCCCAGCCCTGCCTCCGCACTTATGGCGCGGATAGCTCGGGATGATGAAAACATTGTCATGATCGTACAAGTCTTTGCGATCGCAGCGCCGTATTGTTCGGCGTCGCGGGGACAGCTTGGCCACCGACCTGCCCTGTCACGGAGGGATCAGCCGAGCGCCGGGTGATAATGGACATATTTGCGGCCGAACAACGCAGAGCCGGCCACGAACTCGCGGTGCATCGCTTCGGTCACGGTTTCCGGATGGGCCTTGCCCTGCACCCAACTATCGGCGGTCGGCGTATCGCCGCCGATGCGGATGCCGAGCGGCGCCACCAATGAATGGAGCAGCATCTCGTCTGGGCAATCGCTGTAACGAAAGAGCCGCCAGAACCATCGGTTATGCTCAAGGAAGGTGAGCATCTTCTCCACGGTCTCGCGCTCTAACAGCCACCAGCAGCTGCCGCCGTACAACTGGATCCCACGCAGCTTGCTCAGCGGCTGGTCGGGCACATGCGGAAACAAGCGCCGCGCGATCCGCCAGGCAATCGGGTGTTGCACGTCGTGCAGCCAGCGCCTGGTGTAGCGTTGCAGCGGCTTGTGGCTCACCGGCATGGCGGTGCGTTCCATCAGATTGGCGGCGCCGCGGGGAAAGGATCGGATCCGCTCGCGGATCTGGGCGTCGGTCTTTACCGGAAAACATTGCCCGCTCATCAGGTAGAAATGGGTGATGCCGGGGTCGCGCAACGCCGCGCGCAGCAGCAGCATGACGGCGTCGACCTGGCTCAGTCCGCCCCAGTTCACCCGGACGCGGTCCTCGAGGAACACCGCCTTGCCCCTCAAGGCGTCGAACAACCCGATGTCCGCCTTGCGATCGATATGGACGTATGGCGACCAGAGTTCGCCGTCGAGCCGGTGGAGCAGCAACGCCAATTGATCGGGACGATGATAGGCGCGAATCAAGGCGGCGATCTTCATTGAGCAATCCTCAACACGGACAGCATATGGGTCATGTCGCGACACGGCGAGGACGGCGGCGCCACGCATTGTCGGCTACCCGCTGCAACTCTCGCCATGTCGGGTGGCGCAGCACGATCAGCATGGTCAGCCACAGGCTACCGCCGGCCGCGACAGACCCGGCGGCGATCGGGGCCGTCAGCATCTCGCCGCCCCGGGTGAGCGCGACCACCGGCAGGCAGGCCGCCAACGTACAGGCCGCACTCTTGGCCTGGACGGCGAGCAGCCCGCGCAGCGAGAAGCCGATGATCCGCCGGATCAGGCCGATATAGAGGAAGAACCAGATGACGGCGTAGACCAGCCGCGCCGCCGCGGCGGCCGCCAGCCCGTAGCGGACCAGGCAGATGAGACACAGCAGCGCCACTGCGGTATCCACCAGGTTGCGCACCAGCAATGCCTTGAGATGGCCGCCGAGCAGCGGCACTTCGGTGTGCAGCGGCAAAGCGAAGAAGAGGATTTCGCTCAGCGCCACCCAACGCAGTGGCTGCGCCGCCGCTCCCCAGCCTGGTCCATAGACCAAAGTGACCAGCGGCTCCGCCAGTAGCGACAGCAGCAGCATCGCCGGCCACATGACGCTCGCATAACAGGCGACCAGATCAAGATACGCCTCGCGCAACGCGCGCTTTTCGCGGATCATCTGCGCGAAATGGCTGAAGAAGACGGACGACAGGCCACCGTCAAGCAACGTGCGCAGCCCGTCCACCATCCCCGCCGCGCGACCGAACAACCCCACCGCATGCATGCCGAGCGCGCTGCCGATGATCAGGTCCGGCGCCCGCGTGCCGATGGCGCCGCTTGCCGCCAGCACCGTCGTGCCCGAGCCGAACGAGATCACCGGCCGCGCGCCCTTGAACGAGAGCGTAAAGCGAATGCGACGCCGCCCCAGCCGCTCGGCGATGGTCGCGCGGGCGAGCTGCTGCGCCAGGAAGCCCAACGCCAGCGATATTGGGCCATAGCCCCGGTACGCGCACAGGATCGACACCGCGCCATTGGCCCCTGCGGCCGCGAGGTTGATGATCGTCAACGTCCGATAGTCGACGGCGCGCTGGAGCACCGCGATCGGCACGGTGTTGAACGGCAGCAACAGAAAGGCGCCAGCGATCAGCAGCATGATGGGGATCAAGGCGGGATTGGCATAATACCAGGCGACCGGCCAGCTGAGGCCGGCAATGACCGCGCAGATCGCGACGCCGACGCATAGGGTAATGGTGGTGCAGGTGCTGAGCATCTGGTCGGTCAGCGTGTCGCAGCGCACCAGATAGCGGCTGAGCCCGAAGTCCTGCAGCGTCGAGACCATCGCCGCCGCCGCGAAGCCGACCGAAAAGGTGCCGAGCGCCGCGGGCGGCAGCAGACAGCGCGCGATCACGACGCTGACTGCAAAGTTGAGCACGAACACCAGCCACTGCCCGGTCACCGACCACAAGGCGGCCTGGCGTACCCCCACGATCAGCCCGCTGCCGATGACAGATAGGCGCGCGACAGGCTCGCAGCGAGCTGCCCCGCTCCCCGGAACTGGCCGTAGCGCAGCAGGCGCGCGATCGCGCGCGGCACCGGCTGGCGATCGCCCCCATCGGCAACATAGCGGGACAACAGCTTCGCGCCGCCCGAAGCAAGCGCGGGCACCGAATAAAGCAGCTTGGGCGCAACCTTCGCGCGCACCCGGCGCGCAACGTCGGGCGCCGCAAAGATCGCGTCGAGCTCGTCGAGCTGGTCGACATCGGGCAGCGCCTCAAGGGTCGCGGTCGGATCAGGGCGGCCCTGCCGGCGGGCCAGATACGCTTCCCAGGCAATCGCCGCGCCGATCGCGACCTGGAGCAGGTGGCGGACGGTGATTTGATCGTGGTTGATGCGATAGCGGTGCAGGATGTCGTCGACGCTGCACAACTTGGTGACCTCCGAGAGGCGCAGCCACAGGTCGTAATCCTCGCAATGGCGATAAAGCGCGCGATAGCCCCCGACCCGCTCGAACGCCGCCTTGCTGATCATCGCGCTGGGATGATTGATCAGCGGCTGCGACTCCATCGCGGTGAGGAACTGCTCGAACGATCGCGGATAGCGGTTGGTCACGCGGATGATGTTGCCGTGCACGTCTACATTGACCGTCTGAGCGCCGATGACGCCATGGTCGCGATGCGCATCCCAAAAGGCAAGCTGCCGCTCGAACCGCTGCGGCAACGATTCATCATCGCCATCCATCCGCGCGACCAGGTCACCCTTCGCCAAGGCGAACCCCCGGTTAAGACTGGCAACCAGACCGCGATTATCCTGTTCGATCAACTTGATCCGCCGATCAGTCGCGGCCAGACGACGCAATATCTCGGTTGATCCATCGGTCGAACCGTCATTGATGACGATGAACTCGAAGTTGCGGAACGTCTGCTTGAGGATACTGGTTACGGCGCGATCGACGAACGGCGCATCATTATAGATGCTCATCACCACCGACAGCCGCATCGTCCCGCGCCCCCGCCCCACCTGTCCGATCGTGCAATCGGCAGGAGTTTGACTAACAAGCGGCTATTATGCCGGGGACTTTAAGGGCCTCTATTTGCCTACCCCGCGGTGAATACTGGGGAAGGTCTTAGCCGCTGCTTTACAGCCGCCTTGAGGCAGGATCGGATCGTCGCCAGGCGGGCGCAATACAAGGCCGCAGCAAGGTCAGGGCAGGCGATGCAGGAATGCACCAAAGGCAATGCGAGCAACAGCCGGTTGGCCGTCAGCTGGCGCTTTACGCTATGATGACGAAATTGGCTGGGGCGGCAGGATTCGAACCTGCGGATGGCGGCACCAAAAGCCGCTGCCTTACCACTTGGCGACGCCCCACCAGGGAGGCGGCCTTATAGCCGTGTCTGCGGGTGTGAAAAGCCCCGCCGGCAAAGCTTTTCGGCCACCCTGCCCATCCGTCAGCCGAGCCGCTGCAGCCAGCCGTGCGGGTCCGGCGCGCGGCCGCGCTGAATGGCGGTGAGGGCGTCGAGCATGCGCTGGGTGACCTGCCCGGTGCCGCCGCCGCCAATCGCGAACCGGCCTTCGGGGCTGGCAACCTCGCCGATCGGCGTCACCACCGCGGCGGTGCCGCAGGCGAACGCCTCGACCAGCTGGCCGCTCGCCGCGTCGGCACGCCATTGCTCGATCGAGTAGAGCTCCTCTCGCACCGTCATTCCTTGGTCGCGGGCGATGCGGATGATCGAATCGCGGGTGATGCCGGGCAGGATTGTCCCGGTCAGCGGCGGCGTGAGCAGCGATCCATCGTCGAACACGAAGAACACGTTCATGCCGCCGAGTTCCTCCACCCAGCGCCGCTCGACCGCGTCGAGGAACACCACTTGGTCGCAGCCCTCGCGGATCGCCTCGGACTGGGCGAGCAGGCTGGCGGCATAATTGCCGCCACATTTTGCAGCGCCGGTGCCCCCCGGCGCGGCACGAGTATAATCCTGGCTGACCCAGATCGACACCGCTCTCGCGCCACCCTTCCAATAGGCGCCGACCGACGAGGCGATCACCATGTATAGATAGTCGGACGAGGGTTTCACGCCGAGGAACGCCTCGCTCGCGAACATGAACGGTCGCAGGTACAGCGCGCCGCCGTCGATCTCGGGGATCCAGTTCCGCTCGGTCTCGACCAGCAAGCGGCAGGATTCGAGGAACAGTTCCTCGGGAAGTTCGGGCATTGCCAGTCGGCGGGCCGAGCTCTGGAAGCGGCGAGCATTGGCATCGGCGCGGAACAGCGCGGTGCCGCCATCGTCAAGGCGATAGGCTTTCAACCCTTCGAAGATCTCCTGCGCGTAATGGAGCACCGCGGTGGAGGGATCGACCGTGATCGGCGCGCGCGCCGTGACCTTGGCATCATGCCAGCCACTGCCGTCGCTGTAGCGGATCACCGCCATGTGATCGGTGAAGACTCGGCCGAACCCGGGATCCACCAGCCGTGCGCTGCGCTCGTTGGCGGTCACCGGCGTCGTGCAAGGCTCGAAGCGGAACGACGACGTATCGGCAGCGACGATCGGGGCAGTGGACATTGATATCTCTCGGCAACGGGGCTTGCCGTCGCGTAGGACCGATGGCTAAACCGGTCAACATGGCTGCCACAGCACCTTCCGCTTCCGCCCAGTTTCTCCGCGAACCCGAACTTCGGCGCGGCATGGAGCTGCTTTATTTCGGCCACAGCCACCTCACCCGATCGGTTGACGAGGGCTTGGCGGCGCAGGGACTGGGCCGCGCCCACCACCGCGCGCTCTACTTCATCGCGCGAAAACCCGACCTGACGGTAAGCGAGCTGCTGTCGCTGCTCGCGATCACCAAACAATCGCTCGGCCGGGTGCTCAACGAGCTGACCGAACGCGATCTGGTCGAGACCCGTCCGGGCGAGCGCGACCGTCGCCAGCGGCTGCTGCGGCTCACCGCCGCGGGCGCGACGATGGAATCCGACCTGTTCGAAGCGGTGCGGGTCAAGATGTCGGCCGCCTACGCCAGTGCCGGCCAGGAAGCGGTGTCCGGCTATTGGGCGGTGCTGGAAGGCATGATCCCCGAACACGACCGCGCACGCGTGCTGGGCCTGCGCTCGTGAATGAAAGGCGACGATCGGCAGAAAGCTGAACGAAGGTCTCGCCGATGCGACAATTGGTGACCATTTGTCACCGCCTTAGGGACAGGCCTGCGACAACCAACTCCTAGATAGGTGTCGACGCCGATGATGGCGCCGAGACCTGAAGGAGCAACACGATGAGAAAGCTGATCCTGAGCGCGCTAGCCGTGACCATGGTGGCGACCCCGCTCGCCGTCTCCGTTGCGGAAGCGGCGCCGCTGCAGCAGCGACAGACGACGCTGGCCCGCGACGATGGCCGCGGCCGTACGGTTGTCACCCAGCGCACCGTCAGCCGCCAGCCGCAGCATCGCGGCAACTGGCGCCAGGGCGAACGGTTCGACCGCCGTTACGCCAGCAACTATCGCCAGATTGATTACCGCCAGTATCGCGGGCGGCACCTCTACGCCCCGCCGCGCGGCTATCAGTGGGTCCAGTCGGGCAATGACGCGGTGCTGGTCGCGGTGACCAGCGGTCTGATCGGGGCAGTGCTGAGCGGCGCGCTGCGCTGACCTCCGCACCACCTTGCGTTTACCGGCAAAATCGGTATGTGACCCTCAGCCGGGGCGGAAGCGACAGCTTTCCGCCCCTGTGCTGTTTTGCATTCAAGCCGCAATTCAGATGAAGACGACAGCCGGAGGGGCGTGGCGCATGGGGCGTCCGTCAGCGATCGGTCAACAAAGGAAGCAGCATGGCTCTTTACGAGCACGTGTTCCTTGCGCGCCAGGATCTGGCACAGGCGCAAGTGGACGCGCTGGCGGAAGCCGCCACCAAGATCGTGCAGGACAATGAAGGTCGCGTCGTCAAGACCGAGACCTGGGGCCTGCGCAGCCTGGCGTATCGCATCGCCAAGAACCGCAAGGCGCATTATGTCATGCTCGAGATCGAGGCACCCGGTGCCGTGATCGCCGAGCTGGAGCGCCAGACCCAGATCAACGAGGACATCATCCGCTACATGACCGTCAAGGTCGATGAGCTGGAAGAGGGCCCGACGGTGATGATGCGCAAGCAGGAGCGTGATCGCGAGCGTCGTGGCGACCGTGAAGGTGGCCGTGATGGCGCACCGCGTGGTGACCGCCCCGATCGTGGCCCCCGTCGTGACCGTGAAGAGGAGGCCGCATAATGGCTCGCCCGTTTTTCCGCCGCCGCAAGTCGTGCCCGTTCAGCGCCAAGGATGCGCCCCGGATCGACTATAAGGACGTCCGGCTGCTTCAGGGCTTCGTGTCCGAGCGTGGCAAGATCGTCCCGTCGCGCATCACCTCGGTGAGCGCCAAGAAGCAGCGCGAGCTCGCCCAGGCGATCAAGCGTGCGCGTCATCTGGGCCTGCTGCCCTACGTCGTTAAGTAAGGAGTCCGATACATGGACGTCATTCTGCTTGAGCGCGTCGAGAAACTCGGCGCCATCGGCGACGTGGTGAAGGTCAAGGACGGCTACGCCCGCAACTTCCTGCTCCCGAACAAGAAGGCGCTTCGTTCCAACGACGCCAACCGCAAGGTTTTCGAATCGAACCGCGCGCGGATCGAGGCCGACAATGCGACCCGTCGCGTCGACGCCGAGAAGGATGCCGGCAGCTTCAAGGACGCCACCGTCGTCCTGATCCGCCAGGCATCGAACACCGGCCAGCTGTACGGCTCGGTCGCTGTGCGCGATCTGGTCGAGGCGCTGGTCGCCGATGGCCACAAGGTGACCAAGAGCCAGGTGGTCCTCGACAAGCCGATCAAGTCGATCGGCCTGTATGAAGTCCGCGTGGCGCTTCACCCCGAGGTTCAGGTGACCGTCAAGGTCAACGTCGCCCGCTCGCCCGAAGAGGCCGAGATGCAGGCGTCGGGCGTCGACGTCATGGCCTCGATGTTCGAGCGTGACGAAGCCGGCTTCGTCGAGGATTACGATCCCAACGCCGAGCCCGGTGCGACCGCCGAGGTCCAGGCCAACGAGGAGCCGGCGCAGGGCTGACGCCCTTGCCGCTTCGCCAACTAAAAGGGCCGCCCGGAGATGATCCGGGCGGCCCTTTTTGTTGGCTGGACGGCGACTAGCCGATCACGGGCAGGTCACGCAGGCGCCGACAACCGCAGCAAGCGGGATCAGCGCGAGAATGACCGGAACGAGCTGCTTCATGGCGACCATACCTCAGAGGATTTGGTGCTGAAATGCCCCACGCCGCAAAAGGTTTCAGGGAGATGAACGGCTCCGCTCAGGCTGTTTCACGCGGCGAGCGCTCCGGCTGCTCGATCGACGAATGGCTGAGAAATGTCAGGATGTCTGTTGCCGCCCGATGCGCCGCGCCGGGCGAGGTGTCGCCGAGCGATCGCGCCGTCAACTCGCGTTGCCGCTCAATGTACAGATGGTGCCGCGCCGGCGCGTCGCGCACCGCCTGCATCAGTTCGTCGGGATCCTCGACCACGTCGCCCAGTTCCCAGAACCGAAAATGCGGATCGCGGCGCCAGTCCACCCGATGCGCGTTGAGGAACACGCAGGGCCGCGGGGTGGCGAGGAATTCGTACACCTGGCTGCTGACGTCGCCGATATAGATCGCCGCGGCAGTGGTGTAGCTATTGTCGACCGATCGATCGGACTCCGGATCGATCAGGATCGTCGGCGTGCTGCGCGCCCGCCACTGGTCCCGCCGTCGTTCGGAGCGCCGGCGGAACATCTTCACGTGCGGCGCGACGATCAGATTATAGTCGTCCTGCGCCGCGAAGGCGCTCAGCATCGGTTCGATGAAGCGGCCCCAAGACTGCAGCCCGCGCACCTTGTGCGGGTTATAGAGCACGATCGGCCGTTCGTTGGCGAACAATGGCGTGCCGACGGCGGCGAGGCGGCGGCTGGTATCGAGCTTCGGATAGCCCGGCGCCGTGATGTGCCCTGGGCGGGCGACGCCCATGTCGAGGAAGCGTCGCTTCATCTTCTCGCCCTGAACGATGATCAGGTCGAACCTGGCGCGTCGCGGCATCGACGGGACGTGACGATCGCCCGCGCCGTGAACGATCAGCACCCGCGCCGGACGCGCCGAGCGCGGCCGATCACCGAACAGGATCTCCGCCGTATCCTCAAGCGAGATCACTGCGTCGTGCTGGTCGAGCGCAGCCTCGTTGGCCCGCAACACCGCCTCCTTCGCCAAACCGAACACCCGCAGCCGCTGCACGGCCTTCGTGATTGGGGTACGCGTCAGCCGCACATAGGTCACCGGCGGCGCGCCATAGGCGCGGCGAATCCGCTCGAGGTGATGCGGCACGTTCTCGTCGTTATAGTAGAAGGTGACGGTGACGCCCGGGCGGCGCATCAGATCGAGCGCGATGGCGGCGCCATGATACACCTGGTAAGCTTCGGCAATGAAGAGAAAGGCGAGATTCATCGCGGCGATATAGTTTCCCGAACGATGATCGGAAGAGGCGCGGACCGCGCACCCGGGCAATCGATGCAGCCCGCTAAAGCCTCACTTCCGCCCGAACAGCTTTTCGATGTCGCCATGCGCAAGCTTCACCCAGGTCGGCCGGCCGTGGTTGCACTGGCCCGAATGCGGCGTCACTTCCATCTCGCGCAGCAGCGCGTTCATCTCGGCGACCGAGAGGATGCGACCGGCACGCACCGAGCCGTGGCAGGCCATGGTGCCGGCCACCGCGTCCAGCCGTTCCTTTAACGACAGCGCCTCGTCGAATGCGGCGAGTTCGTCGGCAAGATCGGTGACCAGGCCGGTGGGATCGGCCTGGCCGAGCAGCGCCGGTGTCGAGCGCACGAGCATCGCGCGCGGCCCGAACCGTTCCAGATAGAGGCCGAACTCGGCAAGCTCGGCAGCCCGCGCCTCGAGCCGATCGCAAGCGGGCTCGTCGAGCTCGACCACTTCGGGAAGCAGCAACGCCTGCGCGGCGACCTGGCCGCCAGCGAGACTCGCGCGCATCCGTTCCAGCACAAGGCGCTCGTGCGCGGCATGCTGATCGACCAGCACCAGGCCGTCTTCCGCCTCGGCGACGATGTAGGTCTTGGCGACCTGGCCGCGGGCCACGCCGAGCGGATGAGCGATGGGCTCGGGCGGGGGTGCCCAGGCAGGCTCGGCGCGGGCCTGCGGCGGCGGCGCGAAGAAGGTCGGCCGGTGATCGGCGACCGCGCCATAGTGCCGGTCGGCCAGCGCCAGCCGTCCCGCCCCGCCCTCGCTTGCCCAGCCACCGAACGGCGCCGGTCCGCTCACCGGCGGCGCGCCGACGGTCTCCGGCTGCCACATCGCCAATGCCGCGTCGCCGACGCGCTGGACGCTGCGATGGCCCGCCGCATCAAGCGCGCGGCGCAGGCCGCTGACGATCAGGCCGCGGACCATGGTCGGATCGCGGAATCGCACCTCGGTCTTGGCCGGATGGACGTTGACGTCGACCTGGTCGCTCGGGACATCAAGGAACAGCGCGACCACCGCATGGCGGTCGCGCGGCAGCATCTCGGCATAAGCGCCGCGGATCGCGCCCATCAGCAGCCGGTCGCGCACCGGTCGACCGTTGACGAACAGATATTGGTGATCGGCGACGCCGCGGTTGTAGGTGGGGATGCTCGCAACCCCGCCGAGCACCAGACCCTCGCGCTCGAGATCGATCGTCACCGCATTGTCGGCGAGCGCGCGATCGGTGAGCGCGGCGACGCGCGCCGGGCGGTCGTCGGCCTGTGTCGCGGCAAGGGCGCGGCGCCCATCGTGCTCGACGGTGAAAGCGAGGTCGGGCCGTGCCATCGCCAGCCGGCGGACGACATCGAGACAGGCGGCATATTCGGCGCGCGCCGAGCGCAGGAACTTGCGCCGCGCCGGCACTCGGGCGAACAACTGCTCGACCACCAGCCGGGTGCCTGGCGGCAATGCCGCCGGCCCCTCGCGCACCAGCTCGCCATTGTCCACCGTCCGCGCCCAGCCCTCGGCGCCGCGGGTCCGGCTCTCGATCGTCAGCCGTGCGACGCTGGCGATCGAGGGCAGCGCCTCGCCGCGAAAGCCGAGCGTCGTCACCGCCTCGATCGCCTCGTCGGGAAGCTTGGAAGTGGCATGACGCTCCAGCGCCAGCGCCATCTCGTGGGGCGCCATCCCGCAGCCGTCGTCGGCGACCTCGATCCGCGCCAGCCCACCCTCGGCGAGCACCACCGCGATGCGCGTGGCACCGGCGTCGATCGCGTTCTCGACCAGCTCCTTCAACGCGCTGGCGGGCCTTTCCACCACTTCACCGGCAGCGATGCGGTTGACCAGATGTTCGGGGAGGCGGCGTATTGACACGGAGCAAGCTCTATCCCAAGCGACGGCCTCCCGCGACCCCGCAAATACGTGATGGACACCGTAGCCGCCACGGCTTGCGACGGCTGCCGGGACCGAGCACGAACCCGAGCCCCAACACGGAACCCTGCGCCCGATGGCTTTCCCCCGCTTCTTCAAATTCATGTCGCACGACATGGCGATCGATCTCGGCACGGCGAACACCGTGGTCTACGTCCGCGGCAGGGGAATCGTCCTCAACGAGCCGTCAGTGGTGGCAGTGGAAACGATCAACGGCGTCAAGCGGGTCAAGGCCGTCGGCGACGATGCCAAGCTGATGATGGGCAAGACCCCCGGCACGATCGAGGCGATCCGGCCGTTGCGCGACGGCGTGATCGCCGACATCGATGTTGCCGAGCAGATGATCAAGCACTTCATCCAGAAGGTCCACGGCCCACGCCGCTTCGCGCGCTGGCCCGAAATCGTGATCTGCGTGCCGTCGGGCTCCACCAAGGTCGAACGCCGCGCGATCCGCGATGCCGCATCCAATGCCGGCGCCAGCCAGGTGTTCCTGATCGAGGAGCCAATGGCCGCGGCGATCGGCGCCGACATGCCCGTCACCGAGCCGATCGGCTCGATGGTGGTCGATATCGGCGGCGGCACCACCGAGGTCGCAGTGCTCTCGCTGCGGGGCCTTGCCTATACCACGTCGGTGCGCGTCGGCGGCGACAAGATGGATGAGGCGATCGTCAGCTACGTGCGCCGCAACCACAATCTGCTGATCGGCGAGGCCACGGCCGAGCGGATCAAGAAGGAGGTCGGCATCGCCCGGCCGCCCGCCGACGGCATCGGCAAGACCATCCACATCAAGGGCCGCGACCTCGTCAACGGGGTGCCCAAGGAAATCCAGATCAACCAGGGCCAGATCGCCGAGGCGCTGTCCGAGCCGGTCGCAACGATCGTCGAGGGTGTGCGGGTGGCGCTGGAGAATACCGCGCCCGAGCTCGCCGCCGACATCGTCGACCAAGGCATCGTCCTCACCGGCGGCGGTGCGCTGCTCGAGGGGCTCGACGAGGTTCTGCGTGACGAGACCGGCCTGCCCGTCACCGTGGCGGAGGATCCGTTGACCTGCGTCGCCCTCGGCACCGGGCGGGCGCTCGAGGATCCGATGTTTCGGGGCGTGCTGCAGAACGGGTAACGGAACGGGAAGGAGCGGCGGATGGCGCCTGCCCGTGATCGTCGCACCGGCTTTTCGCGGCGGCGGCAATATTCGGCGTTTCTCGGCTACGTCCTCGCGGTCGCGGGGGCGGTGGTGGGGGCCGTGCTGCTGGTCGCCTCGACCGTCAACCCGCCGCTGTTCGCCAGCGCGCGAATGATGGTGGCGAGCGTCACCGCACCGGTGTCGAGCGTGCTCGACAGCGTGGCGAGTGCCGCCGCCAGCGTGCCGCAGGAGATCGGCACGTATTTCCGCGTCCACGGCGAGAATGCCGATCTGCGCGCCGAGGTCGCCCGCCACCGCACGCTGCTGCTCAAGGCCCGCACCATCGCTTATGACAACCGCCGGCTCCGCGCGCTGCTGCGGGTCCGCGATCGTACCCCCGAGGCGCTGGTCACCGCGCGGCTGGTCAGTTCCACCGCGTCGAGCGGCCGCCGCTTCGCGATCCTCAACGCCGGACGCCTGCAGGGGGTGACCAGCGGCATGCCGGTGCGCGGGCCCGACGGTCTCGTCGGCCGGATCCTCGAAGCCGGGCCGCTGGCGGCGCGGGTGCTGCTGATCAGCGATCCCGAGAGCCTGGTGCCGGTGCGCCGCACGCGTGACGGTCTTCCCGCGATCGCCGCGGGGCGCGGCGATGGCCGGGTAGACATCCGCTCGGTCAATGCCACCAATGTCCGCTTCGCGCCGGGCGACCTGTTCGTGACCTCGGGCACCGGCGGCCTCTATCCGCCGGGCGTCGCGGTGGCGCAGGTTGGCACGGCTGGCTCCGACAGCGCGGTCGCGATCCCCTACGCCTCGCCCGATTCGCTCGACTTCGCCACTGTCGAACGCCCGTTCATGCCGCTGCCGGCGCCGGCGCCGCGGCCGACCGCGTCTTCGCCCGTGCCGGCGTCCGCCCCATGAGCCGGCCGCCGCTGGTCAATACCATCGATTACCGGCCGTTCGAGCAGGCCCTGCCGCCAGGCCGCGCCCGTGCGCTGCCCTGGGCGACGGTGCTCGGAGGATCACTCGTCACCTGCCTGCCGATCGTCGCCAGCCTGCCGCTGCTGCCGCCGGTCGGCTTGCTGATGCTGCTCACCTGGCGGCTGCTCGCGCGCTTTGCGCTACGTCCCTGGGCGGCGGCGCCACTCGGGCTGTTCGACGATCTGGTCAGCGGCCAGCCGCTCGGCAGCGCGATGCTGCTCTGGTCGCTCTGCTTCATCATCATCGAACTGATCGAGCAGCGGCTGGTCTTCCGCGACTTCTGGCAGGATTGGCTGATTGCGGCCGGCTGCATTGCCCTGTGCCTTGAAGTCGGCCGCTGGATCGCACTTCCGTTCGGCGCGCGGGTGGACCCTGTGCTAATGGCTCAGATCATGATCACGGTGATGCTCTTCCCCCTCACCTCCCGCCTGGTCGCCTGGATCGATCGCAAGCGAGGCGCGCCCGCGTGAGACGAACCCCACGCATCGTGACCGAAGCGATGCAGGCCTATAGCTACTCGCGGCGCGCTTGGCTGCTTGGCACCGCGCAGGCCGGTGTCGGCGCGCTGCTCGCCGCGCGGATGGGCTGGCTGGCGATCGCCCAGAACGAGAAGTACAACATTCTTGCCGAGAGCAACCGGGTCAACATGACCATGGTGCCGCCACGGCGTGGCTGGATCGTCGACCGCCACGGCCTGCCGATCGCCAACAACCGCACCGACTTTCGCGTCGACATCATCCCCGATCGGCTTGAAGATGCAGACCGCGTGCTGGCGTTGCTGGCGCGACTGCTCGCGCTGCCGGCCGAGGAGATCGACCGGATCAAGCTCGATCTCAAGAATGCGCCAGGTTTCCAGCCCGTTCAGGTCGCGGAAAACATCGACTGGGAGCGGTTCGCCGCGATCAGCCTGCGCCAACCGGAGTTGCCGGGCGTGGCGCCTACCCGCGGATTTGCGCGCAACTATCCCGCCGGTGCCGCCGTCGCGCACCTCACCGGCTATGTCGGCGCCGCCAACGCTGAGCAATACCGCAAGACCCGTGATCCGCTGCTCGTCACCCCGGGCTTCAAGCTCGGCAAGGACGGGCTGGAGAAGATGCTGGAGGCCGATCTGCGCGGCAAGCCAGGCGCCAAGCGGGTGGAGGTCACGGCGCGCGGCAAGCTGGTGGCGGAACTCGCCACCAAGCCGGACGTGCCGGGCAAGACCGAGCGGCTGACGATCGACATCGGCCTTCAGGAATATGCGGCGCGGCGGCTCGGCACCAACTCGGGCTCGGCGGTGGTGATCGACTGCCGCACCGGCGAGATCCTCGCGATGGTATCGATGCCTGCCTATGATCCCAACAGCTTCTCGGACGGGATCAGCCACCTCGAATGGCAGATGCTCAGCGATAACGACCACGTGCCGCTGATGAACAAGGTGACGCAGGGGCTGTATCCGCCCGGTTCCACCGTCAAGCCGATGAACGGGCTGGCGCTGATGGCGCATGGCGTGGATCCCCATGCGCGGGTCAGTTGCTCGGGCGCGCTCAGGGTAGGTACCGGCGTGTTCCACTGCCACAAGAAGAGCGGCCACGGCCCGCTCGATCTCAAGAACGCCATCATGCAGAGCTGCGACATCTATTTCTACGAGATGGTCCGGCGGATGGGCTATGACAATGTCGCGCCGGTCGCACGGATGATGGGGCTCGGGCAGAAGTTCGATCTGCCTTTTTCCACCCAGCGGTTCGGCACGGTGCCGGACGGCGCCTGGAAGCTCAAGAAGTATAAGGCGAACTGGACGGTGGCCGATTCGCTCAACGCCTCAATTGGTCAGGGCTATGTGCTCGTCAATCCGATGCAGCTTGCGGTGATGGCGTCGCGGATCGCATCGGGGCGTCACCTCACGCCAAGCCTGCTTGCTGCCCGGATCGATCGCAACGCGGCGGCCCTACCCTTCCCGTCCGAGAACCTCGCGCTGATTCACGAGGCGATGTGGGGCGTGGTCAACGGCGGCGGCACCGGCGCCGCGGCACGGATGTTTACCCCCGGGATCGCGCTTGCCGGCAAGACCGGCACCGCCCAGGTGCGTCGCATTACGATGGCCGAGCGCCGTTCGGGCGTGCTCAAGAACGGCCAGCTGCCCTTCAAGCTGCGCGACCACGCAGCGTTCATGGGGTTCGCGCCCGCGGATAACCCGCGCTATGCGATCGGCATGGTGCTCGAACACAACGGCCACACGGTCCGCAATCTCGACGCGCCTGCCGTCGCCCGCGACATCATGACCTATCTGTTCGACCGCGATCGTGCGGTGAAGAGCCTCGCCGAAGCGGAGCCGACCTGGGGCGGCGACATCCAGATGCGCATGGCTGCAGACGCGGCGGCGTATCGCGCCGCGCAGGCGCCCCCGCCTGCCGCCAATGCGACCAAGACCGACGCGGTGGTGCCCAGCGACGCCCCCGCGGTCGAAAACGCCACCGACCTTGCCAATGCCAGCCAGGCCGCGCTGTCGTCGCCGGGCAACACCGTCGCCGAGGACGGCACCACGGACCGCGACCCATGAGCATGACCGCATGAGCAGCCGCATCATTCCCGAGCCGCTGGCGCGACTGCCCTGGCGGGTCCTGTTGCTCGTCGTCGCGATCGGCACCTTCGGCCAGGTGGTGCTCTATTCAGCGGCAGGGGGCAGCCTCCACCCCTGGGCATTGTCGCAAGGGCTGCGCTTCTTCGTGCTGCTCGGTGGCGCCATCGTCGTTTCCTACGTGCCCGAGCGGATCTGGAAGAATGCGGCGCTGCCGACCTATGCGGTGATCGTGGTGGCCCTAGTGCTGGTCGAATTGGTCGGCGCAGTGCGCGGCGGCAGCCAGCGGTGGCTCGATGTCGGCATCAAGCTGCAGCCATCCGAGTTCATGAAGCCGGTGATCGTGCTCGCCTGCGCCCGCTTCTATGACATCCTCCCGCCCAACGAGACTCGGCGGTTCAGCGCGATCTGGCCGGCGGCGGCGATGATCGGCGTCCCCGCGGCGCTGATCATGAAGCAGCCCGATCTCGGCACCGCGCTGATGATCTGCGTCGGTGGTGCGACCGTGATGTTCCTTGCCGGCATCCCCCTACGCCTGTTCGTCGGCGGCGCGGCGGCCGCAGCAGTGGCGATCCCGCTCGCGATCAACTACGTGCTCCACGATTATCAACGCAACCGCATCCTGATCTTCCTCGATCCCGAGAGCGATCCGCTCGGCACCGGCTACCACATCAGCCAGTCGAAGATCGCGATTGGCTCAGGGGGAATCTGGGGCAAGGGCTTCCTACAGGGCACGCAGAGCCACCTCGATTATCTGCCCGAAGGCCATACCGATTTCGTGTTCGCGACGATGGCGGAGGAATGGGGCTTGGTCGGCGGCTGCCTGCTGATCCTTGCCTTCATGCTGGTGATCCGCTGGGGCATCAACGTCGGGCAGGCAGCCAGCACGCGCTTCGCCCGGCTGACTGCCGCGGGGCTCTCGACGACGATCTTCTTCTACGTCGCGATCAACCTGATGATGGTGATGGGCCTGGCGCCGGTGGTCGGCATCCCCCTGCCGCTGGTCAGCTTCGGCAGCTCGGCGCAGCTGACAGTGATGCTGTGCCTCGGCATCCTGATGTCGATCGACCGGCAGAACCGGAAAATCGCGCGCTGGTAGCGAAAAAGGGTTTGCACGATGGGAAAGCGATGCTAGTGGCGCGCCTCCCGACGGGGCCGGCGCTTCCAACCGCCAGCCAGACAGCCCCGGCGATGGACGCATAGCTCAGTTGGTAGAGCAGCTGACTCTTAATCAGCGGGTCCTTGGTTCGAGCCCAAGTGCGTCCACCAGTTTCTCCAACGGCTCCGCAGCAATGTGGGGCCGTTGTGCATTAAGCGTCCTCTGCTATTCCCCGTTGCGGGGTGACAGGCTCGGCAAACGGATTTTACCCATGGCAGCATTCAAGGCACCCGATTTTAACCAGCGCGCCGCCGCAGCACGCGACGCCAAGCAGCGCGCGCTCGAGCTGCTGCGCAACAAGCCTGCGCCCGATCCGGCCGTCGTGGCCGAGCGCCAGGCCGCCCGCGCCGCCCGTGAGGCGGCCGAGGCCGAACGCCGCGCTGCCAAGGCCGCTGCGATCGAAGCTGAGAAGGCTGCCAAGGCTGAAGCCAAGGCCGCCGCGGAGGCTGCCAAGGAGGCAGCCAAGCCCAAGCCGGTGACGTTGCCTACCGCCGCCGAGCTCAAGGCCGCCCGCGACGCACGTTACGCCGCCCGCAAGGCCCGCGCGCGCTGATCTCAATCTCGGGCGGGTTCGCTGCCCGCCAGTGATCCGCACATCATGCAGGTCGCTATAACGGGCGGCTCCGGCGCGCCGATCCGGGTTGCCGCCTAGCTGCAGGCGATCGCAGCGCGGGCGACCGGTCGCGCCGAAAACCCCAGCAGATCACGGATGGCGGCGCGCTCCTCGGCGAGGTGGCCCTTCATCGTTTCAGCCATTGCCGCAGCGCCGACGCGATACCAGTCCCACCGGGCATGAAGATCAAGGTGGCGCGCCGCCCCCACGAACTCGCGATACTCTTCGCCTGCAGCGATGCACGCGGACTTGAGCCGCAGACCGGCCCGGCCGCGCTCACCGCCGGCAGCGATCGCCACGGCGAAGATGTCGCGATGCTTGAACAACGCATAGTCCATCGCGAGCCGCGACATCTCCATCCGCTTGTCGGCGAGCGCCGCAACGAAGGCATCGGATGGTTGCGTTTTCGCCAGCATCGGCTTGGCCCAAGCCAGGATCGCCAGCAACCGCCGCTGGTGCTGATCCAACTGCCGCGCCAGTGCAGCGGGAGTGTCGGTGGATCGATGCTTCACGATCAGCCGGCCAGGGTCGATAAAATGGGCTGCGCGTTTCTGTTGGACATCCATCGGTAATCGGCAGCGCGCGCGATTGTTCCACGCCGGGCACTTTGCCGAGCCAATACATGTGGTTAACAGCTGCGCCGGGCCGAGCTGACGGTGTTCAGGCCGCCTCCAGCGCCGCCACTACCGCCCGAATGATCGCACCGCGATCATCGCCGGCCGCTTGTTCGAGCTGAGTTTCCAGCGCCGACGCCCGTGCGCCGAGATCACGCTCGTTGAACATCGCCGCCGACCCGGCGAGCTTGTGTAGCAGGCTGCCGAGCTGCGCGACGGCGTCTTCGCCGAGCTGTTCCGAGGCGGTCAACGTCCGCGCGAACGTCGCCAGCTCGGCCTTGCGCGCGTCGAACTTCGCCTGCAGCGCCGGGCTGATCGAGAAGGCCGGCGCTGCAACCACCGTGCCGCGTGCCGCCGCCGTCCAGGCCTGGATCGCGGCGGCAAGGTCGGCGAGCTGCACGGGCTTGGTGAGATGAGCCTGCATGCCTGCGGCGAGGCACGCCGCGACGTCGTCGGCATAGGCGTTGGCGGTCAGCGCCAGGATCGGCAACCGTGCGGCAGCGATCCCTGCCGCACGGATCTTCCGTGCCGCCTCCAGGCCGTCCATGACCGGCATCTGCATGTCCATCAGCACCAGGTCGAACCCCGCTCCGGACTGGTCGGCCATCACCGCCGCCTGCAGCGCCTGCAGACCGTTGGCCGCAATCACCGCTTCATGACCCAGTCGGCCCAGCATCGCCGTCATCAGCGCCTGATTGACGTCGTGGTCCTCGGCGACCAGCACGCGCAGCGATCGTGCCGATACCGTCTCGGTGTCCTTGATCCCGGACGTCGTCGCGTGAGACGTGGCCGCGATCAGCGGCAGCCGCAGCGTGAAGGTAGTACCGACCCCTTCGCGGCTGGCGAGCTCCAGGCTGCCGCCCATCAGCGTCGCCAGCTGGCGGCTGATCGCGAGGCCGAGCCCGGTGCCGCCGAACCGGCTCGCGGTGGACTGCTCCGCCTGCGTGAATTGCTCGAACACCGCCGCCTGGCGATGCGCGGGGATGCCGATGCCGGTATCCTCCACTTTGACCTCGAATGCTTGCCCCGCCCCATCGGCGACGACCGCGGCGCTGAGGCAGATGCTACCCGTCTGGGTGAACTTTACGGCATTGCCGAGTAGATTGAGCGTGATCTGGCGCAGTCGCAGGCCATCGAGGAGGACGCAGACCGGCAGCGCCTCGTCGATGCGGACCACCAGCGGCAGCTCTTTCTGCGAGGCGGCCGGCTGGATCAGCTTGGCGCAGTTGCGCAGCGCGTGCCGCAGATCGATCGCTTCGGGCGAGACCTGCATCTGCCCCGCCTCGATCTTTGACAGATCGAGGATGTCGTTGAGCAGCCGCATCATCGCCCGACCCGAATCGACGATTAGTTGGGCGTGGTGGCGCTGCTCAGCGCCGATGTCGCTGTTGAGCAGCAGATCGGCAAAGCCGAGCACGCCGTTCATCGGCGTCCGGATTTCATGGCTCATGTTGGCGAGGAAGCTGGATTTGGCGCGCGCCGCGGCCTCCGCATGAACCCGGGCGGAGTCCAGCTCGAGTTCGAGCCGCTTGCGCTCGGTGACATCGCGGAGCGACGCGATCAGTTCCTGCGGCGCCCCGGTCTCCGCATCGCGCACCAGCCCCGAATGCGCCTCGATCCACAGGTCATGGTCGGGTTCATCGGCGCGGTGGCTGCGGTAGGTGATCACGCCGCGCTCGATCTCGCCCGAGACGAACAGGTCGTGGAAGGTCATCATCTCGTCGCGATCCGCTTCGTGCACCCATTCGGCGATCGTCCCCCCCACCATCGTCTCGGCGTCAATGCCAAGCACCTCGCGCACCGATGGCGAAGCATAGGTGCACCGGCCGTCCAGATCGATCCGCAGCACGGCATCGGTGGCATTTTCCGCAAGCAGGGCGAGTTCCCGTTCCGCGACCTCACGGCGGAGAATGTCCGCCTCCAGGCGTCGATTGGCCTGGCTCAGCGCCAGCATCCGCTCCTGGCGATCGCGCCACACCAACAGCCCGAGCAGAAGCACGAACAGGCCGCAGCCGATCAGCACCCCCAGGATCGGACGTTGCAGGCCCTCGGCACGCCTCAGCCGGATCGCGAGCAGCCGCAGTTCCTCGGCGTCGATCTGCTTGATCACGGCGATGGTATCCGCCGTCGATCTGCTGCTGGCGGCGGTGCGCAGGTCGGCGACGGCGTCATCGGCTCGCCCGGCATCGTACAATCGCACGGTCGCGACCGCATCCTTGAGCCGCGCTGCCACCAGCCGCGACAGCGTCGCGATACGCGCCTGCTGGCCGGGATTGTCGGCCGTCACCATGCGAAGCGCCACGAGGGCCGGTATCAGCGCGTGTCGGCTCTCCTCAAGCGTCGCACGCGCGTCGGGGTCGCCGGTCAAAAGATAGCTGCGGCGATACACTTCGGCACGCAGCAAGGTGATCCGGACCTGCGCCAGATGCTCCCTGACCTCGAAGGTATGACGCACCCAGGCGTCTGCGGTCTGCTTGCGCGCGGCAAGCCACAGGCCGGATCCGGCGCATGCGCTTAACAGCATGAAGGCGATGATCATCACCGCCTGCGATCGGATCCACTTCGCATACATCGCCGGTCTCCTGCGATCTCCGCAATATGGGCGACTGGTTAACAGGTTGTTGAGCTAATTACGGCATCCAGGAGCCGAAAAGTCGCGCGGCGATGCGTCATTTACGTGGCATTCCGCGTTGTTATTCAGAGCCTCTTGGGCTCCCGAATGGTTATCGATGCGTACAGAGAGGTAGGATGGCCCGGATCATTATCGCCGATGACGACGAGATCGTGGGGGAGATCGCCCGCGACGCGCTGATCGCCGCCGGCCATGGCGCCGGCTTGCTGGCGGATGGCGAAGAGGCCCTCAAGGTGATCAAGGCGCGCAAGCCCGATGCCGTGGTGCTCGATTGCAACATGCCGGGCCTGTCCGGCGTCCTGCTTGTCCAGGAGCTGCGGCGGATGCCCGATTTCGCGCGCCTGCCGGTGTTGATGCTGACCGGCCGCCAGGGTCAGCGCGACGAGGAACTCGCCCGCTTCGCCGGTGCCGACGATTACATGAAGAAGCCGTTCGACCCCGATGAGCTGGTGTTCCGGGTCGAGCAGTTGCTGGCGAAAGGCTGAGCCGGGCCATGGCACGTATCATCTATGTCGAGGACGACGATCTGGTCGGCAAGCTCGTCCAGCAGGTGCTTACCAACGCTGGGCATCTGATCGGCGTGGTAAGCCACGGTACGCTGGGCTTCGAGACGATCGCGTTCAAGAAGCCCGATCTGGTGATCCTCGATCAGGCGCTGCCGGGCATGCAGGGTCTTGAGATCCTCAAGGCGCTGCGCGCGTTGCCTCAGCTCTACCTCACCCCGATCATCATGCTTACCGCCAAGGGCGATGAGCAGCATTGGGACGCGGCGATGGGCGCGGGCGCAAATGATTACCTGGTAAAGCCGTTCGATGCGGCGGATCTGATCCTGCGGGTCGAGACGGTGCTGCGCGAGAACAGCTTCCACCGTCCTGCGCCCGCTGCGGCCCCTGCGTCAGTCGTCGAGCAGCCGACGGGTGATCCGCTCGGCTAGCTCGAGCAGGGTCGTTTCCTGTCCCGCGGTGATGGCAGAACGCGGCGTGGCGTCGATCGCACACAAGGCGCCGAGGGCGGTGCCGCAGGGGCTTACCAGCGGCGCTCCCACATAGAAGCGGATATGGGGAAGACCCACCACCAGCGGATTGCCGGCGAACCGCCGGTCAGCCGCGGCGTCGAGCACGCAGGTGAGCCCTTGTGGCTGGGCGACGACATGGCTGCAAAAGGAGATGTCGCGGTCAATCTCGTCATGATCGAACCCGATCCCGGCGACCACCCGCATGCGTCGCGCCGTGATTACCGTCGCAAGTCCAGTGGTCGTGCCGAACAATGCCGCAGCGTCGCTGACGTGAACGCCGACATCGCGCGCGTGTTGCTCGGTCAAATTCGCACTGACGCGCTGCGCCATCACGTCGCGTTCGTGGGACAGCCGAGGGGCCAACGCATAGAAAGTCACGGTCGTTGCCTTTCGCCTGAACGCCGTCGCTAGCCGAAGATCTTGACCAATCGGTAAAGGCTGCAGGGGAAAATCGTCCACCTTCGCGATGTCGCAAGATGCGTCGCCGTGCCGTTGATGATATGATCGATGTGCTCCAAATAACCGCATGACGGGAGGCAAGCATGGGTGTGACGGGGATCGGTGGCTTCTTCTTTCGCGCTGGGGATCCGGACGGGTTGCGGGCCTGGTATGCCGAGCATCTCGGCGTCGGCTCGTCGCCGTATGGCGCGTGGGATACCATGGCGGGGCCGAGCGTGTTTGCGCCCTTTGCCCGCGACACCGACTATTTCACGGCCGACCGCCCTTGGATGCTTAACCTCAGGGTCGACGATCTCGATGCGCTCTGTGCCGGTCTTGCCGCGGCAGGAATTACGGTCATGACCGATCCGGCATGGGACATGCCGGGCGTTGGTCGGTTCGCCCGCCTGCACGATCCTGAAGGTAATCCGCTCGAGCTGTGGCAGCCCGATCAGGCCGGCTAAGCCCGGTTGACATAAGCCTCCACCGCCTGCGCATGCGGCGGCATGGCGGCGACGGTGCGCACGATCCCTTGGCGAAGATCGGTAAAGGCCGTGCGCATCGCGTCGGCCGGCAACAGGCTGGCGATCCGGTGATGCGCCATGGGTACCATCCCCTGGCCCAGCATCACCGATGCCCAGGAGTCGACGCGGAAGAGCTCGTCCTGTGCCTGATAGGCGGCCGCACTCTCGCGAAACAGTGCGATCCGGCTGGTCAGCGTCTCGGGGAGCGCAAGGCTCGCGCAGCGCCGCCAGAACGGCGTGTCGTCGCGGTGGGTCAACGCATAATGGAGGATGATGAAGTCGCGGACGTGCTCCCATTCCTCCCGCGCCTGGGCGTTGTAGCGGTCGCGTAGCGCGTCGCTGTCGCCGACGAAGGGAAAAGCCTGGATCAGGCGGGTCACCGCCGACATCACCAGGTGGATGCTGGTCGACTCGAGCGGCTCGATGAACCCGGCCGCCAGACCGAGGGCGATGCAGTTGCGGTTCCACATGCGCTCGCGCATGCCGGTACGGTAGCGGATCAGCCTCGGCTCGAACAACGGCGCGCCATCCAGCGCCCCGAGCAGCGTCGTGCGGGCCTCGTCCTCGCTCATGAAGTCGCTGGCGAACACCAGCCCGTTGCCTACCCTATGTTGCAGCGGAATGCGCCAGCGCCATCCGGCGCCATGGGCGATCGCGCGCGTGTAGGGAACAGGCGGTCCGCTCGCCTCGGTCTGCACCGCCAGCGCGCTGTCGGTCGCAAGCCACTCGCGCCAGTCCGCGAAGCCGGTGTCGAGTGCCGCGCCGATCAGCAGCGCGCGAAAACCCGTGCAATCGATGAATAGGTCGCCGGCAACGCGCTCGCCCGACGCCAGCAGCAGCGCCGTGATGTCGCCGCCTCCCTCGGCCAGCTCCACCCGCTCGATCCGCCCTTCAATCCGGGTGACGCCGGCAGGCTCCGCGCGGGATCGCAGGAAGCAGGCATAGGTGGTCGCATCAAGATGATAGGCATAGGCCAGCGCCGGTTCGCCACCGAGTGCGAACCGCCCCGCGGCAGCCGCCGATGCTTCCAAGGAATAGTCGGTGTAGGTCGATGCGATCCCACGGTCGCGCGCCTCGAGCCAGAAATGCTGGAAATCGGCCATCACCACCGATCGGCCAACCGACCCGAACGGATGGAAATAGCGCTCGCCGATCCGATCCCAGTCCTCAAACGAGATGCCGAGCTTGAAGGTGGCATGCGTCGCCCGCATGAACGCGGCTTCGTCCACGCCGAGCAGTCCGTGGAAGGCGCGCGTGGTCGGGATGGTCGATTCGCCGACACCGACGATGCCGATCTCCTCGGATTCTACCAGCGTAACCTCGATCAGCTCGCCCAGTTGCGCCACCAGCGCCGCGGCGGCGAGCCACCCTGCGGTGCCGCCGCCGGCGATGACGACCCGCTTTCTTGGAGGAGCGTCGCTCATCGGTTGAGCCGCTGGAGCAGATAGGCGCGCAGCTGTCTGGCACCGCGTTCGTCGAGCCGCGCCAGCGGTCCCTGCGCGGCGGCCGGCAAATGCGCCGCAGCTCGTTCAGACTCGCCAAAGATATAATAGTCGAACATCGCCCGCCATCCTTCCTTCTCGTCGGCGGAGCGGTCGCGCAGGCTCAGCACCGCATGCAGCAGCGCGTCCATCGGCGTGTCGAGGAACGCCGGCGCCTCGTTCCACCAGTAATTGACGAGAATGTTGAAGGCATCGAGCGCCTCGACATGGTGCCACCACAAGGCTGGGTAGACGAGCACGTCGCCTGGCTCCAGATCGGCAACCCGGCTCGCGGCCATCGCGGTCGCAAACCGCGGGTAACGCGCGAGGTCCGGTGCCGCGAGATCGACCATGCTCACCACCTGGCCACCCGGGGTCGGGGCGATCGGACCGGGATAGAGGTTGTCGATCTGCCCGGGCGGAAACAGCGTGAAGCGCCGTCGGCCCGCAACGCATACCGCCATGTTGTTCGACATGTCATAATGGGTCGAGGCAATCGTGCGGTTGCCGATCCAGATGCTCGCGAGCGGCGGGTGGCGCGTGAAGAAGCCATCCGCGGCCACGATGTCGTTGGTCTCGCGCAGACCCGGAAGATAGGTGTCGATGTCGGTTGAGCCGAGATACAACGCCGGCGTCTCCGGCTGGTCGGCCGAGTCCAGCACGCGCGCCAGGAACCGGTCGAGCCGCATGCGCTCGGCGGTGAAGTTCATCCCGGTGACCGCGGCGTCATAGTGGAAGCGGCCGCGGATCGCGGGGTCGCCGACATAGCCGACCACCTCATGCCCGGCGTCGAACCCGCGCAGCATTGCCGCCGCGTCGCCGGGCGACGACAGCCCGGCCTGTACCAGCGGCCATCCGCGCGCGAGGCCGCGCAGGATTACCGGCGTGCCGGTCGCAATCAGCGCCTGCAGATCGGGCGCCTCGCCCGGCACATGATCGAGCACGCGCACCTGTTGGCCGAACGGCTCAGCTAGCGGCGTCATGGCGCAGCTTGCGATCGAGCAGATGGCGAATGTTGCCGAGTGACGATGCCACCCAAAAGGCAGGGCGGAGATGATCGTCGCGATGAAGCCGGCCGAGCGCTGCGCCGTCGAGCGAGGCCAGTCGGGCGGCGTCGATGGTGAAACAGTCCGGCACGGTGACGCGCCGCGTGTCGTCGAGCGTGAGCTCGAGCGCGACCGGCACGATCAGGTCGAGCGACAGCCAGGCGGCGATCAGCGCCTCACCCGCTTGCGCGCCGGCGTAGATGGTACGCAGCACCGCCGCCGCGTGGTCCAGCAGCGGCGCGTTGCCGCCATGCTCGCGGAAGATCGGTTCGCCGCTCTCGCCGACCCGCGGGTGTTCCAGATCGATGTGGACCATCGGCTCGGCGTCGGGTGCCGCCATGCCGATCGAGAAGGGGCCCCGCGCATGAAGCGCCGGCACGTAGCGCGCATCCCAGCGCTCGCCCGCGAGGAACAGATTTTCGTCGCGTTCCACGCCGAGCAGCACGGTGACACGAAATGCACCCTCGTCGTTGCGCCGCAACAGGATGGCATATTCGCGTTGCAGCGCCTCGAACTCGCTGGGGAACACCACCGCCTGGTTCACCGCGTCGCCGAAACGCGCGCCATAGCCGGTGGCCACCCGCAGATGCTGGTGGTCGACGTTGTTGAGCAGCATCGGTCTGGTCATGGCATCAGCGTTTAGCGCAACAAGGCCGGTGGTTGCACCGGCCTTGCCGTCTCGTCCAAGGATCAGAAGCGATAGCGCGCCCCGATCAGGTAACGCGCCGAGCCCTCGGTCTCGAACCAGGTGTTGATCTTGTCACGACCATAGGTCCGCACACCCTCTTCGAACAGGTTGATGCCTTCGAAACTGATGCCGATGTTGGGCGTGATGTCGTAGCTGATGTTGACGTCGACCTGGCTGTATGGCGCGGTGAACACCGGGTTGTGGTAGGTATCACGGTTGAGTTGGCTGAGGAACTTGGCGCGCCAATTGTAGGAGAGCCGTGCCGAAATACCGTGCTTGTCGTAGATCAGCGTCGCATTGGCGGTATCGGATAGCCCGACCAGCGCGAACTGATCGACGTCGGTCGGCGCCGCGACGTCGATGCCGACATTGCCGCGCACCAGCGTGTAGCTCCCGGCGACGCCGATACCCGTCTGGCCGAGGAAATATTGGCCCGCGATCTCGACCCCGTAGATCTCGGCATTTCGATTGTTGATCGGCGTATTGACCGAGAAGTTGACCAGCGGATCGTTGGCATCCGCCAGCACGTCGATCGCCGCCAATGTCTGGTCGACGAAGCCTTGGTTCAGCTGGCGCGTCGCGGCATTGTATTGCGCGCGGAACTGGGCGTCGGCCGCAGCGACATTGCCGTTGTTCTGCTGGATCAGCGCGGTGTAGGTGAACAGATTGACGTCGGTGATATCGGCACCGAGCGTGGTCAGATTCTGCCGCGCCGTTCCCGACCGCGTGCCGGCCTGCCCGGAGGTCGGATCGCGCAAACCGAACAGGTTGCGGTTGACCAGCGTGTTGCCGATGAAGTTCTTCACCTGCTTGTCGAACACACCGACCGAGAAGAAGGTGTCCTTGTTCGGATACCATTCCAGCGACAGATCGAAATTGTTCGACGACAGCGGGTCGAGATCGGTGTTGTTGGCATTGCCACCGGCGATGCCGCCGATCGCGGTCGGCCGCGGCGGCGTACCGACACTGGTCGAGGCGAACAGGCTGCCATAAGGCGCGCGCGAGATGGTGCGGCTGAACGAGAAGCGGCTGATCAGATTGTCCACCAGCTCAATTTGGAAATCCATTGACGGCAACAGGTTGCTGTAGCTGCCGCGATCGGTGACGGGCTGGCGGTCCGGTGAATATTGGACGTTGAAATCGTTGTCCGCCTGCCAGACCAGCGCGGTCGGGATCTGCTGCAGCGACTGCGCCCGCACCCGCGTGCTCTCGAAACGCATCCCCGCGACCATACTCGCGCGCTTGCCGAAGATATCGCCCTTCCACGTCGCCTGGCCGTAGATCGCCCAAATGTCTTCCTTGACGCGATTGTCGGTGTTCGCATCGAGGTTGTTGCGATGGTCGACGCCGTCAATCGACCTGCCGGGAAACGCCGTCTGATTGGGGTCGAGCGGCAGGGTGCTGTAGTAATTGTACAGCGTGTTGTAGAGCTTGGTCGCGTCTTCGGTGCGGAACGCGATCCGGCTGTTGGCATCGGGATTGGGATCGTTGTGCGTGAACTTGCACACCGCGCAGAATTGGAACACCTGCCCCGGGGCGACACGCTCGATGTCCGGCGGCAGTGAGTTGCCCCAGTCGCCGAGCACCTGGCGGGTGTTGACCTGCGTCTGGCGCGTGGTGGTGGTGCGATAGTCGCCACCGAAATCGAGGCGGTTCCCCTCGCCCCAGTCCCACCCGGCATCGAGTCGCAGCTCCTTCACCCGCTGGGTCTGGGTGGAGGCGAACTGGCGCTGGATCGCGCTCGACAGATCGCCGTTATCGAGCACGCCGTTGTTGTTGCCCTTGATGAACGGCAACCCGCCAGGATTGGCGGTCGAACTCGGCGTCGTGCTGGCGACGCCGTCATTCACGGTCAGCGTTTGCGACGGGAAGCCGCTCTCGCTCCACGTCACCGAATGCGCCGCCACCACGGGAGCATTGAACGCGACGGTGGTCGAGGTCTGGCCGTTGGGATTGTCGGGCAGGCTTTCCGCCTTGCCAATATGGCCATCCAGCGCCAGCGTGAAATTGTCGGTGACCTGCCATTTGGCGTTGCCACCGAAATCGTACAGCCGGTTCTTCTGCGCGCGATAGGCCTGCTCGAACGCGGCATCCTTGGCGCCGTTGATCGTCTCGTGGAGGTAGCTGGTGGTGGCGATGCCGTCGCTGGCATCGTCGAACGTCACCTCGTCGAACGGACGGTTGAACCAGTTGGACTGGGTGGAGCGACGCTCGGACGAACGCTGCTGCGCGAACAGCGCGTCCGCGGTCAGCGTCAACGTGTCGGTCGGCTTGAACTGCAGCACCGCCTGGCCGTTGATCCGCTCGCGATCGGACTCGGAGAAATGGTAGCGGTGATCGTTCGGCACCGCGACCAGAGTGTTGCCGTCGGTCGGCACGTTGTTGAGCTTGGTGTTGTCCGTCGCTCCCGGGGTGTTGCGGATGAAACCATTGCCGGGATTGAGGAAGTCGGTCAGCGTGCGGATATTCCAGTCGTCGTTGGCGACGCTCGGCACGCTGAAGTTGCGCTTCTGATAGCTGCCGAACAGCGACACGCCGAAGCGCTGGTCGGGATCGCTCCAGCTGGCGACGCCGGATACCTCGGGGGTTACCTTGCTGCCGCAGTCGATACATTGATCGACGCTATTGTCGTACACGCCCTTGGCGCCGACCGAGCCGGTGAAGCCGCTTTCGTTGCGATCGAGCGGGCGCAGGCCGACGATGTTGATCGACGCGCCGATGCCGCCCGAGGGCACGGCGGCGCGGCCGGTCTTGTAGACCTCCAGCGTCTTGACGCCTTCCGAGGCGAGGTTGGCGAAATCGAACGAACGGCCGAACCCGCCCGCGCCGTCACCACCCTGATCGCCACCGACCGCGACGATGTTCGAGGTCGCGAGCTGACGGCCGTTGAGCGTGACGAGATTATACTGGCCGCCGAAGCCGCGCACGGTAACGGTCGAGCCCTCGCCGTTGACGCGGTCAATCGACACGCCGGTGATGCGCTGCAGCGATTCAGCGAGGTTGGTGTTGGCGAACTTGCCGATATCTTCGGCGGCAATCGCATCCACCACGCCGAACGAATCGCGCTTGATCGCGATCGATCGCTCCAGCGAGGCGCGCACGCCGGTAACGACGATGTCCGGGCGCGTGTCGGGTTGAGCATTACTGGCAACTGAGCCGGCCTCGGCCTGAACCGGTCCCGGCGCAGTATCGGCCTGCGGGGTTCCCTGCTGCGGATCGACCGGCGCCGTGCTCTCCGTGCTCGCCTGCGGTGCGCTTTGCGCGATCGCCACGCCCGGCGCGACCAGCCCCGCCGCAAGCGCGGCGGCAGATGTGGTGCGCACAAGCACCGACGACAGGTGAAATCCCCTCATCATCCCTCCTACTCATCCGATGCGCCAGCGCCCGGATCCTGTCCCTGCGGTGTGATCCCGCTTGGTGTGGAGGGTAGATTGGCATCTTACGAAGTCAATCGGCTTAGTTACGGTTTGTTTCTTCCTGTTACATTCCTGCATCGCTCGCGGCATTGGCAGAGTTCACCACAAGCAAACGCGACGCTTTTAGTCAGCGTTCCTGTCCCAGACCTGTCGCGGTCCAGTAGATGCCACCGAGCAGATGATCGAGATAATGTTCGTCACGGTACATCTCGACATTGTGGCCGAGCGTGGTGACGAAGACGCGGCCGTGCTCGTAGCGATGGTACCAGGCCACGGGATGATCGCGCCCCATCGGCTTGGCGACCTGGCCCGGCCAGATCTTGGTGGGGTCGTAGCTGGTCTCGTCGACGTTGAGCACGGGATTGATCGTCACCCGATAGGGATTGCTGGTGACGTAGAATTCGTCGCTCCAGATCCAGCGGCTGGGCAAGCCGAAGGTCGCCGGAAAGCCCTTGTCCGCCACCGTCACCACCCCGGTCTGCAGCATCGGATGGATCACGAACGAGCGGCCGACGAGCTTCTCGTACCACGGCCAGTTGCCCGGCGGGGTGATCGCGGCACGATGGACCACGATGGCATTGCCGCCGCCGCGCATATAGGCTTCGAACTTCGCGCGCTGCGCCGGGTTCAGCTCCTCGCCCGGCGTGTTGAGAAACATTACCGCGGCATATTGGCGCAGGTCGCCGTCGAATGCCTCGGTCTTGTTGGTCCAGGTCAGCTCGAAGGCGTGGAGCTTGGCGAGGTGTTCCAGGCTGTCGCGCGCGACGGGAATGTATTCGTAATGATATTTGTTGGGGATCGCGAGCACGAGCAACTTGAACTGGTGGTCGTCGGCAGCACCGCGCGACGGCTGCACCAGCGCCAGGGTCGCGATCGTCGCCAGGGCAAGGGGTTTCACGTCCGACTGTCTCCTGTTGCGGCCTTGGGGCGGTCCGTGGCCGGCAGCCGGGCGTCGAAACGCGCGGCGCTGAAGGTCACAGCCCGTAGGACAAGCGTAGATAGCCGAACTGGCCGGGCACATCATAGGTGGTGGGATCGAAATTGGCGCTGTCGCAGGTGAAGCAGGCGGGCGGATCCTTGTCGAAGACGTTGTTGACGCCGGCGGTGAGCCGCACCCGATGGTCCAGCCAGCCGGGCGAGACATAGACCTGGACGTCGCCATAGAAGGTGCTGCCCAGCCGGTTGCCATCACTCTCGCGGACGCCGCTGATATAGCGCCCGGTGAACGAGGCCCCGGCCGCCGGCGTCGAATAGTCGAGCGTGCCGTTGAGCTTGAACGAGGGATAGGCCTGGTCGGGGCTGCCCCGCTCGGTACCCTTGCGGTGGATCACGGTGGCACCGGTCACATCCGGGGTGACGACGTCATATTTGAACAGGAAGGCGGCGTTGACGTTGAGCCCCACCGTCCCGGGCCCCACCGGCACCGAGCGAAACACGAAGCTGGTGTCGATCCCTTGCGTCTTGATCCCATTGAGATTGAGCAGCCGGCCGCTGATGCCGGCAATGGTGCCGCTCGCGGTGCGCTGGACCGCGGCGCAGCTCGCCGGATCGCCGTCGAACGCACAACGGCTCAGCGTGTAATTGGCGGGTACCGAGTCGATCGCATTCTGCAGGTCGATGTCGTAGAAATTGACCTCAAGGCTCAGCGCGCTGGCGAAGCCACGGCGCGCCCAGGCAGGGCTGTACACCGCGCCTGCGGTCCAGGTCCGCGACGTTTCCGGCCGCAGGCTGGTGGAGCCTTGCGAGAACACGCCAAGCTGCCCGCCGGTCGGCTCGCCATAGCTGCCGCTCGCCGGCACGCCGTTGGCGATGCAGTTGGCGCGCACCGTCGCGTTACTGGTGAACGACCCGCCCGCCGCGCTGGTGCAGGGATCATCGATGGTGGCATCGAAGCGCGACAGGCCGGCGTAGAGTTCGCCGATGCTCGGCGCGCGCAGGCTCTCCGCGTAGCCGCCGCGCAGCAGCAGGTCGGCCACGGGCTTCCACAGCCCGGTACCTGTGAACGTGGTGTTGCTGCCGAACGTCGAATAGTTGGAATGGCGGACCGCGCCGCCGAGCTCGAGCCGGTTGAAGAACGGCTTGTCGGTGATCAGCGGCACGCGCAGCTCGCCGTAGAATTCGTCGACATTGAATGCCCCACGCGCCGGGCTGGTCGGCACGTCGGCGCCGAGCCCGGCGACGATCAGCGGATCGGGATCGTAGCTCGCGCGCTGGTTGCGATGCTCATAACCGAGCGCGAAGCCGACCGCGCCGCCCGGCAGATCGAACAGATCACCCGACAGATTGGCTTGGAAATCCCACAGCTCCTGCTGGCTCTTGTCGCGCTCGTCGAAGGTCACATAATCGAGCATCGGCTGCGTTACCGAGCCGGCGCCGCCGAAGATGTTGAACGGCACGCAGCCACCGGTGCATTGCGCCACCGGGCCGAGCGCGCGGGCCAGATTGGCGGCATTGACGTTGCCGGTGAACAATTGGTGTGCATCGTTGAGGCCGTAGACGCCGTTGACGTCCCAATACCATTTGTGGCTGCCGACGTTGAACGAACCGTCGAGCGTGCCGGTTACCGAGAAGGTATCCACCTGCTGCGAAAAGGTGCGCTGTCCGGCCTCGACGAAGCGGCGACGGATGGTGGAATAATTGGCGGGCGTGCCGTCGACGCCGGATGACAGGGTGGCGCCGAACGGGTTGTAAGGATTGGTCGCGTCCACGGAGATCGTGTCGAGCAGATTGCCGTTGCCCGCGTCCGGCCCGACGAACAGCGGCAGGAACGCTGCCAGCGTGGTCGAATTGCGGCGGTTGTAGACCGTCTTGACCCGCAGGTTCACGTCATAACCGAGGTCCTGCTCGAACGACAGCCAGCCGCCATAGCGCTCCGACGGCGTCAGCAAATAGTTGTAGGGCGCGAAGTTGAACGAGTCCGCGGTCGAGCTGTAAGGCTTGAAATCGGTAGGGTAGACGGCATTGCGTCCGATCACCGGGCCGATCAGCGTCAGGCTCTGGCCGAGCACGTCGTAGCGGCCGTTCGGCGTCGCACTCGAGCAGCCGCCCGCGGCGCAGCTGTCAGCCCCCGGGGTGGGAAATTGTGAGATCGACCGATCCGCCGTGCGGACCGGCTGCTGCTTGGTATAATAGCCACCAAACACCACTGAGGTGCCGGTGGTCGGCAACTGGACACCATAATCGAGCGTCAAATTGTAGGTCTCGCCATCCCCCTGCCGATAGGTGCCGAACTGCCCCGAGGCCTTGAGCCCGTCTTGGCTCTGCTTGGTGATGATGTTGACCACGCCGGCGACGGCATCGGAACCGTAGAGCGGTGACGCCCCTGATTGCAGCACTTCGACGCGGCTGATCATGTTGATCGGGATCGAGTTGAGATCCACCGAGGCGGGGATGCCGCCCGCCGCGGAACCATTGACGTAGCGAAGCCCGTCGACGAGCACCAGCGTTCGCTTGGCGCCGAGATACCGCAGATCGATCTCGGCCGAACCAGAGCTGACCCCGGTGCCGTCCGGCGGACCGCCGATGTTGCCGGCGTTGTTGACCTTGGTGTTGAGCCCCCCGGCCGCGCTCGGCAGCCGCTGGAGCACGTCGGCGACCGAGGTGAGCCCGGTCTGCGCGATGGCGGCTTCGTCGACGGTGATTACCGGCGACGGCTGGTCGGCCGGATCGCGACGGATGCGCGATCCGGTCACGACGATGTCTGCCGCGCCGGTCGCGGCGGCCGGGGTTGTGGCGGTGTCGGTGATCTGCGCTGTGGCGGGCGCCGCGAGGGCGATGGCGAGTGCTGAGGAGGCGACGCCGATGAGTATGGAGCGTGTGGATCCGCGCATGATCATTACCCCCGTCATGGGCGACAACGTTCATCGCTGACCGCCGTGACTGCAGGATGCGCCACATCCGTAACGGTTCAAGACCAATTGCTACCGGGCCGCAACATTGGCAGTGCGCTGTGGTTTTCCTGCCATAGCGCGAATCGGTGGCCGTTACCGGCCGGGCGCGCCCGCGGCGCCGTCGCTGCCGGTGATCATGCGGCGGATGCGGGTCGCCAGCGCCTCCATCGCGAACGGCTTGGTCACCATCTCCATGCCGTGCTCGAGGAAACCGGCCGCGAGGGCGGCATTCTCGGCATAGCCGGTCATGAACAACACCTTGAGCCCGGGGCGCAGCTGCCGCGCCGCGTCCGCTACCTGGCGGCCGTTGAGCCCGGGCAGCCCGATGTCGGTGATCAGCAGATCGATCCGCCGGCGCGACTGGAGCACCTCCAGCCCTTTGAGGCCATCCACCGCCTCGAGCGCGGTATAGCCCAATTCCTCGAGCACATCGACGATCAGCCCGCGGACCACGGTCTCGTCCTCCACCACCAACACCACTTCGCCATCCTGCGCCTGATGGGCGGCGCTCACCTGCGGCAGCGTCTCGTCGTCGGCGGCGGCACCATGATGGCGTGGCAGGTAGAGCTTGAAGGTCGTGCCCTCGTCGACCTCGCTGTAAATCTTGGCATAGCCCTCGGACTGCTGCGCAAAGCCATAGATCATCGACAGGCCGAGCCCCGTCCCCTGCCCGATCGGCTTGGTGGTGAAGAACGGCTCGAACGCCTTGGCGATGGTGTCGGCGGACATGCCGGTGCCGGTGTCGGTGACGCAGATGCACACATATTGCCCTGGCTCCACCCCGCGCTGATGCGCCGCATAGGCGCCGTCGAGATGGGCGTTGCAGGTCTCGATGATCAGCTTGCCGCCGTCAGGCATCGCGTCGCGCGCGTTGATCACCAGGTTGAGCACCGCGCTTTCCAGCTGGTTGGGGTCGCAGCGGGTGACCCACAGCCCGCCCGCGAGCACCAGTTCGAGCACGATCCGCTCGCCGATCGTGCGGCGCATCAGATCCTCCATCGAGGTGAGCAGCGTGTTCGCGCGCACCGGTCGCGGGTCGAGCGGCTGGCGTCGCGAGAAGGCGAGCAGGCGATGGGTCAGCGCCGCCGCGCGCTGCGCCGCGGTCGAGGCGCCGGTGATGAACCGTTCGAGCTCGGTCGTCCGCCCCTGGACGATGCGGCGCTGGACGATCTCTAGGCTGCCGGTGATCCCCTGCAGCAAATTGTTGAAATCGTGCGCGATGCCGCCGGTCAGCTGGCCGACCGCCTCCATCTTCTGCGACTGGCGCAGCGCCGCCTCGGCCTCCGCCAGCGCGGCGGCGGTCGCCACCTCGGCGGTGACGTCGCGGCCGAAGCCGTAAAAGCTGCCGTTCTCGGGCACGGTGGACCAGGAGACTACGCGCGTCTCGCCGGTCTTGGTCCGCAGGGTGGTGCGATAGTCCGGCAGCGACTCGCCTGCCTGCAGCAGCCGCACCCTGGTGGCGAAGGCGCCGTCGTCGTCAACGATGAAGTCGGCGCTGCGGCGCCCCACCGTCTCCTCGCGGCTCCAGCCGAGCGTCACGCTCCACGACGGATTGACGTCGACGATGGTGCCACGCCGGTCAGTCACCACCTTCAGCACCGGCGACAGCGACCAGATCCGCTCGCGATCGCCGGCCAGCCGTCGCTCGTCGGTGATGTCGCGCCCCACCGCGTGGATTCGCTCGGCGTCAGGCCCGGCGGTCCAGGCGAGCAGCCGATAGTCGCCGGTCTTGGTGCGGTAGCGGTTCTCGAACGCCAGCGTGGTGACCCCGTAGCTGAGCTTGTCGACCTCGGCCGCGGTGCTGGCGAGATCGTCGGGGTGGAGGAAATCGGCGAGCAGGCGCCCGACCATCTCGTCTTCCGACCAGCCCAGCATCCGCGTCGCCGACGGGTTCACCGCGGTGATCGCGCCTTCGAACGTGCACACCAGCAGCAGGTCCTGCGACATCGCCCACAACCGGTTGCGGTCATCCTGCAGGTGGCGGCTGGCGAGCACCTTCTCGGTGGTCTCGATCACGATCGCGACCACCCCGATCGGCGTGCCATGCTCGTCAAACGCCGGCGAATATTCGAGGTCGGTCCACAGCAGTCGCGGCGTGCCGTCGCGGATCAGGGTGAGTTCCTGGTCCTTGTAGCTCAGCGTCCCGCCCTCGCGGAACACCTTCTGCATGACGTTGGCGTTGAAGTCGGCGACCTCATGCCAGCCTTCAAGCACGTTGGTGCCGAGCAGCGCCGGGTGGCGCCCCCCGGCGAAGCCACGATAAGCGTCATTGTAGATCATCACGCCGCGCTCGCCCCACAGCGTGACGATCGGCACCGGCGAGCGGAGCACGAAGGCAAGCGCGGTCTTCATCGCCGCCGCCCAGCCGTCGATCGGCCCCAGGCTGGTGCTGCTCCAGTCAAAGCGCGCGATCAGCCCGCCCAGTTCGCCCCCACCATGGAGGAAGGCGCGATCCTGGTCTCGCTCGATCCCCATAGTGCAGCCCGCTCCGTCATCTATACCTGTGATTGCGACGGGCTTTAACGCGTGTTTGCGATCAGCGGGAGGCCCCTCAGGATCGGGCGAACGGCAACACTCCGGCGCGCGCGAGATCGTGATCGACGACATGGCCGGTCAGCCGCAGGAACAGGCGCTGCGCCTGCTGCCACGAACCCAGGCTTGCTGCCCGGTTCCGTTGGCGACGGCACGATACGATCCGGCTGCCCCATGACGCGATCGCGCGGTCGACCGCCGCGGCCTTGTCCCCGGGGCGGATCACCAGCGACGGGAACGGCAGACGGCTTCCCGGCGAGGCAAACAGCTTTGCCGGATCCGTCGCCGCCGCCGCCCCGGGAAAGAAGATCGCGCCGCCGATCCGCGCGACATCATGAGCCGGCGACAACCGCGCCCACCAGGCCGCGGCCGCGCAGCCGATGCCATCGACCACCAGCAGGATCGACCGATCCGCCCGGTGCACCACCTGATCGAGCCGGGCGGCCCAGGCGCGGCGCTCGGCGCTGCTGCGGATGTCGGCGGCGATCATTACCTCGCTGGCGCCAGGCCAGCCGAACAGCGCCTGCCACGGCGGCGTCGGCGCGCCGGCGCCGCTGATGGTCACGATCGCGAAAGGATCGGGATTGGCTGCGAGCGGCATCCTGGTCTCCTCGTCCGTCCGCCGCCGACCTCAACGGCCAAACCGCGCGACGTCACCGCATAGTGGTCAAGCGCAGCGGCACGCGCCTGACAGACAATCTTCGCCGCCGCGGAAGTTTTCTTAATTCCCATCGGTGCGGAGGACTTTCATCATCGCCGCCAGGAGGTGGAGATGATCCACAACGACAACAGCCTCTTTACCGGGCCCGGCCGCTCATCGCTGATCGCCGACGCTGCGGAGGGGCTGCGCGCCGCACGCCAGGCTTGGCGCGAACGTCAGCCGGGCGGCCGCACCGCCAGGAGCTTCCCCGCCCGCGAGGCACTGGAACGCGTTGTCGAAACGCTCGCTGCCGCCATGTATCCCCGCCGTCTCGGCCGGTTCCGCGGCAGCGATGCGGACGAGGAAGCCTATGTCGTCGCCAAGCTGCTCGCCGCCACCGGCGAGCTGGAGCGCGAGATCGCCGCCGAGCTCGGCTATTGGGAGGAAGAGGCGGCCGGCCGCGCCTTCGATCCCGGCCAGGCCGGGACCATCGTCCGCATCTTCGCCCAGGGGCTCGGCGCCATCCGCCGCCAGATCGATGGCGATGTCGAGGCCGCCTTCCTGGGTGATCCCGCCGCCGGCAGCCTCGACGAGATCCTGGTCTCCTATCCGGGCGCGATCGCCAGCGTGCATCATCGCATTGCCCATTCGCTGCACGGCCTCGGCGCCCCGATCGTCGCGCGGATGATTTCCGAACTCGCCAATGAGCGCACCGGCATCGATATTCATCCCGGCGCGACCATCGGCAGCCATTTCTTCATCGATCACGGCACCGGCGTGGTGATCGGCGAGACCGCGATCGTCGGCGACCGGGTCCGGCTCTACCAGCACGTCACGCTCGGCGCGCGCAGCCCGCTCGGCGCCGCCCATCCCGGCCCGCGCGATCGCTACGCGCGCCACCCGATCGTCGAGGACGATGTCGTCATCTATGCCGGTGCGACAATCCTCGGCCGGGTGACGATCGGGGCCGGCGCCACCATCGGCGGCAATGTCTGGCTGCTCAGCGACGTGCCGCGCGGAGGCGTGGTGGTCCAGCCCGAAGCGGTGCTGCTGGCGCCGACGGTGGGCGAAGAGTTGCGCGACTCGCTCGTCGCGGCCGCGGCCTGATGGCGACGCGCGCGCGGCCGGTGATCGGCGTCCTGTGCTGCAACGAAGTGGCGGAGCGCCCGGTCCAGGCGGTCGCCAGCCGCTTCGTGGCGCCGCTGGCGCGCTGGGCGGATGCCGCGGTGCTGCTGGTGCCCGCGCTCCCCGACACCACCGATGTCGCGACGCTGGTGACGGTGCTCGACGGCCTGTTGCTGACCGGCTCGCGATCGCATGTCGCGCCGCATCGCTACGATGGCGCGCCGCTACCCGCGGGGCAGCTGCAGGACGAGGATCGCGACGAGGTCGCGCTCGCGCTCGCCGGCGCGATGATCGAGGCGGGCAAGCCGGTGTTCGGCATCTGCCGCGGCTTGCAGGAGATCAACGTGCTGTTCGGCGGCACGCTGGCACCGGCGGCGGATGCGGCCCATCACCACCGCGGCCACTGGGGCGGCGATTATGACTCGCTGTTTGGTCATGGCCATGAGGTGGAGCTCGCCGCAAGCGGTCGGCTCGCCGATGCCACCGGGGTCCGCCGCCTGCGCGTCAACTCCGTCCACCAGCAGGGCATCGATCGGCTCGGCGGCGGCCTGACCGTCGAGGCGCTGGCCTCGCACGACGGGCTGGTCGAGGCGGTGTCGGCGCGCCCGTGCGGGGCCGATGTGCTGGCGGTGCAATGGCACCCCGAATGGGATGCAGCCTTCGCCCCCGCCAGCCAGGCGTTCTTTTCCCTGATCGGTGCCGGCCTGCGCGACGGCACCGCAAGCTTTCACCACGGAGGACTTAATGAAGACATCGATCCTGCTCGCGACGCTCGCCGCCGCCACCCTGAGCCTGTCGGCCTGCGCCAAACACGACGAGGCGACCAACGCCGCGGCCACTGACACGGTGACGCTCAACGACGAGAGCGACGCTGCCCTCGACAATTCGGCGACGCTCGAGTCACCCGCGCTCGGCAACGAGATCGCGCCGCTCGACAACGCCAGCACCGACGACACCGTCACCGCAGCGCCCGGCAACGGCGGCTGACGCCGACGCATCGATCTCACCCGAACACGCCAGGTAAGCTCCCTAGGCGTAGACTGGCGGCTCGACATTGCTGGTGTCGGGCCGTCCCTTTGCGTGGGCCGCAGCGGCACCCGCGGTGCATCTTGCCACCGGGCCGCCTTCGCCGACATAGAAGGCCGCATGATCATCCATGCCGACGCCTTCGAGGACCTCGCCACGCCCGCTGGCGTGATGCGCACCCACCTGTTCCGCCCTGCGATCGAGGGACGCTACCCGGGGGTGCTGCTGTTCTCCGAGATCTACCAGGTCACCGCGCCGATTCGGCGGCTCGCGGCGTTCATCGCCGGCCACGGCTTTTGCGTGGCGGTGCCCGAGGTCTACCACGAATATGAAGAGCCCGGCGTGGTGCTGCGCTACGACCAGCCTGGCACCGATCGCGGCAACGAGCTGAAGTTCACCAAGCCGGTCGCCGCCTTCGATGCCGACGCCGCCGCGGTGCTGGGCTTCCTCGCAGAGCACCCCGCGTGCAGCGGCAGCCTTGCCACCGCCGGCGTCTGCCTCGGGGGCCATCTTGCCTATCGAGCCGCGCTCGACCCGCGCGTGACGGCAGCGGCCTGTTTCTACCCGACCGACATCCACTCAGCCACGCTTGGCGCGGGCAAGCAGGACGACAGCCTGGCGCGGATGGGCGAGCTCGCCGCCGACACACTGTTCGTCTGGGGCCGCCAGGATCCCCATGTTCCGTTCGCCGGAAGACAGGCGATCCGCGAGCGGCTCGAAGAGGTCGGTGCGCGCTATGAATGGCATGAGGTGAACGCCGCCCATGCGTTCCTGCGCGACGAAGGCCCGCGCTACGATCCTGCGCTGTTCGTCCAGGCGACCGGCTGGATGATCGACCTGTTCCGCAGGACCCTGCGCACCATGCCCTGAACGGGCATCGTCTCGGGCGGCCTTGGCGCAGGGATGCCGGAACCGTCCGGCACCCCCCGCGGTTGCATCAATCCTCGGCGCCGAGCGTCTTCTTGGCCGCGTCGATCGCCGCCTTGCCGCTCTTGCGCGCGGTCTTCACCGCCTTGTCGGCGGTCCGCTCGATCTTGGTGCCGGCCTTGCGGCCGAGCCCGATCGTCTTGGCCATTGCCCGGCGCGCTTCCGAATAGGTCGCGGCAACCATCGGATAATCAGCACGTAGATTGTAACGCTGGCGATATTCCTCGGGGGTGAGGCCGTTGGTGGAAAGATGACGGCGCAGCGTCTTGTACTTCTTGCCATCGATCATCGAGATGATGTGATCGGGCGAAGCAAGAGACTTGCGCGCCGATACTGCCGGCTCGAAGCTCGGCGCCACCTCGGTATCGGCTTCCGCGTCCGGGCCGGCCGCGAGCTTGGTAACGGCGGCATGCATCGACAACAGGAACGAGGGAACATCGTCCGCCGACGTGCGGGTATTGGGGTTCGCCAGCCAGGCGGCGGTCAGTTCGGCGGCGAGTTCGACGGCGTTGAATGTTTCGGTCACGCGATTTCCTTAGCTGGGCGCCTCGTATACGATCAGACCTTAGAACAGCCGATCGCGCCTGAATAGTCGGCACGAACGTTATGCTGATGGATCCGTTCCAATTGATTCGCAAAGGTTTACATCGATCAAGTGCGGGCAAGCCGTGTCCGCGCCGTGATCAATCCGCGCGCTGCATTGATCGGGACCTGATCGGCCCCGCGTACGTTGACCCCGCTCTCGACGAAAGCACCCCATGCCGCACGCCAGCAACATCGTGTATTGCGACGGTCCCGACAGCCCTCATGCGTTCGACATCGTGCCGGTCTTGCCGCGAAACGGCACGCTCGATGCGATGTGCCCGGTGTGCAAGGGTCACGGCCAGTGGAATACCGAGATCGACCTGGTGAGCTTTCGCTGCCAGCGCGAGATCTGTGGCCATTGCCTGGGCGCCGGCTGGATCGAGACCGGTAGCGACCTGATCGGCCTGCCGGATATCACCCTCAACGCCAACGGCCAGCCCGAGTGGACCACGGTCTATGTTTCCCGCGACGATCTCGCCGCGCGCGACGGCGGCGACGCGGGGCTGACCGCCACACCCTGAGCCTTTTCCTTCGCCGGTCGGGATCCCCTAACCTTGCTTCAATTTCTGATCGCTGACAGCGAAACCCCCGACGAGCGCGCGGCGCGGCGCGAGAGTGCCGGCAAGAGCGCCGGCGAGACCTACGCCGCGACGCTGCGCCAGCTGCAGCCGGGAGTGGAGATTACCATCATCTCCCCGGCCGATGCCGACGCACCGGTGCTCACCACCGCGGCGGTGCGCGCGTTCGACGCGGTGTTCCTGTCCGGCTCGCCGCTCCACGTCTACGACGAGAGTCCCGCGGTCCGCCGCCAGCTCCATTTCATGCGCACCGTCTATGCCGCAGGCACGCCGTCGTTCGGCTCCTGTGCCGGGCTGCAGGTGGCGGCGGCTGCCGCGGGCGGTACGGTGCGGCAGATGCCGCGGCGGATGGAGGCCGGCATCGCCCGCCGGATCACGGCCACCGCGGCGGGTCGCGATCATCCGCTGCTCGCCGGCCGACCGCCGAGCTGGGACGCGCCGGCAATCCATGGCGACGAGGTCGAGACGCTGCCGTCCGGCAGCCTGATCCTGGCGGGCAACGCCGCCGTCCACATCCAGGCGGTCGAGATCCGCCACGATCGCGGCGTGTTCTGGGGCGTCCAATATCATCCCGAGCTGGCACTGGGCGAGATGGCGGTCGCCCTCCGCCGCCAGGCCAAGTCGCTGGTTGACGCGGGTCTGGCCACCACGACCAGCGATGTGGACGTCCACGCCGATCGCCTCGACCAGCTCCACCGCGATCCCGCGCACCGCTCGGCGCGATGGCTGCTCGGCATCGACGACGAACTCGCCGATGAAGGCCGGCGCCGCACCGAGATCCGCAACTTCATCGCCCATCTGCCGCTGCTCGATCCCGACAAGACCGCCGACCGTCCTGTCGCGGCGTAGTCGGTCGGGCTAGGCCGGCTCGATGGCGGTCCGCCGGGAGCTGGGGCGGTGGCGCAGTTCGTCGAGCGCATCGGCATTGTCGCGGCCCCAGGCGTAGAGCAGCTCCACCGGCTCCACGAACCGGTTGCCGAGCGTGGTGAGGCGATAATCGACCGCCGGCGGGATGGTACCCTGGACATGGCGGCTGATCAGCCCGCTTGCTTCCATCTCGCGCAGCGTCTGGGTCAGCATCTTCTTGGAAATGCCCGGCAGGCTGCGCAGCAGCACCCCTGCCCGCGCCGCGCCGCCGTGACGGACGTGGAGCGTGTGCAGGATCATGCTCGTCCATTTGGTCGCGAACAGCGCCAGGATGCGCCGCGGCGCGCAATCCTCGCGCCAGTCATCGTCGGCGCTGGTGTTGGCAAACGGCATGACTGGGTACCTCCTGGTGCCTATGACCCCAAATGGTGCCGTCTAGAAGCTGCCTGCCCGGGTGACTAGCTGCATGATCATCAACGGATAAACGGAGCATGATGATGGCAAGAACCGCATTGGTGGTCGGCGCGAGCGGGATCGTCGGCAGCGCGACCGCGGCGCTGCTGGTTAAACAGGGCTGGACCGTCCACGGCCTGGCCCGCCGCCCGAGCGCGCAGGACGGCATCCGACCGGTCGCCGCCGATCTGCAGGACGCCGCCGGCACCGCCGCCGCGCTTGCTTCCGTCAACCCCGATGCGGTGTTCATCACCACCTGGGCGCGGCAGGACAGCGAGGCCGAGAATATCCGGATCAACTCGGCGATGGTCCGCAACCTTCTAGACGGCCTGCCGACGGCGACCGGGTCGCGTCATGTCGCGCTGGTCACCGGCCTCAAGCACTATCTCGGGCCGTTCGAATCCTACGGCAAGGGCACGCTGCCGCAGACCCCCTTCCGCGAGGAGCAGGGCCGGCTCGACGTCGCCAATTTCTACTACGCGCAGGAGGACGAGGTGTTCGCCGCCGCGGCGCGCGACGGCTTCACCTGGAGCGTCCACCGCCCGCACACCGTGATCGGCAAGGCGGTCGGCAATGCGATGAACATGGGCACCACGCTCGCCGTCTATGCGACGCTGTGCCGCGAGACCGGGCGGCCGTTCCGCTTCCCCGGGTCGCCGGCGCAGTGGAGCGGGCTCACCGACATGACCAGCGCGCGCATCCTCGCGGAGCAATTGCTGTGGGCGGCGACCACCCCGGTGGCGGCGAACGAGGCGTTCAACATCGTCAACGGCGACGTCTTCCGTTGGCAGTGGATGTGGTCGCGGATCGCCGGCTGGTTCGGGATCGAGGCGGCGCCGTTCGACGGGACCGTCCAGCCGCTCGAGCAGCAGATGGCCGGGGATGCCGCGCTGTGGCGCGAGATTGCGACCCGCGAGGGGCTGGTCGAACCTGACCTCACCCGCCTCGCCTCACCCTGGCACACCGACGCCGACCTCGGTCGCCCGATCGAGGTGATGACCGACATGGGCAAGAGCCGCCGGCTGGGCTTCACCGCCTATCAGCCGACCGACGACGCCTTCTTCGACCTGTTCGCGCAACTCCGCGCCGACCGCCTCATTCCCTGACGGCGGCGCTGATCTGACGGCGCTGATCTTACGGCGGGGTGCAGCAGCGCCCCGCCGGTTGCCGTCCGAGCAACAATCCGGCCTGGCAGGCGAACAGACCGTCGTCCTGCCCGCCGCGCCCGATGTATTCACCCGAACATAGCGAGCGTCAGCGCCGTAATCGCGGCCATGCCGCTAGATGATAATCACTCGCACTAAGCGCAACAATTCACCATTCATGAGCAGCGGTCATCGCATCATGCAATGTGAGCCCTGTATTCTGCCGTGAAAAACGTTGTTACTCTCGCCGTCAGGAACAAGACCTGCGACTCACCGGTTCGACAGGCTTATCATCACATTCGGCAAGCGGCGGCAGCGATGCGCCCGAAAGGATCACGAGCATGAACAGCCCAGGTGAGGCAGGCATGTCACGGCGTGGCGTATTGGTCGGCACTGCGGCCTCGGCAGCGCTCACGGCCGTGCCGGTCGCGGACGCGCAGACCCCCGCTGCCAAGGCGCCCCCGGCCATGGCAACCGTGTCGCTCGAGGTGAACGGCAAGCGCCAGTCGCTCGAGCTCGACACCCGCACCACGCTGCTCGATGCGCTGCGCGAGCATCTCCACCTGACCGGCACCAAGAAGGGCTGCGATCACGGCCAGTGCGGCGCCTGCACGGTGATCGTCGAGGGCAAGCGGATCAATTCCTGCCTCAGCCTTGCGGTGATGCACCAGGGTGACAAGGTCACCACCATCGAGGGCCTCGGCACGCCCGATCATCTCCACCCGATGCAGGCGGCCTTCATCAAGCATGACGGCTATCAGTGCGGCTATTGCACCCCGGGGCAGATCTGCTCGGCGGTGGCGGTGCTAGACGAGATCAAGGCCGGCGTGCCGAGCCACGTCACCGGCGATCTCTCCGCCCGCCCGCAGCCGACCAACATCGAGATGCGTGAGCGGATGAGCGGCAACATCTGCCGGTGCGGCGCCTATTCCAACATTGCCGAGGCGATGGCCGACGTTGCGGGGACCCGAGCATGAAGCCCTTTACCTACGAGCGCGCCAAGACGCCGGCCCAGGCCGCCGCCGCGGTCGCCAGCTCGCCGACGGCCAAGTTCATCGCCGGCGGCACCAACCTGCTCGATCTGATGAAGCTGCAGATCGAGACACCGACCCATCTGGTCGACGTGCAGGACCTCAAGCTAGACCGGATCGAGGCGGCCGACGGTGGCCTGCGAATCGGCGCGTTGGTTTCCAACACCGATCTCGCTTCCGATGCTCGGGTTCGCCGCGACTATGGTGTGCTCAGCCGCGCGATCGTCGCCGGGGCGAGCGGCCAGCTCCGCAACAAGGCGACGACCGCGGGCAATCTGCTCCAGCGCACCCGTTGCCCGTATTTCTACGACACCAACCAGGCGTGCAACAAGCGCAAGCCCGGCTCGGGCTGCGCGGCGATCGGCGGCTATTCGCGCCAGCTCGCGGTGATCGGCACCAGCAATGCCTGCATCGCCACCTATCCAGGCGACATGGCGGTGGCACTGCGGCTGCTCGACGCAAAGGTCGAGACGGTCAATGCCGCCGGCGAGACCCGCGTCATCCCGATCGCCGATTTCCATCGGCTGCCGGGCGATACACCGCACATCGACACCAATCTCGCGCGTGGCGAGCTGATCACCGCCGTCACCCTGCCCCAGCCACTCGGCGGCACCCATATCTACCACAAGGTGCGTGACCGCGCGTCCTACGCCTTTGCGCTGGTCTCGGTCGCCGCGGTGATCCAGCAGGACGGCACCGGCCGCGCCGCGATCGGCGGGATCGCGCACAAGCCGTGGCGCGTCGAGGCGGCCGAGGCAGCGATGCCGCAGGGGTCCAAGGCCGTGGCCAGCCGGCTGCTCGCCGGCGCCACTCCCACCCACGACAATGCCTTCAAGGTGCCGCTGGTCGAGCGTACGCTCGCTGCCGCCATCGCCGAAGCGAGGACCGCATGAAGTTCACCACGCCTGCGGGCACCAATCCGATCGACCAGCTCAAGGTGGTCGGCAAGCCGCACGACCGGATCGACGGCAAGTTCAAGACCACCGGCACCGCGCCTTATGCCTATGAGCGCCACGATGCCGTTGCCAACCCGGCCTATGGCTTCGTCGTCGGATCGGCGATCGCCAAGGGGCGGATCAACGCGATCGACCTGTCAGCTGCCAGGGCGGCGCCGGGCGTTCTTGCCATCGTCACCGCCGACAATGCCGGCTCGCTGGTGCCCAAGCTCGGCAAGGGCAAGATGAACACCGCCAAGCTGCTCGGCGGGCCCGAGATCGAGCATTACCACCAGGCGATCGCCGTGGTCGTTGCCGAGACCTTCGAACAGGCCCGCGCCGCCGCATCGCTGGTCCAGGTCGATTACGCCCGCACCCAGGGCCGCTTTGATCTCGCCGCCGAGCTCAAGCGCGCGCCGCTCAAGGGCAACAGCAGCGGCGAGGGCAGCAGCGCGCCGCCGGTCGATCGCGTCGGCGATTTCGATAAGGCGTTCGCCGCGGCGCCGGTCACGCTCGATGCGCATTACACCACGCCCGATCAGAGCCATGCGATGATGGAGCCACATGCCTCGATCGCGCGCTGGGACGGCGACAAGTTGACGCTGTGGACGTCGAACCAGATGATCGCCTGGGGCAAGGGCGATGTCGCGCTCACCCTCGGTCTGCCCAAGGACGATGTCCGCCTGATCTCGCCTTATATCGGCGGCGGATTCGGCGGTAAGCTGTTCGTCCGCACCGACGCGATCATGGCGGCCCTCGGTGCCAAGGCGGCCGGCCGGCCGGTCAAGGTCGCGCTGCAGCGGCCGCTGATGTTCAACAACACCACCCACCGTCCGGCAACCGAGCAGCGCATTCGCCTCGGCGCGACGCGCGACGGCAAGCTCACCGCGATCGCGCATGAGAGCGGCTCGGGCGATCTGCCCGGCGGTGGTCCCGAAACCGCGGTGTCGCAGACCAAGCTGCTCTATGCCGGCGCCAATCGCCTCACCGCGATGCGCCTCGCCGTGCTCGATTTGCCCGAAGGCAATGCGATGCGCGCACCCGGCGAGGCCCCCGGCCTGATGGCGCTCGAGATCGCGATGGACGAAATGGCCGAGAAGCTCGGCATGGATCCCGTCGCCTTCCGCATCGCCAATGATACCCAGGTCGATCCCGAGAAGCCGACGCGCAAATTCTCGCAGCGCCAGCTGGTCGAATGCCTCCAGCAGGGCGCGGACCGGTTCGGCTGGTCGAAGCGTAACGCCAAGCCCGGCCAGGTCCGCGACGGCCAGTGGCTGATCGGCATGGGGGTCGCCTCCGGCTTCCGCAACAACCTGCTGATGAAGTCGGCGGCGCGCGTCGGGCTCGATGCCAAGGGCGTGATCACCGTCGCCACCGACATGACCGATATCGGTACCGGCACCTACACCATCATCGCCCAGACCGCGGCGGAAATGATGGGCGTCGACATGGACAAGGTCGTGGTGCTGCTCGGCGACTCGTCCTTCCCCGCCTCGGCGGGTTCGGGCGGGCAATGGGGCGCCAACAACTCCACCGCGGGCGTCTATGCCGCCTGCGTCAAGCTGCGCGAGGCGGTGGCGCAGAAGCTCGGCTTCAACTCGGCCGAGGTCGAATTCGCCGACGGCAAGGTCAGGAGCGGCAATCGCAGCGTCAGCCTCGCCGAGGCGGCGGGCAGCGCCGGCCTCTCCGCCGAGGATCAGATCGAATATGGCGATCTGGACAAGCAGTTCCAGCAATCGACCTTCGCCGGCCATTTCGTCGAGGTCGCGGTCAACGCCTATACCGGCGAAACCCGGATCCGGCGGATGCTCGCGGTCTGTGCCGCCGGGCGCATCCTCAACCCCAAGTCGGCGCGTAGCCAGGTGATCGGGGCGATGACCATGGGCGCCGGCGGCGCGCTGATGGAGGAACTCGCGGTCGACAAGCGGTTCGGCTTCTTCGTCAACCACGATCTCGCCAGCTACGAGGTGCCGGTCCACGCCGACATCCCGCACCAGGAAGTGATCTTCCTCGACGAAACCGATCCGCTCTCCTCGCCGATGAAGGCGAAGGGCGTCGGCGAGCTTGGCCTGTGCGGTGTCGCCGCGGCGATCGCCAACGCGATCTACAATGCCACCGGCGTGCGCGTGCGCGATTATCCGATCACGCTCGACAAGCATCTCGCCAAGCTGCCGCAGCTGGTCTGACGCGTCCCCGTCATCCCGGGCGCTGCCCCGGGGTGACGGCCGCGGGCGGCGCTAGGCCCCCTGCATGATGCCGAGGAAGTTCGCGCACGGCAGCGTGCCGCCCTCGCGCAGATGCACCAGCCACATCGAGGTGCTGGCCCCCTCGTCCGCCAGCGGCACATAGACCAATCCGGCGGACTGGATCGCGCGCAGCGACTCCGCGATGATCGTCATGCCCACGCCGGCCGCGGCGAGCCCCAGCAGCGTCGTCACCTCGTGCACCGACTGCGCGATTACCGGCTCGGCACCCGCCCTGCGCATCAGCGCGAACACTTCCTCGGTAAAACCGCCGCTGCGCTGGCTGGAATAGATCACCAGCGGATGTTCGGCGAGGTCGGCCAGCCACAACAGGTCGCGCGCGGCGAGCGGATGATCGGGTCGCATCGCCACCACCAGCCTTTCTTCGAGGATCAGCGTCGACGACAGGCCGGGCGGCAGCGCGGGAGGCGACGCGCTGCGCATGAAGCCGATGTCGAGCGAGCGATCCTCGATCGCGGCGATCTGTGCCGAGCCGATCATCTCCGACAGCGACAGGCGCACGTCCGGAAAGCGCCGGCGGAAGTCGTTCACTGCGGTCGCCACCCGCGCGATAAACGGCGCCGACGGGTTGAAGCCGATCCGGAGGTCGCCCAATTCGCCCCGCCCCGCCCGCCGCGCCACGGTGATCGCGCGCTCGGCCTGCGCCAATGTCGCCCGCGCTGCCTCGAGAAACGCCGTTCCCGCCGCGGTGAGCGTGACGCGGCGACTGGTGCGCTCGAACAATTGCACCTCCAGCTCCTCCTCGAGCAGCCGGATCTGCTGGCTCAACGGCGGCTGCGATATGCCGAGCCGCGCCGCCGCCCTGGCGAAGTGCAGGTCCTCGGCAACCTGGACGAAGTAACGAAGATGCCTCAGCTCCATGCGATTGATACGTTGCACATATCAATCAAGCTGGAAATGATATTAGACACGAGCGCCGCAAAGGCGGAGATGCTGCGCCGCGGCATCCTTCCGGATTGCATCGCCCGCGATAACAATTAGCCCTTGTCACCACCTTGTTCGGTACCGCCGGCCGTTCGCGCCGTCGGCCTCGGGATCGGAAAACACCGCCCCATGATCGGGATCGTACGCACAGCTTTGGCCCGGCCGTTGACGTTCATCGTCATGGCCATCCTGATCGCGGTCGTGGGCGTGCTCGCGGCGATGCGCACACCGGTGGACATCTTCCCCGACATCCGGGTGCCGGTGATCGCCACCGCCTGGCAATATAGCGGTCTGTCGCCGGACGAGATGTCTGGCCGGATCATCACGCCGTTCGAGCGCGTGCTGACTACCACCGTCAACGACATCGATCATATCGAGAGCCAGTCGCTGCCGGGTATCGGCGTGGTGAAGATCTATTTTCAGCCCGGCGCCGACATCCGTACCGCGACCGCGCAGGTCGCCTCGGTGTCGCAGACCGTGCTCAAGCAGCTTCCCCCCGGCGTCACCCCGCCGCTGGTGCTCAACTACAGCGCCTCGACGGTGCCGATCGTGCAGCTCGCCTTGTCCGGCAAGGGTATGTCCGAAGGCCAGATGCTGGATCTCGCGCAGAACCAGATCCGCCCGGGCCTGGTCACCGTACCCGGCGCCGCCATTCCGCTGCCGTCGGGCGGCCGCACCCGCCAGATCCAGATCGATCTTGATCCGCAGGCGCTCCAGTCCAAGGGGCTGAGCGCGCAGGACGTCGGCAATGCGATCGCGGCGCAGAACCAGATCAACCCCGCCGGCTTCGCCAAGATCGGCGGCTTCCAATATGCCGTCCGCCTCAACAACGCACCCGGCACGGTCGAAGAACTCAACGCCATCCCGATCAAGGTGGTCGGCGGTGCCACCATCTACATGCGCGACGTCGCCCACGTTCGCGACGGCTCGGCGCCGCAGACCAACGTCGTCCATGTCGACGGCGCGCGCTCGGTGACGATGACGGTGCTCAAGAACGGCGCCACCTCCACCCTGTCGATCGTCCAGGGCATCAAGGACGCGCTGCCCAAGATCCAGGAGACGCTGCCCGCCGCGCTCAAGATCGTGCCGATCGGGGACCAGTCGCTGTTCGTGAAGGCGGCGGTCGAGGGCGTGATCAAGGAAGGGGCGATCGCGGCGGCGCTGACCAGCCTGATGATCCTGCTGTTCCTCGGCTCGTGGCGCTCGACGGTGATCATCGCGATCTCGATCCCGCTCGCGATCCTCGCCGCGATCATCGGCCTGTCGATCACCGGCAACACGCTCAACACCATGACGCTCGGCGGCCTCAGCCTCGCGGTCGGCATTCTCGTCGACGACGCGACGGTGACAATCGAGAACATCAATTGGCATCTCGAACAGGGCAAGCCGGTCAACCAGGCGATCCTCGACGGCGCCGCGCAGATCGTCACCCCGGCGTTCGTGTCGCTGCTGTGCATCTGTATCGTGTTCGTGCCGATGTTTTTCCTGCCCGGCGTCGCCGGCTTCCTGTTCGTCCCGCTCGCGCTTGCGGTGGTGTTCGCGATGATCGCCTCGTTCATCCTGTCGCGCACGTTGGTGCCGACGATGGCGATGTACCTGCTCAAGCCGCACGGGCATGGCGACGATCACGACCAGCACAGCGCCGGCAACCCCGCCTCGCGCAACCCGTTGGTGCGTTTTCAGCGCGGATTCGAGAGCCGCTTCGAGCGGATCAGGACAAGTTACGGTGGCATGCTCGAGCGAGTACTCGCCGCGCCGAAGGGCTTCGTGATTGGCTTCCTGATCGTCGTGCTGCTGTCGTTCGGGCTGGTGCCGTTCCTTGGCCAGAACTTCTTCCCCGCCGTGGACGCCGGGCAGATGGCGCTCCATGTCCGCGCGCCGGTCGGCAGCCGGATCGAGGAGACCTCGGCCGAGTTCGATCGCATCGAGCGCCGCATCCGCGAGATCATTCCGGCAAGCGAACTGGTCTCGGTGGTCGACAACATCGGCCTGCCGGTGAGCTCGATCAACACCACCTACAACAACTCCGGCACGGTCGGCCCGCAGGATGGCGACATCCTGATCCAGCTCGCCAAGGAGCACAAGCCGACCGCCGATTACGTCCGCACGTTGCGCGAGCAGCTGCCGCGCAACTTCTCGGGCTCGACTTTCTCCTTCCTGCCCGCCGATATCACCAGCCAGATCCTCAATTTCGGCGCCCCCGCGCCGATCGACATCCAGATCGCCGGCAAGGATGCCGCGGCCAACGCCGCTTATGCCCACAAGATTATGCGGCGGATGACCAAGATCGCCGGCGTTACCGACGCGCGCATCCAGCAGAGCGATCGCTATCCGCAGCTCAACGTTGCAGTCGATCGCAGCCGCATTGGTCAATATGGCCTCACCGAGCGCGACGTCACCACCAGCCTGGCAAGTTCGCTCGCCGGCACCTCGCAAACCGCGCCAGTGTTCTTCCTCAACCCGGACAACGGCGTGTCCTACCCCGTGGTCGCGCAGGCACCCGAGTATCGCGTCGGCTCGATGAGCGACTTGTCGAGCATTCCCGTTACCGGCGCCGACGGCCGCTCGCAGGTGCTCGGCGGGCTTGGCACCATCGTCCGGTCCAACTCGGCAGCGGTGGTCTCGCACTACAACATCGCACCGGTGACGGACATCTACGCGACGCCAGCCGGGCGCGATCTCGGCGCGGTAGCGGGCGACATCAAGAAGGTGCTGGCCGATCTCAAGGCAGAGACGCCGAAGGGCGCAACCGTCACGCTGCGCGGGCAATATGCGACGATGAACGGCGCGTTCTCCGGCCTCGGCTTCGGGCTGATCGGCGCGATCGTGCTGATCTATCTGCTGATCGTGGTCAACTTCCAGAGCTGGCTCGATCCGTTCGTGATCATCACCGCGCTGCCCGGGGCGCTTGCCGGCATCATCTGGATGCTGTTCACCACCGGCACCACGCTGTCGGTGCCGGCGCTCACCGGCGCGATCATGTGCATGGGCGTCGCCACCGCCAACGCCATCCTCGTCGTCAGCTTCGCGCGTGAGCGGCTCGCCGAGGTGGGCGACGCCACCCTTGCCGCACTGGAGGCCGGTATGACCCGATTCCGCCCAGTGCTGATGACCGCGCTGGCGATGATCATCGGTATGCTGCCGATGGCATTGGGCTTGGGCGAAGGCGGCGAGCAGAACGCCCCGCTCGGCCGCGCGGTAATTGGCGGTCTGCTGGTTGCGACCTTTGCCACGCTGATGTTCGTGCCCGTTATCTTCAGCCTCGTGCATCGCCGCCACGGCGCGGCAAGCACCACGCCCGAGGCCACCCATCTGGAGGAAGTTCATGTCTGAGGGCCACCAGGTCTCTCCCGACAACAGCGCAGGCCGGTCAATGAAGACGGTCGGCATCATCGCGGCGGTGGTTGCCGTCGGTGTGGTCGGCGCAGGAATCGCGACGCGATCGCATTCTGACCGCCAGCTGGCTGGTTGGACGGCGGCGCAGGCGACACCGACGGTGACGGTGATCCAGCCAAAACCGGCGGCTTCCACCGCCGCGCTGACGCTTCCCGCAACGTTGCAGGCGCTCAACAGCGCGCCGATCTTCGCGCGGACCAGCGGCTATGTGCGCAAATGGTACGTCGACATCGGCGACAATGTCCGCGCCGGGCAGACACTCGCGGTGCTCGACGCGCCCGAGGTGGAGCAGCAGCTCGCCGGCGCCCGCGCCGATCTCGAGACTGCGCGCGCAAACCAGCAGCTCGCCGCTTCCACCGCGACGCGCTGGCGGAACATGCTCGCCAAGGATGCGGTGTCGAAGCAGGAGACCGACGAGAAGGTCGGCGACCTCGCCGCCAAGACGGCGGTCACCAACGCCGCGCGCGCCAACGTTTCGCGGCTCACCTATACGCAAGGGTTCACCCGCCTGGTCGCGCCGTTCAGCGGCGTCGTTACCAGCCGCTCGACCGATATCGGCGCGCTCGTCACCGCCGGCACCGTCGCATCGACGCCGCTGTTCACCGTCTCGGACGTTGGCCGGATGCGCGCCTATGTCCGCGTGCCGCAATCCTATTCGGCGCAGATCCATCCCGGCATGCACGTCGCGCTCACCCTGCCCGAATATGCCGGCCGCTCGTTCGACGCGACGCTGACCCGCACCGCCGGTGCGGTCGAGCAGAATTCGGGCACCGTGCTCGTCGAGCTGCAGGCTGCCAACGGCGATCGTGCGCTCAAGCCCGGCGCCTATGCGCAGGCGAGCTTCCCGGTTGCCGGTAGCAGCGGCGCCGTGTCGCTGCCGGCCAGCGCGCTGATCATCGGCGAGCGCGGCACGCAGGTTGCCACCGTCGGTCGCGACGGCAAGGCGCACCTCAAGACGATCAAGATTGCCCAAGATCGTGGCGCAACCGTCGAGATCAGCGCTGGGATCGCGACGAGCGATCGCGTCGTCGACAATCCACCGGATTCCTTGGCGGATGGCGATGCCGTGCAGATCGCGCGCGCCGCGGCGACGACCGATGCCGCGCATTAAGTCGCCGCTGCTGCGTGCGGCCGTCCTGGGCTGGCTGGCGACGACCGCAGCCTGCTCCACCGCCCCCGATTATGTCCGCCCCGCGGTGCCGACGCCCGAAGCCTATAAGGAGGCCAAGGGCTGGCAGACGGCGGGCACCAGCGTGCCACCCGCAGGCAAATGGTGGCAGGCGTTCGCCGATCCGACGCTGAGCGCGATGGAGGAGCGGATCGAAGCCGGCAATGCCGACCTCGCCGCGGCGATAGCGCGCTATGATCAGGCCCAGGGCCTGCTCCGCCAGGCACGTGCCGATCGTTCACCCCAGATCGGCCTTGGCGCCGACGTGTCGCGTGACCGCGTATCCGCCGGCCGGCCGCTGTCGCCGGGAACGGCGTCCACTTACACGGTCGCCACCGTCGGGCCGTCGCTGTCGTACGAGATCGATCTGTTCGGCCGGGTGCGCAACTCGATCCGCGCCAGCCGCGCCGATGTCTCCGCCAGCGCCGCGGATCTCGCGGGAGTCCGCCTCGGCCTGCAGGCGCAGCTGGCGAGCGTCTATTTCGACATGCGCGGGCTCGACGCGCGCATCGTCCTGCTTCGCCAGACGGTGGATGCCTACAACCGCGCCTTCACCCTCACCGACACCCGCCACACCGGCGGCATTGCCTCGGGGATCGACGTCAGCCGCTCGCAGAACCAGCTGTCGAGCGCGCGCGCCGAGCTGTCGGCGGTGGCGATCGATCGCCAACGCGATGAACATGCCATCGCCGTGCTGCTCGGCGAGGCGCCTGCCGGTTTCTCGATCGCCGTGGTCGACTCGCAGTTCGCGCCACCCACCATCCCCGCGGGCCTGCCCTCGACCCTGCTCGAGCGTCGCCCCGATATCGCCGCGGCAGAGCGCCGGGTCGCTGCCGCCAATGCACGGATCGGCGTAGCCCGCGCCGCGCTGTTTCCAAGCGTCACGCTGGGTGGCTCGGGTGGATTCGAGGCCGCCAGCGGAGCGTTGCTGACGGCATCCAACGGCTTTTGGGCGTTGGGCCCGCTCGCCGCCGCGGTATCGATCTTCGACGGTGGACGACGCCGGGCCGGAGTGCGCATCGCGCGCGCCGAATATGACGAGGCTGCCGCTTCCTACCGCCAGACCGTGCTCACCGCCTTCCGCGAAGTCGAGGACGATCTGGCCAGCCAGCGCCTGCTGGCCAGCCAGGAGCGCGATCAGAGCGTGGCCGCGGCCGCCGCCGAGCGCACCCGCGAGCTCGCGCTGATCCGCTATCGCGATGGCGCCGCCGATTATCTCGAGGTCGTCACCGCGCAGACTGCGGCGCTGGATGCCGAACGGGCGCTGCTCACGGTCCGCAGCCAGCAGCTGCAGACCGCCACCGATACCATCCGTGCGCTTGGCGGGCAGTACTAACGGCCCCCATCCGCCGTCATCCCAGCCCCTGGCTTTGCGCCCAGGCGGCGTACAGCGCCGGCCACGCCTCGGCGGGCTTGCCCGCGGCGCGGCGGATGCCGAAGCCATGGCCGCCATGGGTGAACAGATGCGTCTCGACCGCGACACCGGCTCTCTTCAGCGCCGAGCGAAATTCCAGCGTGTTGTCGACCGGCACGGTTGGATCGTCTTCGGCATGAACCAGGAAGCAGGGCGGCGTCGCCGATGACACGTTGGCGGCGGTGCTGTGCCGCCGCTCCAGTGCCGGCAGGGCAGCCTTGCCGATCAACAACTCGCGCGATCCGGAATGTGCCAGCGGCAGGCTCATCGATTGCACCGCATAGATTGGCGCCGCAATGTCCGGCCGGGCGCTGAGCCTGTCCGCCGCATCGACCGGTGCATAGGTGGGCGCCGCAAAACGCGTGGCTAGATCGCCGCAGACATGCCCGCCGGCCGAAAAGCCCATGGCCGCTACCCGCTCCGGGAGCACGCCGTAATCGCATGCGCGCGACCGGATCAGCCGCATCGCTCGCTGGGCATCCGCCAGCGCGACATCAGGGCCGGCCGCCCAGCCGTCGCCCGGCAACCGATAGAAGAGCACGAACACCGTCCAGCCACGTGCGGCCAGCCAGCGGCCGATCTCATAGCCTTCCTTGTCGATCACCACCCAGCGATAGCCGCCGCCCGGCGTGACCAGCACCGCCGACCCGTTGGGAATGGCAGGGCGGAACACCACCAGCCGCGGCCGGCTGATACCGTGGACGGCGCGGTCGGTGAGCTGCGGATCTTTGCTGCGCTCGTCCACCGTCTCGATCAGCGCCGTCGCGGGCATGCCCGGCGCGTCGGCAGGCCACAGGTCGATCGTCTCGCTAGGATCGGCCAGTCCCGGCGTTCGCGGGCCCCCCGTAGCCGGCGGCCTGGTCTGCGCCGTTACTCCAACAGAGAGGCCGGCGGCCAAGCTGCCGAGGATGGCATGGCGACGATCGATCATCACGGGGTCGCTCCGACAAGATGGGCGCGCTCCGACGGAACGCGCCCAGGGAGGAGAGGAAACCGGCAGGCCGGATCACATCTTGAAGCGCGCGCCCATCAGGAAGGTGCGGCCGAAGTGATTATTCTCGTAATTCCGGTTGGCATCGAAATCGGTGTAGCGATCGCGATATTCATCGGTGAGGTTGGTGCCCTCCAGCGAGATCTCCACCGACGGCGTCAGCTTGTAGCGCAGCGAGGCATCGACGTTGATCGTCGAGTTGTAGCCCTCGAACACATTGCCGGTGCCGCTGTTGGCGTCGATGTACGGCCCGCGATAGCTGATCGAGCCGCGCGCGCTGAACTTGCTGTCCTCGTAGTAAAGTGTGCCGTTGTAGGCGCGCTTGGACAGACCGAACAACGTCGCGGTGCGCGTCGTGGGAACGTTGGGGCCGAAGGTGCAGGCGGCGGTTGGCGTGGCGCGGACGCAGGCGGCCACGGTCGGCCCACTGACGCTGTAGCTCGCGGTCGAATCAATGAAGGTCGCGTTGGTGATGATGCCGAAGTTCTTGAGGAAGCCCGGCAGGAAGCGGAACGAGGTCTGGAAGGCGACCTCCAGCCCCTTCAGCGATGCGCCGGTTCCATTGGTGATCGAGTTGATCGTCCACAGCTGGCCCTCGGGATTGGAGGCGGCCGGCGAGCTCGGCGGGATGATCGACGTCGGCAGTCCGGTGGAGGCGTAGGTGCCCGTGGTGGTCACCGACACCGGGAAGCTCTCGACGTCCTTCTTGAACACCGCGACCGACAGGATCGACTGTGGCGCGAAATACCACTCGGCCGACAGATCGTAGGAGGTGGCGCGGAACGGATCGAGCTGCGGGTTGCCGAAGCTGATCCGATAATTGAAGCCGTCGACCGATCCACCGGGCGTGAGATTGCCCAGCGACGGCCGGGTGATCACCTTGGCCACGGCGGCGCGCAAGATCACGTCGTTGGTGGGAAAGAAGGCGACGTTCATCGCGGGCAGCCAGTCGTCGTAGCTGCGCTCCACCGTCACCGCCGCGCCATTGTTGAGGCCGGTCGAGGTCTGGTGGGTATGAACGTAGCGCATGCCCGCATTGGCGGCATATTTCAGCCCGAGCAGGTCACCCTTGACGTCGAATTCGGCATAGCCGCCCGAGACTTCCTCGACGACGTTGCGGATGTTGCCGGCATCGGGCGCCAACGCGCGACCGTACAGCCCGGTGTAGGCTGCCGACGCATCGATATTGGGGATCAGGAAACTGGTGGTGGTGCCGGAAGGCTGGCCGGCGTTGCCGAGGTTGAAGGTCTCGCCCAGCGTGCCGGCCGGGAAGCCGTAGACCGCGTTGGCGCCGAACACCGATGACGGCGTACAGGTGATCTGGCCGAGTACCGCGTCGCGCGCCGCTGCCGTCGCGGTCGGGCAGACCACCGCGTCGCGGGTATAGCCCTGGGTGTCGAACTCGAACCGCCGATAGAGCCCGCCTGCCTTGATCTGGAAGCCGTCGGTGACGTCCCACTCGGTGCGTAGCTGCCCGGTGCGGAAGGTGTTCACCGTCTCGGACGGCCGGTCGCGGATCTCGGCTAGCTGGAAGGTGGCCGGATCGGTGACGCTGGTGCCGAAGCTCAGCACCGGGCTGCGCGAGTTGGTGTAGTCGAAGCTGTAGCCCTGTGCGTCGCGATCATCGAACACGAAGGTGGTCTCGATCGGAATGGTCGCGTCGGACTTGGAGAAGCCGCCGAGCAGGGTGAAGCGGAACTTGTCCGTTACGTCCTGGTCCCAGCTGCCGCCGAGCTGGTAGAATTCGGTCTTCGACTGGCGCAGATAATGTTCGGTGCGGACCCAGGCATCGTTGAGCGTGCCCGAGACGAGATTGTTGTTGGCGTCATAGGTCGGGTTGACGAGGTCGATCGAGCGCTCGTTCGAGCGCAGCAGCACCTCGCCCCACTTCTCCTCGCGGGTTTCCTTGAACTTCGAATAAAGCCCGTCGATCGACACCTTGGTGGCATCGGTCGGCGCCCATTGGATACTGGCGGTGATCCCCAGCCGGTCACGATCATGACGGACCGAGCCATAGCGGGGAATGCGCGGGTGAAAGGCGAGCGCCGCCTGGTCGCAGGCCGCGCCCGGAATATAGGCGCCGCCGGCATTCTGGGTGGTGAAGCAGCGCGTGCCGTTGACCGAGTCGAACCGCGCCTGGGCGAAGCGGGTGGTGTTGTTGCCGAGCTCGAAATTGTTGGTCGACTGATAGGCGGCCGACACGGCGACCCCGAAGGTGCCGTCGGCGTTCTTCCACGACAGCAGCCCGGCCAGTCGCGGCCCCCAGTTCTTCGACAGGTCGTTGAAGCTCGCCTGCCCCGAGGCGACAAAGGTGAAGCCCTCCTTGCCGCCCAGCGGATTGCCGGTGTTGAGATCCACCACCGCCCCGAGCGAGCCTTCGTCGAGCGAGGCTTCGGCGGTCTTGTGGACCACGATCGAGTTGAACAGCTCGGAGGCGAACACGTTGAAATCGAAGGCACGGTCGCGGTTCGACGAAGCGCCGTCGGTGGATGTCGCCACCGTCTCCAGCCCGTTCACCCGCACCCGGGTGAATTGCGCGCCGAGGCCGCGCACCGTGATCGCGCGGCCCTCGCCGGCGTCACGCTGGATCGAGATACCGGGAATGCGCTGCAGCGATTCGGCCAGGTTCTGATCGGGGAATTTGGCGATATCCTCGGCGACGATCGCATCCACCGAGGCGACCGACTCGCGCTTGACGTTGAGCGCCGCATCGAGCGAGCGGCGGAAGCCGGTGACGATGATGTCAGGCTCGGGGCTGGCCATCTGTGTCGACGTGTCGACCTGGGCATCGCCGGCACGCTGCGTCACCGACGCGCCGCTGTCAGGCGCGGCCGCCGGCGCGATACCGGTCTGCGCCGGGGCAGGATCGGTCTGCGCCGGGGTCCCCGGCGTGGTGGTATCGGGGATCTGCGCCGCCTGCGCCATCGCCGCGGCGGGCAGCAGCATCGCCAGCGTCAGCGCGCCGACCGAGATCCCGCCGAGCCGCGCGCGCCGGCGCAGAGCCGCCTTGGTGTTGCATTCCATCGTCATCCACTCCCCACACATGGCCTTTGCGGCCCTTGTTGTGCCCGCATGACACCGGTATCCGAGCTGTGTGGGCCCGACGGTGCCATGGACGTTGTCGACGGGGTGATGATGTTGCGCCGCTGCGCCACCGGCGCGATCAGCTATCCTCCCCGCAGCGGCCATGTCTCATGGTCTCGCTCCGCTTACCCCGTTGCGGTAGGTAACCGGTGTCAGCAACATGTCGCGGCCCCTGCCGGCTGTCAATATGGTGATCCGAGGAGAGTCGAAATGAAGCTCAACATGATGTCCGCCGCGGCCCTGCCAATGATCCTGGCGCTGCCCGGCGCGTCGGCGCCGCGGACGATGATCGTGGTCGACGAATCCACGGTAAGAGCAGAGGAAGCACCGCCGCACGGCGCGATCGGCATGAGCACTGCCTATCGCATCAGCGATGCCGTCCCGGCACGCACCCTGGAATTCCGCAAGCGCGTGCTGCACCCGGGCGCGGCCATCGGCGCACACCCCATCGCGCATGACGAGGTCTATTACGTGCTCGCCGGCGAGGGCATCGTCACCTCGGGTGCAGACGCCCGCGCGCTGCGCACCGGCATGGCCGCCTATCTGTACAACGGCGCCACCGTCGGCATCCGCCAGACCGGCACCGCGCCGCTGGCGCTGATCATCGCCTATCCGGTGCCGTCGCCGCGCTAGCGCCGCTACGTGCCCGGCTGGATGTAGGGTACGCGCGCAAACAGCGCACGTTGCCAGGCCCGCGGATCATCCTCGACGCGCGTGTGCGCGTCGAACACCATGGTAGAGCGTGCAGCCAGCTCGTAGCGCGGCCAGTGCGGGATCGCCGGATTGTTGGGGTCACCGGTGCGTGCAAAGGCGACGAAGCTCTCCTGCATCGCCCGGCTCGCCGCCTGCGCCTCGGCGCCGGTGCCGGTCAGCGCATCGGCGGTGTCGAGCGTGCCGAACACCAGGCCGATGTCGATCGAGTGGAACGCACCCCGGCGCGGCTCGGTCCGCGCGCGATAGTCGACCTGATAAACATAGGCGGGCGCCCCCGCCCTCGCGCGCTCCTCCGCCTCGATCACCTGCCCACGCCAGCTGCGGCCGGTGGTGGTGGCGTCGTAGAATACGTCGGTCGGCGACCAATCGGGAAAGCGCAGGCGATATTCGTCCACCACCCATTCGGGCAGGATGTCGATCCGCAGCTCGGGCGCCAACCGGGCGGCGAGATTGCCCCAGTCGATCCCCTGCACCTTGGCCGAATCGGGCGCGATGAAGGCGCGGGTCTCGCCGGCAGTGTTGCCCATCATCATCGGAATGCCGAGCGACTGCGGATTGGCGTCGGGCCAGAACGGGTGGCGGGCCAGCCATTTCATGTCGAGCACCGGCCCCATGTAGACGCCGCCGCCGATCACCGGATCGACCGCATCCAGCGCCGCCATCAACCGCTCCACCGGCATCGTCGTCAGCGGCGACAGGTCGTTGTCGGCGACGTCGAGCTTACCGAGATAGGCGCGTGCCCGTGCGGTAGCGTTGAGCGGGCCCGAGGCCGTCACCTGCTGGCCGCTCATCGTCGCCGCGCGGTGGAACAAGCCGGCGGCGGCCGGCATCCCCATCATCGTCGCGATCTTGGCGCCGCCGCCGGATTGGCCAAACACCATCACCCGGGTGGGATCGCCGCCGAAGCCGGCGATATTGTCGCGCATCCATTGCAACGCCAGGATCAGGTCGAGCTGCCCCGCGTTGCCGCTGTCGGCGAAGCGCGGATCGAGCCGCGCCAGGTACAGATAGCCGAGCGCGTTAAGCCGATGATTGACCGAGACCACCACCACGTCGCCGCGCGCGGCAAGGTGACGACCGTCCTGCCGCGCCAGATTGGCGCTGCCCGACGAATAGGCGCCACCGTGGATATAGACCATCACCGGCTTGTTCGCGCCCGGGTGGAGGTCGCTGCTCCACACGTTGAGGACTAGGCAGTCCTCGCCATAATGCAGCCCCTCGTCGTCGCGCCCGGCGGCACCGCGCTGCGGGCTCGACAGACCGAAGGCGAGCGCGCGCACCGGCGTGGTGGCGGCGGGCTCGCGGGTCGGCGCCATGAACCGCTGCGCACGACCATAGCGGATCCCCTTGAAGCTGAGGACGCCGACGCGGTCACGCGCGCCGATGAAGGTGCCCGCGCTACAATGCGCGATCGGCTCGCCGCCTTGCCCGCGCGCCGCGGCGGGCAGCAACAACGGCATCATCGCGGCGGCGCCGCCGACGAGAACGCTGCGGCGATCGGTGTTCAGGCTCATCCCTCTCTCCTCGTCGGCCGGGCGGTGTTCCGCCTCGGCCATGGTCATCAGCGCCGGACGTCGAGCCCTCCGGCAAGGTACGCGTCGATATCGGCCTGGCGAAACAGGCTGGCGTCTCCCGGCAGCGAGTGTTTCAGCGCCGCCAGCGCGAGACCGGTGCGTGCCGCCTCGCCGATGTCGGCGTCCGAGCGCAGCGCGTGCAGCACGCCGGCGGCAAAGGCGTCGCCGCCGCCGATCCGGTCGACGATCCCTGCCAGCACCACCTCGTCGGTCTCGACATGGCCGTCGCGCGCATCGATCCGCGCCGACAGACGGTGGAGATCGACATGCTCGACATGCCGCGCGGTGGACGCGATCAGCTGGAGCCGGGGGAAAGCGGCAAACGCCGCCTCGGCGGCCGCCCGGCGCCGCTCGCCGCCGCTCTCATCGAACTCGCGCCCGAGCAGCAGCGCGATATCGCGATGGTTGCCGAACATCAGGTCGGCATGCGCCACCAACTGGGTGAGAATGGCCCGCGGATCGCTGTCCCAGCGCTCCCACAGCTTACCGCGCCAATTGCCGTCGAACGACACCGCGATGCCGCGGGCGACGGCCGCCTCGGCCGCCGCAATCGCGCTCGCCGCCGGCACCGGGCCCAGCGCCGGGGTGATTCCCGACAAATGCAGGCGATCGACGCCCTCCAGCAACGCATCCCAATCCCATGCCCCGGTGGGCGCTTCGGCAAAGGACGAGCCGGCGCGATCGTAGATCACCTCGGTGGCGCGCATGCCGGCGCCAGACGTCACCAGATATAGGCCCATCCGCTCGCCGCCGAGGCCGATCCCGCCGGTGTCGACGCCGTGGCCACGCAAGGTGGTGATCGCCCCGCGGCCGAGGTCGTTGTCCGGCACCCGGCTGGCGATCCCGGTCGTGTGGCCAAGCCTCGCCAGCGCGGTCGCGACGTTCGCCTCGGCGCCTGCCACCCACACGTCGAGCTTGGGAGTCTGCAGCAACAGCTCGCGCCCCGGCGGCGACAGCCGCAGCATGATCTCACCAAATGCCAGGAACTTGGCCATTGCGCTTCTTCCCCCTCGTCACCCGTCACACCTGCCGCGCCAGGCGACGGCTCGGGATGATACCGCCTAGCGTGCCAGCCAACCGCCATCCACTGCCAGGATGTGCCCCTGCACATAGTCCGCCGCCCGGCTGGCGAGGAATACCGCCGCGCCGCCGAGATCGGCCGGGTCGCCCCAGCGCGCTGCCGGGATGCGGTCGAGGATCGCGCGGTTGCGCGTCTCGTCCGCCTGGAGAGCGGTGGTATTGTTGGTGGCGATGTAGCCCGGGGCGATCGCGTTGACGTTGATGCCCTTGCCCGCCCATTCGTTGGCGAGCAGCTTGGTGAGGCCACCGATCCCCGACTTTGCGGCGGTGTAGCTCGGCACGCGGATGCCGCCCTGGAAGGTCAGCATCGAGGCAATGTTGATGATCTTGCCGCCACCGTGTCGCTGCTGGTGCGCCGCGATCATGTGCCGCCCTGCAGCCTGGCACAGGAAGAAGACGCTCTTGAGATTGGTGTCGATCACCGCGTCCCAATCCGCTTCGCTGAAATCGACCGCATCGGCACGGCGGATGATGCCGGCGTTGTTGACCAGAATGTCGAGGCCACCCAGCGCCGCCACCGTCTCGTCGACGACCCGCTGTACCGGCTCGATCGTCGACAGATCGGCGGTGATGATCGCTGCCTGGCGGCCGAGTGCCTGAACCTGCGCCAGCGTGTCGTCGGCCCGGGTACGGCCGACACAAGCGATATCGGCGCCTGCCGCGGCCAGTGCCAGCGCGATCGCCTGACCGATGCCGGTGTTGGCGCCGGTGACCACGGCAACCTTGCCGGTCAGATCGAAGGGAGAGATCATGATGGTTCCCATTGTCCCAGGGCAGGCCTGATCGACTGAGCGTCGCGCGGAGACAGGCCCTCCCCCGCGCCCTCCCGGCGACGGGAGGGCAAAGCCGTCATGCCAGCTGGCAGATATCCAGCACCTTCATGTCGGTATAATCCTGGTTCTCACCGGCCATCGCCCAGATGAAGGCGTATGACTTGGTCCCGGCGCCCATGTGGATCGACCAGGGCGGGCTGATCACCGCTTCCTCGTTCTGCAGGACGATGTGACGGGTAGCCTCGCCCTCACCCATGAAGTGCATCACCCGATCCTTGTCGAGATCGTCGAGCTCGAAGTAGAAATAGATCTCGCTGCGCCGCTCGTGGATGTGCGGCGGCATGGTGTTCCAGACGCTGCCGGGCTTCAGCACCGTCAGGCCCATCACCAGCTGCGCGCTGTCGCACACACCGGGAATCACGAGCTGGTAAATCGTCCGCTCGTTGGATTCCTCCAGGCTGCCGCGATCGAGCGCATTGGCATCGGCGATCGACAGCTTGCGGGTGACGAACCCCTGGTGCGCCGGGCAGGAGGCGAGATAGAAGCGCGCACCGTCGCCGGCGAACTGGACGTCCTTCGCGCCCATGGTGACGTAGAGGCAATCCTTGTTGCCAAGCGTGAAGCTCTCGCCATCAACGGTGACGGTGCCGTCGACCCGACCGACGTTGACCACCGCGAGCTCGCGCCGCTCGAGAAACGGATGGCCCGCCGCCGCTGCCGGCTCGGTCTGGTCAGGCAGCTTCACCGCGCCGCTCGCCACCGCTACGCCGCCGATCACGAACCGATCGGCATGAGTATAGTTGAGCACGCACTCGCCGCTGCGGAATAGGTCGCCGATCAGATAGCGATCGCGCAATTCCTCGTTGGACACGCACTCCATCATGTCGGGGTGAGTGGCATAATAGGTACGGTCGAACATGGCAGGCTCCGTTCGGGGCTGGATCAGGCTGCGGCGGCAGCCGAGGGAAGATCGTCGATGCGATAGGCGCGGCGCACCAAGCCGTCGGTCAGCTCGTGCGCGAGTTCGGCCGCCTCCCAGTCGGCAAGCCGGTGCTCGGCAACCAGCCGCGCGAGAAAGCCGCAATCGACGCGCCGCGCGACATCATGCCGCGCCGGGATCGACAGGAAGGCGCGGGTATCGTCGTTGAAGCCGACGGTATTGTAGAAGCCCGCTGTTTCGGTGGTCATCTCGCGGAAGCGGCGCATGCCCTCCGGGCTGTCGTGAAACCACCACGCCGGCCCGAGCTTGAGGCACGGGTAATGGCCGGCGAGCGGCGCCAGCTCGCGGGCATAGGCGCTCTCGTCGAGCGTGAAGAGGATGATCGACAGTCGTGTGTCGGTGCCAAACCGGTCGAGCAGCGGCTTGAGCGCACCGACATAATCGGTGCGCGTCGGGATGTCGGCACCCTTGTCGCGGCCGTGGCTCGCGAACAGGCCGGCGTTGTGGTTGCGATAGGCCCCAGGATGGATCTGCATCACCATGCCGTCGTCGGCGGACATCGCCGCCATTTCGGTGAGCATCTGCGCGCGGAACAGTTCCGCATCCGCCGCCGACCAACGGCCGCCGACGATCCGCGCGAACAGCGCCTCGGCCTCCATGGTCGAAAGACTGGCGGTGGCGGCGGTAGGATGGCCATGATCGGTCGCGGTGGCGCCGGCGGCGCGAAAGTCGGCGCGTCGGCGGCGGTGGGCGGCCAAATAGCCCCGCCAGCTGTATACGTCCTCACCGGTCAACGTGGCGAACAGTGCCATCGCCGGCGCGAATGTCTCATGCTCGACATCGATCACGCCGTCGGGGCGGTAGGTGGTCACCACCCGGCCGCGCCAGCCGGAGCGCTGGATTGCCGCATGCGCGGCAAGATCGTCGTGCGCGCCCTCGGTGGTGGCGAGGAAATCGATCCGGAAGCGATCGAACAACGCCCGCGGGCGGAAGGCATCGGTGGCGAGATGCTCGGCGATCGCATCGAAATAATGATCCGCCGTGGTCGCATCGAGCGTCACGTCGAGCCCGAACAGGTCGGCAAAGACATGGTCGAGCCACAGCCGCGACGGCGTGCCGCGGAACAGATGATAGTGACCGGCGAACAGCCGCCACGCGGCGCGACGGTCGGTCGCCGGCGTGCCGTCGCGACGGGGAATGGCCAGCGCGTCGAGCTCGATGCCCTGGCTGTACAGCATCCGGTAGAGATAATGGTCGGGCGCGAGCAGCAGCGTCGTCGCGTCGGTCCAGGGCCGGTTGTCGGCGAACCAGGCAGGATCGGTGTGGCCGTGCGGGCTGACGATCGGCAGCGTCGCCACTTGCGCATAGAGGGCGCGCGCGATGTCGCGCGTGATCGGATCGGCGGGGAACAGGCGATCGGGATGGAGTTCAAGTCGCACCGCCATCGCCATCCTCCTCCGTCATCGCTTCTGTTGAGCGCCGCGCCGTTGGTAACCGGTGTCAGCACGCCGCGCAACCACTGTGTTGGTCACTCGTGCGGCGGCGCGGCCACCGAACCGCGGCGGATCAGTGTCGACAGGAACAGCGACGGTTCCTCGACTTCCGCCTCGCCCTCGTCGGCGATCAGCTTGAGTGCCGCCGAGCGCGCCATCGAGGCGATCGGCCAGCGCACCGTGGTCAGCGGCGGCCAGACATGGGCGGCGATCGGCGTGTCATCGAACCCGATGATCGACAGGTCGCGCGGCACCGCCAGCCCGCGCTGCGAGGCGGCGTGGATCACGCCCGCCGCCATCTCGTCGTTGCACGAGAAGATCGCAGTCGGCCGCGGCGTCAGGTCGAGCAGCCGTTCGGCGGCAACCATCCCCGATTCGAACGTGTAATTGCCCTCGGCGACCATGCTCCGCGGGAGCGCGATGCCTGCTTCTGCCAGCGCCTCCTCGAACCCCGCTCGCCGTTCCCGCGCCGAACGGAAGCCATGCGGGCCACCGACCAGACCAATTCGCCGATGCCCCTGCGCGATCAGATAATCTGTGGCGCTGCGCACCGCCTCGCGATCGTTGGAGGCGACCATATGCTCGGCATCGTCGAGTACCACCGAGCCCATCCGCACATAGCGACAGCCGGCATCCTCGCACAATTTGGCAACCATCTCATTCTCGCTGATCGGCGGCATCAGCAACACGCCGAACAAGCGCTGGCGCTCCAAAAAGTGCCGCAGATCCTCCAGCATCGTCGCCGAGCCGCGATCGACCGGGCGCACCACCATCTCGAACTCGGTGTCGTGCAGCGCCTCGAGCATGCCCTGCTGAACATTCATCACCGTTTGTGCATTGGGATTGTCGTGGACCAGCCCGATCAGGAAGTTGCGCCGCAGCGCCAGCGCGCGCGCCTGTGGGTTGGGTACATAGCCGAGCCCGCCGATCACCTCCTCCACCCGCTTGCGGGTGTCGTCGTTGAGCAGCGGCGAGCGGTTGATTACCCGGCTTACCGTCTTCTTGGAGACCCCGGCGATCCGTGCCACATCGTTGATCGTCGGCTGTCCGGTCTTGCGCATCGATCAGGCATAGCCGGATGGCAGCGGCAGCACTAGCCTTGCACATGGGCGTCGCCAGCCGCTATGCTGACACCGGTTACCGGCATAGCTGGCGAGGCACCGGACGAAGAGGATGCGATGCGTACAGGCTTGACGATCGTCCCGGGCGATTCCGTGGCCACGTTGCTGGTGGATGCTACGGCGGGCGAGCGGGTGGAGGAGGTCGTCCTTCGCGAGCCGATCGCGCGCGGACAGAAGGTTGCCCTGCGCGCAATCGCGGCGGGTGAGCCGGTGATCAAGTTCGGCTTCCCGATCGGTCATGCCACGCGTGACGTCGCCGCGGGCGAGCACGTCCACAGCCACAATCTCGCGACCGCGCTAGGTGGTGCCGGCGCCTACGCCTACCACCCGGCACCTGCCAACGAGCTACCTTCGCCGGCGGCGCTGCCGAGTTTCGACGGCTACGTCCGCGCCGACGGCAGGGTCGGCACCCGCAACGAGATCTGGATCCTGCCCACCGTCGGCTGCGTCGGCCGCACCGCCGAGCGGATCGCCACCAGGGCCGCGGCGATGCTCGGCAACCAGGTGGATGGCGTCCACGCCTTCAACCACCCGCACGGTTGCTCGCAGCTCGGCCAGGATCTCGCCGGCACCCGCTCCATCCTGGCGAGCCTCGCCTGCCATCCCAATGCCGGCGGCGTGCTGCTGGTCGGGCTGGGGTGTGAGGAAAATCAGCTCGATGCCTTGATGGCGGCGATTCCGTCGTGGCGCCATCCGGCGATCCGCACGGTGACGGCCCAGGCCAGCGCCGATGAGGTGGAGGACGGTATCGCCAAGGTCGCCGAACTCGCAGCGCAGGCGGCGACGCCGCGCCAGCGGGTGGGGCTCGACCGGCTCGTGCTCGGCGTAAAATGCGGCGGCTCGGACGGCCTGTCCGGGCTCACCGCCAACCCGCTTGTCGGCCGGATCAGCAACGCAATCGATGCGGCCGGCGGCCAGGTGATCCTCACCGAAATCCCCGAGATGTTCGGCGCCGAACAGCTGCTGATGGATCGCGCCGCGGACGAGCGGGTGTTCGGCGAGATCGTCGCGCTGGTGAACGGCTTCAAGCAATATTTCGTCGACCATGGCGAACCGGTGTCGGAGAACCCCTCACCGGGCAACGTCGCCGGCGGCATCACCACGCTCGAGGAGAAATCGCTGGGTGCGGTGCAGAAAGGCGGCCGCGCGACCGTTACCGCGGTTCTCGGCTATGGCGAGCGAGTCGCGGCCAGCGGGTTGAGCTTGCTCGAGGCGCCGGGCAACGACGCGGTGTCGTGCACCGCTCTCGCTGCGGCGGGCGCCACCGCGATCCTGTTCACCACCGGCCGCGGCACGCCGATGGGCTTCCCGGTGCCGACGATCAAGATCGCCTCCAACACCGCGCTCGCCGAGCGCAAGCCCGGGTGGATCGACTTCGATGCCGGGCAGGTGCTCGACGGCGGCTTTGCGCCTGCCGAGGAGCGGCTGCTGGGGCTGGTCGCCGCCACGGCGTCCGGCGCCAGCACCGCGGCCGAGCGCAACGGCGAACGCGAGATCGCGATCTGGAAGCGCGGGGTAACGCTGTGAGCCGCCTGTCGCGCAGCACGCTCGGCCAGGTGCCGGCGGGCATCCATGTTCCCCGCCGCCGCGTCGCGCCCGGCGTCGGCGTAGTCCATTTTGGCCCCGGTGCGTTCCACCGAGCCCATCAGGCGAGCTATATCGACACGGCGCTGGATCACGATCCGCGCTGGGGTATCGCCGCCGTCTCGCTGCGCAGCCGCGGCACCGTCGCAACGCTCGCCGAGCAGGACGGGCTCTATACCCTGGCGATCCGCGACGCCGAACCATCCTGGCGGGTGATCGACGCGCATCGCGCCTTCCTCGGCCCGGATGATGCCGCGCGCACCGCCACGCTGCTGGCCGATCCAGCGGTTCGTCTGGTCACCACCACCGTCACCGAGAAGGGCTATTGCCTCCGGGCCGATGGCACGCTCGACCTCGACCACGAAGACATCGCCGCGGAACTTACCGGCACCGGCGCGCCGACGAGCGTGATCGGCTGGCTGGTCGACGGCCTCGCAGCGCGCCGCGCCGGCCGCGTGGCACCATTCGTGCCGCTGCCGTGCGACAATCTTGCCGACAACGGCGCCAAGCTCCATGCGGCACTGGTGGCGTTCGCCCGAATGCGCGACCCTGAGCTTGCGGCATGGATCGCGGGCGAGGTGCGGGTGCCCTCGACCATGGTCGATTCGATCACGCCGGCGTCCGACGAGCCGTTCTACGGCGATGTCGCTGCCGCGCTGGGGCTGGACGACCGCGCCGCGGTCCAGCGCGAGGCGTTCAGCCAGTGGGTGATCGAGGACTGCGGCGTGCCGCTCGGTCCCGATCTGGCGGGCGCCGGCGCGATCCTCACTTCGAATGTCAGCGGCTATGAACAGGCCAAGCTGCGCATCCTCAACGGCGCGCATTCGTCGCTCGCCTATATTGGCCTGCTCCGTGGCCACGCCAGCGTCGCTGCGGCGATGGCAGACGCGCCGCTGGTCGCCTTCGTCGACGACATGATCAGCCGCGACATTATTCCGATGCTGTCCCCGGTCGCCGGGCTCGACCTCCACGCCTATCGCGCGACGGTGCTCGAGCGCTTCCGCAATCCCGCAATCCTCCACAGGCTCGAGCAGATCGGCCAGGATGGCTCGCAAAAACTGCCCTATCGGCTCGGCGACACGCTGGCGGCAAACCGACGGGCCGGGCGGATGCCGCGCCATGTCGTCGCCGCGCTCGGCAGCTGGCTCGCCTTTGTGATCACCCGCGTCCGCGCCGGCGAGCCGGTGATCGACCCCGCCGCAGCGGTGCTCCACACCGCCGCGGCGGACGGCACGCCGGCGACCGTGATCCGGCGGCTGGCCGAGCGCAACGTCGTGCTGCCGACGAGCCTGCTCGATGACGCACCATTGCTCGCCGCAGTCGAGCAGGCCGCGGCGATGGCGCTCGCTACCGACTGGGCTCGGCTGCTGTCGGCTTGCCAATGACACCGGTTTCCCATACGCCGGAATCAACGATCATAAGATGATGAGGGGCGGGTGCAGCACAGCGAATCCAGCAGGTCGGCAGAGCGTATCGCGCATGCCTTCGTCGAGGCGCGGCGCACCGGCAGCGCGCTACCGGATTTCCCCGGCGCGATGCCCGCCAACCTCGCCGATGGCTATCAGGTCCAGGATGCGGCACTGGCGATTGCTGGCGGCACCGTCGCCGGCTGGAAGGTCGGCCGGATCAACCCGCCCGAAGACGGCGCCGACCGGCTGACCGGTCCGATCTTCGCCGACCAAGTGGTCTCGGCGGACGACAATGTCGTCGCCATGCCGATCTTCGCCGAGGGCTTCGGCGCAGCCGAGGCTGAGTTCTTGCTCCGCATCGGCACCGCGCCCGATCCTGCGCAGACCAGCTTCACGCTCGACCAGGCGCGCGCGCTGATTGACTCCGTGCATGTCGGCATCGAGATTGCGAGCTCGCCATTCCCCGGCATCAACAGCCACGGCCCGGGCGTCACCGTCGCCGATTTCGGCAACAACAACGGTCTGATCGTCGGCGCCGAGGCGAATGGCTGGCGTGAGGGCGACATCAACCAATGGCCGGTGACGCTGACCATCAATGGCGAGAGCGTCGGTAATGCCACCGCGGCGGCGATGCTCGACGGACCGTTCGGCGCCGCGCGCTATTTGTTCGAGCATATGGCGGGGCGCGGCATCGCCTTGACAGTGGGGCAGTGGATATCGACCGGCGCGGTCACTGGGGTCCATAAGGTAGCCGTCGGGGACGCGGTGGAAGCGACCTTCGATGGCCGGCTCACCGTCAGGTGCACGATCAAGGCCCGCTAGAGGCCGAGGGAGAGGAACACATGGCCACACAGGAATTAAGGGACGCCCTCGCCGCACAGCCGCAGGCGGCCGCGCCCCCGCCACGGATCGGTCGCTATCGCTGGGTGATCTGCAGCCTGCTGTTTGCCGCGACCGCGATCAACTATGTCGATCGGCAGATGATCGGCGTGCTCAAGCCGACCATCTCCGCCGAACTCGGCTGGTCGGAAACGACCTACGCCGATGTCATCTTCTGGTTTCAGGCGGCCTATGCGATCGGCTATCTGAGCTTCGGGCGGATCGTCGATCTGGTCGGCGCGCGGATCGGCTACACCATCGCCTTCGTGATCTGGACGCTCGGCCACACGCTGTGCGGCTTCGTCGGCTCGGCCTTCCAGTTCTCGGTCGCGCGGTTTATCCTCGGCATCGGCGAGAGCGGCAATTTCCCCGCCGGGATCAAAGCGGTGACCGAGTGGTTCCCCGCGAAAGAACGCGCGCTCGCGACCGGCGTGTTCAACGCCGGTGCCAACATCGGCGCGGTGGTGACGCCGCTGATCGTGCCCGCCCTCACCATCGCGTTCGGCTGGCGGATGGCGTTCATCGTCACCGGGGCGGTCAGCCTGCTGTGGCTGGTTGCCTGGATCGCCGTCTACCGCCGCCCGCGCGAGAGCGACCGGGTGTCCCCCGCCGAGCTTGCCCATATCGAGAGCGACCCGGCCGATCCGGTCGAGCCGATCAGCTGGGGCCGGCTGATCCGCTATCGCGAGACCTGGGCCTATGCGCTCGGCAAGTTCCTGATCGATCCCATCTGGTGGCTGTTCCTGTTCTGGACGCCCGATTTTCTTGCCAAGACCTACCACCTCGATCTCAAGAGCTTCGGGCCGCCGCTGGTGGTGATCTACGTGATCTCTGATCTCGGCAGCGTCGCGGGCGGCTGGTCGTCGTCGCGGCTGATGCGGCGCGGGCTGTCCGCCAACGCCGCGCGCAAGATCACCATGCTGGTCTGCGCAATCTTGGTGATGCCGATCTTCACCGCGCAATATATCAGCAGCCTGTGGCTTGCCGTGGCCGTGGTCGGGCTCGCGACCGCGGCGCACCAGGCGTTCTCGGCCAACCTCTACACCTTGCCGTCGGACATGTTCCCGCGCGCGGCAGTGGGATCGGTGATCGGCATCGGCGGCACCGTCGGCGCAATCGGCGGCATGATGATGGCCAAGTTCACCGGCTACATTCTCGAGACCACAGGCAGCTACGCGCCGATCTTTGCGGTGGCGGGCAGCACCTATCTGATCGCGGTGATCATCATCCACCTGCTCAGCCCGCGGCTGACCCGGGTGGATGCCGCCTGACACTCGACCATCACGCCCCAACCGTCGTCCTCCTTCCTGTGCCGCGGCGACGTCGCCGAAGGCCGGGGGAGCTTCAGGAAGAGCCTGCTTGACCTACTCACTCCTCGCGCTCGCCACCGCCCTCGCACTCACCGCGCCCGGCCCCGCCCAGGCGGACCCCGCCGCCGCCCATGACGGTCTGTTGTTCCGCGCCTCCGCCGACAAGAGCCTCACAGCCGATGTCGCGGGCGGCGATCCGGTGCCCAATTTCCGCAGCAACGTTTCGGTGGTGCCGGACGGCGCGATCGGCGGCGCGGCGCGCTGGGAGGACGACGGCTATGTCGCCTGGAAGGCACCAGGCAACATGCTCAGCCAACGCGGCACCCTCGCCTTCTTCTGGCGCGCGCGCCAGCCGGTCGGCGAGGCGCCCTTCGTGATCTTTCGCGCCGGTTTCGCCGATCATTCGAGCTGGGACATGGCGTTCCTGCGCATCGACTGGAACGGCCACGGCTTCGATGCCTTTGTCACAGACGCCAATCTGTCGCGGCTGCGGGTGTCGTGGCGGATGCCCGATTTGCCCGATCCCCGCGCCTGGCATCACATCGCCTTCGGCTGGGACGAGACCCGTGGCGTGCAACTGTTCGTGGATGGCCGCGAAGTCGCCCGTCGCGACCAGCGGGCCGACCTCGACAGCGGGCTCGATCAGTTCGGCATGGCCGGCCGCGTGCTCTCGCCGCATCAGGTGCAGAGCCGCTACAATTTCATGCGTGGCTCCGACCTTGACGAGATCCGCGTCTACGATCGCCTGCTCGCCCCCACGGACATGGCGGCGCTGGCCGACAAGCGCGAGCCTGCCGCTGTACCTGCTGCCGAGTTGCCTGCCGAAGAGGCTGGCCGCCGCGCCGCTTGGCTGCATCGCTACGGCTGGGATCGCGCCGACCCGCCGCTGCTCGATGCGCCCGTCACCCGCATCCGCAAGGTCGAGTTCGCCGACGCCAAGGATCTCAAGGAATGGATGTGGAAGGGCGTCGACGGCATCGCTGAGACGACCTGGCCGGGCGTCTACAACCGCTCGCGGCTGCCGGGCCGCGACGACTATTTCGAGCTGCCCGACTGGAACACCTATGTCGAGGGCGGCAAGCGCTACGACCTGACTATTCCGCCGGGCGAACGCGTCAACCGCGTCGAGCTCCGCGGCGCGGCCTACGGCACGCTGGCTTGGTCCGATGGCACCAGGCCGGTCACGCTCGCGAGCCGGCCCCGCGGTGTCGTGCGCAGCGTCGATCAGTTCGCTGCGCGCACCGGCGGGACGCTGAGCTTCACCAACGTCATGCAGGAACAGCCGATCCAGGAGATCTGGGCCTATGATGTCGCCGCCGGTACCGAGCCGGCGGGCAGCGTCAAGCTCGATTACACCGTGCGCGCCAGTGTCGCGCCGAGCCAGGCCGCACTTGGCCCGCTCAACGCCTTCATCGCCGGCCGTCACCCGCCCGAAGAGCGCAGCACCGTCGTCGCGCTGCCATCGGCCGGGCTCAAGGCCGCGGTCGGCGCGGCGGCAGCCGGCGCCACCGGCAAGGTGGCGCGCGCCGATCATGCCGCGCCGATCGTCCACGTCCTGATCCCCGCAAGCTTCGGCGATGCCGCGCCGGACCAACCGGTCGCCCGTGCCTGGGATTATGGCTGGCAGAACATTCACGACGGCCTCGATGGCATCGCCATCGACCTGCCCGCGCTGACGGTGAAACCCGACGCCCGCGGGCTGATCCCGCTCAACATCCGGGTCAAGGATCCGATCTGGCCGGGCCGCGACATGATCGACATCTCGGTCTCGGTCCGCCTCGGCGAGGGGCGGACGCTGTGGCTCGACCTGCGCGACCGCATCCTCTCGCAGGATAGCCTGTATCTGACGGTCGCCTCGGCAGCCCCCGACTTCGACGCCCGCAGCCTCGATGGCGCCCGCATCCGCCTCGTCTTCAAGCCGCGTGCAGAGGCCGCGAAGGAGCATGTCGCCGACCGCTTCAACCAGGTCCGCGACAATTGGGGATTCCTCGTCGAGGAGCACACCGCCTCAAAGCGGGCGGCGCTCTATGCGCGCCTGTACGCCGACGCGACCGATCTGCTCCGCGTCGATCCCGATCACGTCCAGGGTCGCGCCTATTGGGCCGACATCAACTACCGGCCCGAGAATTTGCCGGCCGTGCCCCAGCCGACGCCGCCACCCGGCGTGCCACTATGGGCGTTCCGCCAGCTCGAGGATCTTAAGCTCACGCGGCGGTTCGTCGACTGGTGGATCGACCATCGCCAGGTGACGTTCGGCGATTTCGGCGGCGGCATCTCCGACGATGTCGATCTCACCCAGCAATGGCCGGGTCTCGCGTTGATGGGCGTCGAACCCGACAAGATCAACGCCTCGCTGCGGGCGCTGTCCGACGCGGTCTACAAGAACGGGATGATCGTCGACGGGCTCGGCTACGTCACCACCGACGAGCTTCACGCCTATGAGGAAGGCCTCAACGTCAACGCCGAGCGGCTCTACCTCAACTGGGGCGAACCGCGCGCGGTCGAGCGGCTGATGGACAACACGCGGGCGCTTACCCGCGTCATCCTGCCCAACCCGGCAGGCCATCTCCACTTCGCCTCGAGCTGGTACGGCGGCCGCAAGATCTATCGTGACGATCCGTGGAGCTGGCAAAAGCCTTATGCCTTCACTGTCCTTCACGGCCCGACGCTGGTCGGCCTCTACAACGGCAATCCGATCGCGCGCCGGCTGGTCACCGGCGTGGTCGACGGCTGGTTGGCGCATGGCAAGCAGGACGCCAAAGGCGCGTGGAGCTTCCCCAATGAGATCAACTGGCGGACCGATGCCGAGCGGGCCGGCGATGGTGGCGGCGCGACCACGCCGATCCAGGTTGCCTGGAGCGCCTGGCATTTCACCGGCGACGGCAAATATCTGCGCCCGCTTGAGGCGCGGGTCGCCAAGGCGGGACCGGCCGCGCTGGCGGAGATCGACGACAATGTGTTCGATCTGCTGCCCGAAGGCCGACAGTGGCGCGTGGCGCTTGGCAAGGGCGGCAATGACGACGCCTTCGCTCGCTACGCCGCCTGGGCGGGCAGCGGCGACACGGCGCCGCTTGCCGAGCTCCATGGCGCCGCGATCGCCGACAAGGCCGCGCACGAATATATGTACACCGACGGCCAGTGGTGGTCGGATCGCGTCGACCAGCCCAACGAGATACTCCAGCGCGAGCGGCTCGGTGCGATCGCGCTGCGCCGCAACCAGCATTGGCCCGCCAACGCTGTCAGCTGGCGGTTCGCCGAGCCGGGCGGCGCCGAGCAGGTCGCGATCCTGGTTCCCGGCGCGACGACCGACAAGATCCGCGTGATCGCCTACAACGTCGGCGATAGTCCGCAGCCGGCGATCCTCTCGACCTGGAACGTCACCGCGGGGCAGTGGCGGGTCTCCACCGCGACCAGCATCGACGAGGGCAAGACGCTGCAGCCGCAGGGCAATCCTGTCACCGCGTCGCTCGAGCGCAGCGTCGGGCTGCCGGTGAGTTTTGCGCCGCACACCACCACCGTGATCGATCTCGCGCTGGTCCAGGCAACCGCGCCGGTCGACCAGCGTGCCGATCTCGGCGTCGGACGCGACGACGTGACGGTGGCCGGCCGCCGCGTCGCAGTCACCGTCCACAGCCTCGGTGCCAAGCCCACCGGCGGTGGCATCGTGCAGTTGGTGGAGGGCACCAGGGTGATCGCCAGCGCGCCGCTGCCATCGCTGGCCGCGCCGCTCGATCTGCTGGCGAAGACGACCAACGTACGGCTCACCATCCCCGCCGGCGCCGACCGCCGGCAGCTGGCGGTACAGGTCGCCCTTCCGGCTGCCGCCCCGGAAGTTACCCTGCTCAACAACCGGGTGCCGCTGCCGTGACGCTGGACCGCCGGGCGCTGCTGACCGGCCTTGGCGCGGCGCTGTGCCTGCCGGCGGAGGCGGCCGGCGCAGCCGACGCGCGCAGTCTGCTCGACGCCGCCGCCGCCGCCCCGCCTGCCGCAGGGTTGCAGATGCTTGAGCGGCTCGATCTGGCGCGGCTTCCGCCGGGGCTGCGGCTCGACGTCGCCAGCGCAAGCGCCGGGCTCGCGATCGATGCCGCGCTGGCGCGAGCGCCTGACGATTACACGTTGCGGCTGCAGCGCTCGTTCGGCACCGGTGTCGACCCCGACCGAGCCGAGCGCCGGCTCGTGCGCGAACTCGATCGGCTCTCGGCCAAGGCAACAGGCCTGTTCGCGCCACTTGGTTTGCCAAGCGGCAGCATCGGCAGCCGCTTCAGCCAGCTCTGGCAGGACGGACGCTGGCTCTACCCGGACAGCGACGCCGGTCGCACTGCCGCCTTGGCCGAGATGACCGCCACGCTCGCGCGTGCCCGCACCGCGTCGCTGCGGGCGTTTCCCGAAGCACCTGCCTTCTGCTTCGACGTCGCCGTGCGCAGCCTCGGCGCGGCCGAGATCGCGGCCGGCAAGGGCGGCTACCGCGAGGTGCCGGCTCGTGCTCGGCCCGGCGCCTATATCGTCGATCTCAAGCAGGTCCGCCGCCGACCCAGTTGGACGCTCGACAGCGTCGTCGCCCATGAACTGCTGCCCGGGCACATGATCCAGCTCGGCATCGAAGCGCTCGAACCGCCACACCCGCTGCGCCTCACTTATGCGGCGGCGTTCGTCGAAGGCTGGGGCATCTATGCCGAACAGCTGGCGGCCAGCTGGGGCCTGTTCACTACCGCCGAGACGATGCTCGGCCATTGTCACTGGCTGCTGTTCCGCGTCGGCCGCGCGCTGGTCGACCTGCGCATCCATCGCCGCGGATGGTCAATCGACCAGGCTCATGCGGCGTTGGTCGACTGGCAAGGCGAGTCCGCCTATTTCGCGCCGTTCGACACAGAGCTTTCCCGGATCGCGCGCGAGCCGGGGTCGCGCGCGGCGGAGGCGCTGGCGTGGCTAGGGATCGCCGACCGCGCCCCGGCATCGCCCCATGCCCGCAGCGCCTATCACCGCGCCGTGCTCGCACATGGCCGCAAGCGGCTTGAGGGGCTGCCGCACGGCTGAACCCGTCACCCGGTCAGAGCATCTCCGGATCGGGAACCATGTCATCGAACGGCAGTAATGGATCGCGAACGCACAACCCTCCGCCACGCGCCGGACCAGGAGACGATCGATGGACTATGTGAAGCTCGGCCGCACCGGCCTCGACGTCTCGCGCCTGTGCCTCGGCTGCATGACCTATGGCGTGCCCGAGCGGGGACCGCATCCCTGGACGCTCGACGAGGAGCGCAGCCGCCCGCTGATCCGCCAGGCGGTCGAGGCCGGGATCAACTTCTTCGACACCGCCAACGTCTATTCGGACGGCACGTCGGAAGAGATCGTCGGCCGCGCACTCAAGGAGTTCACCCGGCGCGACGAGGTGGTGATCGCGACCAAGGTCCACGGCCGCATGCATCCCGGGCCCAATGGCGCCGGGCTCAGCCGCAAGGCGATCCTGCAGGAGATCGACCATTCGCTGCGCCGGCTCGGCACCGATTATGTCGATCTCTACCAGATCCACCGCTTCGACCCCGAGGTGGCGATGGAGGAGACGCTGGAAGCGCTCCATGACGTCGTCAAGGCAGGCAAGGCCCGCTACATCGGCGCGTCCTCGATGTTCGCTTGGCAGTTCGCGACCATGCTCCATGTCGCCGAGGCTAACGGCTGGACGCGGTTTGCGACCATGCAGGATTACGTCAATTTGCTTTACCGCGAGGAGGAGCGCGAGATGCTGCCGCTGTGCGATGCCGAGGGGATCGGCGTGATCCCGTGGAGCCCGCTCGCGCGCGGCCGCCTAACGCGGTCGTGGGACGAAGCCACCGAGCGATCGCAGAGCGACCAGTTCGGCCAGACCCTCTACGCGCATACCGCCGATGCCGACCGCCAGGTGGTCGAGGCGGTCGCCAAGGTCGCCGAGGGTCGCGGCGTTCCGCGGGCGCAGGTTGCGCTCGCCTGGGTGCTCGCCAAGCCCGAGATCAGCGCGCCGATCGTCGGCGCATCAAAGCCCGGACACCTCGACGATGCCATCGCCGCACTCGATCTGGTGCTCAGCGACGACGAGATCGCGACACTGGAAGCGCCGTACGTGCCGCACGCGGTGGTCGGCTTCTCCTGATCAACGACAGCCTAGATCACCAGCTCGGCGGGTTGATGGGGCCGGTCGCGGCTGAGGATATAGACTCCGGCCAGCATCAGGTCGGCCACCCAGATGAAGCCGCCGTTCATGAAGAAATCGGTATTCTGGCCTACCCACAGCATGTTGTACTTGCCATTGGCAAGCCAGAAGCCGTCGAACAGCTCGATCACCGCGCCCTGCAGCAGCAGGATGGCGAGCAGCCGGTGATCGTGGCGGCGCACTGCATACCAGAGCGCAAACAGGATGAAGAGGCCGAACGCCAGGTTGCGGTTGCCGATCATCCGCGCCGGCAACAACGCGCCGAACAGATCGGCGCCCGTCCCCCAGTTGGGAAACGGCCGGAATGCGGCGAGCCAGAAGCCGATACTGTCGAACCACCACCAATAAGCGAACAACAGTTTCATGCCCGCATAGACCAGCGCCACCGCGTAGCAGAGATAGATGAAGTAGCGGTCGAGGAACCGCGCCAGCGACGAGAAGGGCAACGTGGTCTTGGCGGGGCGCGAGAGCGGTGCGGGTTCGTTCTTGCCCCACAACAGCCAGGCCGCCGCCAGCAGCAGCACGACCCAGCACAGATCGGTGACGATCGCCTGGTGCGTCGCTGCGGTGATCCAGCGCTGCTGCTCCCCGATTGTCAGCCACAGCGCATCGAGCAGTTCAATCGTCGCCGCTTCGCAGGCGACCAGCGCGGCGAGACGATAGGCGCGCACGCTGAAGCCGGTGATCAGCGCCGCGAACATCCCGATCGCGGCGCCAAGCGAGCGGGTGCCGAGCCATTTGGAGGGCAGCAGCGCGCCATATTGCGCCGGCCCGCTGCCCCATTCGGGAAACGGCCGGAACAGGACCTGCCAATGCTCGATGCCGTGAAACCAGAATTGCCCGACGAGCAAAGACTTGGACAATACGAACGCGAGCAACACCGCGATATCGGCGATGATGGCGATGGCGGAGTAGCGAAGGCTCATGGCTGACATCCGTTGTGGCCGGAGGAAGGGTTGCTCGCTCGATCAAGGGGCATGGACCTTGACCCAGGCGAGAATGCCGTCGATCAGCTCGGGGGGCGGCTTGAGGATCATCAGGTGAGGCAGATCACCGAGCAGCAGAAAATGCTTCGGGCACGTCAGCCTGTCGAACAAATGCTGCTCATAGGCCGGGGGAAACACCTCGTCGCCGGTCGACGAGATCAGCATCAGCGGCATGGCGATTTGCGCGAAGGGATCGGCTGGCGGACATTTGGCGAGCGTCGAGATCGCACCGAGGCTGTAGGCCAGGGTGGCGAGCGGATCCTTCGCCATCAGCGCCAGCGCACCACCGCCACCACCCGGCAGCTTGAGCTTGTTGAACGGCAGATACCAGTTCACTGGCAGCGACCAGGCGCGCATCGCGGTGAACAGCCAGCACAGCAAGGGCACCAGGAACAACGGCGGCTTGAGGATCGCGATCTGCCGGATGGTGTTGCCGTCCAGCCAGGCGATGTTGTGGCACACCACGGTGGCGATATGAGGATCTCCGGTCGCCGCGACGTACATCGAGACCACGCCGCCCTGGCTGCTGCCGGAGAAGACGACCTTCTTGCCAAAGCGTCGATGCGCGTAGGCCGCCACCTTGCGGCCGTCGGCGATCATCTGCGGAATGGTGAACAGACCGCGCCTGCCGCCGCTGCGGCCATGCCCGCGCGGATCGTAGGCGACGATCGTATAGCCATGGCCGTGAAGATCGACGAGCAATTGCGCGTAGAGCTGCGCGTAGACGGCGGTTCCGGGCATGAAGACGTAGACGGGCGCGTCGGGTTTGCCGCGCAGGATGTACAGCGCCAGGCAGATCCCCCCGCCGACATCCAACCAGTCGCGCTCGAACCCTGCCGGATCCGCGGCAATCCCGAACCGGGCGTAGATCTTGGCGAGATAGGCGGTCAGCGCGCACTCGTAATCGCGTCGTTGCGCCATATACCATTGGCTGAGCGCCAGCCATGCCAGCAGGGCGGCGACCGCCAGGCCGAGGATGATCAGCACCAGCGTCATGTCGCTTCCTCCAATCCGCCGCGGCAGACGATCATCGCCTGAGTGCTCGGCAGCTCGATTGCCCGCTCGGTCCGATCGGCGAGGAAATCGGCAAACGCGCGCTCCACGCCGGGCAGGATCGAGAAATCATGGCTGACGATGATCCCGCCGGGCACCATCCGCGGATAGAAATAGGTCAGCCCCGCCAGCGTGCTGTCGTACAGATCGACATCGAGATGGACGAAGCTGAAGCGAAGGTGATCCAGCCTAGCGGCAGAACCGGGGAAGGTGCCGACGTGGAAGGCGAGATTGTCATGGCCGGCCAGCCGTTGGCGGACCCGATGAAGGCTGGTGCCGAACTGCCCCCTGCGAAACACCGCCTGCTCGCCGGCGCCGGGTTCCGGCAGCCCCGCAAAGGTATCGAACAGATGGAGCGTACGATGCGGCGCCGCGGTGGCGATGATCGTTGCCGAGCTGCCCTCGAACACGCCGAGTTCCGCCATCTCGCCGGCGAGCGCCGCCTGCGCGCGGGCGATGCCGAACAGCGTGAAATGCTCGTTGGCGGTGAGCAGCGACTCTCGCCCACGGCGGCTGCCGCGGATCAACGCCATCACCTCACCCCGCTTGTGACCGCGCATCGCCGCGGTCTCGATCGCCGAGAGCAGCCCGATCGCGGAACGCCGCAGCAGGCGATTGCGGCCAACGATGCGTTGGACGATCGGCTGCTTCATCCACATTGTAGCGGCTCCGCTTGGCGGATGGCGAGCGCCGCAACGGCCCGGCAGGCGGACGGCAGCGCAAGGTCGCGCCATGTCCACAGCGTTCCGCCATATTGCACCGTCCCGGTGGACTGGCGAAGCGGCAGCCGAAAGCGCGCGGTCAGCCCAATCCCGATCGCCTTGGCGACCGCCTCCCGCCGCGTCCAGCGCCGCAGCCGCTCGATCGGATCGCGGTCGTCACCCAGCCCGTCACGATGCAGCACCCGTGGCGCGACACACTCGATGTCGACGCCCAGTTCCGTTCCCCCCACCGCGATCAGGACGAAGCGGTCAGATCGGCTCATGGTGAAGAACAATGGCGGGGTGCCGGACGCGCGCAGCGCGGGCTTGCCACGCGCGCCGATGATCAGCTCGACCGAACGTGCGGGGCAGTTCAGCATGCTGCCCAGCACCTCGCGCAGCCGTCGCTGCGCCTCCTCCTGGCGGGGCGGCATGCCCGTGGTCGAGGAGCCGGGTTCATCGAGCGCGAACAACCAGAGCTCGATGGCGTCTGGTGTCGGGCGCCTGTGATCAACCGCTGCCTCGCCGTCGAGCAGCCTGTCCTCGCCGAGCAGCAGGCGCGTGCGCCATAGCGGCGCAGGCCGGGTAAGGAGCGCGAACCCCATCATGCCGTTTCTCGTCGCGAACCGCCGCGCCCGCGTGGTTCGTCACGTAGTCGCTCGGAATAGCCGGTCAGCACCGCCACCAGCAACGCGACCCCGCTCACCCCGATCGCTATGGGTCGCGCCAGATCAGGCATCGAGACGAGCGAGGCGATGCCGATCAGCGGCATCAGCACCATGGCCGCGCGGCGCAGCGGGGTCGGCACACCCGAACGGAAGGGGCGCGGGTAATCGGGCCGTACCCGCCGGAGCTGCTCCACCGCGCCAAGATAGCAGGCGTAGATCAGGCAGATGATCGCCGAGGCGATCAGCCCGACGATCAGGTAGAGATCGAACGCGGCCAGCGCCAACGACGAGATCGTTGCCAGTCCGCCCAGCAGCAGCACCGCGCCGACCGGCGCGCCGGTGGCGAGGTCCGTTCGACCTACCCAATGTGGCAGGGTCCGCTCGCGGGCCATCGCCTGGAGGAGCTGCGCGCCGCCGAGGATCCCCGCGTTGAAGGTGGAAAAGATCGCTCCGAAGGCGAGCAGCAAGGCAAAGACCAGGCCGATGTTCCCGCCAAGGGTGGCGAACAGCAGCACCTGCGGCGTCGCCGACGCGGCGATCGTCGGCGCAGGGATTGTCGCGCCAAGTCCGGCGACGAATAGGCCATACGTCACGAACAGCGCGCCCAACGCCAGGAGCATCGACACGGGCACGCGCCGCGCATAGGCGTCGCGTGACAGGCCAACGGGCGTGACCCATTCGAATCCGGTGTAGATGAACACCGCCAGCGCCACCGCCCCCGGGAACCGGCTCCACGCCGTGCCGGACGGCGCCGCCAGCAGCGCCGTCTCCCCCTGCCCCACGCCAGCCGCCCCAAAGCCGAACAGCAGCGCCATGGCGGCAAAGGCGGTGACGATCTGCGCTCGTCTAGACAGCGCCAGTCCGCGCAGATTGACCAGCACCACCGCCGACAACAGCAGCAGGATCGTCATCGCCGTCGGCACCTGCGGCACCATGGCGTGCACCGCGACCGCAAAGCTGTAGCTTTCCACCCCCGCGACCAACACCACGAACAAGAGATAGAGGTGGATCAGCACCAGCGCGGTGCGATGACCGAAGGCGGCGCGGAAATAGGTCAGCACGGCGGGCGCCGAGGGCCACATGCTCGCGAGTTCGCCGATCGACAGGGCGATGATCACGCAGATCGCGGCGGCAAGCGCCAGCGCCAGCAACGCAAGCCCGCCGGGCACCAGCGCGAACAGGCCCGAGACCATCGCGAACGCGGCGTTGCTGATCGCCATCCCCGCGCCGACGGCGACATAGAACAGCCACTCGCTGACCCTTGCTGGCCGGCCGGTCATGCTACAGACCCCAGATCACGAGGGCGAGCGCCTCGAGCTTCACCTTGTCGCGCGGATCGGAATAGACCTCGAGCTGGCCGTCGATCAGCGCGGTGGAAGGATTGGTCATGCCTGAGAAGATCTCGATCAGCGTCCGTTCGTCGGCACTCATCGTCACCAGCCGCTCGTCGCCGCCTGGCTCGATACCGCCCTCGCGGACGTCGATCAGCCGCGCATTGGCGACGGTGAGCGTATGCGTCGACCCGCCGTCGGTAGGCTCGACCACCAGACGCCGGTCCCAACCCGCGGTCAGCTTGGCGACACGCGGGTTGTCGTTGAACCGAGCCTGGAAGTCGTACAGCCAATAGGCAAGACTGCGATCGATGATCGTCTGTGCCGTGATCGTCATACTTCCTCCCGATGGTGGTGGCGCGGCGATCATGCCCATGGCTGCGGCGTACCGAGCAGCTGGTTGCCCATGATCACCTTGAGCGTGTCGTCGGATGGCCCCATCAGCGAGCCGGCGCGGGCATCGCGATAGCAGCGCTCGACCGCATGGCCGCGCTTGTAGCCTTGGCCGCCGCAGATCTGCAGCGCGGTGTGCGACACCTGCACCGCCATCTCGCTGGCGATGATCTTCAGCTGCGCGAGCTCGACGAAATAGGGATCGTCGGGATTGTCGCGGATGATCTCGTCGAGCAGCCCGGCGTTGTTGAACTCGTCGAACAGCACCGTCGCATTGTCGGACATCTGGGCGACGCGCAGGATCGCGGCGCGCACCGCATCGATCCGGCATTTCATCTCGGCGACGTAGCGCTGGACCGTTTCCACCGTCGCAAGGCTGCGGTTGGTGTCGGAATGCACCCGCCCCTTCACATGGGCGATCGCGGCATCGAACGCTGCCTGGGCGAGACCGAGATAGCAGGTCGCGAGTCCGACCAGATAGACCGGCAGCGAATAGGCCATCATGAACGAGAAGCCGGCGGTCTCGTCGCCAAAGCGGTTTTCCGCGGGCACCCGGCATTTGTTGAAATGCAGCGGTCGGCTGCCGTTGCCGCGCAGCCCCATGCCGTCCCACTCGCCCTTGGGCTCGATCCCCGGCTCGTCGCCGTCGATCCAGAACAGGCTGAGATCGGTAGCACCGCCGTCGGCGCTGCCGCGGGTCGGCACCAGGTAGAAATCGGCATGGCCCGCCGAGGTGCAGAACGACTTGAACGAGTCGATCACGAAGGCGTCGCCGTCCGCGACCGCGTGACTGTCCATATGCCAGATCCGGTTACCCGATCCCGGTTCGCTCATGGCAAAGGCACCGAACAACTCGCCGCGCGCGATCGGCGCGAGGAACCGCTCGGCCTGTTCCGGCGTCGCAAGCGCGACCATCAGCATCAGCGTCGACTGGTGCATGGTGTAGATCATCGCGGTGGAGATGCAGCCCTTGGCGAGCGCCTCGGTGACCAGCATTGCTGTAGCGACATCGCCGCCGCCGCCGCCGAGCGAGGTGGGGATCAGCAGCCCGAGCAGGCCCGATTGCTTCAGCGCCTCGATATTGGCCGCAGGAAACACCCCGCTGCGATCTGTTTCGGCGGCCTTGGGGCGCAGCACCTCGGCGGCGAGCTTCTCTGCGACGCGCCGCCAGCGCCCCTGATCACGGGTCAGGGCAATTCCGTCGAGATTAAGGGCGTTCGGCATGCTGTCCCCTGTCGCTGGTCGGTGAGATGATGGGGGCGACAGCGGCGCGCATCCGCCGCCAATCGCCATCGCCCAGCACGCGGCCGAAGCTGCGCAGCTCGGCGAGACGGAAGCCGTGGCGCAGCCCCCAGCCGCGCAGCGCCCGAAGGTAATCAAGCGGCACCCCAAGCCCCCGCGGCGCGGCATCGAACCGGGCCTCGAGCGCCAGGATCATCGGCTCGCACATGCAGGCAAAGGCAACGCCCGGCGGCAGACCGAAGCGCCAGCCGAGGTCGACGCGTCCCGGCACGGCCACCAGCCCGCCGTCGAGCACCAGCACGTCGCCTCGCTCGGCCGCGATGCTGCCGGCGAGATTACGCGGCTGCGACACGTCGCAGACGATCGCGCCAGCCCGGAATGCTTCGGGATCGATCAGCAGGTCGGGGCTGGAGGTGGCGGTGAGCACCAATTGGCTGGCGGCGAGCGCGCGCGCCATGCTCACCGACAGCACGCAATCGCCCTGCGCGATCAACCACGCCGCAACCGTCGAGGGGTCGCTGCCGGTCCGATCGTGAAACGCCATTGCCCGGCGGGCGAGTTCGCCACCACCTTGGTGGCGCTCGGCAATGATCGCGGCAACCGCCGCCTCCAGCGATCGGCGCAGGCCGCGGAGGCTCGCCTCGGCATGGGCGGGATTCCCGACCAGCACCAGCCGCCCCGCGCGCTCCGCCATCAGATAGGTAAGGCCAAGCCCGACCGATCCGCCACCGCCGACGATCGCCGCCTCGGCCTCGCCCACCGCCAGATCGAGCCGATCGCAGGCCGCCTCCACGGCCTCGACCGCGGCGATGGCGGTATAGCTGTTGCCGGTGGTCAGCGGCACGCCGCCGTCGGCGAGATCGAGGCCGCCGTTGCTGGCGATCGACACATAGCCGCCGAGGCCGATCACCTGCGCGCCGTTCGCCCGCGCCAGCGCCGCCCCGGCGCGGATCGCGCGCAGCCCGGCGTTGCGATGGCCGTGCAGCGCCGCCGCCGTCCACGGCACGACGACGAACTGGCCCGGTGCCGAGACGCCGGCACCGACGATCTCGACCTCGCCCGCGACGAATGGATCGACCGCGCCGCCGATCCGCTCTGCCAGTTCGCCAAGCTCTCCCACGGAGAAGCAGGCCAGCGAAGCGTCCAGATCGGCGTAGCTCGCGGCGGTCATCGGATGCGCGAGGAATCCCCAGCGCGGACCAGCGGTCACGGCGCGACGGATCGCAGGCGCGGCCTGCGGCGGCGGCGACGGGATCACGGTCCGCGGCGATCTAACAAGATGATTGACCAGCGCTGCGGTGTTATCGTCCGCGAGATGGCGCGCCGCCTGCTCGATCGCGCCGACGATCAGCGGGATCTCGGCCTCCGCGAGCGTCAGCGGCGGCTCGATGCGGAGCACGTCGCTGCCGAGCAACGTCGGCGCGACGCGAAGCTGCGCAACGTTGAGCAGGTAGCTCGCGACCAGAGGGGCGAGCGCCTGCTGCTCGGCAAGCACGCCCAGCAGCGAATGGTGCCCGAACCCGGCACGATCCCGAGTCAATTGGATCCCGAGCAGCAGCCCACGCCCGCGCACCGCGCGCAGCACGGCGGGATAGCGATCGACGACGAGCGCCAATTGCTCACGTAGTCGCGCGCCGCGCAGCGCCACGTCTTCAACCAACTGCCCATGGTCGGCGGTAAGCAGCGCCAGCGACGCCAGCCCGACCCGGCAGGCCAGCGTATTGCCTGCGAAGGTGGAGCTGTGATGGCGGGCGAAATCGTCGGTGTAGCTGTCTGCCGTGCACAGCACCGCGCCGATCGGCACCAATCCACCGCCGAGCGCCTTGGCGACCAGCAGGATGTCCGGACGGACGCCGTCGGCCGTGCAGGCAAACAGCGCACCGGTGCGGCCAAGCCCGGTCTGCACCTCGTCGACGATCAGCTTGACGCCATGCGCGCGGCACAGCTCGGCGGCTGCGGCAAGGTAACCGGCCGGCGGCTCGACGATTCCGCCCTCGCCCTGGATCGGCTCGACCAGCAGCCCGGCATAACGATCCGGGTGATCGATCAGTGCCGCCCGCAACGACCCGATATCGCCATAGGCCACATAGCCGACGTCGAGCACCGGCGCGCCGAACGGCGCCTGGAACGCCGGCCTCCCGGTTACCGACAGCGCGCCGAGCGTCTTGCCGTGGAAGCCGTTGGCCGTCGACAGGAACGCGCGGCGGCCGGTGGCGGCCCGCGCCAGCTTCAGCGCAACCTCGGTCGCTTCGGCACCGCTGTTGACGAAGGTGACGTGGCGCAAACCGGGCGGCGCGACCGCGAGCAGCGCCTGTGCCAGTTCACCCGCCGCATCGTTCATCGCCGGCTGGATCAGGCTCGGCTCGGCGTCGGCGCGCACGCGGTCCAGCGCTGCCCAGATCGCCGGCGGGTTATGCCCGAACGGCAGCGCGCCATAGCCCGCGATGCCATCCAATATCCTGCTGCCATCGGCACGCACCAGCCAATGCCCCTCGCCGCGCACGAACGGCTCGTCGAGGCGAAAACGGCGCAACAGCCCGCCGACCACCGGATTGACGTAGCGCTCCCAAGGATGACGATCACCGCCGCCGCGCGGCCGGCGAACCGCCGGCCCATCGAGGTCGGCGACCATGTCGGCGATACTGCAGCCCTGGAGCAATCGGACGAGCGGGACGTCGAGGCCCAGCTCCTCCTCGATCCGGCCCTTGAGATCGGCCAATTCGAGCGAGCCGAGCCCCAGGCGATGCACCGGCGCTTCCAGGTCGACGACGAGATCGGGATCGTCGAGCAGCAGCCGGATCTCGCGCACGACGCAGGCGACCAGCTCGCCGGGGTCTGGTGTCGCCATGACCTCGGCGACGATCGGCGGCGGCGTCCGAACCGGCCATTCGCCGACGACGCCCTCGCTGCGCTGCGCGATCCAGGCGTCGCGCACCGCACCCCGCTTGATCTTGCCGCTCGAGGTCTTGGGGAGCGACCGCCCACGCAGCAGCATCACCGCACCGACGGTGATGCCCTGAGCGCCGGCCACCGCTGCCCTGATGGCGGCGATCACCTCGTCGGTTCGGCCGCCCGCGCGCTCGCCGAAGATCTCCGCGGCGATCACCAGCCGGTCCGTGACGTCGTCGACCGCGAAAGCAACGACATGGCCGGTACGGATCGCCGGATGTGCGGCCTCCGCGATGGCTTCGATATCCTGCGGCGCGTGATTGGTGCCGGCGATGATCACCATGTCCTTGATCCGCCCGGTCACCACCAGTTCACCGTCGGCGATGAACCCGGCGTCGCCGGTGCGCAGCCAGGTCGTGGCGCCGTCGGTCGCCAGCGTCGCACGGAACACCTGGGCGCTGTCGTCGGCCCGCCCCCAATAGCCTTGGGCTACGCTCGGCCCCGACAGCCATATTTCGCCCGCCGCCGATCCGGCGGCACGCATCCGTGTGTCCGGGTCGACGATCGCGATCGCATGACCGGCAGCGGGCGCACCACAGCCGGCATACCAGCCGGGCTCGCGGCCACCGTTGCCGGCAGGCCCGCGCACCAAGGTCGGTGGCGCGGCGGGGACAGCGCCGCTTGCGAACACCACATGCTCCGCCAACCCGTAGAAGGGAGACATCGCCTCGCGGCGGAAGCCGGCAGGCGCGAAGGTATCGCAGAATCGGTCGATGGTGGATCGCCGCACCGGCTCGGCACCGTTGACCGCAAGCGCCCAGCGGCTGAGATCAAGCCCGGCGATCTCCTGAGGCCGGATCTGCCGGCAGCAGAGTTCATAGGCGAAATTGGGGCCGCCGCTCCAGGTCGCGCGATGCTTGGTGATGGCGCGCAGCCAGCGGATCGGCCGGCCGAGGAACGCGAAGGGCGACATGAGGACGACGGGAAGGTCGCCATAGATCCCCGTGAGCAGCCCCCCGACCAGCCCCATGTCGTGGTAATGCGGCAGCCAGCTCAGTCCGACGGAGCCGGCGTCCGTCTCTGGCGGCAGCATCGCCTTGCTCGCCGCCAGGTTCGCCATCACGTTTCGATGGCTGATCATCACGCCCTTGGGGGCGCTGGTCGAACCCGAGGTGTATTGGAGATAGGCGAGATCATCGGGCGCGGGCGCCGGTAGCGGCTCGGTGGCACCCTCGCCGATCAGGTCGGTCGCGATCCAGCGCGGGCCGGCGTCGAGGGCGCTAGCAGGAAGCGCGGCGAGCACCGCCGCGGTGGTCAACGCTAGCCGGGGCGTGCAGTCGCCGATCGCCGCCGCTGCACCGACGAATTCCTCGGGCCGGATTGGCAACGTTCGTGGGCACGCGACCGGCACGCCGATCAGGCCGGCAATCGCCGCCGCGAAGAAGCCGATGATGAAGTCGAGCCCCGGCGGATAGCAGAGCAACACCCGGTCGCCACGATCGGCATGGGCGAGTAGGTGTAGCGCCAGATGACGCGCGCGGCGGTCAAGCGTGACAAGATCCAGCAGCCGATCGTCGCCGCCACGATCGGCCAGATAGCGGAAGCCGCCCCGGCCCGGGCGCGCGGCACGGGCGCCGAGCAGGTCGGCGAGCGTCATGCCGTCGGCGATCTCGGCGGCAGGACCCGGCCTCACCGGACAATGCCGCTGACGATAGGATCGACGCGTGGCGCCAGCGCAGTGGTACGGACGGAAGCGGCAGTGATCGCCATCTGATCGCGTACCCAGCGCACCACCGGCGCCATCGTGTCGCGCGCGCCGCGCGGTCGATAGCCAAGCGCCGCCCGCGCCTTGCCTGAATCGACAAACCAATAGCGGCGCAGATAGCCGAGCACGCCGGGTTCGACGGGCGGCGTGATTCGGAGCAGCCGGCACACCGCCACCGCCGCACGCAACGCCGCGAAGGGTACGATTACCACGGGTCGCCTGATCCCGGCGACATCAAGGGTCAAGCGCACGAGCTGCGCGATGGTAAGATTGTCGCCGCCGAGGATGTAGCGCTCGCCGGGCAGGCCGCGGTCGATCGCGCGGGCGATGCCGTCGGCGACATCGTCAACATGGACCACTGAGGTGCCGCCCACCGTCGCCAGCGCTGGCCAGCCGCGCAGGATGTCGCGCACGCTGCCCGCGGTGATCCAGTCGTCGTCCTCGGCGCCATAGGTTTCGGCCGGGTTGACGATCAGCGTCTCGAAGCCCTGGCCGTTGCGGGCGATCACCGCCTGCTCGGCAGCGTGTTTGGCGAGCGCGTAGACCAGCCCCGATCGCTCCAGTGTGAACCGGCTGGTCTCGTCGAGCATCACCGGTCGTACCGTGCCGTCGATCGCCGCCGCCGACGACACATAGACGAACCGGCGCAGCCCGGCCGCCTGCACCGCATCGAGCAACCGCACGGTGCCGGCATGGATGGTGTCGTGGATCGCTGGATCGGCGATATGGTCCCAGCCGCTCACCCCGGCGAGATGGACGCACGCCTCGCACCCGGCGGCGGCGCGCGCCAGGCTGGCGGGATCGCGAAGCTCGCCGCGCACCTGCTCGACCGGCAGGCCATCGAGCCGCGCGCGGCGACGATCCGAACGGATCAGGCAGCGCACCTCATGGCCGGCCGCGAGCAGCTTGCGCACGGTGCGCGAGCCGATCAATCCCGTACTGCCGGTGACGAGTATCTTCATGACGTGTCCCCGATCCTTGTTACCCGGCGCCCGATCCGCGTCGGCGTTCTCGCTGGCTGCTGGCTGCTGACTGGTCCGCTATGGGCTCGCGACGATGCCCGGCGCCGCGTAATGAGCGAGCGCCATCACCGTCATCTGCAAGTTCACCGTGATCGGCGACGGGATGATGCTGGCATCGGTAATCCACAGCCGGTCGATGCCGTGGACCCGCATCTCCATGTCGACCACGCCTTGGGCCGGGCTGGCGTGGAGGACGTTGCCGCCCTGCAGGTGCGCGGTGGTGATCTTGAGATATTGCAGCGGGCCGACCGCGCCGAAATAGGCGTCCAGATCGTCCGCGCAGGTCGCCCAGCTTGCATCGAACCGGCTCGAGCCGACCCGGGTGGCGCCCGCCGCGAACATCGCCTTGCCCGCCGCTTTCATGCCCAGCGTCAGCCGATACCAGTCGTCGTCGTCGAGCTTGTAGGAGATGGTGTAGCCGCTCGCCGACCAATCGGCGTTGATGCTGCCATAGGCATTGGCACCGATCACCGGCACCGCCACCGCGATCCGGTTGTAGTTGTTGAGCAGGCCCATGAAGGCGCTGCCCCATTGCGCCGCTTCCATGCCGATCGTCGCCGGCGGCCCGAAGGCGGTCTCGATCACCATCCGCTCGCGCGGCATCTCGATCGCATAGCCCACCTGGATGCCGCGGGCGCCATATTGGTCGGTCGGGAATTCGCCGAACACCGGCGTGCCCATGTTGCCCGAAAAGCGCTTGCCGACGGTGCGCACCCCGGGCAGCGCGCCGGAAAAGCCGCTGCGGCGCAGGATCTTGGTGGAGGCGAACGCACCGGCGGCGAGCACGATCTTGTCGGCTTCTACCAACCGCCGGGTGCCGTCGCCATCGACGACATGCGCACCCCGGCAACGCTGCGCGCCTGGCGGCCCGTCGAGCTCGAGCTTGAGTACATGCGCGTCGGGCACCAGCAGCCCGCCCGCCTTCACCACCGCCGGCAGCGTGGTCTCGTTCATCGATTGCTTGGCCGCATAGCGGCAGCCCGAGTTGCAGCGCCCGCAGCCAATGCAGTTGAGCGTGTTGATGGTGACGTCCACTGCCTGATGTCCGGTGCGCGCGAACCCATCGCGCAGCGTCTCGGCCATCGGTGCCATCACCACCGGCCTGGTCGGGGCGGCATGGATCAGCGCGAGCATCGCATCGTAGCTGCGATGGAGGCGCGGCCAATCGAGCGAGACGCCGAACCGCTCCCAGCGCTTGACCACCACCTCGTTCCACCAAAAACCCTCGGGCTTCCACGCCACTGCATTGTTGACCAGCGTGCCGCCGCCGACGGTGCGCGCCTGGACGAAGGTGGAGCATTGGTCGGCAGACAGGGTGAAGCCGCCATTCATGTAGATCGTCGATGCCGCCTGCATCAGGTGATCGGGCAGCTCGTCATTGGCCACCAGCGGACCCGATTCGACGATTACGATCCGCGCCGACGGGTCCGCCTGCTGGATGAAATAGGCCGCGGTCGAGCCGCCCGCGCCCGATCCGATCACCAGGTAGGTGACCACCCCCGCCGGCTTGGCGGCGACATCGGCAAGCCGAGCCCGGCGCTCCACAAGCAGCGTGGACGCCGCCGATCGTGCCGGCTGCGCGAGATCCGGGCCGCTCGGCTGGGTCCAGCTGCGTTGCTGGTAGCGCTCATAGTCCAGCCCGCGCCAGGTTTCGTCGAGGTCGAGATAGGCTCCCGTGATCAGCGTCTTCACCACGCCGACGACGATGATGCTCTTGATCGGCAGATCCTCCTCCGCCGCGGCCTGCTCGCCGAGCCGCGTGAACATCCGGTCCACCACCCTCGTGCGCCGGGCGCGGCTGCTGAAGCAGAAGCCGATCCGCGCCACCTGGCTCCACACCGGCACCAGCAGGAACAGCAAGGTCCGCCAGAAAGGCGAGTAAGGCAGTCGCCGCGGCACCCACAAGGGAAGCGCGAGGACGCTCAGCGCCGCCTGGATGAACACCGCATTGGTCATCAACCCGAGCAGCCGATCGAGCTCGCGGATCACCGCGCGACCATCGGGATCGAGGTCGGGGTTGCCGGGATTGGGGCCGATCAGCGCCGGCGCGAACCGCACCAGGAACGGCCGATTGGCGCGCCAGTAGAGCCACAACAGCTTGCCGATCAGCCACTCAGCCATCGACCGAGCCGCGCCCGGCCACGCTGCCTCCCGTCGCTGTGGTGAGCATAGGATCCCCCTTCGCGCGGGTCCTTCGCCCGCGCGTAGCTGCGTTGGTGGTGTTGGAGCGGACGGGCGGCGGCGTGGCGCCTATCGTTGGCGCCCGGCCAGGTCGTCTACCGCCGCGCCGACCCTGGCACCGGCTTCGCCGATCGTGTCCTCGGCGTCGCGCTGATCGGCTTGGTCGCGGGACCTGTCCGGCTGCCGATCTCGGCGACCGCGACCTCGCTTCGCCTGCCGCGGGTTGGTGTCACGGCGGCCGACGCTGTCGTCGAGCTCGGCGCTCTCGTCGAGCGCGGCATCGAACTCATCCTGGAACCGCCGGCTGGAGCGCGCGGTGACGCTCGCCGCCTCCGCAAAGGCGTCGGACAAGGAATGGGTGACGTCGGCGACGTCGCCGCCGACATCGCCCACCGCGTCGCGCCGCCGGCCCTGCCGGGCTGTCCGGCGATAGTCGTCGTCGTCATCATCGTCGTCGTCCGCATAGCTGCGCACGCGCGTACCGCGATCGTCGTCCTCGTCGCGGTAATCGTCATCATAAACGCCGAAGCGCCGCGGCCGCGCATCGCCGACCAGATCGAGCGCGATGTTGCCGATGATGGTGACGATGCCTTTGAACGCCTCGGCGTTAGACGCGCTCCACGCGCGGACCAGGGCATTGACATCATTGGCAACGCGATCGGCGACGCGGTCGGCCGATTGGACGTTGTCGCTGAGCCTGCCGCCGCGGTCGCGGATCCGCCGACGCGGCTCGCGGCGATCGCTATCGCGTGCCCGGCGAAGCAGCCGGTCCCGCTCCTGGCGATCCCGCAGATCGGTGTCGTCGGTGCCGGCGTAATCGGTGTTATCGACCATGTCCCGTCCTTCTCGTCTGGAGAATCATCGACGTCGCCAAGATGAATGATAATGATCCGTAGCAAAAGCCTCGACGTTGTTTGTCATCCTGTTGTCTGGCCCGAAACGGATAGGACGACCTCCAGATCGGATGCTTCGGCTCCGTCGCTACAGCGCAATTGCTGCTATGCCTGTCGCCTGATCGGGAGGCGGAGATCTTGGGCGCGGCGCGCATGTCCTTGACGGTGATGCGAATGGGGCTGCTGCTGGCGGCGCTATGCTTGATCGGGCTGCTCGCGCGGGTGCGATCCCCCGCCCGCACCCGCGGTGCGATCCGCAGGCTGCTGGAACGCGGCGGCGTCACCACCGTCAAGATCGGCCAGTATCTCGCGATCCGGCGCGATCTCTTTTCCGCCGAAATGTGCGCCGAACTCGCCCGCCTGTTCGACGCCGTGCCGCCGATGCCGCCCGCGACGGTGCGTCGGCTCATCGAACGCGAACTCGCCGGGCCGATCGAGCGCTTCTTCGCCTATGTCGACTGGACGCCGATCGGCGCCGCCTCGATCGCGCAGGTTCATCGGGCGCGCACCCGGACGGGTGACATGGTGGCGGTGAAGGTGCAGCGTCCCGGTCTGGAGGCGCGCCTCGCCGCCGACTTCGCGCTGTTGCACCTGCTCGCGCGCATCGGTGATGGCCTCGAGCTGTTCGGTAGGATCAGGGCCGCCGAGCTCGTTGCCGAGATCGCCACTTTCACGCGCCGCGAGGTCGATTTCCGTGCCGAGGGCCGGACGGCCGAGCGCATCGCGGCCGATCCTGAAAGCGGCGTTCACGTCCCCGCCATCGTCTGGCCGCTCAGCACCCAGCGGCTATTGGTGATGGAGTTCATCGAGGCGGTGCCGCTCGCGCGCGCGGTGGCGCTCGCCGAGGCCGGCGACGACCGGGCGTTTGCGGCGATCGCGCCGGGCGTCGCCCCTGCCACCATCGTCGCCGCGCTGGCCCGCGCATTCCTGCGGCAATTGTTCGTCACCGGCCTTTTTCATGGCGACCCGCACCCCGCCAACGTGCTGATCCGGCGCGACGGCGGGATCGCCCTGATCGATTTTGGAATCTTTGGCGAACTCGGCCCCGCCGACCGCGCCTTGATGACCGGCTATGTCGAGCATCTCGCGCTGGGTCGCTTTGACGCCGCGTTCGACTGCTACCGGCGCCTGGTACACCTTGGGCCGCGCACCGATCCCACGGCGTTCCGGCATGACGCGGTCAAGGTGCTCGCCGCTTGGCATGCTGCCGCCACCGATCCGTCGACCCCGGTGGAGCTGCAACTGACTGCGCGCTACCAGGGCATCATGTTCGCGGTGATGCGCGAGCATGGGGTGCGGATGGGAACCCAGCATCTGCTGTTCTGGCGCGCGTTGGGCATGCTCGACTCCACGGCTCATCGCCTGCCGGGCGATTTCAACCTGCTCGCCGCCATTCGCCATTTCTTTGCCGCGCATCGGCCCCCGCTCACCACCCGCGCCGTGCGCGCCGGCGCCGATGCGATCGTCCATGCACGATGGCTGCTGCCGGAAGCGTTCGATGCCGTCGCCACGTTCGGCCGCGAGCCGATCCGGACCGCCGACGCAATTTCATCCGCAGACCGGCGTGAGGATGCCAGGATCGTACGGACGATCTCGCTGATCCCGGCGAGCCTCGCGCTCGCGCTGCACGCTGCCGCGCTCGCGCCGCTGACGATGCTGTGGCCGGTAGCCGCTACGCTCGCCGTGATCGCGCTCGCGACCGGCGCTGCGGGAAACCGGCGTGCCGCCTGACCCGGGCGACGCCATGGCGGCGCTGGCGCGGCTGGGCGACGGCGCGATCCGTCCCGCGCAACTGATGGCGTTGCGCCGAGACCTGTTCGCGCCTCCCGTCGCCGACGCGCTGGCGCTGCTGCCGCCCAACCGATTGGCACCGCCCGCCGAGGCAGTCTCGATCATGGCACGCGAAGGCGGCAAGGCCCGCGCGGCGGTGGTCGGCAGCTGGCTGCCGGTCATCGAACCGAGCCCGCTCGCCTGGACCACCCGTGGCTTCGAAGCGCACCGCGAGGTCCGGGTCCGCGTTACGCTGCCAACGGCCGCGCCCGATGCCGCTGTCCTCGCCGCCGCGATCCGGCTGGCGCTGCCGCTGATCGCCACCCCCGATCGCGAGGCCGCGCGCCGCTCGCTCCACGACGACCTCACCCGCTGGCTGGCCGCCGAACTCGACGCTCCCGCGCAGCATGTCCGCCTCGCGCGCTGGCGCCGCCAGGCGCTGGCCCGCACCGGTACGATCGTCGCGCGACCGCTCGACGACTGGGCGGCGCCGCACCTCATCGGGATCGCCCGACTTCCGGCCTTGCCGCTGCCGCAGGTCGTGGCGCTGGCGGCCGGCGGCAACGAGGCGACGCTCGACGCGCACGACATCGATGCCGCCGCCACCGCACGGCGCCTGGTTGAGGCCGCCCTCGAGCAGGTCATGGTGTTCGGATCGGTGCCGATCGAGCCGCGGCTCGATCATCTCGGCGTTCTCGCCGGTGATCGGATAGCCAGGATCGACGTCGGCGGCGTCGAAGCGCTGTCGAAGGAGCTCGGCAGGGCAATTACCGGAGTCGCGCGCGCGGCGATCGCCCGCGACGCCGGGCTGGTCGCGGCCCGGCTCGCAGCGCTGCTCACGCCGTGCGATGCTGCGGATCATGCAGCGCTGACGACGCGGCTCGAAGGGATCATCCAGCGGCTCGACGACGACGATGATGTTCGGGCGGGTCCCGCGCGTCTGCTTGACGACGGCCTGGCCGCGGTGCGGGCGAGCGGCTTTGCCGTTGGCGCAGACCTGCTCGCGCTCGGTCGCTGGCTAGCGGCAATGGCCACGGCAGCAGCGACGATCGATCCCACGGTCGACATCGGCGATGTCGCGCGCCGCTTCATGCTCCGGCGGGAACTGGAGGAGGCGGTCGCGCTGCCCGACAGCCTTGAAGCCGCGCAGCGGGTGCTCGCGGTGGTCGCGCCGCTCGAGACGCTGCCGGGGCGGCTGGATCGCCTGGTCGCCGATGCGGCGAGCGGCACCTATCGGCTGCCGGTCGAACAGCATCGCGCCGCGGTCGATCGACAGCTGCGCCTCGCCCAGGCGCGGTTGATGGCGGTCGCTATAGGCTGGACGGGCATCGCGTTGCTGCTGCTCGTCGCTGCCGGCCTGCCCTCCGGCCCGCTGCGCACCGGCCTGACCGGGCTGCTCTGGGCTGGCGCGGCGGTGGCCGCCGGGCTGTTTCTGGCATTGTGGAGGCGGACTACATGACGCGCCTGGGCGACACCATCCGGGTCACGGAGCGACTGACGAGCGGCACGGCCGCCGCGCTGTTCCGCGCCGCCTCGCTCGCGCTGGCCGGCGCCGGCTCGTCCGAAGACGGGTCGCTGCCCCCCGCCCTGCGGGCGCGGCTGCAGCGCGACGCCGCCGAGGCGCGCGCGCTCTACGACACGCTGGCGGAGGCCAAGGGGCTGAGCGGGGCGCTCCATGCGGTCGCCGTGCTCGCCCGTGGCGGCAGCGACCGGATCCTTGCGATCGCGGCGCTGGTCGATCTGCTTGCCGACAAGGCCGAACGACGCGGCGGCACCCGCACCGGCCGTGGCGCCTACAAGCGCCAGCAGGTCAAGGCGGCGCTGCTCTACGCGGTGCGGCGCGGCGGCTATACCATCCCGCTGGTGTTGTCCTTCCTTGAGCCGGTGATCTTCTCGATCGGCGCCGACCTGCTGATCGATTTCACCGTCGCGCACATCAACGCCCAGCAATTGTGGCAGCCCGGATTGACGCGCACGCCAATCGGCCTGTGGTCGCGTGTCATGGCGCCGCTGCTGCTCGCGATCCGCACCGTCTTCCTGCGGGCATCGGAACTGCTGGCCGGGCTCGCCTGGTCGCTGATCCTCGCCGCCAACCAGCTTTCCCCGGCCGCGAGCGCGGCTGTAGACCGCGCCGTCGCTTCGGATGCCACCGCGATCGCCGCCTTGGTGTCGCTGCGGGCCTTTCTCGAGGCCAATCCGCGCTTCGTCACCGGCGCCGCCGCGCTGCTCGGAATCGCCACCCGCCAGGCGGAAGCGTTGATCGGGCTCAGCGGCCCGGAAAAGCAGGCCTACGTGCGTGAGCTGGTCATGATCGTGCTCCAGCAGCAGGGCATTGTCGGCCAGTCGCCGCTGCTCGACCGGATCATTGAAACGGTCGTCACGATCGGCATCGATGCCACGGTCGCCTTGTTCAACCGGCGCGGGCTGTTCAGCTGAGCCCGTCCGCCTCGACCGCAGCGATCAGCCCGGCGATCGCCGGGCGGTCGCGCAAGGCAGCCGCGTCGACGTGGCGAGCATAGGCAAGGCCGATCGTGCGGCTGAAGCCGAAGCCGTCGAGCGGCCAACGGATCATGCCGGGGTGGCGGAAGCAATCGGGCATCACCGTCACCGCCAGTCCCGCGGCGACATAGCCCATCGCGCGATCGTCGCTGCTGGTGCGCGCCGGGAAGAAGGGGCGCACGCCGCGCGCGGTGAAGAAGCGGCTGGTCTCCGACAGCAGCTCGCAATGGCGGCGCACGATCATCGGATCGTTGACCAGATCCTCGGCGCGGATCGTCGCCTCTCCCGCCAGTGGATGGGTAGAGGGCAGCGCCAGCGTATAGCCTTCGGTGAGCAGCGGCAGATCGCGATCGTCTTGACCGCGCAGGATCATCAGCGCGGCGTCGAGCCGGCCGCGCGCGAGCCGTTCGCGCAGATCGCTGTCCCTGCCCTCGACGATCTCGACGCGCTCTCGCGCCCCTGCAGCGTGATATGCCTCGAGACATGCCTCGATCCAGCGACGCGGCACCGTCGACAGCACGCCGAGCCGCAGGCTGCGGCGCTCGGCGGCGCCGGCGACATCGCGCTCCGCCGCCGCAAACCCGGCTTCGATGGATCGGGCGTGACCGGCAAGGCGCGCGCCGGCGTCGGTCAGCTCGACACGCCGGTTGGTGCGCAGGAACAATGGATGGCCAAGCGTCGTCTCGAGCTTGGCGATCCCCACCGACAAGCTCGGCTGCGACACGTTGCATGCCGCCGCGGCGCGCGAGAAGTTGCCATGGTCGACCACGGCGAGAAAATAGCGGAGCAAATAACGATCGATCATAGACAGCTTCTATGATGTGGCGCCCGCGGTTTCAATTTTGCGCACGCCGGTGCGCCGGCTATGGCCGGTGCAACAACAAGGAGAGGCTGGATGAGCGAACTCGATTTCGCCGCGGGCGAGATGGCGGACGCGATCCGCGAGACGACGCGGCGCTTCGCCGCAGACCGCATCGCGCCGATCGCCGCGCGGATCGATGCCGACGACGCCTTCCCCCGCGAGCTCTGGCCGGCGATGGGCGCGCTCGGGCTGCACGGCATCACCGTCGAGGAGGAATATGGCGGGCTCGGGCTCGGCTATCTCGAGCATGTCATCGCTTGCGAGGAAATCAGCCGCGCTTCGGCCTCGGTCGGGCTCAGCTATGGCGCGCATTCCAACCTTTGCGTCAACCAGATCCGCCGCTGGGGCAGCCCTGCGCAAAAGGCCGCCTACCTCCCCAAGCTCGTCTCGGGCGAGCATGTCGGCAGCCTCGCCATGTCCGAGGTTGGCGCCGGATCCGACGTCGTCTCGATGAAGCTGCGCGCCGACAAGGTAGATGGCGGCTGGAAGCTCAACGGCACCAAATTCTGGATCACCAACGCCGCTTATGCGGACACGCTGGTGGTCTATGCCAAGACCAGCCCCGACGCGGGCTCCAAGGGCATCACCGCCTTCATCATCGAGAAGGGCTTTGCTGGCTTTTCGATCGGCCAGAAGATCGACAAGCTCGGCATGCGCGGCTCGCCGACCGCGGAACTGGTGTTCGACGATTGCTTCGTCGCCGACGCCCAGGTGATGGGGCCGCTCGACGGCGGCGCCAAGGTGCTGATGTCGGGGCTCGATTACGAGCGGGTCGTGCTCTCCGGGATCCAACTCGGGATCATGCAGGCCTGCCTCGACGTGGTGCTGCCCTATGTGCGCGAGCGGCGCCAGTTCGGCCGGCCGATCGGCGAGTTCCAGCTGATGCAGGCCAAGATCGCCGACATGCACGTCGCGCTCAACTCGTCGCGGGCCTATGTCTATGCGGTCGCCCGGGCCTGCGACGCCGGGCAGACCACGCGGTTCGACGCCGCCGGCTGCATCCTGCTTGCTTCCGAGAATGCGGTGAAGGTTGCGGGCGAGGCGATCCAGGCGCTGGGCGGCGCCGGCTACACCAAGGACTGGCCGGTGGAACGCTACTGGCGCGACGCCAAGCTGCTCGACATCGGCGCGGGCACCAACGAGGTGCGCCGGATGCTGATCGGCCGCGAGCTGATCGGCCATGACGCGCCGCGGGCGCAGTGAGGCCGCGGCGATGACCACGCTCGGCACGATGATCGACACCGGCTCGGCCGAGTTCGCGGCCAATGCCGCGCACAATGTGGCGTTGGTCGAGGCCCTCCGCACCGCCACCGCGGCGAGCGCATTGGGCGGCTCCGAACAGCATCGCGCCCGCCACGTTGCCCGCGGCAAGCTGCTGCCGCGCGATCGCGTCGCCCGCCTGCTCGATCCCGGCGCGCCGTTCCTCGAGGTCGGCGCGCTTGCGGCCAACGGCCTGTACGGCGACAGCGCGCCCGGCGCCGGGATGATCGCCGGCGTCGGCCGCGTGATGGGCCGCGAGTGCATGATCCTCGCCAACGACCCCACGGTGAAGGGCGGCGCCTATTTCCCGATGACGGTCAAGAAGCACCTGCGCGCGCAGGAGATCGCGCAGGAGAATGCCCTGCCGTGCATCTACCTGGTCGATTCAGGTGGCGCCAACCTGCCGCACCAGGCCGAGGTCTTCCCCGATCGCGAGCATTTCGGCCGGATCTTCTTCAACCAGGCGCAGATGTCCGCCAAGGGCATCCCCCAGATCGCCTGCGTGATGGGCAGCTGCACCGCCGGCGGCGCCTATGTGCCGGCGATGTCGGACGAGACGGTGATCGTGCGCGGCCAGGGCACGATCTTCCTCGCCGGGCCGCCGCTGGTGAAAGCGGCGACGGGCGAGGTGATTTCGGCCGAGGAACTCGGTGGCGCCGACACCCATGCCCGCAAGTCGGGCGTGGTCGATCATGTCGCCGAGGATGACGAGCAGGCGCTGCTGATCGTCCGCGACATCGTCGCGACGCTCAATCGACCCAAGGCGATCGACATCGAGATCACCGCACCGCGCCCGCCCCGTCACGATCCGCAGGAGCTCTACGGCATCGTCCCCCAGGACGTCCGCGCACCCTATGACGTCCATGAGGTGATCGCGCGGATCGTCGATGGCTCCGAGCTGCACGAGTTCAAGCCGCTGTACGGCGCCACTTTGGTGTGCGGCTTCGCGCGGATCTGGGGCATGCCGGTCGCGATCCTCGCCAACAACGGCGTGCTGTTTTCCGAGAGCGCGTTGAAGGGCGCGCATTTCATCGAGCTCGCCTGCCAGCGCCGGGTGCCGTTGCTGTTCCTGCAGAACATCTCGGGGTTCATGGTCGGCGGCAAATATGAGGCGGAGGGGATCGCCAAGCATGGCGCCAAGCTGGTGACCGCGGTCGCCACCGCCTCGGTGCCCAAGCTCACCGTGCTGATCGGCGGCAGCTTCGGCGCCGGCAATTACGGCATGTGCGGCCGCGCCTATTCGCCGCGCTTCCTGTTCACCTGGCCCAACGCCCGCATTTCGGTGATGGGCGGCGAGCAGGCGGCGAGCGTGCTCGCGACCGTCCACCGCGACGCCGAGAGCTGGACGCCCGACCAGATCGAGGCGTTCAAGGCGCCGATACGCCAGACTTATGAGGACGAGGGCAATCCCTATTACGCCACGGCACGGCTGTGGGACGATGGCATCATCGATCCCGCGCAAACCCGCGACGTGCTCGGCCTCGCCCTCTCCACCACGCTGAACGCCCCGATCCCGGATCGCGCGCAGTTCGGCCTGTTCCGGATGTGACGGCATGATCGAGAGCCTGCTGATCGCCAACCGCGGCGAGATCGCCCGCCGCATCATCCGCACCGCGCGCGCGCTCGGCATCCGCACGATCGCGGTCCATTCCGATGTCGATGCCGCAATGCCCTTCGTCCGCGAGGCAGACGAGGCCGTGTGCATCGGCACCGCCGCCGCCGCTGACAGCTATCTGCGGCAGGACCGGCTGCTCGAGGCCGCACGCTCCACCGGCGCCGAGGCGATCCACCCGGGCTATGGCTTCCTCTCGGAAAATGCCGATTTCGCCGAGGCGGTGATCGCCGCCGGGCTGATCTGGGTCGGCGCCTCGCCGGCAAGCATCCGCGCGATGGGGCTGAAGGATGCCGCCAAGCAGCGGATGATCGCGGCCGGCGTGCCGGTGACACCGGGCTATCTCGGTGCCGACCAGTCGCCGGCGCGGCTCCAGGCCGAAGCGGACGCGATCGGCTATCCCGTGCTGATCAAGGCGGTCGCCGGCGGCGGCGGCAAGGGCATGCGCAAGGTGGACGCCGCCGGCGACTTCGCGGCGATGCTTGAAAGCTGCCAGCGCGAGGCCGCCGCGTCGTTTGGCGATGCGCGCGTGCTCCTCGAGAAATACATCCTGTCGCCCCGCCATATCGAGGTGCAGGTGTTCGGCGATCGCCATGGCGAGGTCGTCCATCTGTTCGAGCGCGATTGCTCGCTCCAGCGACGCCACCAGAAGGTGATCGAGGAGGCCCCGGCCCCCGGCATGGACCCGGCGACGCGCGCCGCGGTCTGCGACGCCGCGGTGCGCGCCGCCCGGGCGGTCGATTATGTCGGCGCGGGGACCATCGAGTTTATCGCCGACGCCTCCGAGGGCCTGCGTGCCGACCGCATCTGGTTCATGGAGATGAACACGCGGCTGCAGGTCGAGCATCCGGTGACGGAGGCGATCACCGGCCAGGATCTGGTCGAGTGGCAGCTCCGCGTCGCCGTCGGCGAGCCGTTGCCGCGGCGCCAGGACCAGCTGTCGATCACCGGCTGGGCGATGGAGGCCCGGCTTTACGCCGAGAACCCCGCCAGCGGCTTCCTGCCCTCGACCGGCCCGCTCGAACGGCTGCGCTTCCCCGCCGGGGTGCGCGTCGACAGCGGGGTGGAGGAAGGCGGCGAGGTCACGCCCTTCTACGATCCGATGGTCGCCAAGCTGATCGTCCATGGCCGCAGCCGTGGCGAGGCGGCGGCGAAGCTGGCGGCCGCGGCACGCGGCACCGAAGTGTGGCCGGTGCGCACCAACGCCGCCTTCCTCGCCCGCGCCGCCGCCGACCCGGCGTTTGCGGCCGGCGAGGTGGATACCGGCTTCATCGAGCGCCACGCCGATCGCCTGATCCCCCCCACCGAGCCATCCGACCGCGTCCGCCAGGCAGCCGCGGCGGCGATCGTGCCGGCCGCCACCGGCGATCCGTGGACCAGCCTGCCGGGCTTCCGGGTCAACGCGCCATCCGACCTGCAGGTCGCGGTCGAGATCGCCGGCAAGCCCTATCTGGTCGAGCGCGAGACGCCACCCGCCGCCACTCTGGCCGATGGCGTGCTGTTCATCGACGGCGAGGCATGGCCTTATGCGCCGCGCCGCGCCGGTCATCTCGATGGCAGCGGCGACGGCGATGGGGCGATCGTCGCGCCGATGCCGGGCCGCGTCATCGCGGTGCTGGTCTCCGCCGGCCAGACGGTCGCCAAGGGCGAACGGATGCTGGTATTGGAAGCGATGAAGATGGAACAGGCGCTGCTCGCCCCCTTCGCCGGCACCGTTGCCACGCTGGGCGTCAGCGAAGGCGCGCAGGTCGCCGAGGGCGTGGTGCTGGCGCGGATCGAACGGGAGGCGGAGTGATGGCCGGGCGTTGTTACGAGGATTGGCAGGTCGGCGACCGGCTGGTCCACGACATCCGCCGCACCGTTACCGAGACCGACAATCTATTGTTCTCGACGATGACCCACAACCCGCAGCCGCTGCACCTCGATGCCGAGGCCGCGCGCGCCAGTGAGTTCGGGCAGATCCTCGTCAACGGCACCTTCACCTTCGCGCTGATGGTCGGCCTGTCGGTCGGCGACACCACGCTCGGCACGTTGGTCGCCAATCTGGGCTATGATCAGCTTGTCATGCCCAAGCCGGTATTCCTCGGCGACACGCTGCGCGCCGAAACCGAGGTCCACGCGCTCAAGGACAGCCGCTCGCGTCCCGACGCCGGCATCGTCACCTTCGCCCATCGCATGCTCAACCAGCGCGACGAGATCGTCTGCCAGTGCCTGCGCACCGCGCTGATCAGGCGCGCCGCGGCATGATGCTGCGCTCGCTGCTGTTCGTGCCTGGCGATCGGCCGGACCGGTTCGACAAGGCGGCGGCGAGCGGCGCCGATGCGCTGATCCTTGATATGGAGGATGCGGTGGCAACCGCTGCCAAGCCCGCGGCCCGTGCCGCGGTGGCGACGCGGCTGGGCGGCGCATCGCGCGGCGGCGTCCGCCTGTTCGTCCGCATCAACCCACTCGATACGCCGGCCTGCGCCGACGATCTGGCGGCGCTCGCCGGCCTCGCGCCGGACGCCGTCGTGCTGCCCAAGGCCGAGGGTGCCGCCAGCGTCCAGGCGCTCGCCGCCAGGCTTGCCGCGGCGCGAATCCACGCCCCGATCCTGCCGATCGCCACCGAAACACCCGCGGCGATCTTCGCGCTCGGCAGCTATGCCGCCGCCGGCGTGCCGTTGACCGGCCTCACCTGGGGGGCGGAGGACCTGCCCGCCGCGATCGGCGCGGCGACCAGCAGCGAGCCCGATGGCCGCTTTACGGCGCCTTACGAGCTGGCCCGCTCGCTGACCCTGTTTGCCGCCCACGCCGCCGGGGTCGCGGCGATCGACACGGTCTATCCTGCCTTCCGTGACCGCGACGGCCTCGATCGTTATGCCCGCCGCGCCGCTCGCGATGGCTTCATCGGGATGATGGCCATCCATCCTGACCAGGTTGCGGTCATCAATGCCGCCTTTACGCCAAATGCCGAGCAGGTCGCCGCCGCACGCCGTATCGTCGCGGCCTTCGCCGCCGCGCCGCATGCCGGTGCGCTGCAGGTCGATGGCCGGATGGTCGATGCGCCGCACCTCAAACAGGCGTGCGCGCTGCTCGATCGTGCGGGCGCGACGATCTAGCGCCAAATTAATCCACCCGTTCTTGCTGAGCCTGTCGAAGCACCGTGAGACTCACCGCCCTTCGACAAGATCGGCGCGAACGGGACGGCATCAATTCAATCTCACGCGCCCGGTTGGCGGACACCACGGAACCGCAACACGACGCCGGCGAAATGGCTGTTGCAGGCAGCGACGATCGTTCATGATCGCCCCGCCAGCGGGGCACGCCCGCCGACACCGACATCCAACGAGGTGCCTTCCTTGACGATTCCCCGCCTTCTCGCCGCCACGCTGCTGCTCGCCGTCGGCAGCGCCGCCCATGCCCAGGCCGATAAGACCACCACCACCGTCGAAAAGAAGAGCGAGGATACGCCGAAGCTGCCGCCGCTCCCGGCGGACAAGACGATCACCCAGACCGCGCAGATCGGGGGCCGCACGATCAGCTACAAGGCGACCGTCGGCACCATCACCGTGCGTGACGACAAGGGCAAGGAGATCGGCCAGGTCGTCTACACCGCCTATACCGTTCCGGGCCGCGATCCCGCCCGTCCGGTCACGTTCGCGTTCAACGGCGGCCCCGGCGCGGCCTCGGTATACCTAAACCTCGGCGCGGTCGGCCCCAAGCGCGTCCAGTTCGGCGCGCAGGGCAATGCGCCGTCCGATGCCCCGATTGCGCGCGACAACGCCAACAGCTGGCTCGATTTCACCGATCTCGTGTTCATCGATCCGGTCGGCACCGGCTTCAGCCGCAGCCTGGTCGACGAGGCCGAGACCAAGAAGGCCTTCTACGCCAACGATCCCGACATCCATTATCTGTCCAAGGTGGTCTATGACTGGCTGGTCAAGGAAGGCCGGCTGCGCAGCCCCAAATATGTCATGGGCGAAAGCTACGGCGGCTATCGCGCGCCGCGCATCGCCTATGAGCTCCAGTCGCAGATCGGCGTCGGCGTCAACGGCCTGATCATGGTCTCGCCGTATCTCGATCCCGCCTCGGGCGACGGCGCGACCGCGTTGTCGCCGCTGCCGTGGATGATCGACCTGCCATCGATGGCCGCCGCCAACCTCGAGCGCCAGGGCCGCCTCACCCCGACCGCGATGGCCGAGGTCGAGGCCTATACTCGCGGCGACTTCGCCCGCGATCTGCTGCGCGGCCGCTCGGATCCGGAGGCGACCGGGCGCGTCGTCATCCGCGTCACCGAGCTTACGGGCCTCGACCCCGCCTTGGTCCGCCGGCTCGGCGGCCGGGTCGACAGCGGCACGTACCTGCGCGAGATCCATCGTGCCGACAACACCATCGGCAGCGTCTACGATTCGAACGTCACCGCCTTCGATCCCTTCCCCTGGTCGGCGCAGCAGCAGTCGAACGATCCGATCCTCGACGCGCTGATCGCCCCCACCACCAGCGCGATGGTCGATTTCGTCACCCGCGAGGTCGGCTGGAAGACCGACGCGCGCTACAATGCTTTGTCCTATGCGGTGAACAAGGCCTGGGATCGCGGCAAGCCGGACGACACGCCGGTGACCGACCTGCGCAAGGCGATCGCCAACGATCCCAAGATGCGGGTGCTGATCGTCCATGGCTGGGACGACCTGTCCTGCCCGTTCATGGCCTCGCGGCTGATCGTCGACCAGATGCCGGCGTTCGGCGTCGCCGAGCGCGTCCAGCTGCGGGTCTATGCCGGCGGCCACATGTTCTACAGCCGCAGCGACAGCGGCGCGCAGTTCAAGGCGGATGCCGAGCGGCTCTACCGATAGGCTGGGCCGGCGCGGAGTCTGACTCCGCGCCGGTTCACAGCTCGCGCAGCGTCGTCGCCGGCTTGGCACGCAGCGCCGGCAGGCTGCCGATCACGCCGATGCCGAGCGTCATCGCGGTCGCGGCCAGCAACGTCAGCGCGACCACCGACCAGTCCGGTGCCCAGGGCAGCGCGAACACATGGACGACGACGAACCAGCCGCCGCCACCGCCGACCAGCAGCGCCACCGTCGCCAGCACCAGCGACAGCAGCGCATATTCGATCGCTTGCGCCGCCAGCACCTGGCGCGCGGTGCCGCCGAGCAGCTTGAGGATCACCGCATCGTAGCGCCGGGTGCGCTCGGCGGCGGCGACTGCGCCGATCAGCACCACGATCCCCGCCGCGATCGTCACCGCCGCCGCCGCGCGGATCGCCACCGCGACCTGGCCGAGCACCGCGCCGATCTGGCCGATCACGTCGCCGACGCGGATCATCGTCACCGACGGCAAGGCGTCCGCCACCCGCCGCGCGACCGCGGCATCGCGGCCCGGCGGCGCATAGACGCTTGCGAGCAGGCTGTGCGGCGCCTCCTCGATATAGCCCGGTGAGAACACGATCGCGAAGTTGAGCCCGAGCCCGCTCCAGTCGATGTGGCGCAGCGCCGCGATCCGCGCCGGCACGTCGACGCCGAGCACCGAGACCACAATGCTGTCGCCGATCCGCAGCCCGAGCGCCTCGGCGGCGCGGTCCTCGAGCGACACCAGCGGGGGCCCGCGATAACCGGCCGGCCACCAGTGCCCGGCGACCACCGTGGTGCGCGGCGGCACGCCGGCGGACCAGGTCAGCGTGCGGTCGCCACGCAGCACCCAGGCGCCCGCCGGCAGCGTCTTCATCTCGGCGACCCGCTGGCCCTTCAACGCGACGATCGACCCGCGCAGCGACGGCACCGCCTCGATCCGTGCGCCCGGTGCGGCCTCCATCACCGCGGCGCGGAACCGACCCGCATCCTCGGGCTGGAGATCGATCGTGAAGAAGCGCGGCGCCTTGGCGGGCGCGGCGCCGGCGAGCTCGGCCGACAGGCTGGTGTCGATCACCGCCAGCGCGACGAACAGCGAGAAGCCGAGCCCGAGCGCGACCACCAGCCGGTCGGTCTGCGCGCCGGGGCGGTGGAGGTTGGCAAGCGCCAGCCGCAACAGCGGCGCGCGCGGCCGCGGCAGCCGCGCGAGCAGCCAGCGCAGCGCCATCCCGACCAGCCACAGCAGCACCACCAGCACCGTCACCGCGGCGACGAACTGCAGCGCAAGCAGCCGATCGGTCGCGGTGAGCACGGCCAGCCCGATCAGCGCCGCGAGCAGCGCCGCCATGCCGCCGAGCACCGCCGCGCCGGGCAGCCGCCGCGTCGCGAGCGCATCGCGCAGCAACGTTGCCGCCGGCACCGCGCGCGCGCGCGCCAGCGCCGGCAGCGCAAACAGCAATCCGGCAAACAGCCCGAGCAGCGCCGCGGTCGCCAGCGGCACCGGATAGAGCGCGAGCCGCGGCGCGACCGGCAGCGCCGATCCCGCCACGCCCGCGACGATCCAGGGCACCAGCGCGCCGAGCGCTACCCCGGCGAGGATCGCCCCAGCGGCGACCAGCCCGAGCTGGAACAGGAAGATCGCCGCGATCGTCCCCGAGCGCGCGCCGAGCACCTTGAGCGTGGCGATGATCCGCGTCTTGCCGGCGAGATAGGCCGCGACCCCGCTCCCCACCCCGACCCCGGCGATCGCCAGTGCCGACAGGCCGACTAGCAGCAGGAACTGGCCGAGCTGGGCGATGCCGCGCTTGAGCCCGCCCGCGGCCTGCGCGCTGGTCCGGGCCGACCAGCCGGCGCCGGCGAAGCGCCGCACCAGCCGGTCGCCGGTCGCCTCCGCCCGGGCCGGATCGGCGCGGGGCAGGACGAGACGGTAATGGCTTTCATAAAGGCTGCCGGGCTGCAGCAGCCGGGTGGCGTCGAGCCCGGCCATGTCGACCAGCGCCGGCGCGCCGAGCGCGAAACCGGCACCGAGCCGATCGGGCTCCTGCGCGATCAGCCCGACCAGGCGGAGCTCGGCGGCGCCGACCTTGATCCGGTCGCCGACGCGAACGCCGAGCCGCGCCGCCGCCACCGGGGCAAGCGCAATGCCGTCGCCGCGCGGTCGCGGCGCCAGCGCGCCTGCCGCGAGGCGCGCGTCGCCGACCAGCGGCCAGCCAGCGTCGACCCCGCGCAGGTCGAGCAGGACCGGTGCGCCGCCGCGGACGCTCGCCATCGCGCGCAGCGACACCGTCTCCGCAACCCGGCCGGCGCCGGCGAACGCCGCCGCCTCCTCGACGGTGGCGCGGCGCTGCGACACGGTGAGCTCGAGGTCGCCGCCGAGCATCTGCCGCCCCTGTTGATCCAATGCGGCAAGCAGGCTGGCCGACAGACTGCCGATCCCGGCGAGCGCCGCGGTACCCAGGAACAGGCACAAGGCGAGCAGCAGCAGCCCGCGCCCGCCGCGCCGGAGGTCGCGCAGCGCCAGCCGCCAGGCGATGCTCATGCGCCGCGACGATCGGCGACGATACGGCCATCGGCGAGCTCGATCACCCGCGCGCACCGCGCCGCGAGCGCGGCATCATGGGTGATCACGAACAGGGTCGCGCCGCTCGCGGCATGGCGGGCGAACAGCATGTCCATGATCGCCGCGCCGGTGGCGGTGTCGAGGTTGCCGGTCGGCTCGTCGGCGAACAGCAGCCCGGGCTGGCCCACCAGCGCGCGGGCGATCGCCACCCGCTGTTGCTCGCCGCCCGACAATTGCGCCGGATAGTGCCCGGTGCGATCGGCGAGGCCGACCGCCGCCAGTTCCACCTGCGCCCGCGCGAACGCGTCACTTGCTCCTGCCAGCTCGAGCGGCACCGCGACATTCTCGAGCGCGGTCATCGTTGGCAGCAGGTGGAAGGCCTGGAGCACGATCCCGATCCGGCCGCGGCGCGCGATCGCCAGGCCGTCCTCGTCGAGCGTAGTGAAATCGAGCCCGCTCACCGTCACCTCGCCGCCGGTCGGCCGCTCGAGCCCGGCCAGGATCGCCATCAGCGAAGATTTGCCCGATCCCGAGGCGCCGAGCAGCGCCACGCTCTCCCCCGCCGCGACGCTGAGATCGATGCCATGGAGGATGTCGACCCGGCTGGGCGGGCGGCCCAGCGACAGGCGGACGTTGCGCGCGACGATCAGCGCGCTATCGCGGGGAGATGGAGAAGATATCACGCCGCCAGCGATACGGAGGGCATGGCCTGCTTGTCCATCTCGCGTTGCTCGTCGCCGGGCTGGTCGCCCCGCCCGCAGCCCTCGCCGCGCCGCGGGCGCCGCTGGTCTGGGCATTCGGCGACAGCCTGTCGGCCGGCTATGGCCTGCCGCCCGCGGACGGGTTCCCGAGCCAGCTCCAGGCCGCGCTGCGCCGCGCCGGGATCGCCGCGACGGTGCGCAATGGCGGCGTCGCCGGCGACACCGCCGCGCAGGCACGGGCACGGCTGCGCTGGGGGTTGCGCGGGCTTGGCGTCGCGCCCGATCTGGTGATCGTCGAGCTCGGCGCCAACGACATGCTGCGCGGCCTGCCGGTGGCCCAGGCCCGCGCCAACCTGGATGCGGTGCTCACCGAGCTGCAGCGCCGGCACATTCCCGTTCTGATCGCCGGCATGCGCGCCGCGCCCAACCTCGGCAGCGACTATGGCCGCGCGTTTGACGGCCTGTACCCCGCGCTCGCCCGCGCCCACCGGATGCCGCTCTACCCCTTCTTCCTTGACGGGGTCGCCGCCACTCGCACGCTGCTGCAGGCGGACGGGCTTCATCCCAACCGGCGCGGCGTCAGCATCATCGTCGGCCGGATGCTGCCGGCGGTCACCGCCGCGCTCCGCCAGCGACAGGATTGACGCCGAGGCGCTATCGGGCGGCGCTCGGCTCGGGTGCATAGGCGCGCAGGAACAGCTGGACGATCTCGTCGGCATCCTCCGCGGCCGATGATGCCAGATGCGCCTCGACCCCCCACAATCGGCGCGTCTGCGGCCCGACGCACAGGTCGATCAGCCGCTCCGCCATATGATCGGGCCGCGCCTGGCGTAGCCGCCCCTCGGCGATGTACGGCTCGAGGAAACGCGTCAGCGCCTCGCGGGTATGCCGCGCCGCTTGCTGGTAGAAGATCTGGCCGACCACGGGAAACCGGCCGCTCTCGGCGACCACCAGCCGCCACGTCTCCAGCGATTCGGGTGCGCTGATCTTGCGCATGAAGGTGCGGCAGAAGGCCGCCAGCACCGTCTCGAGCTCGCCGCGGGTCGCCAGCACGTTCGCCAGCTCGGCACGGAAGGCGGCACTGACCTGCTCGATGACGGCGCCGAACAGCTCTTCCTTGGATGGGAAATAGCTCCACAGCGTTCCCTTCGAGCCGCCCAGCGTCTTCACCAGTGCCGACATCGACGTCCCCGCATAGCCATGCTCGAGGAACGAGTGCCGCGCCGCCTCGATGATCGCCTGGCGGCGATCGAATTTACGCGCAGCGCGCCGCGACAAGGCGGGTTCGGGGATCTCGGCAGACATAATCGTACTATAGGGTACGCTTTCTCATTGACAAGCATGTCGCCGATCCTCATCTGGCCAACCGTACCCACTAGTACGGTTTCTTGACATGCCCTCGCCTCCCTTTGCTGCTTTGCCTGCTGCGGCGCTGTTGCCGCTGGCACTCCTCTCCGCCTGCGCCGCCCTGCCCAAATTGGGCGCGGCACCGCAGATCGCCACGCCGGCGCAGTTCGATTCCCGCCAGACGCTTGCTGGCGCTGCCACGGTGACGAACTGGCCCGCGGCGGACTGGTGGACCGGCTATGGCGACACCCAGCTCGACGCGCTGATCGCCGAGGCGCTTGCCGGCTCCTCGGACCTCGCCGCCGCCGCGGCGCGCGTGCGCCAGGCGGATGCCTATGCCGAGCAGGCCAATGCGACGCGGCTGCCGACGCTGGACGCGACCGGCAGCGTCGGCGCCGCCAAGCAGAGCTACAACAACGGCATCCCGGCAGCCTTCGTCCCCAAGGGGTGGAACGGCACCGGGCAGCTGGCGGCGAACCTCGGCTTCGATCTCGACCTGTGGGGGCGCAACCGCGCCGCTTATGCCGCGGCGCGCTCGGAGGCCGAGGCGGCACAGCTGGATTTTGCGCAATCCTCGCTGATGCTGTCGACCAACATCGCCGATGCCTATGCCGATCTCGCCCGGCTGTTCGCCGAGCGTGAGGTGCAGCAAAGCGCGCTCGCCATTCGCCAGCAGACCGAATCGCTGACGGTCGATCGGGTCGCGTCCGGCCTCGACACCCAGGCCGAACTCAAGCAGGCGCGCGCCGCGGTGCCGACCGCGCGCGCCGACCTGATCGCCACCGACGAACAGATCGCCCTCACCCGCAACCGCCTTGCCTCCTTGCTCGGCAAGGGTCCCGACCGCGGGCTCTCGATCCAGGCGCCGGCGGCGATCGTGCCGTCGCGTGGCATTCCACAGGACGTCACCACCGATCTGGTCGGGCGCCGTCCCGATGTGGTCGCCGCGCGCAGCCGGGTCGAAGCGGAGGCCAGCCGGATCAAGGTCGCCCGCGCCGATTTCTATCCCGCGATCAACCTCAGCGCCGCCTTTGGCCTGCAGGCGCTGGGCCTCGGCAATCTGATCAAGACCGGCTCGACCTATGGCGATGCCGGGCCGGCGGTCAGCCTGCCGATCTTCCGAGGCGGCGAGCTGCAGGGCCGCTACCGCAACGCGCGCGCGATCTATGACGAGGCCGTCGCCAATTACGATCGCACCGTCACCGACGCCTATCGCCAGGTCGGCGATGCAGTGACCAGCCGACGTTCGCTTGCCAGCCAGCTGGTCGAAGCGCGCGAGGCACTGGTCCAGGCGCAAGGCGCCTATGACGTCGCCCGCCAGCGCTACGAAGGCGGTCTGTCGCGCTTCCTCGATGTGCTGACGGCGCAGGACCGCGCGCTTCAGGCGCAGCGCAGCGTCGCCGATCTTCAGGCGCGTGCCTTTACCCTCGATGTCGCGCTCGTCCGCGCGCTCGGCGGCGGGTTCGCCGCCGCTCCCCTCCCGACCGACCACCAGACCAGCAAGGATAGCAGCCGTGGCTGATGCCGATCCCCAATTTCCCCAGGCCGATGCCATGTCCGTCCAGGCGCCGCCGCCCCGCAACGGCCGCCGCCGCACGCTGCTCGCCGGGATCGCTGGCGCCGTGCTGGTCGCCGGTGTCGGCTATGGCGGCTGGTATGCGCTGGTCGGCAGCCATTACGTCGAGACCGACAACGCCTATGTCGGCGCGGATACCGCGCAGGTGACGCCGATGGTCGCTGGCCAGGCGCTCGACGTCCGCGTTTCGGATACCCAGGCGGTAAGGAGGGGCGACGTCCTCGTTCGTCTCGACGACAGCGACGCGCGGATCACGCTGGCCACCGCCGAGGCGGATCTTGCGAAAGCGCGGCGCATGTTCGGCCAGACCTCGGCGACCAGCAATGCCCTGTCGGCTCAGGTGCAGGCGCGCGGCGCCGATATCCTCAGCGCCCGCGCGCAGCTGATCGCCGCCCAGGCGAGCTTCGCCAAGGCCGAGGTCGATTTCAACCGTCGCCAGAAGCTCGCCCCCAATGGCGCGGTCTCGGGCGACGAACTGACCTCCGCGACCAACGCGCTGGCCGCGGCGCGGGCGAGCCTGGAGCAGGCGCGCGCCGCCGTCGCCCAGGCAAGCTCGCAGCGTGGCGCCGCGGCGGGCAACCTCGCCGCGAACCAGGCGCTGATCCAGGGCACCAACATCGCCAGTGCCCCCGATGTGCTGATGGCCGAAGCCAGGGTGCGGCAGGCGCGGCTCGATCTCGATCGTACCGTTATCCGCGCACCGATCGACGGCGTGGTCGCCAACCGCACGATCCAGATCGGCCAGCGCATCGCGCCCGGCGCCACGATCATGCGCATCGTCCCGGTCGGCCAGGTCTATGTCGACGCCAACTTCAAGGAAGGCCAGCTCGAGAAGGTAAAGCCCGGCCAGCCGGTGACGCTGACCTCGGACCTTTATGGCGGCAGCGTCGATTATCACGGCCGGGTCGCCGGCTTCTCCGGCGGCACCGGCTCGGCGTTCGCGCTGATCCCGGCCCAGAATGCCACCGGCAACTGGATCAAGGTGGTCCAGCGTCTGCCGGTCCGCGTCACGCTCGACCCTCGCGAACTCGCTGCGCACCCGCTGCGCGTCGGCCTGTCGATGACGGCCGAGATCGATACCTCGGCCCGCTAGGAGGACAGCGGCGATGGCCGGTACCGATACGTTCAAGCCCCTCGCCGGGCCCACCCTGCTGCTCGCCGGCATGGTTCTGGCGCTGACCAACTTCATGGTGGTGCTTGATACCACCATCGCCAACGTCTCGGTCGCGCATATCGCCGGCTCGATGGGCATCTCGTCGTCGCAGGGGACGTGGATCATCACCTCCTATGCGGTGGCGGAGGCGATCTGCGTCCCGCTTACCGGCTGGCTCGCCGGCCGGTTCGGTGCGGTCAGGACCTTCATCGTCGGGATGATCGGCTTCGGCCTGTTCTCGATCCTGTGCGGCCTTTCGGGCAGCCTGCCGATGATCGTCGCCTGCCGGATCGGTCAGGGCCTGTGCGGCGGGCCGCTGATGCCGCTCAGCCAGACCCTGCTGCTGCGCGTCTTCCCCAAGCAGCAGCACGGCCAGGCGATGGGGCTGTGGGCGATGACCACGGTGGTTGCGCCGATCCTCGGGCCGATCCTCGGCGGCACGATCAGCGACAGCTGGTCGTGGCACTGGATCTTCTTCATCAACATCCCCGTTGCCGCGCTCTGCGCCTATGGCGCCTATCGGCTGCTGACGCCGGCCGAGACCCGCACCGAGCGGCTGGGCGTCGACAAGATCGGGCTGGCGCTGATGGTGCTGTGGATCGGCGCGCTGCAGATCATGCTCGATCTCGGGCGCGAGCGCGACTGGTTCGGCGACAGCCTGATCGTCGCGCTGGCGGTGATCGCGGGGGTCGGCTTCCTCGTCTTCCTCGCCTGGGAGTTCACCGAGGAGCGGCCGATCGTCGATCTCAAGGTATTCCGTCATCGCGGCTTCAGCGTCGCGGTGGCGAGCCTCGCCTTCGCTTTTGCCACCTTTTTCGCCTCTGCGGTGCTGATTCCGCAATGGCTGCAGGCGAGCCTCGGCTACACCTCCACCTACGCCGGCTACGTCACCGCCTTCTCCGGCGTCGCGGCGGTGATTATGTCGCCGATCGTTGCCAAGATTTCGGGCAAGGTAGACCCGCGTGCACTCGTCTGCTTCGGCATACTCTGGCTCGGGCTGATCTCGCTGCTGCGGACCCATTGGACCAGCGGCGCCGATTACTGGTCGCTGGCAGTCCCGCAGATGCTGCAGGGCTTCGGGATGCCGTTCTTCTTCATCCCGCTCACGACCATCGCGCTTGGCGCCGTCGAGCCGCACGAGACCGCCTCGGCGGCCGGGGTGATGAGCTTCCTGCGGACGATGGCGGGTGCGATCGGCACCTCGGTCTCCACCACCATATTTGCCAACAGCACGATCGCGTCGCGCAGCGAGATCGTCGGCAGCCTCAATGCAGGCGATACCAGCCAGCAGCTTCAGGCTAGCGGCTTTTCGCTCGATCAGGTGCGCGGGATGATCGAGCGGACAGTGGAGCAGGAGGCTGCCGCGGTGGCGATCAACCACATCTTCCTGTTGTCGGCGATCATCTTCGCGATCGCCGCCATGGTGATCTGGTTGTCGCCACGCCCGCGCCGGCCGGTGGGCGCCGGCGCCGCGCACTGAGGCAGCCGCTGTTGCCCCCCCCCAGGGCCGTTGTCGCAGGAGATGCACACATTGGCATCGTCGGCTGCGGGCGGTACGGCGTGTGATGATCGTGTCCCCTGATGCCGCTCGAAAGGATCCATGGCCGTCCTCCCGCGATATCTGATGCAGCTGCATCATCTGCTCGAAGGACGGCGGCAGAAGGCCCATGGCGCCGTTGCCGTGGTCAATCGACGATTGGCGACCGGCATTGGCGCGGTCGTGCTGGGGCTTGCGGCACTCGCGTTCGCTAGGCTCGGCGATGTTGCGCAAGCAGCCTTTGCCCGCCTTATCGCGACCTGGCCCTACGCACCGTTACTGATCACGCCGAGCGTGTTCGGGCTGGTGGCTTATGCCACGCGGCGCTGGGCGCCTGAGGCGCGTGGCTCCGGCATTCCCCAGGTGATCGCGGCGTCGCGGGATGCTGCCGGCAAAGGCACGGGCCCGCTGGTGTCGCTGCGCACCGGCGCCGCCAAGATCGGCCTGACGCTGGCAATGCTCGGTGCCGGCGGTGCGGTGGGGCGCGAAGGACCAACGGTGCAGCTCAGCGCCGCGATCATGGTCGCCTGCCACCGGCTGCTGCGGGTGCCGGTGACGGCCGGTGTGCTGATCGCCGGCGGCGCGGCCGGCGTCGCCGCGGCGTTCAACACGCCGCTTGCCGGGGTCGCCTTCGCGATCGAGGAACTCGCCTCGGCCTACGAACAGAAGGTCGCGGTGCTGGTGATGGTGGCGGTGATGATCGCCGGCATGGTCAGCCTCGGCATCGCCGGCGACTATGTTTATTTTGGCACGATGCGGCAGACGCTCGCGCTTGGCTCCGTCCTCATCGTCGCGCCCGTGGCCGGGGTCGTCGGCGGTCTGGCAGGCGGCCTGTTCACGCGGATCGTGCTGGCCGTCGCTGCGCCGACCCGCGGTTGGCTGATCCGCGCCAAACGTCGCCCTGTCTCAATCGCAATCATGTGTGGGGTAGTCGTGGCAGTGCTGGGAGTGGTCACCCACGGCGCGACCTGGGGCACCGGCTATGCGGCGACCCGTCACCTGGTCGAGGGTCAGGGCGAGCCCTTGTGGTTCGGCCCTGCCAAATTCGTATCGGCTCTGATGGCGACGCTCAGCGGCGCACCAGGGGGCGTCTTCGCGCCATCGCTCGCGGTCGGCGCCGGTGTCGGCAATCTACTGACGGCCGCCTTTCCGGACGATCCGGCAGGCGCCGTGGTGCTGCTCGGGATGATCGCCTATTTCGTGGGCGTCGTCCGTGCGCCGCTGACCGCGGTGATCATCATCAGCGAAACCACCGCCAGCCGGGGCCTGATCATTCCCTTGTTCGCCACTGCGCTGATCGCCGATCTGGTCAGCGCGATGGTGTGCAAGGAGCGCCTGTATCACGGCCTCGCCAAGCCGTTCTTGCAGGCGGCACCGGCCACCGCAACGGCGTGATCGACGGCCCGGCCATCAGCCGGCGTCGACTCCGTCGACGATGAACACGCGATAGTCGGCCCCCTTTAGCCGATGCTCCCGCGCCGCCTGGTAGATCGGGCTGTCATACCAGCCGTGCGCCTCGGCAACGCTCGGGAAGGCGAGGATCACGCAACCCTCTACCGGCGCGCCTTCGAGCATTTCCAGCGGGCCGTAGAACGCTAGCGGGGTCATGTCATGCCCGGCCCGCGCGGCGGGGGCCTGCTCGCCATACAGCTTCAGTTCGGCGGCGTCGGTGGTCCGTTCGCGGGTAAAGACGACATAAGCGGTCATGATGGTTCCTCTGTAGCGGCGAGCGCCAGCGGGCGTGATCGCCGATGAACGCGGGTTCCCCGACCCAATGCCAGGACAGGCAACGAGTTCCGCCCCCATGCATTGAGCCGCTCGTCTCCCTCATTTCGGGCTCCCTTTCAGCCGCACGGTGCCGCATGCCCAAGCTCAAGCCCATCAAGATCGACTTCGTTTCCGACGTTTCCTGTCCCTGGTGCATCATCGGCCTGCGTGGGCTGGAGGAGGCGCTCGTCCGCACCGCCGATGTGGTGGCGGCTGACATCACCTTCCAGCCGTTCGAGCTCAACCCGCAGATGGGCAAGGACGGCCAGAATATCGGCGAGCATATCGCGCAGAAATATGGCTCGACGCCCGAGCAATCTGCTGCGAACCGCGCAATGATCCGCGACCGCGCCGCCGCGCTCGGCTTCAGCATGCAGATGTCGGATGCCAGCCGCATCTACAATACCTTCGACGCACATCGGCTGCTGCATTGGGCACATGGCGAGGGCAAGCAGGCGGCACTCAAGCATGCGCTATTCGACGCCTATTTCACCGAGGGTCAGGATCCGTCCGATCACGCAGTGCTGGCTGCCGCGGCCGCCAAGGTCGGGCTCGATCCGGTGCGGGCCGACCAGATCCTTGGATCAGACGATTATGCGCAGGACGTGCGGGCAGCCGAGCAGCGCTGGCAGTCGCGCGGGATCAGCGCGGTGCCGGCGGCGGTCATCAACGATCGCTACCTGATTTCAGGCGGCCAGCCCCCCGAAGCCTTTGAAAACGCGCTGCGCAAAATTGCAGCGGCGGCCTGATCTCCTGCTTCACCATCTTCGATGAATGATGCCCATGGCAACCCTGTTCGATTCCTTCACGCTTGGTACCATCCCGCTCGCCCATCGCATCGTGATGGCGCCCCTCACCCGCAACTGCGCCCCCGCCGGCATGGTGCCGGGCCCGTTCGCGGCTCACTATTATGCCCAGCGCGCGTCCGCCGGCTTGCTGATCGCCAAAGCGACCCAAGTCTCGCAGCAGGGCCAGGGCTATCAGGACACGCCGGGTATCTACACCGACGCGCAGGTCGAGGGCTGGCGCACCGTCACCGATGCGGTTCACGCCGCCGGCGGCAAGATCTTCCTCCAGCTCTGGCATGTCGGCCGCGGCTCGTGTGCCGACCTTCAGCCCGGCGGTGGAGCACCCGTCGCACCCTCGGCGATCCGCGCCGACAGCAAGGTCTATGTCGGCAGCAGCTTCGTCGATTGTTCGCAGCCCCGGGCGCTCGCGCTCGACGAGATCCCCTGCATCGGCGAGGCGTTCCGCCGTGGCGCGGCCAATGCGATCCGTGCCGGCTTCGACGGGGTCGAGGTTCATGGCGCCAAGGGCTATCTGCTCGACCAGGTCGCCAGGGATGGCGCCAACCATCGCGACGACCGCTGTAGGGGTCGACCGAGGACCGCGCCAGGCTGATGCTCGAGGTCACGAAGGCGGTGGTCGACGAAGTCGGCGCCGCGCGCACCGGCATCCGCATCTCGCCGGTCACGCCCCCAACGGCATTGCGGACAGCAATCCCAGCCCTTGTTCGACCATATCGTCGATCGGCTCAGCGCTCTCGATCTCGTCTATCGTTACGTCATCGAAGGCGCGACCGGTGGGCCGCGCGACATACCGCCGTTCGATTATGGCTCGCTCCGCCGGCGCTTTGCCCAGGCCTATTTGGCCAACAACGGCTACACGCTCGATGTGTCCAGGCAGGCAGCGAATGCAGGCGACGCCGATCTGATCGCCTCCGGCCAGGCGTTCATCGCCAACCCCGATCTGGTCGAGCGTCTAAAGCAAGGCGCTCCACTCGCCGAAATCGACAAGGACACGCTCTACGGTGGCGGCGCAGATCGCTATAGCGACTATCGCCTCGTTGCCAGCCTGAGAGCGGCGTTCGGTGACCCGCCTTATTGGCAGCGGTCACTGTAGCAGAGTTGGTGTCACCCAAGTCTGGTCTTGTGC
>NZ_JBWKOS010000008.1:0-148884 GCF_059416225.1 Sphingomonas sp. GW821-FHT09E03 | reverse complement strand
ACGGCTGTTTACGCCGATCACCACCCGAAAGCGGCCGGGCGGCTCACCCCCACCGGCAGGCGTCCGAGCCCCCTACTGCGCCACATGAACGAAAGGGCACAAACCCAGGCGGCTGCTCTAAAGCGGACGAGCCGCTTTCCACCAAAAGCCGCCGGTCTGCTGGCACCCCAACCGGTAATTTGGATCGACGCTGCACATTCCATTCGACTTCGTCGCGCACCAGAGCGACAGCGTCATCACCCGAACCGCGGGCTACTAGGTCGCCCCGCATCGCCCCAGGTGAGCTGCTCACCGGGGCTCTGGCTGGTGGGGCAGCATCGGTGCTGCTCAGAGCCGGAGACCAGCATCATGATCAAATTGAGTGACACCCAGCGCATCCTGCTCGCCGCCGCTTGCCAGCGCGCCGACGGCAGCGTGCTGCCCCTCCACGCCAGCATCAAACGCGGCGGCGGCATCACGAAAGCCATCGCAGGGCTCGTTCGGCAGGCGCTGGTCTTGGAGCGCGAAACAACAGACTTGGCAGCCATCCACCGCTCCGAGGGAGATCTGCGCTTCGGTGCCTTCATCACAGATGCCGGCATGGCCGCGATCGGCGTCATCGCTGACGACAAGGGTGCAAATTCGACGGCCGCCTCTCAACTGCCCGAGATCATCGACGTCGAAAAGACGCCGACCAAGATCGCGACGGTACTCACGCTTTTGGCGCGGCAGGACGGTGTTCCGATGCCTGAGTTGATGACGGCCACGAGCTGGCTGCCGCACACGATCCGCGCCGCCATCACCGGGTTGCGCAAAAAGGGCCACCGCATCCAGCGGATCAAACGCGATGGCATGACCTGCTACCGCATCGTGGGAGCGGCATAATGGGAGTGGCAAGCGATATCGCGGAGCTCGCCACGCTGCCCTCTGACGCACTGCGGCAACGATGGCGCAGTCTCGTTGGCACCACAGCGCCCAAGGTCAGCCCGAAGATGCTGCGCCTGGCACTTGCCTGGGAGATACAGGCGCGCGCTTCTGTCGGCCTCTCACGCGCCACGAGCCAGACGTTAGACCAGCTTGGTCGCGGCCAGACCCGAACACAGGCGCCAGCGCCGGGCATGCGGCTCGTGCGCGAATGGCAGGGTCGGATCCACGTCGTCACGGTCGGCGAGGACCAGGTGATCCGCTGGGACGAGCGCGAATGGCGCTCGCTCAGCGAGGTTGCCCGCGCAATCACCGGCACGCGCTGGTCAGGCCCTGCCTTCTTCGGCCTCAAGAAGAAAGCGGTGGCAGCATGAAGACGGTACGCTGCGCGATCTACACCAGGAAGTCGTCGGACGAGGGTCTGGAGCAAAGCTTCAACAGCCTCGATGCGCAGCGCGAGGCATGCGCTGCCTATATCCTTAGCCAGGCCAACGAGGGCTGGTCGGCGCTGCCGGAGATCTATGACGATGGTGGGCTGTCGGGGGGCACGCTCGAGCGCCCTGCCCTCAAACGCCTGCTCGCCGAAGTGGGCGCCGGCCGCGTCGACATTATCGTCGTGTATAAGGTCGACCGACTGACCCGCTCGCTGTTCGACTTTGCCAAGCTCGTCGAGACGTTCGACGCGGCGGGTACGAGCTTTGTATCGGTCACCCAGTCGTTCAACACCACGACCAGCATGGGGCGCCTGACCCTCAACATGCTGCTGTCGTTCGCGCAATTCGAGCGCGAGGTTACCGCCGAGCGCATTCGCGACAAGATCGCTGCATCCAAAGCGCGCGGCATGTGGATGGGCGGCACGCCGCCACTTGGCTATGCGCCCAATGACCGCAGCCTCGCCATCGTCGAGGAGCATGCCACACTCGTGCGGCATCTGTTTGCCCGCTATCTGGCGCTCGGCAGCGTGCGGCGGCTAATGGAGGAACTGGCACAACGCGGCGTGACGGTACCGGTCAGGACCACGGTAGGCGGTAAGCCGCTTGGCGGCGGCGGCTTTACCCGCGGCCAGCTCTACCAGATCCTCAAGAACGTTATCTACATCGGCAAGATCGGCCACAAGGACAAGGTCTACCCCGGACTTCACCCGCCGATCATCGACGAAGAGACTTTTGCTGCCGTGCAGGCGATGCTCGCCGAACATCTCCAGGGCCACCGCAGCGGGGCCGCTGCTGCCGAGAGCAGCCCGCTCGCGGGCAGGATCGTCGATGGTTCAGGTGAGCCGTTGGTCGCGACGCACGCCACCAAGAACAAGGTGCGCCACCGTTACTATGTCAGCCGCGCCTTGCACCAGGCAAAGCGCGATAGCGGGCTACGCATACCGGCCCGGGAGATCGAGGCGCTGGTTGCCGAGCGGGTGCAACAACTGGTGCGTCAGCCGTTGGAGCTCGCCGCCATGGCAGCGCTCGACGTACAGGTTCACCAGGTTGCAGATCTGCATGCCCGCTGCGAGGCGCTCGCCGAGGGCCGCTCCTCTGCCTTTCTTGCCATTGTTACGATAGTGCAAGTCGGCGAAGCCACGGTGACGCTCACCTGCAACACCGCGGCGCTCGCCAGCGCGATTGGCATGCACCAGCGTGCCGGGGCACCGGTAACCATCGGCATTGACTGTGCTGCTCGGCTGACGAGGTCGGGACGCGCGCTGCGGCTGGTGCAGGACAACGGTGCTACTGCAAAGGCGACACCCGACCGCTCGCTGATAAGCCTGCTTGTTCAGGCAAGGCGCTGGTGGGGCACGCTACGGGGCGGCGAGATGAGCACTACCGAGCTTGCCGCACGCGAAGGCGTGACAAGCTCCTATATCTCGCGTGTCATCCGACTTGCCTTTCTTGCCCCTGCCGTCACCGAGGCTATCCTTGCCGGGCGCCAGCGTACCGGAGTGACCGCTGCCAGCCTCACCGCGGAAGGAGCGATTGCCGCCGATTGGCAGGCGCAGATCGCGACACTGCTGCCGGCGCGAGGCCGCTGACGGCCTCCGTTGCGGTCACGCACGGCGAATTACGTCGACGGCCTCGGCGATGGCGTTCAGGTCCCCGGCAAGCTCGCGTAACTCCCGCGGGCGGTCGGGATGCAGCGGATCCAGCACCACCTTGGCGGAGAGGTCCTCCATGAGCATGCCCGCGGCCGTGATTTGCACCCTAATCATCTCGTCTGCGGTCATCGCCTGCCTCCTGACTATGACCAAAGCCCTGCCGGGTGAAAGAAGTCGAGCCGCAGCTTTTTCCGGCGCCCGTGATCAGGCAATCAAGTCGCTTGCCGGCACGTCGAAGGGCACCGCGAGCTTCTCGACCAGCGTAATCGTCGGATTACGGGCCGCCCGCTCGAGATCGCTCACATAAGTGCGGTGGATGCCGGCGCGATCGGCATAGTCTTCCTGGCTCCACCCGTGCTGGGTCCGCAGGCGGCGGAGGTTTTTGGCAAGGCGCTGGCGAACATCCACACCCGTTTGAAGACCCCGCTGTCGACGATTAATCTACAGACGATGAGTGACATTCTCGTTGATTTCCTCCCGCCTTCGAGCATGAGACGTGTCACTGATCGTCGACAACGTGGTCGGCGTACGAGGGGGAACATGAGCATTCTAAAACACATAGAGGCCACTGCCGCACGCCGCGCCGCTCGAGATGTCTGGCAGGAGGTATGCCGCGGAGGATTGGTGGCGTTGATGCTGGGTACGGCCGGTTGCGCCGCTTCACCCTGGGGCTTCCCGGTCCCGACCATGATCGGTGATGAACAGGGTGTGGCGATGACCGGCATCATCAAGGCTAGCACCGAAGAGGATGTTCGCCGTCGACTGGCCGAGAAGATGAAGTGCCCGGATCGCCTTCATTTCGCGAGCCTGACAACCGAACGCGCCGACAACGCCTTGGGCACGAAGATGCTTCTCTACAAGGCGGTGATGAGGTGCGACAGCACACAAACGACCCCGTCTTCTCGCCGTCAGCAGGTGAAGTAGCATGCGTCGTGGAGCATCCGGACAAAGCCCTTGCCTTCTTATCGACACTGAGTTTGGAGCAGGCACATGGGTCCGCTGATCGGTCTTATAACCATTCTGCTGTGGGCCGGTTTGAACGCCCTCATTGCGGTGAAACGCAACCGGTCAGGCATCGCGCTATTCGCGCTTTCTACGGTTCCGGTGGTGCCGATCCTCCTGCTGGTGTCGATAGGCACCGGCGGTGACGGCGTCATCATGGGTTGGTTTGCGTTCGCGAGCCCGCTTGTCGCGTTCATTACCGCGTTAGCGATGGCCGACGGCAAGGAAGCCGCCGCACGGCATGGTGACCATGGCGACTATGTGCGCTGCCCCTCCTGTGCAGAACCAGTACGCAGGCTTGCCGTTAAGTGCCGCCACTGCGCCAGCAATCTGCCCTCATCCGGGGAGACCTCATCTCGCACCTGACAAGCCCGCACGCAGAGTAGTTCGCGACAACGTCCCCTACGCCGGACGCCAAGGCATCCGCCGTAGCGTCTATGCAGGCCGAGTTGGGTCTGCAGGACGCCCCCAGGGGCGAGACGAGTGATGGACCGGCCGCCGGAGACGCTGGGTAACCGGATCTACTTCCGCGATAACCCATGCCCAATGTCGCTTCTGGTGGCTGACGAATTGGCTAAGGCTGTCGACCTGGTCGTCGTGTCGACCATGCGGGAAAGCCCGCAGCTCCTTGCGAAACTCGTCCAGCCAGGGCGCCTCGGTCGGCAGAAGGATGTTCCCGGCTTCGATCTCTCCAAAGCAGCCAGTAAAGCGCGTCATCTTGTCCACGGCAACTCGGCAAAGCATCGGCACGAACTTGCCAGAGAGCCGTATGTCCTGCGCAACGGATTTACCCGCCCCGGCGTCTTCGATAAGTACCCTGTCGGGCTTCCACTGCTGCCAGAGGCGGATCAACTCGTTGCGAAGATCGGGAAAGTCGAGCCGCCGGCGGTAAACATCGAGCAAGTACCATTTATCGGTTCGGAAGCCCCAGGTTGTGCAAACCGAGAAGTCGCTGGTGGGGGCCGCGCTCATACCGGTGTCCCAGCTTTGGACGATCTTGGTGAAGGCATGACGAGCCGGTGCCTCGTCGTACGTCCTGAACCATTCCATCCGGATCGCGTTGCCTTCTGGCGCAACCGGGTCCTGTTGGTATTGAGCCGAGAAGACGGCCGGGCCAAGCTCGCGTCGGATGCCATCGAGCAGCGCGCGATCCTCGCGCGCCGGGTTGAGGAGGTCGCCGACCGCCCGCCGGTGAACGCGACCAGGCCCAATTGGAACAACTTCCTCGCGTTCCGCTATCGCGGGCAGGTTGAGGTGCCGGTAGCCGCGTTCGAGAAGCATTGCCGGCAAATCGTCTTCATGGAGCCGCTGCTGGATCGACAGGATGCGCCCGGTCTGCTTGTCATTCAGACGCGTGAAGAGGGTGTTGCCGAACCAGCCCTTGACCTCCTCGCGGCTGGTCACGCTTTTGACGTCGTCGGCCTTCATGCAGTCGTCAACGATGATCAGGTCGGCACCGAAACCGGTGACCGAGCCGCCGACCGACACGCCCTTGCGCATGCCCCCCTGTGTGGTGACGACTTCGAGCGCACGGTTGCCGCCATCAGCAATACGCGTGTTTGGGAACAGGTCCCGATACCATCCAGCCTCAAGTAGCGTCCTACATTGCACGGCGTGCTGCCGGGAGAGTTCCTGGCTGTAGCTTGCGACCATGATTTTTAACGTTGGGTTCCGCCCGAGCGCCCATGCAACGAACGCGACCGACGCTGTAACGGATTTCAGATGGCGGGGCGGCACCGTGATCACGAGCCGGCGCTCCTCTCCGCGCTCGATCTGCTCGAGCGCGTAGCACATCGATTGAATATACCAGCCACACTCCAACGGCTGTTCGCCTGGGTGCAGTGTCTCAAACGACTTCACGAGGAAAAGACTGAGGCGCTGGCGGCGCGCGGCCGCCAGCGCTTTGTACTGCAGCGGTGTCACGACCCACCCGCCTCACCTGCAGCGGCTTCACCGAGCAGGATCTCACGCAGCAGCGCCAGGCTCGCCACGTCGGCGTCGGTGATATCCTGCACCGCCTCGGCTCCTGTTGCTCCCGACGCCGTTGCCGGCAACGCTTGTGCGTTCGCATAGTGGCGCAGCATCTGGTCGATGGCGCGGGCGTTACCTTTGCCGGCAAGCTCAATGAGCTTGCGCAAAAGCACCTCGACGCGAGAGACATGACGGCGGCCTTCCGGCGTGTTTACCGCGATCCGCTCGTCAAGAAGCTCCAGGACCAGCGTGTTGAGGTTCTTCGATCCTCTTTTGCGGCCCTTCGGATTGCCTGACTGTCCTTTCTGAAAGCGGGTGTGCACCGGCGGCTTGCCGTAACCGACTTCATAGCTCGGCTTTTCTGGTGCTGGCGGCGGCGCGGGTATTGGCTGGGCTACGGGACGCCGGCGTGGCCGGGCGGGCGGCAGGTTCTCATGCGGTGACATGATCAGCCTCCTCCTCATCGAGCACAGCCGCATCAGCAGGCACGTCGTTCTGCAGGCGGCGCTCGGCAGCAACCGCTGCCCACGTCCGACCATCGCCATCGAGGACGGCGGCTCCTCCCGTCATCTGCTGCCAACGCTCGATCGCAACATCGATGTAGCGTGGCTCGATCTCGGTGCCGTAGCCAGCACGCCCGGTGCGCTCTGCAGCGAGCAGCGCCGTGCCCGAACCCATGAAGGCGTCCAGGACGATGTCGCCCTGATGGGTGACATCGCGGATCGCATCCGCGACCAGCGCAATGGGCTTCACGGTTGGATGGTCGGCGAGGTCCTGCATACGGCTGGCCCCGAAGCTGTTCACGCCGGCATAGTCCCAGACGTTGGTGCGGTAGCGGCCATGCTTGCCGAGTTCGACGTTGTTGACGTGTGGCTCCCGACCTTTCTTCGCGATCGCGATCAATTCGTGCTTGGACCGGTACAGTGACCCCATTCCGCCATTGGTCTTGTTCCAACAGCACAGATTCAGCATCGACAGGGCGTTGTTGTCGATCGCGGCGAGAAGCTCGCGCAGGTGCCGCCAATCCATGCAAACATCGACGACACCGCCGTCCATCACGTGGGGCAGCATCGAGGCGAGGAACTGGCTGAGGAAGCCGGTGAACTCGTCGCGGCTCATCTCGCCCGACGCTTGTGCAAACTCGGCGTGCTGCACCTTGCCAAGGCCACTGACGTGGCCGGTGATCGGCACGTTGTAGGGTGGGTCGGTGAAAATCATCGCAGCGGTTTTGCCGTTCAGCAGTCGGTCCCACGACAAAGGCTCGAGTGCCGATGCACACAGGAGACGGTGTCTGCCGAGCAGCCAGAGATCTCCGGGCCTAGCCACGGCAACGACTCGCGGCGTCGGCTGTTGATCCGCAGGGTCGGCAACAGAACCGGCATCTGGCTCTGCCTGTGAGAACAAGGAATCAATTTCTGCAGACGACCAGCCCATGCTTTCTACCTGAACCTCGTCGAGAGAAATGATCTCCTCGAGTTCGATCGACAGTGCGTCTATGTCCCAAGTCGCTAATTCGGGCAGGCGATTATCCGCGAGGCGGTATGCCTTCACCTGTGCTGGCGAAAGGTGGTTGGCGGAGATGGTCGGGATGTCCTTGAGGCCGACACGCTTCGCCGCTTCAACCCGGGCGTGCCCGGCGATGATCTCGCCATCCACAGCAACAAGCACCGGTGCGTTGAAGCCGAACTGCCGGATGGAGGCTTCGAGTGCTACCAGTTGGCGCTCCGGATGTTTACGAGCGTTCCGTTTGTAGGCGATGAGATCAGTAGGACGACGGTAGGTGATAGGCCCGAGGCGTGCGAACAGCATCTCGCTGTCCGTAGAGCGGGCGCGCGTTTTTGGTTGCGACATTGCGCAGCTCCTTCTGACGTCTGCCAGTCAAGAGCGCGCGCCTCCTCGATCGCTACAGCGAGCGATCGAGGACCAGCGAGCCACCTGCTTGGCAAGAACGTGACTGATGTGCGGTGATGCCGCTGACGTGCTGTCGCGGACTGCTCCGAGGCCGGATGGCCTGGCAGAGAAGTGGGTCGCTAGATTTATGTTGACAAGGTCGAATTGAAGATTTTCCCATTCGACCCACGCGCTACGCGGCGGCGCTCGTTGCTATTCTCGGACACAACGATCCGGTTCCCTGCTACGCGGCCTAGGGAATTCCACCATAAGTCGCTTTGGCATCCCCCTTTTTTAGGACCCGAATTGGCGGCGAATGCCCGCAGACTGACGCCTTTCCCTGTAGAAGGCGGCGTTTAGGGAAAATACGAGCGCCGAAATGGCAAACGGTACTGGCGGCGGAGGCCGCAGAGATAACAGGGAATTTGGCGACTGATTTTGACCGTGAGACGAGTCTCCGAGCTACGGTTTTGCAAGCAAAGGCCGCGGACCGCGCCGCATCTCGCAGATCGGTCTGCAGGGAATGCGCTTCAGCAGACTAGGTGGCGGGGCGAAATGGATTCGAACCCTCGATATGCTTCGTCGTAAACTACCAGAAACACGCCACTTTTCGCGCGATTGCGTACGAACAGAGAACAAACGCCAGAATTGCTCAAAATTGCGTACCGAATCACCGCGTTTTAGGCAGCTTGCGATCGATCGATTTTTCAAAAAGCGTCGCAAAAGCAATGACTTGTTGGCGGAGCGGGAGGGATTCGAACCCTCGATACGCTTTTGACGTATACTCACTTTCCAGGCGAGCGCCTTCGACCACTCGGCCACCGCTCCGCATTTCTCCTGGAAGCGCGCGCCTAGCGCGTTGATCGGCATGTCGCAAGCGATTGCGCAACGGGCAGTGCTCGGGCAGTCTCCTGCCCATGATCACCATGCTCGCGCTCGCCGCGCTTCAGGCTGCCACGCCTGCCGCCGCCACCCCTGCCGACCCGATAGAGGCGGACTGGCGGGCGATCCCTGACGATCAGTTGCTGGTGGTCACGCTCGCCACCGGCAAGAGCGTCGTGATCCGGCTCGCGACGGCTTATGCGCCGGCGCATACCGGCAACATCCAGGCCCTTGCGCGAGCGCATTGGTGGGATGGCACCAGCGTCTATCGGGTGCAGGAAAACTGGGTGACGCAATGGGGCGACGAGAGCGAGAAGAAGCCGCTGCCTGCCGGCATCGTGCGCGCGCCGCGCGCCGAGTTCGAGATCGATGGCTTCGCGCCGGCGCAGCGGCTGGCGAAGGCGGACAGCTATTCGACTGCATCGGGGGTCACCGCCGATGGCTGGCCGGTGGCGACCGACGGCAAGGCGGCGTGGCTGACGCATTGCTACGGCATGGTCGGGGTCGCGCGCGATGCGCTGCCCGACACCGGCAGCGGCGCCGAGCTGTTCACCCCGATCGGCCAGTCGGCACGGCGTCTCGACCGCAACTACACCGTGGTCGGCCGGATCGTCGAGGGTATGCAGTATTTGTCAGGGCTGCCACGGAGCGACGCGGCAATGGGCATGTATGCCACGGCCGCCGAGCGCGTGCCGATCGTGTCGGCCCGGCTGGCGAGCGACCTGCCCGCGGCGGGCCGCCCGCATTTCCAGTATCGCGCCGCCGACAATCCGCGCTTTGCCGCCGCGATCGCCAAGCGCGAGAACCCCGAGCCGCCGACGGTGTCGCTCGGCGGCGCCGCGGTGTGCGACGTGCTACCGGCGGTCCGCCGCGCACCCTGACCCGCCGTCGCCAACCGGCCTGCGCAGCAAGTGGCCTTCAGCGAGCGGCGCCGACCCAGTCCGCCGCCTGCGCCGCGACCTGATTGGCGGCCTGGCTGAGCGCAGGACCGGCCGAGCCGGCGTCGATTGATGTGACCGGCACGCGAGCCTCGAAGCGGCGCTTCTCGACGCTGGTCTCGCCGGCGCGGGTCAGGGCCGCGTCATAGGTGACGACCGCCTCGCGGGTAGCGGCATCGAGCCCGAAGTTGCGCAGCTCGCCGGTCAGCACCGCGCTGGGATCGCTGATCGACTGGACGGTGGAGAGCACCACCATGTTGGTGCGCGCCGACACCGTGTCCGACAGCAGCCGCGCGAACAGCCGCGCGGGCGGCTCGGCCCATTGCGCGTTCTTGACATAGGCGATCGTCGTCGGCGTCGATTGCACCGGCACCCGTGCCGTGGCGATCGCGGTCGGCGTCGCGGGCACCTGGATGGTGATCGAGCGCGCATGAGCCGAGCTCTGCTCAGCGCCGACCGCCGGCGAGGCAGCCGCCTGCAGCGTCAGCAGCGTGGGCGGGGGCTTGGCGCCGAAGCTGATGCAGCCGGCGAGCGGCGGCGTCGCGACCAGCAGCAATGACAGGGTGGCGAGCTTGGTCTTCATGGTCACTTGCCCTTGTAATCGGGGAGGCGCTGCTGGCCGACCAGCGACGTGGCGCCGCCCTGGTCGACCTTGTCGGCGATCGAGGATAGCGCGGTCGCGGTCACGCGAAGATCGCGGACCAGGCGGTTGGCCTCGGGGATGGTCTGCTTGGAGAAGGTCTGCAGGCCCGGGCGTGCATCCTGGATCGCCGAGTTGAGCGTTTCGGCGCTCTGCTGGGCCGAGGCGATCGCCTTGTTGAGGTTCTGCATCGCCGGATGGACGTCGTCGGTGAGCACGCCGTTGGTGGTGTTGGCGAGCGCGCCGATCGACTGGGCGGCATCGCCCGCCTGCTGGATCGCGACCCGGGTCTGGGCGAGCGTCGCGGCGATCTCAGGCCCGCGGTCAGCGAGCGCGTCGGTCAGCCGGTTGGTGTTGTCGAGGATCCCGGCGATAGAGGCCTGGTTGCGATCGGTGAGCAGGCCGGTGAGCCGCTCGGTGAGCGTCGACAGGCGCTCGAGCAGCTGTGGCGCCGAATTGAGGATCGCGCCGAGGCCGCCCTGCTTGGTCGGGATCACGGGAACGCCATAGGGGCAGTCGTTGGCGGCATTCTGCTCGGGGCAACCGATTGCCGGTGCGCCCTTGCGGGCGCCATCGAGCGCGACCTGGCTGACCCCGGTGAATCCGACGCCGGAGATGGTCGCGGTGGTGCCGAGCAGCACCGGCGTGTCGTTGTTGACGCTGATCCGCACCCGCACATATTGCGGGTCGTTCTTCCACAGGTTGATCGCCTTGACCTGGCCCGAGGGCACGCCCGAGAAGGTGACCGACGACCCCTTGGCGAGACCATCCACCGACTGCTTGAAGAAGATGTCATACTCCTTCTCCTCGGTGCCGCCTAGGCGGGCGATCCACACGGTGAAGATCGCGAGCACGGCGAGCAGGATCAGCACCACCGCGCCGACGATCACATGGTTGGAACGGGTTTCCATCAGTTAGTCCTCGCCTGTTCGGCCGGCGTCTCGGTGTCAGCGGCACCCGTCGCCTTGAGTTCGGTTTGCTTGACGTCGGTGGGGTGCTCGGCGGCCTCGGCATCGGCGCTGCGGTGCGCGACGATCCCGGCCTGCGCTTCTTGCGTCGCAACCGCGGCGCGGCCGCGCGGGCCCTTGAAATATTCTTCGATCCACGGGTGATCGAGCGCGAGCAGCTCATCGATGGTGCCGACCGCGATCACCTTTTTGTCGGCGAGCACGGCAACCCGGTCGCAGATCGCGTACAGCGAGTCGAGATCGTGGGTGATCAGGAACACCGTGAGGCCCAAGGTGCGCTGCAGCGAGCGGGTGAGCTCGTCAAACTGCGCGGCACCGATCGGGTCGAGCCCGGCGGTGGGCTCGTCGAGGAAGAGCAGCTCGGGATCGAGCGCCAGTGCGCGGGCGAGGCCGGCGCGCTTGCGCATGCCGCCCGACAGCTCGGCGGGGAACTTCGGCCCAGCGTCGGCCGGCAGCCCGGTCATCACCACCTTGTAGGCAGCGATCTCGTCGAGCAGCGCCTGATCGAGCTCGGGATAGAATTCGCGCAAGGGGACTTCGACATTCTCGGCGACCGTCAGCGTTGAGAACAAGGCGCCGCCCTGAAACAGCACGCCCCAGCGCTTGCGAATGTTGGTCGCCTCGGTTTCCTCGCGGCCGATGGTCGGCTCGCCAAATACCGTGATCTCGCCCGCGATCGGGGTCTGCAGGCCGATGATCGAGCGCATCAACACCGACTTGCCGGTGCCCGAGCCACCGACCACACCGAGGATCTCGCCGCGGCGGACATCGAGATCGAGTCCCTCGTGGACCACCGAATCGCCGAACGCGTTCTTGAGGCCCCTGACCTGGATGACCGGCTCGTCGCGGTCGCGGCCCGTGGTGCTACGTGCCATCAGTTCCACCCCACCCAGGTGAAGAACACCGCGAAGAAGGCATCGAGCACGATCACCAGGAAGATCGCCTGGACGACCGCCGAGGTGGTGCGCAGGCCAACCTGCTCGGCATCGGATTCGACCAGCATGCCCTGGAAACAGCCGGCAACGGCGATGATCAGCCCGAACACCGGCGCCTTGATCAGGCTGATGAACAAATCGGTGATCGGCACCACCTCGCGGATGCGCTGGATGAAGGTGACCGGCGGGATATCGAGGCTGATCCAGCACAGCAGCCCGCCGCCGATCATTGCGATCAGCGACGAATAGAAGGCGAGCAGCGGCATCAGCAGCACCGCCGCGAGGGTCCGCGGCAGCACCAGCGCCTCCATCGGCGAGACGCCGATGGTGCGCATTGCGTCGATCTCCTCGGTGAGCTTCATCGTGCCGAGCTGCGCGGCGAACGCCGACCCCGACCGACCGGCGACCATGATCGCCGTCATAAGTACACCAAGTTCACGCAAAGTGAGCCTGCCTACCAGGTTAATGGTAAACACTTCTGCCCCAAATTGCCGGAGCTGGACCGCACCCTGCTGGGCAATGACGATGCCGATCAGGAAGCTCATCAGCCCGACGATCGCCAGCGCCTGGACGCCGACCACCTCGAAGCGGTGCACCGTGGCATTGAAGCGGAAGCGACTCGGGTGGCGGATCACCGTGCCAAAGGCGATGGTGGTGGCGCCGAGGAAGCCGAGCAGGCCGTAGAGGGTACGGAACGTCACCATCACCGCGTCGCCGACCTCACCGAGCAGCGCGCTGAAGGCGTTCTTCTTGACCGGGCGCATCGCGACCGGCTGGTCGGCGGCGACCACCTGGTTCATCAGCTGCTGGCCGTCCTCGTCGAGCCCCTCGACCTTGGCGTCGTGCTTGGTCGCCAGACGGTGGACCAGCCAGGCGCCGACGGTATCGATGCGGTCGATCCCGGACAGATCAATCTGCACGACCCGGCCATCCACCGAATCGAGCCGCTCGGGCAGCTTGCCCAGCGATCGTAGTGAAAGGTCACCGGAAAAGCGCAGCGTCCCGCCGCTATCCTGCTCGAAATCGGCCATCGCGCTCATCGCCGTCATCCTTGGGCGAAAGCAACGCGAACGGCAAGCTGAATGCTGAACGTGCCGAACCGAGTGGCGGCGGGCGATCGCATCAGAGCAGCACGTCCACCGTGTGGATGGCGAGGCCGACCAGACCGCCAACAATGGTACCGTTGACGCGGATATATTGAAGATCGCGGCCGACGGCATTTTCGAGCCGCCGGGTGATGGTGCGCGCGTCCCAGCCGCGCACCGTTTCCGAGACCAGCCTGACGATGCCGTCGCCATAATCGGCGGCGACACCGACCGCGGTGCGGCGCACGAAGCGGTTGATGGTCCGTGCCAGCCGCGGATCGTGCTGGACCGTCTGGCCGAGCTGGCGGAGCATGTCGCCGAGCTTGCCCGCCATCGCCGCCTCGGGATCGCGCGCGATGCGCAACAGCCCGGCGCGAGCCTGCTCCCACAGCCCATCGAGCCAGCGCTGCATCGCCGGATTGTCGATCAGCTCGTTCTTGAGCGCCTCCACCCTAGCGCGGGTGCGGCGATCGTGCTGGAGATCCCAGGCGAGGCGATCCAGCCCCTCCTCGGCCTTCAGCCGCAGCGGATGATCGGGATGCTCGGCCATCTCCGCGAGCAATTTGTCGAGCCCGTTGATCAACTTGTCGGCGACCGTCTCGTCGAGCCCGGTCCAGCGCAGAATCGAGCCGGCGCGATCATGGACCATCTCGCGGATCATGTGGTCATTGACCTGCAGCGTCTTGCCCGCCCAGCGGATCGCGGCGTCGAGCAGCGGCGCGTGGCGGTTCTCGGCAATGGCGGCCTTGAGCAGCTGGCCGAGGATCGGCGACACCTCGGTGCCCCGCAGCCGCGCGCCGATGGTGGTCTTAACCATGCCGCCGAGCCGCGCCGGATCGAAGGCGGCGAGCATTTCGGCGGCCATGCGCGATGCGCCGCGGCGGACGCGACCCCCGCCGTGCGGCGGGTTGGCCAGCCAGCGGCCTGCCGCGCCGGCGACATCGAGCCGATACATCCGCCGACCGACCACGCGGGGGGTGAGGAAATTGGAGCGGAGGAACTGCGCCAGCGTATCGCCGATCCGATCCTTGTTGCGCGGCACGATCGCGGTGTGCGGGATCGGCAACCCGAGCGGATGGCGGAACAGCGCGGTGACCGCGAACCAATCGGCGAGGCCACCGACCATCGCCGCCTCGCTGAACGCCTGGACGAAGCCCCAGGCCGGATGACGATCAACCAGCGCGCGGCTGGCGAGGAAGATCGCCGCCATCAGCACCAGCAGCCCGGTCGCGATCATGCGCATGCGCGTCAGCGCCGGCGGGACGCCCTCCGGGTCGGCGCTCGCGCGGGAAAAGGGCATCATCGGAAGGACAATCCCTGAATGGCGGGATTGTTCAAGGACGATGTCGCTCGCCGGTAAAGGTAAACAGGGGCGATGGGCGGTCGTGGGTCGCTACAGCTGCGCACGACCATGGTGTCACCCGTGCCGGATCCGTCCCTAGAAGCATCGTGCCAGCGAAGGCTGCGGCCTCTGGCGGTACCGTTCCCGCTCCCCGACACAGAGCCCCGCCCTCGCCGGGATGACGCATGGGATGACGGCGCAGACGGGCGCCGTTGCCCTGCCCGCTCCCTCACCTCACTCCGCCGGCTGGGCACCCTCATCGCCGTCGTGATAGCCGATCCGCCCGGGGACCGGCCCGAGCGCCGGCGCATTCGGGCCGGCGATGCCGACCACGGTCGAGCCGTCGTCGCCGGGGCGATAGGTGAGCAACCGCCGGCCGAGCCGCGGCCCGACATAGCGCTCGATCCCGACCGCAAGGCTGAACGCCGCCGGCACGATTACCAGGGTAAGCACGGTGGAGAGGATCAGCCCGCCGATCACGACGATGCCCATTGGCGCGCGCCACGAGCCGTCGCCGCCGAGCGACAGCGCGGTCGGGATCATGCCTGCGACCATCGCCACCGTGGTCATCACGATCGGCTGCGCACGCTTGTGCCCGGCATCGATGATCGCGGTCAGCGTGTCGACGCCCTTGCCCATCTCCTCGAGCGCGAAGTCGATCAGCAGGATCGAGTTCTTGGCGACAATGCCGATCAGCATCAGCAGGCCGATGAACACCGGAAGCGACAGCGGGTTGCCGGTCGCCCACAGAGCGAGCAGCCCGCCCAGCGGCGCGAGCAGCAGCGACGCCATGTTGACGAACGGCGGCAGTGCCCGGCGATAGAGCAGCACCAGCACCGCGAAGACGAGGAAGGTGCCCGAGATCACCGCGACCACGAAGTTGTTGAGCATCTCCTGCTGCCACTTGGCCTGGCCGAGCGTCAGCCGGTTCACCCCGAGCGGCAGGTCCTTCATCACCGGCAGGTTGTCGATCTGCTTCTGCGCGATCCCCGAGACGATGCCCGGCGCGAGATCGGCGCCGATCGCGATGCGGCGCTGCTGGTTGACGCGGTCGATCTGCGTCGGCCCCGATCCCAGGCTGATGTCCGCAATCAGGCTCAAGGGCACCGAGCCGCCGGTGGTGGTGGAGACCGGCAAATTCTGGATCGTCGACAATTCGGTGCGCGCGCCTTGGTCGAGCGCGACGCGGATCGGCACCTGGCGGTCCGACAGCGAGAAGCGGGCCGAGTTCTGATCGATGTCGCCCAGCGTGGCGATCCGGATCGCGCTCGACAGCGCCTGGGTGGTGACGCCGAGATTGGCGGCGAGATCGAGCCGCGGCTTGATCACGATTTCGGGGCGCTGGAGATTGCCCGAGATCCGCGGCTGGGTGATCGTCGCCAGGTGCGACATCTGCTCGACCAGTGTGTTGGCGGTCTTCTGCAGCAGCTCGGGATCGTCGCCACCGAGCACCACCGTCATGTCGCGGCCGGACGAGCCCCAGCCGAACTGCGAGCGGAAGCCGACGCGGGCGTCGGGGATCTTGGCGAGCTCGGGCGCGAGATTGCGCTCGAACTCGGTGCTGGTAACCTTGCGGCCATCCTTGAGCGTCGCGGTGACGCGGCCGGTGTTGACGGCACCGCCGGTGCCGGTGCGCGAATAGACCGACTGCACCTCGGGCTGGCGCCCGAGCAGCGCCGCGACCCGGCTGACGACGATGTCGGTCTGGGCGAGCGTGGTGCCCGGCACCATCTCGATCGTCGCGGTGGAATCGTCATTGTCCTGCGGCGGCGAGAATTGCATCGGCACCACGCCGAACATGAAGATGGTGGCGACGAACGCCGCCAGGCCGAGGCCCATCACCCACATGCGATGATCGCGCCAGCGGCTGGTGAACCGGTGATAGCCACCCTGGGCGGCGCGCGCCTTGGCGCGCGTGCTGTCCAGCGTCCAGCGCAGCACCGCCATATAGGCGTCCATCAGCCTGCCCTCGCCGTGGCTGGCATGGCCCGCCGCTTTCAGGAAATAGGCGGCGATCATCGGCGTGATCAGGCGCGCGACGGCGAGGCTCATCAGCACCGAGACGACGACGGTAAGGCCGAAGTTCTGGAAGTACTGCCCCGAGATGCCGGGCATCAGGCTGACCGGCATGAACACCGCGACGATCGACATGGTGGTGGCGAGCACGGCAAGGCCAATCTCGTCGGCGGCGTCGATCGAGGCCTGATAGGCGGATTTGCCCATCCGCATGTGGCGGACGATGTTCTCGATTTCGACGATCGCGTCATCCACCAGCACGCCCGCGACCAGGCTGAGCCCGAGCAGCGTCATCTGGTTGAGGTTGAAGCCGAGCAGCTCCATGAACCAGAAGGTGGGGATCGCCGAGAGCGGGATGGCGAGTGCCGAGATCAGCGTCGCGCGCCAATCGCGCAGGAAGATCAGCACCACCAGCACGGCGAGGACGGCGCCCTCGATCATCGCATGGATGGCCGATTCATACTGCATCTCGGTATATTTGACGCTGTTCGAGCGCAGCACGAAGTGAACGCCAGGGTTGCGCTTCTCGAGCGCCTCCAGCTTCTTCACCGCCTCCTTGAACACCGCGACGTCCGAAGCGCCCTTGGCGCGCTGGAAATCGAAGCTGATCGCCTGGCGCCCGTCCACCGCGGCACGGCTGCGCTGCTCGGCGTAGAGATCGCGGACGATGGCGATGTCGCCCAGCCGGACGGTGCGGCCGTCGCCGACGTTGATCTGGGTGGCGGCGAGCTGGTTGGCGTTGCGGGCATTGCCGAGCACGCGCACCGATTGCTCGGAGCCGGCGATCTCGGCACGGCCGCCGGCGGCGTTGAGGTTAATCAATCGCAGCTGCTGGTTGACTTGGCTAGCGGTAAGCCCCTGGCTTTGCAGCTTGAGCGGATCGAGGATCACGCGGATCTCGCGGCTGACGCCGCCGTTGCGGTTGACCGCGGCCATGCCGGGTACCGACAGCAGTTCCTTGGTGACGGTATTGTCGATGTACCAGCTGAGCTGCTCCACCGTCATGTCGCTCGCGATCGCCGAATAACTGGCGAGATCATTGTCGGTGGTGTCGGCGCGGAAGATCTGCGGCTCGAGGATGCCCTCGGGCAGGTCGCTGCGGATCTGGGCGATCTTGTCGCGCGTATCGTTGACCGCGCGGTCGATCGGCGTGCCGATTGCGAGCTGGACCACGGTGGTGGAGCTGCCCTCGGTGACGGTGGAGGTGATCTCGTCGATGCCCTGCAGGCTGCGCACCGCCGCCTCGACGCGGTTGGTGACCTGGTTTTCGAGCTCGGTCGGCGCCGCGCCGGGCTGGCTGATGACGACGATCACGACCGGGAAATCGATATCCGGATCGTTGTTCACGTCCATCCGCATGAACGCCACGATCCCCGCCAGCGTCAGCGCGATGAACAGCACGATCGGGGGAACCGGGTTGCGGATCGCCCAGGCGGAGATGTTGCGGAAGCTCATGTCAGCTCGCCTTCAAATCGGCCGCGACTACGGCGGCCTTGATCACCGGCTTGACCTTCTGGCCCGGCGCCAGGAAGCCGCCCGCGGACAGCACCACGCGCTCATTGCCGGCAAGGCCGCCCCGCACGATGACGCCGGCATCCGAGACCTGGCCGATCTGGATGTTGCGCCTCTCCACCTTGTTGTCGGCGCCGACGATATAGACGAAGCTGCCCTTGTCGTCGCTCTGCAGCGCCGAATCGGGAAGCAACGGCGCCATCGCGGTGCCGCCGACGATGGTCGAGGCGGCAAAGCCGCCCGGGCGCAGCGACGGATTGTAGGTGAGCGCAATGCGGGCGATGCCCTGGCGGGTCTGCGGATCGATCACCGGCGACACCTGCCACACCTGGCCCTGATAGCCCTGATCCGAGCCGACCGGGGTGACGGTGGCGCGTGCGCCGACATGGATGCCGGCGAGATCGGCTTCGCTGAGCTGGGCACGCATCTCCATCTGCCCGTCCATCGCCATGCGGAACAGCATGCCGCTGCCCGAGCTGACGATCTGGCCCGGCTCGGCCTGGCGGGTCAGCACCAAGCCGGCGGCAGGTGCGCGGATGTCGAGCCGGCCGGTGCGCGCATTGGCCTCACGCCACGATGCCTGGGCGACGCGGACGCGCGCGGCGGCGGCATCGCGGGTCGCGGTCAGCCGCTGGAGATCGGCCTTGGAGATGAAGCCGCGGTCCACCAGCTGCTTGGCGCGATCGAGCTCGGCCTGGGCGATGCTCTGGTCGGACTGCGCCACCGACACCTGCGCGGCGAGCGATTGTGCGGTCTGCACCTGGACCGAGCGATCGATGGTCGCCAGCACCTGGCCGGCGCCGACCCACTGGCCCGGCTCGACCAGCACGCGGGTGATCATCCCGCCCTCGCCGGCGACGCCGACCGGCATCTCGCGCTTGGCGGCAAGCGTGCCGGTCGCCGAGACGGTGCGGTCGATCGCCTTGCGGCCCGGCACCACCACCGACACCGACGGCAGCTGCTCGGTCGGCCCCGCCGGCTTGGCGTCCTTCTTGCCCGCGGCGAACATCCACCAGCCGAGCGCCAGCAGCACGATCAGCACGAGCGCGCCGATCACGATCCTGCGACCACGGCGCGACGGTGCCGCCTCGCCCGGCAAGGCCAGCCGCTCGTCGTGCCCCAGCGATCCCGTCTCGTAGTCCATGCGTGTTACATCCCCGTCCCGGTCACGCGGGCCGCCGCGTCGCGCAGCTGTGTTATATGAATAAGTCACTGCGCTCAAGCCCCCCGGTTGGCGCGGCGCCGCTCATGCCTGATTTATTTGGCACGCGCAATATAGTGGCGTCGTTCAGCCCGGGTTGATCTTTGTTGCACCAAGCGACGGCACGTCACGCAAGTAACGGGAGAGAATATATGAACAGCACATCGGCAAGCTCGATCGCGGTCCTGGCGCTGCTCGGCGCGGTGCCGGGCGCCGCCGTGGCGCAGACCGCGACCACGGTGGAGCCGCTGGTGCCGGCACAGGGCACGATCCTCGACGTCAGCGCCGAAGGGCGCACCACGCGGGTGCCGGATCTCGCCACGGTGCGCGCCGGCGTCGTCTCGCAGGGCGATAACGCCGCGGCGGCGCTTGCCGACAATGCGGCGCGGATGGCGCGGGTGCTCGCGGCGGTGAAGCGCGCCGGGATCGCAGCCCGCGACGTCGCCACCGCCAGCGTCCAGCTCAGCCCGCAATATCGCTACGCCGATGGCCAGCCGCCGGCGATCACCGGCTATCAGGCGAGCAACACCGTCTCGATCCGCTTCCGCGACGTCGCCAAGGCAGGGCCGGTGCTCGATGCGCTGGTCGCGCAGGGCGCCAACCAGATCGACGGGCCGTCGCTGTCGATCGACCAGCCCGATGCCGCGCTCGACGAGGCACGCGGCGATGCGGTGAAGCGCGCCCGCGCCCGCGCGGCGCTGTACGCGACGGCGGCAGGGCTGCGGGTGGTGCGCATGATCTCGATCGCCGAGGCCGGCGAGGATGCCGGCAATCCGGGGCCGCAGCCGATGTTTATGGCGCGTGCGAAGGCCGCGGATGCGAGCACCCAGATCGCCGCGGGCGAGAAGCAGGTCAGCGTCACGCTCTCGGTGCGCTTCCTCCTGCAATAGGCCACGAAAAAAGGGCCGCCCGGTCGCCCGGACGGCCCTTTCCACTGTTTTAGCGTGACGAAGCGCAAGCTTAGCGGACGCTGCCGCGACGCACCAGGTTGACGATCGCGAGCAGGATGATCGCACCGAGCAGCGACACCAGGAACGAATAGATCGTCAGCGGCGCGTTGTTGATCGAGCCGCCCGACATGATCAGGCCACCGATGAACGCGCCGACGATGCCGACCACGATGTTAAGAAAGATGCCCTGTTGGCCATCGGTACGCATGATGATGCTGGCCAGCCAGCCGATGACGCCGCCGATGATCAGCCACAGAATGATACCCATAAGTCCCTCCATTGCACCCCTAGCGGGCTCTGGCGGAAAGACTCACGAGCGCAGAAATTTGTTCCGTTGCCGTTTCGTTATGCCCCGGGCTCAATATTTCTGCTGGCGCTCGTACAGTGACTTATAGTGCTGGATCCGCGTCACCCGCAGTCCGGGCATGCCCGAACGGTCGATCGCGCGCTGCCAGCCGGCGAATTCCTCCACCGTCAGATTGTAGCGCGCGCAGACATCGTCCACCGAGAGCAGCCCGCCGTTGACGGCCGCAACCACCTCTGCCTTGCGGCGCACCACCCACCGCGTCGTCGACGGCGGCGGCAGCGAATCCAGGGTAAGCGACTCGCCGAGCGGGCCGATTACCTTGGCGGGGCGGATTTTCTGGTTCTCGATCATTACTCAACCTCGATCGGGGCGGGGGCCCCCTACCTGAACTCTGTGACGTGACCTTAAAGGTGGGACTTGAAGATCACCTGAAACGCCAAGGTTAATAGTTCGTTTACTCGTCCTTCCATCGCAGCAGCGCTGCGGCCATCGGTCCGTTAAACGCGCCGTCCAGTGGTGCGAGCAGCCGCGACGTATCCGTCAGTCGTCCGAAGCTCGCCTGCACCGCCGCGGTCTGGCTGCCGGTCTGCCGAGCCGCGATCCCCACCATCAGCACCGCCAGGTCGCTGGGTAGCTGGGTGACCTCTGACTCTCTGTCAAAACCGGGGAAGCTCAGATCCAACGAACGGTCTTTCCTGTCGTTATCGTCGGCAACCCCTAGCCGCGGTCTGGTGAAGGCGGGGTAAAGCGACCCGCAAGGGATCGTGAACCTTCCCTAATTTTGCGGTGAGCCGTGGAAGCGCCTATGTAGGCTGCCATGAACGAGGTGGATTTCCAGCTGTCCGGCCCTGCCGCCGCCAAGCGCATCGTCGTCGCCATGTCCGGCGGCGTCGACAGTTCGGTGGTGGCCGCGCTCGCCGCGCGCACCGGCGCCGAGACGATCGGGGTGACGCTGCAGCTGTATGACCATGGCGAGGCTGTCGGCCGTGCGGGCAGCTGCTGCGCCGGCCGCGACATCCGCGACGCGCGCGCGGTGTGTGACACGCTCGGCATCGCGCATTACGTCTTCGATCACGAGACGAGCTTCCGCGAACAGGTGGTCGACCGCTTCGCCGACGAGTATCTCGCCGGGCGCACCCCCATCCCGTGCGTCCAGTGCAACACCGGGCCGAAATTCACCGACCTGCTCACGCTCGCCCGCAATCTCGGCGCGGATTGCCTCGCCACTGGCCATTACGTCCGCCGGATCGAGGGCGCGGCGGGCGCCGAGCTCCACCGCGGCGCCGATCCCGCACGCGACCAGAGCTATTTCCTGTTCGCCACCACGCAAGCCCAGCTCGATTACCTGCGCTTCCCCCTGGGCGGGCTGCCCAAGGCGCGGGTGCGCGAGATCGCCGCCGAGCTCGGCCTCGGCGTCGCCGCCAAGCCCGACAGCCAGGATATCTGCTTCGTGCCCGACGGCGATTATGCCGGGCTGGTCAAGAAGCTGCGCCCCGAGGCCGATACCGCCGGCGACATCGTCGACCTCAGCGGCCGCAAGCTCGGCGAGCATCGCGGCATCATCCACTTCACCGTCGGCCAGCGCCGCGGGCTGGAGATCGGCGGCAGCCCCGAGCCGCTCTACGTGGTGCGGGTGGACGCGGCCGCACGCCAGGTGGTGGTCGGCCCGCGCGCCGCACTGGCGGTGGAGGCGGCGCAGATCACCGGGCTCAACTGGATTGGCGGCGACCATCGCGGGCCGCTCACCGCCAAGGTGCGCTCGATGGCCAAACCGGTGCCGGCGCGGCTGGCGGGCGACCGGCTGGTGTTCGACGCACCGGAATATGGCGTCTCGCCCGGCCAGGCGGCGGTGCTCTATGCCGGCGATCGCGTGCTCGGCGGCGGCTGGATCGCGGCAACCGAGGCGGCACTCGCCGCCGCGGCATGACCGTCTCGATCGCGGCGTTGCGGGAGGCCATGGAGGCCGCCGCTGCGGCGCTCGATTTCGAGGAAGCGAAGCGGCTGCGCGACCAGATCAGCCTGTTGCGCGCCGCCGGCGAGGCGAGCGGCATCGAGATCGACCCCAGCGGGCTGCAGCGCCAGCAGCCCGGCGCGATGGGGCTCGGCACCAGTCAGCAGCGGATGACGCCGCCGGCCGGCTGGGTCAAGCCGCGCAAGCCCGATCCGATGACCAAGGGCCGGTCGCGCGGGCGCAAGCCCCTGCCGTAACCCCGTGTCCGTTCGTGCTGAGCCTGTCGAAGCACTGTGAGACTCATGCCCTTCGACAGGCTCAGGGCGAACGGAACATTAAGGTTGGCCAGGATCAGGCGTTGTAAGCGCCACGCCTCGTCGCTGCCTCACGGCAGCAGGAACGTGCCCTCGATCACCGTCACGCAGCTGCCGCCGAGCACCACCCGGTCGCCTTCGAGCGAGCAGGTCAACCGCCCGCCGCGCGCACTCGCCTGATAGGCCGTGAGCCGGTCCCGCCCGAGCCGCTCAGCCCAATAAGGCACCATCACCGCATGCGCCGAGCCGGTGACCGGATCCTCGTCGATGTCGAAATAGGGCGTGAACACGCGGCTGGCGATATCGGTATCGTCCCCCGGCGCGGCGACGATCGCCACATAGGGGCCGAGCGCGGCAAGCGCGCGCAGATCGGGATCGGCAGCGCGGACAGCCGCCTCGTCGGCGACCAGGATCAGCGCATAGCCGCTTTCATGCCACAGCGTCTCGATCGCTTCCACCCCCAGCGCGGCCACCATCTCGGGCAGCGGCCGCGGCGCCGGAGTCCAGGCCGGCAGATCCAGACGGTAGCGGTCGCCCGCGCGTGCGACCTCCAGCATCCCGGACCGGCGCGTGGCGAACCGCACCTTGATCCGGTCGGCATCGGACGACAGCACGAAATGGCCGCTGGCCAGGGTGGCATGGCCACACAGCGCGACCTCGGCGGCGGACGTGAACCATCGCAGTTCGAAATCGGCGTCGCCGTCCTTGGCCGGCACGATGAAGGCCGTCTCGCTGAGGTTGTTCTCCGCGGCGATCTTCTGCAGCAGATCATCGGCCAGCCATTCGGCGAGCGGTAGCACCCCGGCCGGATTGCCGGCAAAGGGCGTGTCGGTGAAGGCGTCGATCTGGGCGAAGGGTATTCTCACGCGATCAATCCTCTGCGGGGCCGGGCAAGCGCGTCGCCGCGCCTATAGCCGCTTGCTGAACCAATGCGGGGTAACGTCGGCCTCGACCAGCGGGTTGTCGGTATCGACATGGCCCTCGGGATCGAGGTGGATCAGCACCTCCACCTTGGGGAAGGCACCACGCAGCTTGACCTCGACCGCCTCGACGATGTCGTGCGCCGCGCTCACCGTGAGGTTGCGGTCCACTTCCATGTGGAATTGCGCGAAATCGTGGCTGCCCGAGCGCCGGGTGCGGAAATCGTGGATGCCCCTGATCCCGGGCTGGCGCGCCGCGACCTCGAGAAAGGCGTGGCGCTGGTCCTCGGGCCACTCCTTGTCCATCAATTGGTCGATCGCGTTGGACGAAGCCTGGAACGCGCCCCAGGCGAGCCACAGCGCGATGGCGATGCCGAAGATCGGATCCGCCTTGTGCCAGCCGAGATATTGATCGACCACCAGCGCGACGATCACCGAACCGTTGAGCAGCACGTCCGACTGGTAATGGACATTGTCCGCCATGATCGCGACCGAGCCGGTCTGGCGGATGATGCGGCGCTGATACCAGAGCAGCACGGCGGTGGCGGCGATCGCCACCACCGACACGCCGATGCCAAAGCCTGCGTCGCCGGTCGCGCCATTCTCGCCAAGCGCGGTGATCGCCCGCCAGCCGATTGCCGCCGCCGAGGCGGTGATCAGCGCGACCTGGAACAGCGCCGCGAGCGCCTCCGCCTTGCCATGGCCGAAACGGTGATCGTGATCGGCGGGCTCGGCGGCGAGGCGGACGCCGTAGAGCGTCACCAGGCTGGCGAGCAGATCGAGCACGGTATCGGCAAGGCTGCCGAGCATCGCCACCGAGCCGGTCTGCCAGGCGGCAAAGCTTTTCAGCGCCAGCAGGAAGCACGCCATCGCCACGCTGGCGAGCGCGGCGCGCGTGGCCAGGGGCAGGATCCGGCGGCGTTCGTCACCCGTCATGGGAACAGCAATCCCTCGCTCCACCCGTCGCCATCGCGGGTGAACAGCCGGCGCTCATGTAGCCGATGCGCCCGGTCCTGCCAAAACTCGATGGCATCGGGGGTGACGCGATAGCCGCCCCAATGCGACGGCCGCGGCACCGGACCGCCCTCGAACCGCGTCGTCATCTCGGCGACCCGCGCCTCGAACGTCTCGCGCGCGTCGAGTGGGCGCGACTGGTCCGACGCCCAGGCGCCGAGCTGCGAATCGCGCCCGCGGCTGGCGAAATAGGCATCCGACTCGGCATCGGTGGCGAGGCTCACCTGGCCTTCGATGCGGATCTGCCGGCGCAGCGACTTCCAGTGGAACAGCAGCGCCGCCTGCATGTTCGCGGCGAGATCGGCGGCCTTGCGGCTGCCGCGGTTGGTGTAGAACACGAAGCCATCGGGGCCATGGCCCTTGAGCAGCACCATGCGCACCGAGGGGCGGCCCGATCCATCGGCGGTGGCCAGCGCCATCGCGTTTGAGTCGTTGATTTCTGATGCGCGTGCCTCGGCATACCAACTGTCGAACAGCACAAAGGGATCGGTGGTCATGCGCCGCCCTTAGCGACTTTCGGCGACGCCGTCATGCCGAGCCGTCAGGCAGCCGGCGATGCGGTTTCGGCGGCCACGGAACGACTCCGTCGCCGGGGAATTGAATCGGCCCCGCAACGAGGTGTTTTTCCGCATGGCCGCACGCGCTTACTGGCAAGGGCAGATCAGGCTCGCCCTCGTCTCGATCCCGGTCGAAATCTATTCCGCCACCAAGAGTGGCGCCGCGGTGTCGTTCAAGCAGATCCACGAGCCCTCGGGCCAGCCGATCCATTATGAGAAGGTCGTCACCGGGATCGGCCCGGTCGACACCGACGAGATCATGAAGGGCTATGAGGTGTCGAAGGGCGAGTTCGTGCTGCTCGAGCAGGACGAGATCGATGCGGTGAAGCTCGAATCGAAAAAAACGCTGGAGCTCACCCAGTTCGTCGATGCGAGCGAGATCGACGTCATCTATTACGAGAAGCCCTATTTCGTGGTGCCGGCCGACGACCTTGCCGAAGAAGCGTTCATCGTGCTGCGCGAGGCGCTCAAGCGGACCAAGAAGGTCGGGCTCGGCCAGCTGGCGCTGAGGGGGCGTGAATATGTCGTCAGCCTCAAGCCGTGCGGGCGCGGCATGGTGCTGGAGACGCTGCGCTATGCCGACGAGGTCAACAAGGCGCAGAGCTATTTCCGCGAGATTCCCGAGGGGAAGCCCGACGAGGATCTGCTCGATCTCGCCGAGGCGCTGATCGAGAAGAAGACCGGTGCGTTCGATCCGCAGGAATTCCACGACCGCTATGTCGATGCGCTGAAGGAGCTGGTCGAGCGCAAGCGCAAGGCCAAGGGCGGCAAAATCATCGAGGAGAAAGACGATGGCGGCGGGCGCTCGGCATCCAATGTCGTCGACCTGATGGCGGCGCTGAAGAAGTCGATGGAGAAGCCAGGCGCGTCGCCGGCCAAGGCAGCCCCGGCCAAGAAGCCCGCGGCGAAGAAGGCAGCGGCCGAGGACGCGCCGGCGCCGGCGAAGAAACCGGCGGCGAAGAAGCGGGCTTGAGGCTGGATGGCCGCCACCGATCCCCTCTCGCGCTACAATGCCAAACGCGACTTCACCAAGACCGCCGAGCCCGCGGGCACGCTGGCGCCGGGCCACGGCAACAGCTTCATGGTCCAAAAGCATGACGCGACCCGGCTGCACTGGGATTTCCGGCTGGAGATAGACGGCGTGCTCAAGAGCTGGGCGGTGACGCGCGGCCCCAGCCTCGACCCAGCCGAGAAGCGCCTCGCGGTGCGTACCGAGGATCACCCGCTGTCCTATGCGACCTTCGAAGGGACGATCCCCGCGGGCGAATATGGCGGCGGCACGGTGATGCTGTGGGATCGCGGCACTTGGTCACCGATCGCGGGCAAGAGCGCCAAGGACATCGACGAGGGCCACCTCCACTTCGTGCTCGAGGGCGAGCGGATGAAGGGCGAGTGGCTGCTGATCCGGCTGAAGCCACGCGGCCGCGAGAAGAACGAGAACTGGCTGCTCCGCAAGATCGACGATCCCGCCGCCGGCGGCACCGACACGCTGGTTGAGGAGGCGCTGACCAGCGTCGCCACCGGGCGGACGATGCAGGAGATCGCCGAGGGCAAGAAGCCGGCCAAGGCTGCGCCGCCGAAGAAGGCCGCCAAGATCAAGGCCAAGGCCGCCGCGGCCGCCAAGGGCAAGCCGCCAGCGTTCCAGGAACCGCAATTGTGCACGCTGGTGGATAGCGTCCCCACCGGCGGCGGCTGGCTCCACGAGGTTAAATATGACGGCTACCGCGCGCTGGTCGCGGTCGGCGGCGGCACCGCCAAGGTCTATACCCGCAGCGGGCTCGACTGGACCGACAAATTCGCCGCGATCGCCGAGGCCGCGGCGGCGCTCCCGGTGCAATCGGCGCTGATCGATGGCGAGATCGTCGCGTTCAAGGAGGGCCGGCCGGATTTCTCGACCCTCAAGGATGCGATCTCGGCAGGCGGCGACATGACCTTGTTCGCCTTCGACCTGCTCGCGCTCGATGGCGAGGATCTGACGGGGCTCGCCACCATCACCCGCAAGGAGCGGCTGCACGCGATCATCCCGAACAGCGATCGGATCCATTATTCCGACCATGTGCTCGGCTCGGGCGAGCAATTGTTCGAGACGATGTGCCGCGAGGGGCTGGAGGGCGTCGTCTCGAAGCAGGCCGATGCGCCCTATCGCGGCCGCCGCACCAAGGCATGGCTGAAGGCGAAATGCACCCGCCGCCAGGAATTCGTGATCGTCGGCTGGACGCCGTCGGACAAGAACCGCGGTTTCAAGTCGCTGCTGCTCGGCGTCCATGAGGCGGGCGTGCTGCGTTATGCGGGCAAGGTCGGCACCGGTTTCGGCGCCGCGCTGATGGACGAGATCGGCGACAAGCTCGCCGCGCTGGCGCAGGCCGAGCCGACGGTGAAGGCGCCGCGCGCGATGGTGCGCGGCGCCAAATGGGTGAAGCCCGAGCTGGTCGCCGAGATCGCCTTTACCGAGGTGACGCCCGATGGCGTGCTCCGCCACCCGAGCTTCCTCGGCCTGCGCGGCGACAAGAAGGCGGCGGACGTGGTGGTCGAGACCCCCGAGCCGGCACCGGCGACGCTCGCGGTCGAGCTCCCCGAGGTCCACGTCAAGGTGAGCAGCCGCGACCGGGTGATCTTCCCCGAATCGGACGTCACCAAGGGCGAGCTCGCGGACTATTACGCGCAGGTCTCGCCGATCATGCTGCCCTGGGCCGGGCGCCGGCCGGTCAGCCTGGTGCGCTGCCCGCAGGGCCGCGCCAAGCAATGCTTCTTCCAGAAGCACGATGCCGGCAGCTTCGGCGAATGGGTCCACCATGTCGACATCACCGAGAAGGACGGCACCGTCGAGCCCTATCTCTACGTCGACGACGTCGATGGCCTCACCGCCTGCGTCCAGATGGGCACCATCGAATTCCACGGCTGGGGCTCGTCGATCGACGCGCTCGAGCAGCCCGACCGGCTGGTGTTCGATCTCGATCCCGACGAGGGGCTCGATTTCGGCGACACCAAACGGGCCGCCGACTATCTCAAGAACCAGCTCGCCGAGATAGGGCTGGTAAGCTTCCCGCTGCTGTCGGGCGGCAAGGGCGTCCATGTGGTGGTGCCGCTGACGCCGCAGGCCGAATGGCCGGCGGTAAAGGACTTCGCCGATCGCTTTGCCCGCGCGCTGGCCGCCGCCGATCCCGAGCGGTTCGTCGCGGTCATGTCCAAGGCCAAGCGCAAGGGCAAGATCTTCATCGACTATCTGCGCAACCAGCGCGGCGCGACCGCGATCATGCCCTATGCCGCGCGGGCGCGTGCCGGCGCGCCGGTGGCGGCGCCGGTCTCCTGGACCGAGCTGCGCGACCTCGACACCGCGGCGCGCTGGAGCGTACGCGATGCCGCCGAGCTGCTCGCGCGCGCCGGCTCGCGCGCGCTGGACGGCTGGGGCGTCGCCGACCAGGTGCTGCCGGATCTGTAACCCGTCTGCGGCTATTACGCGCGAACGATGAAGACTGGTCCTTTTATGTTGCATGGCAGCGCGCAACCGTAGACGGTGCCGCTCACACCGCGGGGACATGTAAAGGCAAGCGATGGCGACGCGACCGGCGCCCCTGTTCGACGCGGCGACGCATGCCAAGCGCTGGATCGCGGATTATTGCGCCCGCGCCACCGCGGACGACGTGCTGTGCAGCAGCGACGATCCGGCCTGGGCGGCGATGTTCGAGGAACTCGCCACCGTCGCGTCCGACGATCTCGACCACATCCGCGAGCGCGTCCGCCGCCATGCCGCCGACATCGGCATGGGCTTTCGCATCTCGGGCGAGGCCGACGAGCGACCCTGGCCGGTGTCCCCCGTGCCGCTGCTGATCGACAGCGCGGAGTGGCGCGAGATCACGCAGGGCGTCGTCCAGCGTGCCGATCTGCTCGAGACGGTGATCGCGGATCTCTATGGGCCCGGCCGGCTGGTCGAGCGCGGCCTGATCCCCGCCGCGCTGGTGACCGGCAGCCCCTATTTCCTGCGGCCGATGGTGGGGCTCGAACCGCCCGGCGGTCGCCACCTCCATTTCATCGCGATGGATCTCGGTCGCGGCCCCACCGGCGAATGGCGGATCCTTGCCGATCACCTGCGCGCGCCCGCCGGCGCCGGCTATGCGCTCGAGAACCGGCTTGCGGTGAGCCGCACGCTCGGCGGTCTGCAGGCGCGGCTCAACGTCCAGCGCCACGCGCCCTTCTTCGCCGCGTTCCGCGCCGGGATCGCCGCCATGTGTCGCCGCGCCGAGCCGCGGATCGGCCTGCTCACGCCTGGACGGTTCAATCCGAGCTATCCCGAACAGGCGCATCTCGCCCGCTACCTCGGGCTGCTGCTGGTCGAAGGCGCCGATCTCGCCGCGCTCGAGAACCAGCTCTATGTCCGCACCATCGGCGGGCTCAAGCGCGTGGACGCCTTGTGGCGGCGGGTCGATCCGCGGCTGCTTGATCCGCTGGCGTTCGATTCGCATTCGCAGATCGGCGTGCCGGGGCTGATCGATGCCTATGCCGCGGGCAATGTCGTGCTCTCCAACCCGCCGGGGTCGGGCGTGCTCGAGGCGCCGGCGTTCAGCGCCTTCCTGCCGCAGCTGGCGACGCGGCTGCTTGGCGAAAGCCTGCACATCCCCAACATCGCCACCTGGTGGTGCGGCCACGATCGCGAGCGCGTGCATGTCGAGGAAGACCTCGATCGGCTGCTGATCGGCCCCGCATTCGGCGCGGCGCCGCTCGGCCTGCCCGGCAACAAGCCGATCCCCGGCGCCGAGATCACCGGCGCGGCGCGCATCGCGCTGCTCGCCGACATGGCCCGCCGCCCGCAGGATTATGTCGGCCAGGAGATCGTCCGCCTCTCCACCATGCCGGTCGTGATCGGCGACCGGCTCGAGCCGCGGCCCTTCACCTTGCGCGTGTTCCTCGCGCGCGACGCGCATGGCGCCTGGACGGTGCTGCCCGGCGGTTTTGCCCGGATCGGCGACGATCCCGATCCACGCTCGACGGTGATGGGCGAAGGCACCTGGTCGGCCGACGTCTGCATCCACGGCCATGAGGCGGTGGACCAGGTGTCGCTACTGCCCGCGCAGGATTCGCTCGCCGTGCGCCGCAACCCGGGGACGCTGCCGAGCCGGGTCGCCGATAATTTTTACTGGCTCGGCCGCTATCTCGAGCGTGGCGAGGCGCTGCTCGCGGCGATCCGGGTGATGCTCGGCAACTCGATCGATGCCGATGGCGGCGCGGCGCTGTCGTCGGCGACGATGGGCAAGCTCGTCGGCCTGATCGCCGGCGGTGGATCGGCGCCGCACCCGCTGTCGCTGCGCCGCGGCGACCTGACGCTGTTCGCCCGCCAGGCGATGGAGGACGAGGACTGGCATTCGGTGGCGACGATCAACCGCCTCGCCCGCTGTATCGGCGAGGGATCGCGCGACCGCTTGTCGGCCGACATGGTGCGGCTGCTCGAGGCACCCTTCCCCACCCATCGCGGCATGCTGGATCGCGCCGGCTCGCTGCAGCGGCGCTATGCGGCGATCGCCGGCTTGTCGGCCGAGCATATGGGCCGCACGGCCGCTTGGCGGTTCCACGATCTCGGCCGCCGGCTGGAACGCGCGATGGCGATGACCAGGGCGGTGAGGCTGTTCGGCATGCCCGGCGCGACCGCCGACGATCTCTCGACGCTGCTCGACCTCGCCAACAGCCAGATCAGCTATCGCCAGCGCTACCTCACGGGGATCGCGCGGGTGCCGGTGGTCGACCTCGTCGCGCTCGATCCGGGCAACCCGCGCAGCCTCGCCTATCAGACCGAACGGCTGAACGAGCGGCTTGGCGAACTGCCGGTGCTGAGCGACGATGGCATGGCCGAGCCGCAACAGGCGCTCGCCAAGGCGCTGACCGCGATCCTCGCCACCACGGCCGCCGCGACCATGACCCCCGATACGCTCGGCGATCTGGAGCGCCGGCTCGCCCAATTGTCCGACGCGGTCGCGCGCCGCTATTTCCTTCAGGGCGCCGAACCGCTGCGCGCCGTGGGGCTGACGCTGGCATGAAGCCCGACATCCGATGATCTACGACATCCGCCACGTCACCCGCTTCGATTACGGCGGTTTCGTCAAGTTCGCGCGCTGCAACCTGCGGCTCCAGCCGATCGACTGGCCGGGCCAGACGGTGGAGGATTATGCGCTCACCGTCGAGCCGGTCGGGCGCACCTCGCCGGCGCGCGCCGAGGCGGGGCTCGCCAACGTCACCCGGCTGGTGATCGACACGCCGGTGCGCAGCCTCACCATCGAAAGCCGCGCGCGGATTGCGGTCGATCGGCTGATCCCGATCCCCGACGCCTCAGACCCGACGCTCGCCGAGGTCGCGGCGATGGCGCGCCACAGCCGCGATCTTTCGGCGATCGGCCCGGCCAATTACCTGTTCCCCTCGCCGCTGATCCCGCTCGACCATGGCATCGCCGATTATTGCGCGGCGGATCTCGATCCCGCGCGCGGCAGCCTGGAGGCGGGAATCGCGCTCGCGCAGCGGATCCAGCGCGATTTCACGTTCGACGCTACCGCGACTCTGGTCGACACGCCGCCGCACGAAGCTTTCCTGCACCGCAAGGGCGTGTGCCAGGATTTCGCGCAGATCATGATCACCGGGCTGCGCGCGGCGGGGCTGCCGGCAGCCTATGCCTCGGGCTATATACGCACCATTCCGCCCCCCGGCGAGCCGCGGCTGGTCGGCGCCGACGCGACGCACGCCTGGGTGTTGCTATGGTGTGGGCCGGTGCAGGGCTGGGTCGGGCTCGATCCCACCAACGGCATCTGGATGGCGGGCGATCACATCGTCATGGCCGTCGGCCGCGACTATGCCGAGATCGCACCGGTCGACGGCGTGGTGCTCGGCTCGCATGCGCAGAACATGGAAGTGTCGGTCGACGTCGCGCCGCTGGAGGAAGTGGTGGTCGCCTAGCCTGCCCCGCCCCGCCGCCGCACCGTCATCCAAGCCTTCCCCACGCCGTCACCCCAGCGGAAGCTGGGATCTCCTGGTGGCGGAGGGATGGAGCCGCTGGAGACCCCAGCTTCCGCTGGGGTGACGGACTTTGGGTCCGGGCGACGGTAGACCGGGGCCACCGGCCGATAGCGTCTACTTCGTCACGGCATTCTCGTTACCGACGCCATCGTCGCTATCCTTGTCGCCGGTGCCCGAATATTCCATCCCGCTCTGGCCGCCATGGCCCATGAAGCCGCCGCCGGCGCCGCCGGGCTTCTTGCCGGTATGCGGATTGGGATAGGCGCCGCCGCTGCTTTCGCTGCCGCCAGCGGTCTTGCCCGGCGCGTCGCCGACGCCGTCCTTGCTGCCGTCGTGATTGGTATCCATCGCCTGGGTGGGTTGCTTGTCGGTCATGATCGCGTCTCCTCGATGCCACCAACGATGCAGCCACCGATTGCGTTGCGCGGCTCCCTCCCCCACATAGCCGGCTAATACACCAACGGGGACTCGATGGCCGATCCATATCAGACCTTGGGCGTGGCGCGCGGCGCGACCGAGGCCGACGTCAAGAAGGCGTACCGCAAGCTCGCCAAGGAGCTTCACCCGGACCGCAACAAGGACAATCCCAAGGCGTCCGAGCGGTTCAGCCAGGTGACGAGCGCCTATGACCTGCTCACCGACAAGGACAAGCGCGCGCGCTTCGACCGCGGCGAGATCGACGGCGACGGCAACCCCGCCGCGCCGTTCGGCTATGGCGGCGGCAGCCCGCGTGCCGGTGGCCCGGGCGGCGGCGGCTTCAACAGCGCCGGATTCGAGTTCGGCGGCGACGGCGCCGACATGGGCGACATCTTTGAGGGCCTGTTCGGCGGCGGTCAGCGCGGCGGCGGCTTCGCCAGCGGCTTCGGCCGGCGACCACAGCCCAAGGGCGCCAACATCGCCTATCAATTGCGCGTTCCCTTTGTCGATGCGGCGACGCTCAGCCCGCAACGGGTGACGCTTGGCGACGGCAAGGCGATCGACCTCAAGCTGCCGGCCGGGGTGGAGACCGGCACCCAGATGAAGCTCGGCGGCAAGGGCGAGCAAGGCCCGGGCGGCGCCGGCGACGCAATCGTCAGCATCGAGGTACAGGGGCACCGCTTCTTCACCCGCGACGGCGATGACGTCCGGCTCGATCTGCCGATCACCCTCAAGGAGGCGGTGCTCGGCGGCTCGGTGCGCGCGCCGACCGTCGACAAGGCGGTGATGCTGACGATCCCCGCCGGCACCACCTCGGGCAAAACGCTGCGCCTCAAGGGCAAGGGTTTTCACCGCAAGGACGGCACCCGCGGCGACCAGCTCGTGACGCTGATGGTCGACGTGCCTGCGCATGATGCCGCGCTGCAAGCCTTTGCCGAACAGTGGGATGGTGCCGGGAACCCGAGGGCGGCGCTGGGCGTCTGAGCCGCGTGACAGACGCTGCCCCCGCCCTAACCCCCGAAGACCGGGCGAAGCATCGCCACGGCGCCCACCACCACCTCGCCAAGCTGAAGCCCGGCCCGGCCACCATCGAGGTGTTCAAGCGCGCCGCGTTCGGTGTGTTCAACGACGGCTTCATCCACGCCGGCAATCTCGCCTATCTTGCCCTGATGACGGTGTTCCCGTTCTTCATCACCGCGGCGGCGCTGCTGTCGCTGCTCGGCCAGAGCGCCGAGACCCAGCGCACGGTGGCCTCGTTCCTCCACGTGCTGCCCCCCGATGTCGCCGACATCCTGCGCAAGCCGATCGCCGACGTGCTGGTGGCGCGGACCGGCAACCTGCTGTGGCTCGGCGGGCTGGTCGGCTTGTGGACGGTGGGCGGCTTCGTCGAGACGATCCGCGACATCTTCCACCGTGCTTATGGCGTCAAATCGACCGCGCCCTTCTGGCGCTCGCGGCTGTCGTCGTCGGGGATGATCATCCTGTCGGTGATCATCGCGCTGATCGCCTTCCTGGTGCAGGGCATCCTCACCGCCGCCGAGCAGTTCATCTACCGGCTGCTGCCCTTCGCCGAGAACGCCGCCGGCTGGGTCGGCCTGTCCCGGATCATCCCCGGGCTGCTGATGTTCGGCGCGCTCTACATGCTGTTCTATTCGGTGACGCCGTCCAAATACCGCTACACCGAGTGCAAGAAATGGCCGGGCGCGTTGTTCACCACCGCCTGGTGGGTGGGGATGACCGCGCTGCTGCCGATCGTGCTCGCGCAGCTCGGCGGCTATGACCTCACCTACGGCAGCCTGGCCGGCGTCGTGGTGATGCTCCTGTTCTTCTATCTGATCGGCCTCGGGCTGGTGTTTGGCGCCCATCTCAACGCGGCACTGGCGGAACCGCCCGAACCGGCGCTACAGGGTGCAGCGACGAGCAAGACGGAGGCGGTGACGGCGTGACGGGGTTGATGGCGGGAAAGCGTGGGCTGATCATGGGCCTGGCCAACGACAAGTCGCTGGCGTGGGGGATTGCCAAGCAATTGTCGGCCGCCGGCGCCGAGCTCGCTTTCTCCTACCAGGGCGAGGCGATGGAGAAGCGCGTGCGCCCGCTCGCCGAGCAGCTCGGCGTCGCCCGGCTGTTCGACTGCGACGTCTCGGACATGGACGCGCTCGACGCGACCTTTGCCACGCTCGCCGCGGAATGGCCGACAATCGACTTCGTGGTCCATGCCATCGGCTTCTCGGACAAGTCGCAGCTGCGTGGTCGCTATTACGATACCACGCTCGACAATTTCCTGATGACGATGAACATCTCGGCCTACAGCCTGGTCGCGGTGGCCAAGCGCGCGCGGACGATGATGCCCGAGGGCGGCTCGATCCTGACCCTGTCCTATTACGGCGCCGAGAAGGTCATCCCGCATTACAATGTCATGGGCGTCGCCAAGGCGGCGCTCGAGACCAGCGTCAAATATCTCGCGGTGGATCTCGGGCCGGAGAACATCCGCATCAACGCCATCTCGGCGGGCCCGATCCAGACGCTGGCGGCGCGCGGGATCGGCGACTTCAACTATATCCTCAAGTGGAACGAGCTCAACTCGCCGCTGCGCCGCACCGTGACGATCGACGACGTCGGCGGCGCCGGATTGTACATGCTCAGCGACCTGTCGAGCGGCGTCACCGGCGAGATCCACCATGTCGACGCCGGCTACAACGTGATCGGCATGAAGGCCGAGGACGCGCCGGACATCGCGCTCGCCTGAGCCGATTACCCAACGCGACAGCTTGACCCCTCCCCTCCGTCGCGAGAGGGAGGCATCATGAGCGTCAATTCCTTCGGCCACGTCTTCCGCTTCACTACCTGGGGCGAGAGCCACGGTCCCGCGATCGGCGCGGTGGTCGACGGCTGTCCGCCGGGGCTCGCGCTCGCCGAAGCGGACATCCAGCCCTGGCTCGACAAGCGCCGTCCCGGCACCTCGCGCTTCACCACCCAGCGGCGCGAGCCCGATCAGGTGCGCATCCTTTCGGGCGTGTTCGAGGGCCGCACCACCGGCACCCCGATCAGCCTGATGATCGAGAATGTCGACCAGCGATCGAAGGATTATTCTGAGGTCGCGCTCGCCTATCGCCCCGGACATGCCGATTACGCCTATGACGCCAAATACGGCTTTCGCGACTATCGCGGCGGCGGGCGGTCATCGGCGCGCGAGACGGCAAGCCGGGTGGCGGCCGGCGCGGTCGCCAGGCTGGTGATCCCGCAGGTGCGGATCCGCGGCTGGGTGGAAGCGATCGGCGGCGATGCGATCGATTACGCCGCGTTCGACGACGCGACGATTGACGCCAATCCCTTCTTCTGCCCCGACCCTGCCGCGGCGGAGCGCTGGGAGGCGCTGGTCGACGGCGCGCGCAAGGCCGGCTCGTCGCTCGGCGCGGTGGTCGCCTGCGAGGCAGTGGGCGTGCCCGCCGGCTGGGGCGCGCCGCTCTATGCCAAGCTCGACGCCGAGCTGGCGCATGCGGTGATGGGCATCAACGCCGTCAAGGGCGTCGAGATCGGTGACGGCTTTGCCGCCGCGGCCCTCACCGGCGAGGCCAATGCCGATGCGATGCGCCCGGGTGACGAGGGCCCCACCTTCCTCGCCAACCACGCCGGCGGCATCGCCGGCGGCATCGCGACCGGCCAGCCGATCCGGCTGCGCGCCGCGTTCAAGCCGACCAGCTCGATCCTCACCGCGGTACCGACGATCGACCGCGACGGCCGGGCCGCCGAGATCGCCACCAAGGGGCGCCACGATCCGTGCGTCGGCATCCGCGGCGTGCCGGTGGTGGAAGCGATGATGGCCTTGGTGCTCGCCGATCAGGCGTTACTCCACCGGGCTCAATGTAGTTAATCGAAGGGAACACCTGCCCCTGCGAGCCGTTGATACGATAACGAAAAGCAGGAGAGAACGATGCGAAAGATCATGACACTTACCGCCGCTGCGCTGTTGTTGCCGACCGCCGCCATTGCGCAAACGACAACTGGTGGGTCGACGTCAGGCACCATGGGTGGCTCGACAGGGACCATGGGTGGTTCCACGTCGGGCACGATGGGCGGCACGACATCGGGCACCATGGGCGGCACCACCGGTGACATGTCGATGGGCCAGACCGGCACCGGCCAGTCGACGACCTCCGGCACCACCGGCGGCACGACCAGCACCACCCGCAGCAAATCGACGCGCAGCACCCATCGCGGCACCACCGGCACGCGCTCGGGCACCGGCACGACGACCATGGGGACGACGTCGACCACCGACTCGACCATGTCGCCGGATTCGATGACCAGCCCCGATGCAACCGGCACGACCACGCCGGGTACGTCCACGGGCACGGGCACGACGAGCAGCTCGGGCGGCTCGACTACCCCGCGCTAAGCTCGTCTCCGACGGGTGAAAGGAAAGGCCGGGCGAGCGATCGTCCGGCCTCTTCTTTTGCGATCGGTAACCGGCGAAGCGACGAGAGTCCCGTCGCACGGAACCGCGGATCACTATCGTGCGGCGGAGGCATCCAGGAAAAATTGGCGCATCGAGGCGGCAGCCTCGTCGGTCAGCGTCACCAGGATCCGATCGCTTTTCACGGTTCGCGTGACGCGCTTGTCATGCTCCAGCATCGACAGCCAGCGCAGGCCGGTGGGCAGGCGTGCCGCCGTCTCGGTGATCAGCTCGATATCCTCGATCTCGCGCCCTTCGCTGCGCGCGACGAACAGGATCATCAGCATGTCCCAGGCGTGTTCGTCGAATAGCGCGTGATCGAAATGGGTGTAGCGTAACCGGCGGAACGCGAGCTGGGACTTGGCCAGTCGGACGAGATCGTCTTCCATCCTTCTTCTCCCTGTTTGATCTCCATAACAGGCCAGACAGTAAAAGGATGCTTGGTTGAACCGGCGGCATGATCTTCATGCCACCGGCAAAGATGATCTAGATTAGTCCGCGAACGGATCGCGGACCAGGATGGTGTCGGCCCGTTCGGGACTGGTCGATACCAGGGTCACCGGGCAGCGGATCAATTCCTCGACACGACGGATATACTTGATTGCCTGGGCCGGCAATTCGGCCCAGCTGCGCGCGCCGGCCGTGGAATCCTGCCAGCCTTCCATCGTTTCGTAGATCGGCTCCACCGCGGCCTGATCGGCGGCGTGCGAGGGAAAATAGTCCAGCGTCTCGCCGCGCAGGCGATAGCCGGTGCAAATCGAGATCGTCTCGAAGCCGTCGAGCACGTCGAGCTTGGTCAGTGCGATGCCGGTGATCCCCGAGACGGCCGCCGACTGGCGCACCAGCACCGCATCAAACCAGCCGCAGCGGCGCTTGCGCCCGGTGACGGTACCGAACTCGTGGCCGCGGGTGCCGAGGCGCTCGCCGATCTCGTCCTCGAGTTCGGTCGGGAACGGCCCCGAGCCGACGCGGGTGGTATAAGCCTTAGCAATGCCGAGCACGAAGCCGACCGCCCCTGGCCCGAGACCCGAACCGCCCGCCGCGCTGCCGGCGATGGTGTTGGACGAGGTGACGAACGGATAGGTGCCGTGATCGACGTCGAGCAGCACGCCCTGCGCGCCTTCGAACAGGATGCGCTTGCCCGCCGCGCGCGCCTCGTTGAGGTCGCGCCACACCGGCTTGGCGAAGGACAGCACGAAATCGGCGATGTCGCGCAGCTCGGCGATCAGCGCGTCGCGATCGATCGGCGGCTGGCCGAAGCCGGCACGCAGCGCGTCATGATGCGCGGTGAGCCGATCGAGCTGGGCATCGAGCTGGTCGAGATGGGCAAGATCGCAGACGCGGATCGCGCGACGACCGACCTTGTCCTCATAGGCCGGGCCGATGCCGCGCCTGGTGGTGCCGATCTTGCCGGCGCCGCTCGCATCCTCGCGCAGGCCGTCGAGATCGCGGTGGAACGGCAGGATCAATGCGCAATTGTCGGCAATGCGCAGCGTCTCCGGGGTCGCCACCACGCCCTGTGCCGCGAGCCGCTCGATCTCGGCCTTGAGCGCCCAGGGGTCGAGCACCACGCCATTTCCGATCACCGACGGCGTGCCACGGACGATTCCTGAGGGCAGCAGCGACAATTTGTAGACGTTCTCGCCCACCACCAGCGTGTGGCCGGCGTTGTGCCCGCCCTGGAAGCGGACCACCATGTCGGCGCGCTCGGCGAGCCAGTCGACGATCTTGCCCTTGCCCTCGTCGCCCCACTGGGCGCCGATCACGGCTACATTGGCCATGGATACAATTCTCCGCCTGCCTGGCGAATCCGCGCGCCCTTCGACAGGGCTCGGCGCGCGGACGGTTCCGATTGTTCGGTGGCGCGCCTAGCCTCGGGGGCCCGGCGCGTCAACCGCTCGCGCTCGCCTGCTCCTGCGCGCGCAGCGGCGCGGCGCCCTCACGCGCCCAGCAGCCGCGCCTCGCCCGCCGCCCAGACGTGCGTGCACAATTGCGCCTCGGGCGTGTCGCCAGCCTCCAGCGCCGCCACCGTCACCCAGCCGGCGGCGCGCATCGCCGCGCCGTCTGCCGGCGCGGTGCCCACTGGCAGGAACAGCCGCCGCCGCTCGGCCGGCGCGGCGGTGGCGACGATCGCATCGGCGAAGATCGAGAAGCCGGTCGCGGCTTCCTCGGCGCCGCCATCGTGCATCACGGTATAGGTGCCGCCGCGGCCGACCTCGCGCGTCGCGCCGGCCACGAACAGCGAGAAGCCGAGCCACGATTGATATTCGAAGCCGTGGCGCTCGGTGGGATCGAGCGTCAGCCCGACCCGGCCACCCACGGCGTTCGCCAGCGCTGCCAGCCCATCCAGGCGGCTGGTGAGCGCGCCGCTGGCATCGAAGCCGCGTAGCCGCGCCAGCGCCGCCTCGAAAGGCCCGGCCGCCTCGATCAGCGGCAGATAGGCCGGCGCCAGCTCCGCCACCGCGCCGGCATCCTTGGCATCGAGCCGGTCGCGCAACGCCTCGACTCGCTCCGCCGGCACCGGGAACGGCCCGGCCGCCAGCGTGTCGACAAGATCCGGCAAGGTGAAATCGATCGAGACACCGCTCGCACCGGCGGCGGCCAGCGCCTCGACCGCGACGCCGACCACTTCCTGCGCCGCCGCGACCGAATCGAGCCCGATCAGCTCGCAGCCGATCTGGCGCCACTCGCGCGCCGGGGCGAGCTGCTCCGCACGCAGCTTGAGCACAGGGCCGGCATAGGACAGCCGCACCGGGCGCGGGTGATGCCCCATCCGCGTCGCGGCGATGCGGGCGATCTGCGCGGTGAGATCGGGGCGGATCGCCAGCGTGCGCTGCGACACCGGATCGACGAAGCGCACCGCATCGATCAGCGCGCCGTCCTTGAGCCGCGAGCCGAGGCTGTCGGCATATTCAACGAGCGGCGGATCGGCGCGCTCATAGCCATGCAGCCGCGCCGCCTCCAGCACCCGCGCCTCGATCGCGGCGGCGGTATCGGCATGGGGCGGCAGACGGTCGCGGAAACCTTCGGGGAGCAATGGGGTCATGCCGGCTCCATAGAGCGCCCCTGCCGCAATGGGGAGAGGGGTAGCGCAGGATGACGAGGGGTGCTCGTTCGCGCCGAGCCAGTCGACGCGCGGGGTGTCCCCTGCCCTTCGACAAGCTCAGGGCGAGCGGCAGGACTGTGTCGCGCTCGGACAAGCATTGAGCCGTTCGTGCTGAGCTTGTCGAAGCACAGTAAGTCTCATGCCCGTCGACAACGCTCGGGGCGAACGGCAGACTGTGTCCCTCGCACACGGCCGCGGCCGCATCCCGTCCCCGGACGAGTCCGGGGACAAGAAGGTTCAGCCAGGCCTCAGAACGACAGGCCCATCGCGGTCTTGACGCCGGGCAGCGCCTTGACCTTGGCGAGCAGCTCCGCGGTTACCGGCTCGTCGACCGAGAGCAGCAGCACCGCCTCGCCGCCGGCCGAGCGGCGGCCGAGATGGAAGGTGCCGATGTTGACCCCTGCCTCGCCGAGCGCGGTGCCGAGCCGGCCGATGAAGCCGGGGGCGTCCTCATTGACGACGTAGAGCATCGGGCCGACCAGATCGGCCTCCACCTTGATGCCGAACAGCTCGACGAGGCGCGGCGCCTGGTCGCCGAACAGGGTTCCCGCCACCGATCGCTCGCCATCGGCGGTCTTCACCGCGACGCGCAACAGCGTGTGGTAATCGCCCTCGCGCTCGGTGCGGATCTCGCGCACCTCCATGCCGCGATCGCGCGCGAGCAGCGGCGCGTTGACCATGTTGACCGTCGCAGTCTGGGTCTGGAGGAAGCCGGCCAGCACGGCGCTGGTGATCGGCTTCTGGTTGAGCTCTGCCGCCGCGCCCTCGGCATGGACCGAGATGCGCGTGATCGCGCCGGTCGCGAGCTGGCCGACCAGGCTGCCGAGCTTCTCGGCGAGCGCCATGTACGGCTTGAGCTTGGGCGCTTCCTCGGCCGACAGCGAGGGCATGTTGAGCGCGTTGGTGACACCGCCCGAGACCAGGAAGTCCGCCATCTGCTCGGCGACCTGAATCGCGACATTGACCTGCGCCTCGGTGGTCGAGGCGCCGAGATGCGGGGTGGAGATGAAGTTCGGGGTGCCGAACAGCGGCGATTCCTTGGCCGGCTCGGTCACGAACACGTCGAGCGCGGCGCCGCCGATATGGCCGGAATCGAGCCCCGCCTTGAGCGCCGCCTCGTCGATCAGCCCGCCGCGTGCGCAATTGACGATGCGTACGCCCTGCTTGGTCTTGGCGAGATTCTCCGCCGACAGGATGTTGCGGGTCTGGTCGGTCAGCGGCGTGTGCAGGGTGATGAAGTCGGCGCGGGCGAGCAGCTCGTCCAGCGTCACCTTCTCGACACCCATCTCCACCGCGCGCTCGGGGGTGAGGAAGGGATCATAGGCGACCACCTTCATCTTAAGGCCACGGGCGCGATCGGCGACGATCGAGCCGATGTTGCCGGCGCCGATCAGGCCGAGCGTCTTGGCCGTCATCTCGACGCCCATGAAGCGGTTCTTTTCCCACTTGCCGGCCTGAGTGGACTTGTCCGCCTCCGGCAGGTCGCGGGCGAGCGCGAACATCAGCGCGATGGCGTGCTCGGCGGTGGTGATCGAATTGCCGAACGGGGTGTTCATCACCACCACGCCCTTGGCCGACGCGGCGGGGATATCGACGTTGTCGACGCCGATGCCGGCGCGGCCGACCACTTTGAGGTTGGTCGCGTGCTCGAGAATCTCCTTGGTGACCTTGGTCGAGGAGCGGATCGCGAGCCCGTCATAGTCGCCGATGATCGCCATCAGCTCTGCCGGGGTCTTGCCGGTGATCTCGTCCACCTCCACCCCGCGCTCGCGGAAGATCTTGGCGGCCTGGGGATCCATCTTGTCGGAAATGAGGACTTTGGGCATGACGAAGTGTCTTTCTGCAATGCGTCATCCTGACGAAAGTCAGGATCTCGTGCGGCAGGCATACGCCCGCGGGACGAGATCCCAGCTTTCGCTGGGACGACGATAATTAGTTGGAGGCCTTGGCGGTGGTATAGGCCCAGTCGAGCCACGGCCCGAGCGCCTCGATGTCCGCGGTGTCGACGGTAGCGCCGCACCAGATCCTGAGACCCGGCGGTGCGTCGCGATAGCCGGCGACGTCATAGGCCGCGCCTTCCGCCTCGAGCAGCGACGCCATCTTCTTGATCAGCGCCTCGTCCGCGCCCTCGACGGTGAGGCACACGCTCGTCGTCGAGCGGTTCGCCTCGTCGGCGGCGAGATTGCCGAGCCACGGCCGCTCGGCGACGATGGTCTGCAGCGCCGCGGCATTGGCATCCGAACGCGCGATCAGGCCATCGAGCCCGCCAAGCGACTTGCCCCATTCCAGCGCGAAAATCGCGTCTTCCACCGCCAGCATCGACGGCGTGTTGATCGTCTCGCCCTTGAATACGCCCTCGGCGAGCTTGCCCTTGGAAACGAGGCGAAACACCTTGGGCAGCGGCCAGGCCGGGGTGTAGCTCTCCAGCCGCTCGACCGCGCGCGGGCCGAGGATGATCACGCCATGCGCGCCCTCGCCGCCCAGCACCTTCTGCCACGAGAAGGTGGCGACATCGATCTTGTCCCACGGCAGGTCATAGGCGAACACGCCCGAGGTTGCGTCGGCGAACGACAGGCCCTCGCGGGTCTCGGGGATCCAGTCGCCGTTCGGCACCCGCACACCGCTCGTGGTGCCGTTCCAGGTGAACAGCACGTCGTTCGACCAGTCTACCGCGCCGAGATCAGGCAGCTGGCCATAGTCGGCGCGCAGCACGGTGGGATCGATCTTGAGCTGCTTGACCGCGTCGGTCACCCAGCCCTCGCCGAAGCTTTCCCAGGCGAGCGTGGTGACGGGCTTGGCCCCGAGCATGGTCCACATCGCCATCTCGAACGCGCCGGTGTCTGAGCCGGGAACGATGCCGATGCGGTGGGTATCAGGCAGGCGGAGGCATTCGCGCATCAGGTCGATGGCATAAGCCAAGCGCTGCTTGCCGATCTTGGAGCGGTGCGAGCGGCCGAGGCTGGCGGTGGCGAGCTTGGCGGCGTCCCAGCCCGGCGGCTTGGCGCAGGGGCCGGAAGAAAAATAGGGCCGTGCCGGTTTGGTGGCAGGCTTCTCGAGCGCACCCGTGGCGGGTGCGAGAACAATATCCGTCAATGTAGTCTCTCCTCACAGAGAGCGCGCGCGGCGTTGGGACCGCGTGGCCCGTCGACGGCGTTAGGGACGTCGGCGCAGACTGGCAACCGCAAATCGGCCGCGGGCGGATCGGCCACGATTCGTCGCAAGCGTGATGCGGATTCATTGCCGGACGACCGCATCCCTCTCTACGACCGGCACAAAGGGGAAGTATGTTGCGTCAGCATGGTCGGCAATTGTGGGTGGCGGCGACGGCGCTGGCGCTGCTGCTCGCCGGCTGCGGCAGCCGCGAGCGCCCCGCCCAGCAGCGGCCGCCGCAGCCGCGCGGCGCGATATCCAAGCCGTCGCCGCATGACACCGCACAATGCCTGGGCGACCTGCACCGCGAGGCGGTCTCCTTCCGTGTCCTGCCCGACAAGGACCTCGGCAATGGCTGCGGCCTCGCCGGTACCGTCCAGCTGGTCGACATCGGCGTGCCGGTGACCAATCTCGGCGCGTTGCGCTGCGGCGAGGCGCGCGCCTTCACCAGCTGGGTGCGCAACGGCGTCGCCCCGGCGGCCTATCAGATCCTCGGCAGCGAGCTTGCCCGGGTGGAGAGCATGGGCAGCTATGCCTGCCGCAACGTGATCGGATCGGCCCGCGCTGCCTCGCGGCGCTCGGGCCATGCGATCGCCAATGCGGTCGACATTGGCGGCGTGACGCTCAAGGACGGGCGGCGGATCAGCATCCTCGCCGACTGGAACTCGCCCGATCCGGCGGTGCGCCAGTTCCTCCAGACGATCCATGGCTCGGCCTGCAAGCGATTCGGCACCGTGCTGTCGCCAGACTATAACGCCGCCCATCACAACCACCTCCACCTCGAGGACGATAACGCGCGTCTCTGCCGCTGACGGCCCCTTTTCGCCGCTCCTGCTTTGCTTTACCGGGCTCGGATGACTGACACACGAGTACCGAACCGCGTCTTCCCGCACGCCAAGCAGGACGCGGAAAGCGCCAAGGGCGCGATCTCCACGCCGCAGACCGAGAACCCCGCCTACCGGCTCGCCTTCCAGGACATGGACTTCCTGCTGCGCGAGGACCTGCGCCCGGTGCGTTTCCAGCTCGAGCTGCTCAAGCCCGAATTGCTGCTCGACGAGGCGCAGATCGCCTCCACCTTCGTGATGTACGGCTCGGCGCGCATCCCCGAGCCCGCCAAGGCGCAGGCGATGCTCGAGATGGCGAGCGACGACACCGCGCGTGCGATCGCCGAGCGGCTGGTCGCCAAGAGCCGCTATTATGACGTCGCGCGCGAGCTCGCCCAGATCGCCAGCCGCGTGCCGCGCGACCAGGCCGGCAAGCGCCAGTTCGTGGTCTGCTCGGGCGGCGGCCCGTCGATCATGGAGGCCGCCAACCGCGGCGCGGCGGACGTCGGCGCCGAATCGGTCGGGCTCAACATCGTGCTGCCGCACGAGCAGGCGCCCAACCCCTATGTGACGCCGTCGCTGAGCTTCCAGTTTCACTATTTCGCGCTGCGCAAGATGCACTTCCTGCTCCGCGCCCGCGCGCTCGCCGCCTTCCCCGGCGGGTTCGGCACCTTCGACGAGCTGTTCGAACTGCTCACCCTGATCCAGACCGGCAAGATCGCGCCCATCCCGGTGCTGCTGTTCGGCCGCGAATTCTGGGACAAGGTGATCAACTTCCAGGCGCTGGTCGACGAGGGCGTGGTCAGCCAGCGCGACCTTGGCATCTTCACCTTCGTCGAAACCGCCGAAGAGGCGTGGGACGTCGTCCGCCTGTTCTACGAGGAGCGCGCCAAGAAGGACGCGGGCCTCTGAGTCCGTCGGCCCTGATCCCCGTCAGCGTCGCGCGGCTACCACCGGCCGTGCGCGCCGACATAGTCGACGAACGCGCGCAGCGGCGCCGGCAGGTAGCGCCGCCCGGGATAATAGAGGTACGGTCCCGAGAACGGCTGCCACCACGGTTCAAGCACCGGCTCCAGCGCGCCGCCGTCGAGATGCGGGCGCAGCCAATCCTCGAACAGGAACACGATGCCGCTGCCGCCGATCGCCGCGGCGATCGCGAGGTCCATCGCACCCCCTGATTGGACGATCAACGGCCCCGCCGGATCGAGCTTGACGATTTCGCCGTCGCGCTCGAACTCCCACGGCCCCATCGTCCCGCTGGAGAAGCGCCCGCGCAGGCAGGCATGGTCGAGCAGGTCGCGCGGATGCTCGGGCCGGCCGCGCCGCGCCAGATAGGCGGGCGCCGCCGCCGCCGCAAAGCGCTGCGTGCGCGGGCCGATCGGTACCGCGATCATGTCCTGCTCCAGCCGCTCGTCATAGCGAATCCCGGCATCGCACCCCGCCGCGAGCACGTCGACGAAACCGTCCTCGGCGATGATCTCCAGCCGGATATCGGGATAGGCAGCAAGGAACCCCGGCACGATCCGCGGCAGCACCAGCCGCGCGGCGCTGACCGGCACGTTGATCCGTAGCGTGCCGGTGGGCGAATCGCGGAAGCCGTTGACCACGTCGAGCGCCGCTTCCACCTCCCCCAGCGCCGGCACCAGCCGGTCGAGCAGCCGCGCGCCCGCCTCGGTCGGCATCACGCTGCGGGTGGTGCGGTTGAGCAGCCGCACGCCGAGCCGCGTCTCCAGCCGCCGCACCGCCTCCGACAGACCCGAGGCGCTGCTGCCCGCGACCCGCGCCGCGTCGCGAAAGCCCCCTGCCCGCGCCACCGCGACAAAAGCTGCAAGGTCGCCGAGATCCGCTGCCATTGTGCGCCTGTCCGTACAGCCTGTGCCGATCTGCGGTTGTTATCGTCCACGGCGGCCGTGTCTACATGCGGATCACCACAGGAGACCCGTCATGACCAGCATCGCCGCCGCCGGCACGTTCGCGCTCGGCACCCGTACCGTCAACCGCCTCGGCTATGGCGCCATGCAGCTCGCCGGCCCCGGCGTGTTCGGCCCGCCCAAGGACCACGCCGCCGCGCTCGCCGTGCTGCGCGCCGCTGTGGAGGCTAACGTCGACCATATCGATACCAGCGATTTTTATGGCCCGCACGTCACCAATCAGCTGATCCGCGAAGCGCTCCACCCCTATCGCGACGATCTCACCATCGTCACCAAGATCGGCGCGCGCCGCGGCGACGATGCCTCATGGATCCCCGCGACGTCGCCGACCGAGCTCACCGCCGCGGTTCACGACAATCTCCGCAACCTCGGCCTCGACGTGCTCGACGTCGTCAACTTGCGCCTGATGGGCGGCGAGGATCATGGCCCTTCGGAGGGATCGATCGCCGACCGGCTGGAGGTAGTCGCCGAGCTGCAGCAACAGGGCCTTATCCGCCACATCGGCCTCAGCAACGCCACCGCGGCCCAGATCGCCGAAGCAAAGGGCATTGCCGAGATCGTCTGCGTGCAGAATCTGTACAATGTCGCGCACCGCGCCGACGATGCGCTGATCGACAAGCTCGCCGCCGACGGCATCGCCTATGTGCCGTTCTTCCCGCTCGGCGGCTTCACCCCGCTGCAATCGACCGCCTTGTCCGATGTCGCCACTTCACTCGGCGCGACGCCGATGCAGGTGGCGCTCGCCTGGCTGCTGCAGCGCGCGCCCAACCTGCTGCTGATCCCGGGGACCTCGTCGGTCGCGCATCTCCACGAAAACCTCGCAGCGGGGTCGCTGGTGCTGCCCGTCGAGGCCATCGCCACGCTTGACGCGATCGGCACCGCCGCCTGAGCCACGGAACCGATGGGTGATCATCTGGGGGCGATCCCTCAGATGCTCGCCCATCGGTCGGCGGTGCGCGCTGTCGGAAGCCGGTGCCGCAGCTTGCCGCAAGCGCGGGGAACCTTCGCCGCCTCGGCGTATTTTCCGGTTAGCGTGCCAGCAACCAATGCGGCGCGCACCCCGAACCGAGGACTGAATGACCCGCATGACATTGAGCCTGTTCGCCGCCTCGCGCGCGATGGGCAAGACCGGCCGGCACGCCGCCGATCTCCCGGACGCTAGCCACGTCGCCGCAGCCGACCATATCGAACGGCGCATGGGCCTCACGCCTGTCGAACTGGCCGCGCTCGACGCCTCGTCCACCCCGCGCGCGATGGCGTCGCCGGCCTGACATCGCCGCGCCGCCAGATTCTCTGGTCTAGGGTCGGCATCGCTCTGCCGTTTCAAGCATTGATCGGCCGATGACGACCACCTCCCCAGCCCCCACCCTCCTCTGGTTTCGCCAGGATCTCCGGCTTGCCGACCAAGCGGCGGTAACCGCCGCTGCCGCCGAGGGCCCGGTGCTCGCGGTCTATGTGCTCGACGATGATGCGCCCGGCGACTGGCGGATCGGCGGCGCGCAACGCTGGTGGCTGCACCATGCGCTGACCAGCCTTGCTGCATCGCTCGATGCGCTGGGCGTGCCGCTGGTGCTGCGCCGTGGCGACACGGTCGCGATCGTCACCGAGCTCGCCGACGCAATCGGTGCCGCGCGGGTCCACTGCCTGGCGCATTACGAACCGTGGTGGCGCGATATCGAGGCACGGCTTGGCGAGCGGCTCGAACTGGTCCGGCACGACGGCTATCTGCTCGCGGATCCAGACACGGTGCGTACCGGCGCCGGCACCGGCTTTCGCGTGTTCGCGCCTTTCTGGAAGACGTTGCAGCTGCGGATGCCGCCGGCGGCCCCGGTCGAGGCGCCGCAGCAGATCACCGGTGTCGCCCACCCGCCGGCCGGCGACGAGCTGGCCGCCTGGGGCCTGCTGCCGATTGCACCCAACTGGTCGGGCGGGTTCGACGAATGGCAGCCCGGCGAGGAAGGCGCCCATGCGGCGCTCGAGGCGTTCGTCGACCATGTCGGCGGCTATGCGCACGATCGCAATCTGCCCTCGGTCGACGGCAGCTCGCGGTTGTCGCCGCACCTCCACATGGGCGAGATTTCGCCCGCGACGGTATGGCATGCGGTGGCGACCAGCCGCGGCGCCGAGCCGTTCCTGCGCGAACTCGCCTGGCGTGATTTCACCTCCAACCTGATCGTGCAATTGCCGCGCTACGCCGACGACAACGGCCGCGCGCGAATGGACGACCTCGGCTGGCGCAGCGGGCCCGAGGCCGATGCGGATTTCGTCGCCTGGACCAAGGGGCAAACCGGCTATCCGATCGTCGACGCCGGCATGCGCCAGCTGTGGCAGCTCGGCTGGATGCACAATCGCGTGCGGATGCTGACCGCGAGCTTCCTGATCAAGCATCTGCTGCTTGACTGGCGGCGCGGCGAGCGCTGGTTCTGGGACTGCCTGATCGATGCCGATTACGGCAACAACAGCGTCAACTGGCAGTGGGTGGCGGGCACCGGCGTCGATTCCGCGCCGTTCAACCGGATCATGGCGCCGCTCGGCCAGTCCGAGAAGTTCGATGCCGCCGGCTATATTCGCCAGTGGGTGCCCGAGCTTGCATCGCTCAGCGACGCGGTCATCCACGATCCGCACGGCGCCGGCGTGGCGCCGGCGGCTTACCCGCCGCCGCTGATCGGCCATCGCGAGGCCCGCGAGCGCGCGCTCGCCGCGCTGCGCCAGGCGGGGCCCCAGGCGGATCCTGCGTGACGATCATCGTCCCCGTGCTCGGCGACCAGCTCAGTGCGTCGCTCGCGTCGTTACGCGACATCGACCGCGCCGAGGCGGTGGTGCTGATGGTCGAGGTGCGCGAGGAGACCGGCTACGTCCGCCACCACAAGAAGAAGATCGCGCTGATCTTCTCGGCGATGCGCCACTTCGCCGCCGAGCTGCGCGCCGACGGCTGGCGCGTCGATTACGTGCCGCTCGACGATCCCGACAACCGCCAGGGCTTTACCGGCGAGGTGCAGCGCGCGGTGGCGCGGCACGGGGCCACCGCCGTGCGCGTCGTCGAAGGCGCCGAATATCGCGTGCGGCAGATGCAGGACGGCTGGGCGGCGGCGACCGGGGTGCCGGTCGAGATCCTCGCCGACGATCGCTTCATCTGCTCGGTGCCCGAGTTCCTCCGCTGGGCGAAGGGGCGGCGCGAGCTCCGGATGGAGTATTTCTACCGCGACATGCGCCGCCGGACCGGGCTGCTGATGACCGCCGACGGCGAGCCCGAGGGCGGCCGCTGGAACTTCGACGCCGACAATCGCGAGACGCCGCCGCGCGGGCTCAACTATCCGGTGCCCGAGCGGTTCGCGCCCGATGCGATCACCGCCGAGGTGCTGGCGCTGGTCGGCCGCGAGTTCGCCGGCCATTTCGGCGATCTCGAGCCGTTCGCCCTGCCCGTCACCCGCACCCAGGCGCTCGCCGCGCTCGCCCATTTCGTCGAAACCGCGCTGCCTGATTTCGGCCGCTACGAAGACGCGATGGTGGCTGGGCAGGAGTATCTCTACCACAGCGTGCTCTCGCTGTGCATCAACCTAGGGCTGCTGACCCCGCTCGAGGTCGCCCGCGCCGCCGCCGACGCTTATGCGCGCGGCCTGGTGCCGATCAATTCGGCCGAGGGATTTGTCCGCCAGATCATCGGCTGGCGCGAATATATGCGCGGCATGTACTGGCGCGACATGCCCGCCTTCGCGACGCGCAACGCGCTTGCCGCGCACCGGCCGCTGCCTGACTTCTACTGGACCGGGGATACAGAGATGCGCTGCCTGCGCGAAAGCGTCGGTCAGACCCGGCGCGAGGCCTATGCCCACCATATCCAGCGGCTGATGGTGCTCGGCAATTTCGCGCTGATTGCAGGCGTGGATCCGAAGGCGATCTCCGACTGGTTCCTGGTGGTCTATTTCGATGCTTATGAATGGGTGGAGATGCCCAATGTCATCGGCATGAGCCAGTTCGCCGACGGCGGCGCCATCGCCAGCAAGCCCTATGCCTCGACCGGTGCGTACATCGACCGGATGAGCGATTATTGCGGGCGCTGCCGCTACAAGGTGAAGCAGCGCACCGGCCCCGACGCCTGCCCGTTCAACGCGCTCTATTGGGACTTTATCGGCCGCCACGAGGATCGGCTGCGCGGCAACACCCGGATGCGCAACATGTACGCGACCTGGAACCGCTTCTCCGACGAGGCCAAGGCCGAGATCCGCGCCAGCGCCGCGGCGTTCCTCGACGGGCTGGAGCCGGCGGCGGAGGGCTGGGCGCGGTAACGGCCGACCCGCTTGCGCGGGCCGGCTCGTGCAAGGTCAGAAGCGGAAGCGGGCGCCAGCCTGGATGGTGCGCGCCTGGACACGGACGCCGACGGGCAAGGCGTTATACGCGCCGAAATAGGAATTGGCGTTGTCGTGCAGCAGGTTGGTGGCGTCGACGCTGAAGGTGATGAACTTGAACGGCGTGAAATTCACCGACGCATCAAGCCGTGAAGTGGCCATCGTGTAGATCGAATAGCCCGGATTTACGTAGTCGATGCTCGTCTTGTAATGTGAACGATAGTTGTAGGCAATGCGTGCGCCGAACACCGGCGTGTCATAGAAGAATTGGACGTTGCCGGAATAGGTCGACGTATAGGGCGCGTCGAACAACCCCTTGGTATCGAGTGTGGTATCGGCATAGGCCAAGTGCAGGGTGGCCTTGGGGATGTAAGTGACGTTGACGTTGAGACCGAAATTTTTGGCGAACCCAGGCATGAAATCAAACAACGTGTTCACCTGCCCTTCCAGCCCGACGATTTTGCCGGGACCGGCGTTGCGGACCTTGCCGACCAGATAGGTACCGTCGGCGGTCAACGGGCTGGGCGGCAGGCTCGGCACGACGTCCTGTTGTTCCGTATAGTACATGAACCCGGTCTGATTCTTGAGGAACGCTCCCAATGAGATCACCCCGCCACGACCGTAATAATATTCAAGCGACGCGTCGTAATTGTTTTCCTGGGTGGGCTTCAAATCCGGGTTGCCGGAATAGACCCGCCCCGTCGTCGCCGCATCGATGATGTTGAGCGACGATCGCATGTCGTAGAATTGGGGCCGGCTGACATTGTGGGTGTACGATCCGCGCAGCTGCAGCTTCGGGGTGAAATGCAGCATGATCGTCGCGCTGGGCAGCAGATCGACATAGTTCACCACGCTGCCGCTCGGCGTATACGTCACCACGCCATTCGACAGTGCGGATTGCGTGCTCTGCGCCACCCCCCAGGTGTTGACAAAACGGAGGCCGATCGTGCCGTCGATCGGGAAGTGCGCGGTCAGGCCATAGTTGATCTGTCCGTAAGCGGCGAACGTCCGCTCCCTTTCGCGAAAGCTTTCTCCCGGATCGGTGGTCGCCGGTTCCGACAGGGTCCAGTCACGCCCGGCGAGATCCGCGCCGTTGGTGATCAGGTAATTCCTCACGGCGCCGAAGTTGTCGTAGAGGCTCTGACCGTCGAAATGATACCATGTGGGTGTCTGGCTGGCACCCGAGATGTCCGGCGTGGTGGTGGCAAGCCCCACCCCGGTCGCGCTGGCGACGGTTTGCAGAGTCGGCGCCGTGCCCGTGTTGAAGAAGAAGGCATCGCGATAGCCGTAATCGCGATACATGGTGTGCTTGGTGAAGCGTGCGCCGAACTGAACCGACCGGATCAGGCCCGTGGCACTCGTCTGCACCGTCAGGTCAAGGTTCGACGAAAACTGCGTGTCGTCATTCGCCCCACGCTGATCGTGAATCTGGTAAAGCTTGTAATTCGCGGGATTGGCCAGGTCGACGCCGGGGAAACTGACGAACGGCCCGCCGCCCGGTACGTTCGGCGAGTTGAAATCAACCTGTACCGGCGGGTTGCCGGCAAAGCGGAACTGGTCCTGGACAAAGTAGGAGTCTAGGTTGGACCAGTTATATTGCGCGCCGAAATTGATCTGAACTCCATCGTTGTGCCAATGGGTCTCGAAGTTGGTGGTGTAGGTATCGCTCTTCGTCTTGGTGAAGATGTTGAGCGGCCCGCCGTTGACGCCACCCGTCCCGGCATTGTTCAACGTCACCGACCTGACGGTGCCATCCGCGTTGGCGACCAGATCGCTGTAGGTGCCGGAGCCGTCATTGGTTTGCACGCGAAAGTTGTCGCGACTGTCGGTTTCGCGCACGCCGAGATAGGATCCCTCCACCACGAAATCGAGATGGTCACTGGCCTTCCACTGCCATGACGCGTTGAGCGACGGCCGCTTGATCTTGCCCGATTCCACCCCGTAGTTGACGGCATATGGAATGACTGTGTTCTGGAGCGCCGTCGGCACCGAATTGCGTGCCGTGCCCGGCAGGATCGGCATCGGCGATTCGCTGACGACGTAATTTTCGAAATAATTGTTCTGCGTGTAGGATCCATTGACCAGGAAGCCCATCTCGCCGATCGGCGTGTCGAAGCGATCGGCAACCAGCAGGCTGGCATAGGGGCTTTTGGTGTTGCCGAGGTCGGCAAAGCTTTCGCGGAAGCTGCCCGCCAGCGTCAGCCCCTTCTTGAGGTCGAGCGGGCGCCGCAGCTCGACGTTGACTGTTCCGGCGATGCCACCTTCGACCTGGTCGGCGCTGCGCGTCTTGTATACCTGCACCGATTTCAGCAGTTCGGCCGGGATGTCGGCCAGGTTGAGCGAGCGCGAACCCGCGCCGGCAGCCTCATAGCCATTGACGGTGGTCTGGACATCACTCAGCCCACGGATGGTGACACCGCTGCCTTCGCCATGAGACCGGTCGATCTGTACGCCGGTGATGCGTGCGAGCGCTTCGGGAACGTTGTTGTCGGGCAATTTGCCGGCATCTTCCGCATCGACGGAATCGACAATCTGCTTCGAAGTACGCTTGCGATCCCGCGCCTTCTTCAAGCTGGCACGCAGGCCGACGACAATGATGTCATTCCCTTCGGCACCCTTGTAGGTCGCGGTCGTCGTGCCCGCTTTGGCAGCCTGCCTGATCGCCTTGGCCCGGCGTTTGGCCGCAGAGCGCTCCGCCTTGGTGAGGGGGCGAGCGGCATCGGTGTTCGTCTGTGCAACTCCTTCGGCAGGCGCCGTCACTGCTGCGTGAGCCGAACTCGCCGCAATCATCATCGCCGCAAATCCGCATGTAAGTTTCAAGCTAACCCGTGCCGTCATCATGATTCACCCCCCTGGTGATTGCTGCGTCGCTATAAAATTACTCATACAAAATACGGTATACGTTTTGCAGGGCGGCAGGTCGGCTTGTCAAGTATCGTCATTGGCGGTTTGCACACCGGCAACAAAGCGGCGAAATTCGCTCGCAGCATGTTGGGATGGCTTGATAAAAGCAGCGAGGATGCCGCCGACAGGCATCGCCCCAACGTTTCAAAAACGCGGCACGCGTGAGCGGCGCGCACCGCCGGGATGCATCGGCGGCTCCCTCAGCTGCCGCGGAGTCGCAGCAGCACGGCGCCATGAGCGGGGACCGCGACGCCCGTCTGATCAGCAGGCAGATCAACCGACCGCCAGACGTCGCGCCGCACGCCGATACGGGCGAGCCCGGCGTCCTCTGGTCGCACCGCCACTCGCGCCGTCTGTTCGCCCCGGTTGAACACCGCGAGCGCAACGCTGCCGTCGGCGAGCGGCTTGGCCCAGATCATGGCATCGCCCGCGCTGCGCACCGCATGGCCCTGGATGCCGCGTGCATCCTGGTCGATCGCGATCACGCCGCGGTTCTCGAGCAACGCGCGCGTCGCCGCATCGGTCTGGCGCAAGTCGTGGCCCATCATCAGCGGCGCCGCCGACATCGCCCACAGCGTCATATGGGTGGTATATTCGTCGATGCTCATGCCGCCGTTGCCGAGTTCGAGCATGTCGGGATCGTTCCAGCCACCGGGCCCGGCGTGGCCGAACCGCGGGTTACGATCGAAGCCGATCTCGGCCATCGTCTTGTAGGTGTCGGTGATGTCGCCGGTGGTGCGCCACAGATGGCCGCCGACCGAACGCCCCCAGGCAGCAACGTCGAACCGGCCGTATTCGCACAAGGAATAGATGATCGGCCGCCCGGTGGCGCGCAGCGCCGCTCCCATCTCATGGTAGCTGCGCTGCACCGTGTCGGCATCGGCATAGAACCATTCGCCCGAACACAGATCGTATTTGAGATAGTCGACGCCCCAGGCGGCAAACGTCCGGGCGTCCTGCGCGACATGGCCATAGCTGCCCTGATAGCCGGCGCAGGTGCGTGGCCCCGGCGAGCTGTAGATCCCGAGCTTGAGCCCGCGGGCATGAACATAGGCAGCGAGCGCCTTCATGTCGGGGAATTTGGCGTTGGGCTGGAGCACGCCGGCGGCGTCGCGCTGGCCCTGCCAGCCGTCGTCGATGTTGACGTAGCGATAGCCGGCATCGCGCAGGCCGGTGGCGACCATGGCATCAGCCATCGCGCGCACGGTGGCGTCGTCGATGCGGTCGGCGAACTTGTTCCAGCTGCTCCAGCCCATCGGCGGCGTCGCCGCCTGGCCGTCGGGCGCGAGCGCGCCCATCGGCGGCAGCGCGACGAAACGGAAGGCGCGCGCGCGTTGCTCGGCGGCGGTGCCGCGGCGGCCGTGCTCGGCAATAACCGATTCCCAGATCTGCCCGCGCAGCACCACGCCCTTGGCACCAAGCGTCGCGCTCCAGGTGCGGGTGGGATGGTCGCGATCGTTGATGTTGCGCGCGCTGAAGCGCAGCGTGTTGCCGTCGACCCGCGCGCCGATCATCTCGACCGGGCCGTACCAGAGCGTGGTGACCCGCCCGGTGACAGCGGCGCCGTGGCTCTCCACCTCCATCATCGTCACCCCCGGATTGGGCGGTGACGAGTCGAACACCCACACGCCATCGAAGACGGTGCGGGCGGCGGCGGGGGTGGCGACGACGGCCGCCCACCAGCAGGCAAGGATCACGGTCAACAGGCGCATGACGAACTCCTGGATGGTACTTGCTATCGGCAGGCCGGCGCCGGCGCGGCGTCGGCCGGGCGGATCGTCACCGGCCGGGGCCGCGGGCCGAGTGCCTCCCATTCCTGCACCGCGACCCCGGCATGGTCGGCGCCGGCACCCGAGGCGTCGAACACCGCACGCAGGCAGCGCGTCGTCACCGGCGCGAAACTCGCCGCCTGAAAGCTGCCGATTGCGGTGCCGAAGCCCTGGGGCGCACTGACCGGTTTCCACCCGCCGTCCCAATAGTCGAGGTGCCATCGCGCCGGCGGCGCCACGCCGATCGCCGATCCCGCCGGCTGGTCCGCCCAGAACCAGATCCGCGCGCCATTGAGCGTCACCGGCCGGTCCCAGCGATACTCGATCCACTGCTGCGGCGGGTTGTGCGGGGTCCAGCTGCCCCACATGTCCGGCGGCAGCGGCGCCGCCTTGACGATGCCGTCGTTGAGCGACGTCGCCCAATATTGCACCGGCACCGGGTCGTTGGACACCGCGACGCTCGCCGCACGGGCAAGGTTGCGTGACGGCGGCGGGGCCGGCTGCGGGCGCCGGGTGGGGATCACCAGGCGGATCGCGGCGGGGGTGACGCTGTCGTCGAACGTCATCTTGTCGAGCGCGACGCTGCGACGGAAATGGCCGCCACCCACCGCATCGGCGGTGTGATAGGCGAGGTACCATTGTCCCTTGAACTCGACCGCGCCCGAGTGGGAGGTGGTAGACGACACCGGCTTCAATACCACGCCACGATAGGTCCACGGCCCCATCGGCGATGGCGCGGTGCCATAGGCGATGCAGGCGTGATAGACGGCGGGGGTGCAATCCGACCGCGGCCCCGCCTTGTTGCCGGCATAGAGCATGTAATAGCTGCCGTTGCGCTTCATGATCCACGGCGCCTCGAAGAAGCCGGTCAGCCCCTCGATCGCGACTTCCGGCCCCATGGGCGTGACCATGTCGCGCGCGAGCTCCATCCCGCGCAATTGCCCGAAGGTGCCCCAATAGATGTACGCCCGGCCATCGTCGTCGATCATCACCGTCGGATCGATGTTCTGGATCGCATTGGCGACCGGCACCCGCTGCGAGATGATCGGCCCGGCGGGATGTGCGTCGCGCCACGGGCCGGTGGGGCTGTCCGCCACCGCGACACCGATCGCAAAGCCGTCTTTGGCGTCGGTGTTCTTCTCCAGCACCGGCGCGTACATGTAGAACCGCCCATCCCGGCCGGGCACGATCTGGCCGGCATAGGCGCGGCCCGGCGCCGCCCAGGCGAAGACGGCTTCGGGCCGCGCGATCGCAGGATAATGCAGCCAGTCGCCCGATGCCGGATCGCGGGTGGCGAGCAGCTGCCACTCGTTCATGATGAAGTCGTTGACGTCCGGCCCTGCCTCGTCACGCCCGGCCAGGATCCACAGCGTGTCGCCGATCACTACCGGGGCGGGATCGGTGGAGTAGTAGCGGCCATCGGCAAGGATCGGATTGCCCGCCGCGTGGATGCGCTCGGCCGCCGGCTGCGACTGGGCGGTGGCGTGCACCGGCAGCAGCGACATGGCCACCGCCGCCAGACTGAAGCGCTTCAAATGCATCCGCTCACCCCCTTTGCGTGGCGCACGACCTATAGATCAGCAAAGATCAAATAATATACCGTATAATTTAAGGTTGACGGTGTTGCCGGCGCTGGGCAGGTTCCCGGCAGCATCGGGGGGACATGATGAGCGGGCGATTTTCACTGCGGTTCCGTCAGGCATCCGTGCTGCTGTTGCTCGGGGCCTCGCCGCTGCCGGCGCTTGCTCAGGCCGCTACACCGCCAAGCATCACCGAGCGCTATGCGCGTGCCGACCGTTACCTCCGCGACAACATGGACAAGCTGATCGCCGATCGCGATCCCGGCGCGACCTTCGTCGCCGGCGGCCGCGGCGTCTTGTTCATCCGCAAGACGCCCGCCGAACGGACCATCTTCTTTCTCGATCCCGCGACCGGCAGCCGCCGACCGATCGCCACCTACACGATGATCGCGCCGCTGCTCGCTGCGGCAACGGCAAAGCCGGTCGATCCCCAACACATCGGGCTTGATCGTCCGGACTATGATCCCGCGACGGCCGTGTTTAGCTTCGCCGCACTCGGCAAGCGCTGGACGCTCGACGCCGGCGGCACGCTTGCCGAAGCCAAGACCGGCGAAGAGGATGGTACCGGTTCGCTGTCCCCCGATGGTCGTTTTCGTATTCTCGCCCGCGCCTTCAATCTGGTCGCCGTGGAGGTGAAGACCGGCCGCGAAGTGGCGCTGACCACCGATGGCACGCGCGAGCAGCCCTATGGCCGCGGCATCGCGCCGCTGCCCGAGATCCTCAAGCAGGGCACCGAGGTGCCGGTGATGCCGGTGTCGGTGCGCTGGTCGCCCGACAGCCGGCGGATCATCACCTGGCGGCTCGACACCCGCGGCGTGCATCCGCTGACGGTGACGCAGGAAAACCCGCCGGGCGATTTCTACCCGCGCAGCTTCTCCTACATTTACCCGCTCGCCGGCGCTGCCACCCTGCCCCAGGCGACGCGGCTCGCGATCGACGTCGAGCAGGCGCTGCGCCGGCGCAAGGCGACGCTGGTGCCGCTGCAGGTGCCGAGCGAGTCGCTGCTCTATCCGGCCGACCCCGACATGGAATGGATCGCCGGCAAGCCGCGGATGAGCTGGACCGAGCGCGGCTACAAGCAGGTCGTGGTCTACGCCGCCGATCCCGACACCGGCGCCGCGCACGTCGTCGCGCGTGAGGCGGTGAAGCCGGTGGTCACGGTCACGGCGAGCGCGCTGATCCCGGCGCCGCAACTCGGCGGCGAGCTGTCGATCTCCGAGCGCAGCGGCTGGGCGCAGCTCTATCTGGTCCGCCCCGACGATCCTAATGGTGGCATACCGCTGACCCGCGGCAGCTGGGAAGTGCTCTCCGTCGACCATGTCTCCGAGGATGGCCGGACGCTGCTGATCACCGGTGTCGGCCGGGAGCGTGATCGCAATCCTTATTACAGCGCGCTCTACCGGGTGACGCTGGACGGGTCGCAGCCGGTGCTGCTGACGCCCGAGCCGCTCGAGCACGAGACCCAGGTGTCCGACGACGGCCGCTGGATCATCGATCGGATGTCGAGCCCGACGGTGCCGACCCGCACCGTGATCCGTGCCGCGAGCGATGGCCGCATCGTCACCGAGCTCGCGCACGCCGACCCATCGGCGCTGATGGCGACGGGTTTCACCCCGCCCGAACCGTTCCAGGGCGTCGCCGACGACGGCAAGACCCCGCTCTACGGCATGATCCTGCGCCCGGCGCACTTCGATCCGAGCAAGCGTTATCCCGTGATCGACAACGTCTACACCGGTCCCACCACCACCGACGTACCCACCAGCTGGGATGGCGCGGTGATGGCAGCCGGCAACAGCGTCGCCCAGATCGGCGCGATCGTGGTGATGATCGATGGCCGCGGCACCTCGCGCCGGGGCCAGGCGTTCCGCCTGCCGGCGTACCAGAACCTCGGCGAGGTCGGGCTCGACGATCACATCGCGATGATCCGGCAGATGGCGGCGCGCTACCCCTATATGGATGCGACCCGCGTCGGCGTGTTCGGCGGCTCGGCCGGCGGCTATGACGCCGCGCGCTTCATCCTGCGCCGGCCCGGCTTCTTCAAGGTCGCGGTGGCGTCGTCGGGCAATCACGACCTGCGGCTCGACAAGGCGTGGTGGCCCGAGGTGTCGATGGGCTTTGCCGACCAGGCGACCTGGGCGCGCAATTCGAACATGGCGGTCGCCGCCAATCTCCAGGGCAAGTTGCTGCTGATCCACGGCGATATCGACGACAATGTTCCCGTCACCGAAAGCTTCCGCCTCGCCCAAGCGCTGATCCAGGCCAAGCGCGACGTCGACATCGTGGTGCTGCCCAACACCACCCATGCGGTCTACCAGCCGTTCTTCTGGCGCAAGCTGCGCGATTATTTCACCCGCAACCTGCTCGACGAGGCACCGCCGGCGCTGCTGCCGCTCTCGCCCTCCCCCACCGCGCCCGCCGAACCGCCGCGCGACGCGCCGCCCGCTACCGCGGCCACCGCCGCGGTAACCGCCACTCCCGCCAAGTGAGCCCGACCATGACCCGTTTCCTCGCCCCCGCGGCGCTGCTGCTCGCCGGCACCATGCTGACCATGCCCGTGCGCGCGCAGGAGCAGCCGCCCGCGAAGAAGGTCTATCCCCCGATCCAGCAGACGCCGCTGCGTACCAGGACGTTCGACCTCGCGCTGCGTAGCGACACCCAGACGCTGTCGCGGCTGTCGCCGCTCGGCGATGCCGGCTTCGATTTCACGCCCGGCGCACGCGAGCCCGAACGGGCGGGCGACGGCTATGTCCATATCGGCGACATCAACCTGCGGCTGCGTACCGCCGGCAGCGCCTGGACCGACTTCGCCTCCGCGCACCAGCGTGCGCCGATCCGCCGGCTACCCGCGGCCGGCCCCGTGCTCGCGGCGGCGGACATCACCGCTTCGCTCGGCGCGGGCAGCCCGATCAGGATCGAGCGGCGCTGGGTCAACGACCATGGCGTGCTCGCCTTGCGCTTCACCCTCACCAACACGACCGGCCAACCGGTCGAGATCGGCGGCCTCGGCATGCCGATGGTGTTCGACAACATCATTGCCGATCGCGACCTCGAACAGGCGCATGCGCAGGCAAGCTTCGTCGATCCGTACATCGGCCGCGACGCCGGCTATCTCCAGGTCGCGCGGCTCAACGGCAAGGGACCGGCGCTGCTGGTGCTGCCCGAGAAGAACACGCCGCTCGAAGCCTATCGCCCGATCATGGAGGCGCGCGCCGGGCGCCGGGGGGCTGCGCCCGACGGCGACATCTTCACCGACAAGTCGCCGCGGGGACAGACGTCGGAAGGCTTCTACGACTGGACCGTCGCCAGCAAGGGCTTCGCCGACAAGGAATGGGCCAAGGCTGGCGAGCAATGGAACACGCCGACCAGCTTCACCCTGGCGCCAGGCGCGAGCCGCACCATCGGCGTGCGCTTCGTGACGTCGCCGTCGATCGCGCGGATCGAGGACACGCTGGTCGCCAACAAGCGCCCGGTCGCGGTCGGCATCCCCGGCTATGTGGTGCCGACCGACCAGGACGCCTCGCTGTTCCTCAAGACCCCGAGCGCGATCGCCAAGGTGGAAAGCCTTCCCGCCGGCGCGCTGACCGCGACCAAGGTCGCCGGCGCCACGGGCTGGTCGCGCTATGCGGTACGCGCGAGCGGCTGGGGCCGCGCCAGCCTCGCGATCACCTATGCCGACGGCAGCGTCCAGACGGTGAGCTATTTCATCACCAAGCCGCTCGATCAGACGATGGCCGATCTCGGCCGGTTCGCGACCACGCAGCAATGGTATGAGGACAAGAAGGACCCGTTCGGGCGCAACCCGGCGATCCTCACCTTTGATCGCGAGGCGAACAAGATCGTCACCCAGGATCCCCGCGTGTGGATCTCGGGGATGAGCGACGAGGGCGGCGGCGGCAGCTGGGTCGCGGCGATGGTCAAGCAGCTCGACAACCCCGACGCGGCCGAGCTCGCCAAGCTCCAGCGGCTGGTCGACGAGACGGTGGAGGGCCAGCTCCAGGTGCCCGACGGCGAGCATGCCGGCGCGGTGCGCAAGAGCATCTTCTATTACGATCCAGCCGCGCATCCGAATTACTATGATCCCAGCGTCAACTGGAAGAGCTGGACCTCCTGGTCGAAGAAGGACGCCGGCGACCTCGGCCGTGCCTACAATTACCCCCATGTCGCGATCGGCCACTGGGTGCTGTACCGGGTCGCACGCAACCACCCGGGGATGGTCACCGCGCACCCGTGGCGCTGGTATCTCGACCATGCCTATCAGACCACCGTGGCGATGATGCGCGACGCGCCTTATTACACGCAGTTCGGGCTGATGGAGGGCGACGTGTTCGTCGACATCCTCAAGGATCTGAAGCGCGAGGGGCTCACCGCGCAGGCGACCGAGATGGAACGGCTGATGAAGGGGCGCGCCGATCACTGGCGCACCCTCACCTATCCGTTCGGCAGCGAGATGGCCTGGGATTCGACGGGCCAGCCCGAGGTCTATGCCTGGATGCGCTATTTCGGCTACCAGCCGCAGGCCGACGAGACGAAGCAGGTGATCCTCGCCTACGATCCCGCGATCCCGAGCTGGGGCTATAACGGCAATGCGCGCCGTTATTGGGACTTCCTCTACGGCGGCAAATATCCGCGCATCGAGCGCCAGATCCACCATTACGGCTCGACGCTCAACGCGGTGCCGCTGTTCGACGCCTATCGCGCCAACCCCGCCGAGCTGCGCACGCTGCGCATCGCTTATGGCGGGATGATGGGCGGCGTCACCAACATCGACCAGCAGGGCTTCTCGTCCGCCGCCTTTCATTCGGCGCCGGACATGATGAGATGGGATCCGTACAGCGGCGACTATGGCATGGGCTTCTATGGCCATGCCGTCGCCAGCGCGACCTATCTCGTCAACGACACGACCTTCGGCTGGCTCGGCTTCGGCGGCAATGTCGCGCAAGCAGGCGGCACGATCAGCATCGCCCCCAGGGACGGCGCCCGCAGCCGGCTGTTCATCGCCCCGGCGGGCCTGTGGATCACGCTGGAGGCCGGCAAGATCGCCACCGCCAGCTACGCCCCCGCCACCGGCGCGGTGACGCTGACGCTCGATCCCGCCACTGCGACCACGCCGGCCGCGCGCCTGTTCGTGGAGGCGACGACCGGCGGCCGGCCCTATGCGCCGTCGACCGCCACCCTGGAGCGCGGCGGCTATACCGTGCCGCTCGCGACCACCGCGACGCAGGTGACGCTTACCGCGCGCTGACCGCGGCGCTGGAGCCCGGCCGTCCCTGCACGGGAACGGCCGGCGCCGCATCAATGCGCGGCGAAATAGCTGGTAAGATCGTAGATATAGTCGCGGCCGCGATACAAAGCGTCGGCAGAAATTCGCTCGTTCAGCCCGTGGGTGCCTGCGGTCGCCGGGTCGTTCCACAGCCCGGGGATGCCATAGGTCGGGATGCCGATCTTGCTGAGATAGGTGGCGTCGGTTGCCCCGGCGGACTGGGTGGGGATGACCGGCACGCCCGGGAAGTGCTTGGCGCCGATCGTCGCGATCGGCTTCATAATTGCCGGGTCGAGCGTCGGCACCGCGGTCACCGGACGTTCCTGGATGTTGCTGCGGAGGATCTTGACCTCGGGGTCGGCGATCACCTGCTCGAGCGCCGCCCTGGTCTGGTCCGCGGTCTCGCCGGGCGCGATACGGCAGTTGATCGAGGCGGTGGCGCGCTGCGGCAGCGCATTGGCGGCATGCCCGCCGGACAGCAGGGTGGCGACGCAGGTGGTGCGCAGCAGCGGGTTGAGGCCGAGATCGGCGCCCACCAGCTTGGCCGCCTCGGCATCGTCGGGCCGCTTGCCGAGCCGGACCATCGCGGCGCCGACCGCGTCATGGCGCATCGCGCCGGCCTGGACGAGATAGGCCTGCGACACCGGGTTGAGGTGCACCGGGAATTGCAGCGTGCTCACCTTGGTGAGCGCCGCGGCGAGCCGGTAGATGGCGTTGTCCGGCTGCGGCGCCGAGCTGTGGCCACCGCGGTTGGTGACTTCGAGCACGAAGTTGCGCGGGCTTTTCTGGGAGATCTGGACGCCGAGCGTCTCGGGGCCGCCGCCCGGCGCGGTGCGGCCGCCGCCGCCCTCGTTGAAGGCAAAGCCCGCCTTCATCAGCTCGGGGCGGTTGTCGACCAGCCAGCCCGCGCCGTTCAGCACCCGCTCGTTGCTCCCCTCCTCGCCGCAGGTCAGTGCCAGCTTGACGGTTCGCCTGGGCTTGAAGCCGCTCTGCTTCCAGCGGGTCAGCGTATCGGCGAAGATCGCCGCCTGCGCCTTGTCGTCGCTGGCGCCGCGGCCGTAGAAATAGCCGCCCTCCTCAACCAGCGTGAACGGATCGCGCACCCAATCCTCGCGGTTCGCCTCGACCACGTCGATATGCGCGAGCAGCAGCATGGCGGGCTCGTTCGCGTCCGATCCCGCCCAGTTCACCACCAGACCACCATCGCGCGGGCGCTCGGGCGGAGTGTAGAGCGTCAGCTCGCGATCGCTGAACCCGGCGTGGCGCAACCGATTGCCGATCTGCGTCGCCGCCTTGGTGCAGTCGCCCACCGACGAGGTCGTGTTGGTCTCGACCAGTTCCTTGTAGAGATCGTGGAAGGCGACGCGGTCCGGCCGGGATGGCGGTTGCTGCGCGGCGACTGCGAGCGGCTGGGCGAGGACGGCGGTGGTCGCCATCAGGGTGAGCATGGTTCGCGTCATGGCTGTGTGTTCCTGTTGCAAGCGATCGGGACAAGCGGGATGATCGTCAAAAGCCCTTGTGCATGTTGATGCCGACGGTGCGCGGGCGCGAGCTGACATAATAGTCCGGCGCGCCGGTGGCGGAGGCGACGCGGTTGAGGCCATATTCGTTGAACACGTTGTTCACGAACAGCGAGATGGCCAGATCGCCCGGCGCCTGCACCCCGACGCGGGCGTTGAAGATGCTGAAATTGCCGATCTCGCGATAGAAGGCGTTGGTCGGGCGCAGCTCGGTGTTCATCGGGCCGGTATAGGTCCAATCGAACCGCGCCAGCCCGGTCAGCGTAGCGGTGACCGGGGGGCTATATTCGATACCGGCGGACGCCGTCGTCCGCGGAACATAGGGGAGGATGTCGCCGGACAGGCCGGGCGCGGTGACGAAGCCGGTGGAATCAACTTGGTCGGAGGTCAGCCGCGCCTTGTTGTAGTTGAAGCTCGCGTTGAGGCTGAGGTAGCGCACCGGCCGTGCGCTGCCCTCCAGCTCGACGCCTTCGACGCGGACGCCGGCAAGATTGTAGATGAAGCTGAAATTGCCGCCGCCCTGCTGCAGCGTCGATACCGAGGTCTGCACCTGGTTCCAGTCGGTGCGGTAGATGGCGAGGTTCAGCGTCGCCTTGCGATCGAGCCACGAGGTCTTGGTGCCGAGCTCGTAATTCCACAGCGAGTCTGGCCGGTAGACCAGATATTGCGCCGGGAGGTTGGGGATGTTGTTGGCGCCGCCCGGGCGGAAGCCCTGCGCGGCATTGGCATAGACCAGGATGTTGCGGGTGGCGCGCAGGTCCGCGTTGAACTTCTTCACCCATCCCTTGGCGTTGGCGCTCGTCTCCTGATAGGCGCGCGGCTCCTGCCCGTTGGTGAAGTTATAGCCGAAATATTCGCCGCCGACCGTCTTGGTATAGTCGTAGTGGCGCAGCCCGACGGTGAGGGTGAGCGGCGAGAGCAGCCGGTAGCCGACCTCGCCGAAAAAGGCGGTCTGCTTGACGCTGGTCAGCACGTCGCGGCCTCCGAGATTGTCGACCGGATCGCGCTGGCCGCCCGTGTCGGGATCACCGGCGAAGGGCAGCGTGTCGACGCGGTCGAACCGGTTCTCATGGAACAAGCCGACCGTGTAGCGCAGCGCACCGTCGCCGTTCGAGCCAAGCCGCGCTTCCTGGATGAAGTTGCGCGCATAGCGTGGCTGATAGGCGCCGAACGGCGCCTTGGAGCGCGCGTAGGTCTGGTACACCGCGCGCTGGGCGGCGGTGCAGGTGGTGGTGGGCACGCCGAGCGCGACGCTGGTGTACAAGGGGCACCATTTGGCGCCGGAGACGACGCTGGCGAAGGCGGCGTTGTTGTCGTTGGTGCTCTCGACGTCCCAGCGATACCAGGAGGCACTGGTGGTCAGCGTCGCGAAGCCGAGATTGAAGCGGCCGACGCCGTTGTAGAGCTGCAGCTTGTCATGCCACGGCTGGAAGATCTGGAAGTCCGCCAGGAAGGGCCCCAGCACCGAGCTATATTGCGAGGTGCCGTCGATATCCTGCTTCTGGTAGATCGCGGTGGCGGTGATCGACACCGCATCGCTCGGGGTGAAGCCTAGCATCGCGCGGCCGCCCTTCTGGGTGGCGCGGTTGGCGTTCTTTCGGTCGAGCACGGTATAATCGATATAGCCGCCCTGCCGCTCGCTATAGCCAACCACGCGCAGCGCGAGCTTGTCGGCGATGATCGGCACGTTGAGCGCGCCCTTGGCGAAGAAGCCGACGGCGCCGTTCTGGGTGTCGCTCGCCTGGAATTCCACCGCGCCTTCATATTTGGTGGGGTCGGGCTGGTTGAACAACACCCGCAGCGTGCCGCCCATCGACCCCGAACCGTAGAGCGTGCCTTGCGGTCCGCGCAGCACCTCGACGCGTTCGACATCGAACAGGTTGAGGTTGGGCGTGTTGCCCGCGGGATCGGAGGTGGTGCCTGAAGGGCCGATCAGCGGCGTCTCGCCATAGTAGAGGCCCACCGTGTTCTCGCCGGCACCCTGGATGCCGCGGATCGACACGCGGGTGCGGCCGGAATCGCTTTCGGTGAGCTGCAGGCCCGGCACTTGGCGGATGATGTCCGCGATTGTCGTCGCGCCGAGCTTCTGCAACTGCTCCGCGCCGATCGCCGAGATCGCGATCGGCGTGGTCTGCACCGTCGACGACCGCCGCAGCGCGGTCACGACGATGTCGTCGGGTGACGAGGCCGGCGCCGGATTGTCGACGGTCGGCTGGGCATCGTCCGGGGCGGTCTGCGCCAGCAACGGAGACGGCATCAAGGCAAGGGCCACTGTTGCCAGCAGCCTGGATCGCACGTCAAATCGCATTGGTCCCCCGTTACCCGTTTCACCGACGCCGCCTCCGCAGAAGCGGCGCGCCAAAGAAGCGGTATATATCCTACCATCTCAATAGGAATTTGAGTTTAGTACGGCGAAGCCCAGCCATGTTGCCGAATGTTACCCAACGAGGGGCAGGCGTCCGGGCCGCAGTGCGCCGCCGCTGCGAATGTCGTTGGCGTTCACCTGCTGCTGCGCACCCCTGCGCGATCGTCGCCAGCGGTTGACCAGCGATACGCCACGCCCGGCCGCAGAACGCTGCCGGCGCGATCGTTGCCGGTGGGGCCATCGACGCGATGATGCGTTCCTCCCCTGCACAGACCGCCAGTTCGGCAGTATGATCAGCATGCCCACAGCAAGACGGAGATTGCGATGTCGCTCATGATCAATGGGACAGCGGTATCGGTGCCGCCCGATCCGCGGGTGTCGCTGCTCGATCTGCTGCGCGAAACGCTGCATCTGTCGGGCACCAAGAAGGGGTGCAACCAGGGTGCCTGCGGCGCCTGCACCGTCCTCGTCGATGGCGAGCGCATCCTCTCCTGCCTCGCGCTCGCGGTGCAATATGACGGCCGCGCGATCACCACGGTCGAGAGCCTCGCCGGCGCGGATGGGCTCCATCCGCTGCAGGCGGCGTTCATCGAGCATGACGGCTTCCAGTGCGGCTATTGCACGCCGGGGCAGATCTGCTCGGCGATCGGCATGGCTGCGGAGGCGAAGCGCGGCGTGCCGAGCCATGTCAGCGCCGATCTCACCGCCGATGTCGCGCTCACCCGCGAGGAGGTGCAGGAGCGGATGAGCGGCAATCTGTGCCGCTGCGGCGCACACAACGGGATCATCGATGCGATCAACGCGAGCGTGGCGGCGGAGATGGCGGCATGACCCCCTTCGATTACACGCGCGCCGGCAATGTCGCGGAAGCGGTGCGGCTCGGTGGCACCGACGGCGTTGCGGCGTATCTCGGCGGCGGCACCAACTTGGTCGATCTAATGCGCGAGACGGTGGCGCGGCCCGAGCGGCTGGTCGACGTCACCGGCCTGTCGGACACCATCGAGGAGACGGCTGAGGGCGGGCTGCTGATCGGCGCCGCGGTGCGCAACACCGCGCTCGCCGAGCATCGCGCGGTACGCAGCCGCTATCCCCTGCTGTCGCGCGCGATTTTGGCCGGCGCTTCGGCGCAAATCCGCAACATGGCGACCGTTGGCGGCAACCTTCTCCAGCGCACCCGCTGCACCTACTTCTACGACACAGATGGTGCCCGCTGCAACAAGCGGGCGCCGGGCTCGGGCTGCGATGCGCGCGACGGGTTCAACCGCATCCACGCGGTGCTCGGCGCGTCGCCGGCCTGCGTCGCGACCCATCCGTCCGACATGTGCGTCGCGCTGACCGCGCTCGATGCGGTGGTGCATGTGGAGGGACACGATGGCGCCCGGACGCTGCCGTTCGGCGCGCTGCACCGCCTGCCCGGCGATCAGCCGGAGCTGGACACGGTGCTGGCGCCCGGCGAGCTGATCACCGCGATCGAGCTGCCGCCGCTACCGTTTGCAACGAATTCGGCCTATCGCAAGGTTCGTGATCGCGCGAGCTACGCCTTTGCGCTGATCTCGGTCGCCGCTGCGGTGGAGATGAACGGCGATCGCATCAAGGAGGTGCGCATCGCGCTGGGCGGCGTCGCGCACAAGCCGTGGCGCGCCGCCAAGGCTGAGGCGGCGCTGCGGGGCGGCCCTGCCACCGAACAGGCGTTTCTCGACGCGGCAGCGGCCGAGTTCGCCGATGCCACGCCGCTGCGCGACAATGCCTTCAAGCCCAGGCTGGCGGCGCGCACGCTTGCTGCGGTGCTTGGTGAACTGACCAAGGGAGAGGCGGCATGAGCATCGTCGACACGGCCAAGCAGGCGGCGCAAGGACTGGTCCAGGGCGCGATGGCCAAATTGGTGCCGCTCGCGCCTGACAGCTGGATCCCCGGCGGGGTTCCCGATCCGCTGATCACCCACAAGCACGGGCTGATCGGCACGCCGGTGTCGCGGCTCGACGGACCGCTCAAGGTCAAGGGCGCGGCGCGCTTTTCGGCCGAGTTCCGGTTCGACGACATGGCCTATGCCGCGCTCGCTTATGCGACGATCCCGCGCGGGCGGATTACGGCGATCGACAGCGCGGCGGCCGAGGCGGCGCCGGGCGTCGTGCTGGTGATGACGCACCTTAACGCACCACGGATGAACAAGCCGGGCGTGTTCGGCTCGTCGCCGACCGCGGTCGGCCCGTCCGACCTGCCGATCCTGCAGGATGACCGGATCCACTGGAACGGCCAGCCGATCGCGGCGGTGCTCGCCGAGACGCAGGAGCAGGCCGATCACGCCGCCTCGCTGCTCCGTTTCACCTATGACGCGGAGCCCTCGACCACCACGCTCGCCGGCGCCAAGGCGAATGGCATCGAGCAGGGGCTGTTCATGGGCCAACCGCTGCTCAACGAGATCGGCGACGCCGAGGCCGCGCTCGCCAATGCTGCGCACAAGGTGGATCATCTCTACCGAACGCCGCGCCACAACCACAATCCGATCGAGCCGCACGCCGCCACCATCGCCTGGGTCGATGGCGAATTGATAATTCACGACGCCAGCCAGATGGTCACGGCGCAGGCGCAGACGATCGGCGAGGTGTTCGATCTCAAGCCTGGCCAGGTTCACCTCACATCGCCCTATGTCGGCGGCGGGTTCGGCAGCAAGGGACTGTGGGACCACCAGATTATCGGCGCCGCGGCGGCGAAGCTCGCCGGACGGCCGGTGCGTATCACCCTGTCGCGCGAGGGCGTCTATCGCATCGTCGGCGGTCGGACGCTTACCGAACAGCGGGTCGCGATCGGCGCCTCAGCGGACGGCCGCTTCGAGGCGCTGATCCACACCGGTCTGTCGGTAATGTCGCCGCACAACAACATGCCCGAGCCGTTCATCCTGGGCACCCGTGCCGGTTATGCATCTCCCGCCATTAAGCTGCAGGTGCAGGTGGCGACGATGAACATGCTCGCCAACACCTTCATGCGCGCGCCAGGCGAGGCGGTCGGCACCTTCGCGCTGGAGTCGGCGATCGACGAACTGGCGGCAGAACTGGGCATCGACCCGATCGAGCTGCGCCTGCTCAACGAGCCGGACAAGGACCCGACTTCCGGCCTGCCCTTCTCGTCGCGCCACATCGACGAGGCATGGCGCAGCGGCGCGGCGCGGTTCGGCTGGGCCGAGCGCAGTGCCACGCCGGGCAGCCGTCAAGAAGGCGAATGGCGGATCGGGCTCGGCTGCGCGACCGGCACTTATCCCTATTACCGCATGCCCGGTGCCCAGGCGCGGATCACCCTTGCCCAGGACGGCGCAGGCGTGCGCGCGACGGTGGAGGTCGCCGCCGCCGAGATGGGCATGGGCACGTCGACCACCACGGCGATCGTCGCGGCGGAACGGCTCGGGCTGTCGCTCGACCAGGTCGAGGTCGGGTACGGCGATTCCCTGATCCCGGGGGCGATCATGGCCGGCGGCTCGCAGCAGACCGCCGCGATCGGCGCCGCCGTGATCGCGGCGCACAATGCGCTGGTCGCCGAGCTGCTCAAGCTTGCGGGCAACGATTCACCGCTCGCCGGCCTGTCGCCAGCCGAGGTCGGCAGCGAGGATGGCGGCCTCGCCAAGCTCGACGAGCCGGCGCGGCGCGAAAGCTATGCCTCGATCCTCGGCCGCGCCCAGCGCGGCAGCGTCACCGTCACTGAGGCGGCCTCGCCGCCGCTCGAGCTGATGCACTGGTCGATGCACTCGCACAGCGCCTTGTTCTGCGAGGTGCGCGTCAATACGGTGACCGGCGAAACGCGGGTCAGCCGCTTTCTCGGCTCGTTCGATTGCGGCCGCATCCTCAATCCCAAGACGGCGCGCAGCCAGTTCCGCGGCGGCATCATCATGGGGCTCGGCATGGCGCTGATGGAGGAGACGCAGTTCGACGAGCGCAACGGGCGGATCATGAACCCAAGCCTTGCCGAATATCACGTTCCCGTGCACCTCGATGTGCCCGACATCGATGTGATGTGGACGGACATCGCCGATCCGCACACGCCGATGGGCGCGCACGGCATCGGCGAGATCGGCATCACCGGCGTCGCCGCGGCGGTGGCCAATGCGATCTACAACGCAACCGGTACGCGGGTGCGCGATCTGCCGATCACCCTCGACAAGCTGATCTGACTGGAGCCGGGGCGCCACGAGCCTCACTAACCCTGCCGTGATCGCCCGCCGGCTCGACAAGCTGGCGGCGATCGCGGAGACTGCCGCTCAGGTGGCGCGGCGGGCGTCGCCATCCGGGGGGATCATCATGAAGTCAGCCGCGCTCATCAGCCTGGTCATCGCCGCGGCGCCGGCCTTGGCGCAGACCCCGCCACCGACGCCGTCACAGATCCTCGTCTCTGCTAGCGGCACCGCGCGGACGCCGCCCGACATGGTGACGGTGGGGTTCACGCTGCGGGGCGAAGGCACGACGTCTGACGAGGCGGCGGCAAAATTGCGCGACGCCGCCAAGGCGATAACCGCCGGGGTGAACAGCCTGCTGCACGACGCGGGGGATTACCGAACCGCCAACCTCGGAATTACCCAGGTCCGCTCCAGGGACTGCGATGCCAACAACTATGGCCAGCAGCGGCTATCGACCGGTCCGTGCGCGATCATAGGCTATATTGCCTTGCTGCCGGTCTCGATCGACACCCCGCGCGTCAAGGACGCCGGCACGTTGATCAGCGTGATCGGGCGCCTGGGCGGGCAGGATGCCGCCGTGCAGCGGTTTTGGCTGAAGGACGAGACGGCGGCGCGCACTCGCGCGACCCAGGCGGCCTTGACCGATGCGCATGCTCAAGCCGCGCTGATCGCGGCAGGCGCCGGCGGTAAGCTCGGCCCACTGATGCGGGTCCAGGACGCCGACTATCGTGAGATCAGCCTGGACATGGCCGCGGCGCCACGATCGGTCGATCCGCTGGGAGCGCCCCCACCACCGCCGCCGCCTCAGGCGCCGGTCCGGATCGATCTTGCCCCCGACACGATCCGGACGACGGTGCGCCTGATGGCCGCCTATGGCATCGATCACTGACGCGCCGCCGGGGTGCGCGGCGTGCAACGCGCCGAGCCGCGATCAGCCCTGCCTCCCACCGAGCTCGACGCTTTGAGCGGCAATCACGGCGGCATCGGAGTCGATGGCATGGAGGTAGGCCGTTCGCTCTGGGCTGTGTTGCTTGAACTTGTGCAGCCCTCTTGCCTGGTCGCTGGTAAGTTGGATTGGCACATAGCCTCGCTCGACCAGGCATTTGTCGATCACGGCTTGCAGCTGATCCTTGACGTCCAGGGAAACCATGGCGGTATACTTGGCGCCAAAGGTGTTGGTTCGCCGCGCGATGTCATCGGCCGAGCGAAGCTTGGTGACCGCGTCGACGATGTTCATTGCATTGCTACTACCGATCTGGATGACAGTATCGAGTAACTGCGCGGCGCTGAGCGCGTCGAGTTGCTTGAGACGCTCGGGCCCGATGTATGCGGTCACATAACGCGAAGTTTCGCTGCATTCGGCCGCGTCGCGCGCGAAATCGGCAAGCGGTACGCCGGCCTTGCCCCACGAAAGACGGTCGGGCCGCTTCGCCGACGCCGGGGGGCACCACAGCAACGTGCCGACAAGTACACAATTGAGCATCAGCCGCATGGTGCCACCTCCACCAGGTGCCTCGATCATAGCGACCATCAAGGCCACAGCAAGCCGCAGGTCAGGTATATCAACGCGCCTCCGGCCACAGCTGTGCCATCAAGCGATACCTTCCGCAGACGGACTAACCCCGTCCCAGCTATAGGAGCCCGCTTCGCGCCGCGGCTGGCAGCGGCTACCATCGCGCCATGCTCTACCTTGTCATTAAAAGCCTGATCTCGGGTGCGCTGATCGCCATCGCATCGACGCTGGCGCGGCGCTATCCCGGGTTCGGCGCGCTGGTCGCGTCTTTGCCGCTGGTATCGGTGCTTGGCATGATGTGGCTGTGGCACGACAGGCCCGATGCCGGGAACATGGCCGCTCATGCCAGCGCCACCTTCTGGTACGTGCTGCCATCGCTGCCGATGTTCCCGGTCATGGCCGCGATGCTGCGGCACGGCTTCGGGTTCTGGGTGGCGCTGCTAGCCGGCTGTTGCCTGACTGTGGCGCTGTACGGCGCGATGACGTCGATCGGGCCACGCTTCGGCCTTCACCTTTAACCTGTCTGGCTGCCGACCATGCTATCTGCAGGATCGCTTGACGCCCACGCAAAGTCCGCAGCACGGCTGCTGTCGCCAGGTGCCAACACAAGGCGTATTAAGTAGTATAAATCTTGACAAGCGGCGCGACATATTGTCGCTGGCGGCAACGATAACGGTTGGAGAGGCCGAACAATGAGGCTGGCAACGGCGGCCGCCGCAGCGCTGCGGATGGCGTCGCTCATCGCCGCGACCACGAGCGCAGCCGTGGTCGCGGAGCAGCCGAGCACCGCTCAGGCGGTGCCGCCCGGTGCGCCGGAGACGCCCTATGTCGATCCGGACAAGGCCTATTTGTTCGCGCACATGACAAAGGCGCATTATGGCGTGCTTTATTACTCGGTCAGCCTTGATGGGCTGCATTGGCACCGGCTCAACGGCGGCCGTCCGGTGTCGGCCGATTACCACGGCCATGCCTCGATCGCGCGTGGCGCCGATGGCCGCTATTTCCTTGTCGGCAACAAGAGCGACGACGATCCGCTCATCCGCTTCTGGACCTCGACCGACCTGATCCGCTGGATGCCCTATGGCACCTACCGGCCGGACCTCACCGTCGTGCCGGGCTACCCCCACGCGCTGCCGCGGATCGGCGCGCCCAAGCTGTTCTTCGACAAGCGGTCGGGCCAGTTCATGCTCAGCTGGCACACCCCGAGCGTACCGGGGTCGGCCACGGATCCCGAAGCCTATTGGACCAGCCAGCGCACGCTCTACGCGCTGTCCAAGGATCTCAGGACGTTCACCGCGCCACCGAAACGTCTGTTCAGCTGGGACATGGCGACGATCGACACCGTGGTCCGCCCGGACGACACCGGCACCGGCTATTGCGCGATCATCAAGGACGAGCGCTATCCGTCCGCGCAATGGACCACCGGCAAGACGATCAGGATCAGCTGCGCGCCAACGCTGCTCGGTCCGTATCCCTTGCCCGGTCCGCCGCTCAGCCCCAATTTCCGTGAGGCGCCGACGCTGATCCGCGCACCCGACGACCAGAACTGGCTGCTTTACTACGAGCAATATGCCGGGACGAGCTATGGCCTCTCCAAGGCGCCGCGGCTGAGCGGCCCCTGGTACCAGGTATCCGGCAACACCGGCGTGCCCGAATGGGATCGCTATACGATGCCGCCCGACCTGCGCCACGGCTCGATGATCGAGATCAGCCGCCGGCAGTATGAGGCGCTGGTGACCGCCTTTCCCGATGGCGAGGCCACCGGCGCCGCGGAGGTGCCGCATGCGCGCTAACCGGCCACTGGCCCTGCTGCTGGGCGCCGCGATCGTGTCATGCTCTGCCGTCATGGCGGCTGGGCCGACGGCGCCGGCGGCGAGCTTCCACAATCCGTTGCTGCCGTCAGGTGCGGACCCGTGGATCGTTCGCGATGGCGACGTCTACTATCACATGCACACCACCGGCGATGGGCTCGAGATCTGGAAGACCCGCGACGTCACCGATCTTGCCCACGCCGAGCACCATGTCGTCTGGCGACCGCATCCTCCGGCGGCAAATGGCACGTCGATCTGGGCGCCCGAGCTGCATCGCATCGAGGGCCGGTGGTACATCTACTACACCGCCGCCGAGACGGGCCATGACGACGACGCCCATCGCGGCATCTTCGTCCTCGAAAATGCCGCCGCGGATCCCACCACCAGCACGTGGATCGATCGCGGCCGGCTGGCAACCGCGCACCACGGCATCGACGGCACCACCTTCGCCTATCGGGGGCAGCGCTATTTCGTCTACTCGCCCTATGTCGGCGACGAAAGCGACCTCGCGATCGTCGCGATGAGCGATCCGGTGACGCTGGTCGGGCCTGAGACGATCATCGCCCGCCCCGACCGGGAGTGGGAGAAACAGGGCGGACGGCAGATCCTGGAAGGCCCCGAGTTCCTGCTCGGCCCCAAGGGCGACTTGTTCCTGTCCTATTCGGCCAGCGCCTGCTGGTCGGACGGCTACGCCCTTGGCCTTCTGCATGCCGCGCCGGGCAGCGACCCGCTCGACGCCGCCATTTGGGTAAAACGCGCGACACCGGTGCTCGCGACATCCGAGGCGGCACAGGTGTTCGCGCCTGGCCACAATGCCTTCTTCACCACGCCGTCGGGCAAGACCTGGATCGTCTACCATGCCAATGCGCGATCGGGCATGAAATGCTCGTCGCAGCGATCCCCCCGGATCCAGCCGGTTGGGTGGAGCCGCGACGGCATGCCGCTGATCGGACCACCCATTGCCGCCACCGTCGCCTTGCCCAAGCCGCACTAGGGCAGCAGCAACGGCACGGCCAAGATAGAACATGAACGTCAGGGTTTAGGAGAGAAACAATGTCGCCCACCTCCATCGCCGCGCTGCTCGGCGCGGCCAGCATGGCCCTGACCGCGGCCAGCCCCGCGCTCGCCGCCACCGCGCAGCGGTCGAGCTTTGGCACCCTGCCTGATGGCCGTGCCGTCCCGGCCGTCACCCTCACCAACGGCCATGGCGTGTCGGCAACGGTGATCGCCTATGGGGCGTCGCTCCAGTCGTTGATGCTGCCCGACCGTAGCGGCAAGGCCGCCGACATTGTCGTCGGCTACGATCACCTCGCCGACTTCCTCGCCAAGCCGCAATATTTCGGCGCCACCGTCGGTCGCGTTGCCAACCGCATCGCCAAAGGGCGCTTCACCCTTGACGGCAAAGCCTATCAGACCCCGGTCAACGACGGCGCCAACGCGCTCCACGGCGGCACCAAGGGCTTCGACAAGGTGCTGTGGGACGTCACCGACGTGACGAACGGCGCCACCGCCTCGGTGACCCTGCGCTACGTCAGTCCTGACGGCGACATGGGCTATCCGGGCACGCTCACCACTTATGCGACCTACAGCCTAGACGAGCGCGGCGAGCTCACCATCGACTATCGCGCCATCACCGACCGCGCCACCGTCGTCAACATCTCCAATCATACCTATTGGAACCTCGCCGGTACCGGCAGCGCCAATGGCGCGATGGGTCATGTCGTCACCATCCCCGCCGACCGCTACACGCCGACCGACGCCGGCTCGATTCCGACCGGCACGCTCGCGCCGGTGGCAAGCACGGTGTTCGACTTTCGCCAGCCGCACGCCATCGCCGAGCGGGTGCGCGACGCCCACGACCAGCAGATCGCCTTTGCGCGCGGCTATGACCATAATTGGGTGATCGGCGCCAAGGTGACGGCGGATACGCATTTGATGGCCAAGGTCACCGATCCCGGTTCGGGCCGCGGCTTCGAATTGTGGTCTAACCAGCCAGGGCTGCAATTCTACTCGGGCAACTTCTTCGACGCCACCAGCCGCGGCAAGAATGCCCAGGTGCTGCGGATGGGCGACGCGATCGTCATGGAGCCGCAGCTGTTCCCCGATGCGCCCAATCAGCCGGACTTCCCCTCGGCACGGCTCGAGCCCGGCCAGACCTATCACAACGTCATCGTCTACAAATTCACTGCCAACTGACCACCGGGAGAGGCCATCATGACATCCGTTCTGGCAAGACTGCTCGCCACCGCCGCCCTCGTTGGCGGGCTCGCCATCACGCCTGCCGAGGCCCGCACCCGCTGGAGCGAGGCGCAGGCCAACGCCTGGTATGCCCGCCAGCCATGGCTGGTCGGCGCCAATTTCACCCCCGCTTCCGCGATCAACCAGATGGAGATGTGGCAGGCCGCAACCTGGGATCCCAAGCGCATCGACTATGAGCTCGGCCTCGCCCAGGGCATCGGCATGAACACCATGCGCGTGTTCCTCCACGACCAGCTGTGGCAGCAGGACCCAGAGGGCTTCAAGCACCGCATCGACGAGTTCCTGCGCATCGCCCACGCGCATGGTATCCGACCGCTGTTCGTGCTGTTCGACAGCTGCTGGGATCCCGATCCCAAGCTCGGGCCGCAGCATCCGCCGATTCCCGGCGTCCACAATTCGGGATGGGTGCAGGGCCCGGGCCTCCCCGGCCTGCGCGATCGTAGCCGCTATCCGGCGTATAAGGCCTATGTCCAGGGGGTGATCGGCGCGTTCAAGGACGACGGGCGCATCCTTGGCTGGGATGTGTGGAACGAGCCCGACAATCCCGCGGATCAATATCAGGGCCAGGAGGGCAAGGAGCCGCTGGTGCGCGCGATGCTCGCCCAGGCGTTCGACTGGGCGCGCGATGCCGATCCCTCGCAGCCGCTGACCAGCGGCGTCTGGTGGCACGACGACTGGGCAAGCGCATCCAAGCTGACCCCGATGGAGAAGCTCCAGCTCGGCCAGTCCGACATCATCTCGTTCCACGATTACAGCTGGCCCGAGACGTTCGCCCGCCGCGCACAGCAGCTCACCGTCTACGGCCGGCCGATCATCTGCACCGAATATATGGCGCGCGGCAACGGATCGACTTTCGATACAATCCTGCCGATCGGTAAGCGGCTCAACATCGCGATGATCAACTGGGGCTTCGTTGACGGCAAGACGCAGACGCGCCTGCCGTGGGACAGCTGGAAAAAGCCCTACACGATGGATGAGCCGACGGTGTGGTTCCACGAGATCTTCCGCGCCGACGGCACACCCTATCGTATCGCCGAGACGGACCTCATTCGCCGCCTCGCCGCGGCGCCAAAGGGGATCGTGCCGAGCGAGGTAACCGCGCCTCCCGCTGCGCGGGCCCGCGCGCGGCGGTAGCCATCACGAGAGGCGCCGGCTGATGCTGGCGCCTCCCGTCGGTGCTGCGGCCCCGCAACGCCAGCAGCGCGGTGAACAGAGCCGTGATGAATGCCTGCAAGGGCGCGATCGGCCATACTTGTCGCGACAGCGGGATGCTGCAACATAAGGTCACGCTCGCCGGCGATGACAGCTAGCGCTCAAGAGGATGCTTCGAATGGCGACACATGGCGGGACGGAGGGCTCGATGGTGCGCCATGAACTCGGCCGCAACTTGACCTATGGGTTGCAGGAGGTGCTGGGCCGCGCGATCATCGTCGGCGACTATCGCGAGAAGCCCTTCCCCACCGAGGCCGAGATCGTCAAGCAGCACGGTGTCAGCCGCTCGGTGACGCGCGAGGCGGTGAAGATGCTCGGGGCCAAGGGACTGCTCGGCGCGCGGCCCAAGCAGGGCACCTTCGTCCGCCCCGAGGAAGCCTGGAACCTGTTCGACACCGACGTGCTGCGCTGGCTGCTCGAGCGCCAATCGTCGATCATCCTGTTGCGCCGCTTCAACGAATTGCGCATCGGCGTGGAACCGCAGGCCGCCGCTCTCGCCGCGGCGCGCGCCACCCCCGAGCAACGCGAGGCGATCGCCGCCGGCCTGCACCGCATGCGCGAGGCCGAACGCGGCGTCGACGAGCCGCTCGATGCCGACATCGCCTTCCACGTCGCGGTGCTCCGCGCCTCGAACAACCCCTTCTTCATTCAATTCCGCGACATGGTCTCCACTGCTCTTCGCACCTCGATCCGCTTTACCAACCGCATCGCCGGCCGCACCGCCAGCGTCGGCGATCATGCCCTGGTCCACGACGCCATCGTCGCCGGCGATGGCGATGGCGCGAGCCGCGCGATGCGGGCGCTGATCGACGACGTGCTGGTCCTCATCGAACAGGTCGTCGCCGCCGAGACTGCGTAGCGACCGAGAACGGCGAAGACCGCCGCCCGCTCACTCGTAGCGCAGCGCCCGCCACGGCTCGCTGCGTGCCAACCGCCAAGCCTGCCCGAGAATGGTCGCTACGGCGATGATCGTGGTGAGAAGGATGGCGCCGATGAACAAGGCGGGCGACAGCGCAACGCGATCGGCGAAACCGGCCAGCCAGCGGCGCATCGCCAGATAGGCGAGCGGCACCGCGATGACGTTGCCGAGCAGCACGGGTTGGAGAAACTGGCCGATCAATAGCCGCAGCAGCTCGCCGGTCGACGCGCCGAGCACCTTGCGGATGCCGATCTCCTTCACCCGCCGCGCGGTGTCGAACGCGGCGAGGCCATAGAGCCCGATGCAGCCGATCACCACCGCGAGCAATGCGCCGATCATGAACAGTCGCGATCGCTGTTCATCGTCGCGGTAATAGGCCTCGTACATCTGCCGCTCGACCGGCAGCGCCGCGAACGGCACCGCGGGGGCGATGGGGCGCCATGCCCGCTCCATCGCATCGAGCAGCCGCTCGCCGTCGCCACGATGGCGCACCGCAAGCACCGGGATGGCGAGGTCGCTATCGCGTTCGTAATAGGCCTGGGGCTCCGCCGGATCACGCGGCGATTTGAAGCGCAGGTCGTCGATCACGCCGGCGACGATCACGGTGCGATCGGCACCGTCGCGCAGGGTGCGGCCGACCACGGCCTGCGGATCGGCGAAGCCGAGCAGGCGCACGGCGGTACGGTTGAGCACCACCGTCTTGGGTCGCTGGGCAGTGCGCGTGGCGTCGTCGCCGGGATGAAGCCGCGCATCGAGGAAGCGCCCGGCGAGCAGGCGCGCGCCATAGGTGGGAAAGAAGCCGGGGCCGACATCGCCGCGCACGATCATCGGATCGGGGCCGGTGGCGCCGTTGCGGTGCATCGGGCCGATCCAGAAGCTGCCCCCGGTCGGCGCGACCGCCGCGCGGGTCATCGCGACGACACCCGGCATCCGCGCCACGGCGGAGGCGAACGCCTCGCGCTGGCTGTTGTCGAGCGTGTTGTCGGCAAAGCTCTGGACGGTGACGAGCCCGGCGCGGTCGAAGCCGAGATCGGCCTCCCGAAGGTGGCGGATCTGTGCAACCAGCACCGCGGTGCCGATCATCAACGCGGTCGCGATGCCGAACTGCACCACCACCATCAGCCGGCGCAGCACCGCTCCCGCGCGCTGCCCACCGGGCGCCCGCACCGAGGCGAGCACCGCGGCCGGCTGGAACCGTGACAAGGCGAAGGCCGGGTAGAGCCCCGCGATCAAGCCGACCGCGACGATCAGCAATGCCAATGCCGGCAGGATAGATTCCTCACCGGCGTATGACACGGCGAGCGCGGTGCCGCCGGCAACATTGACCAGCGGCAGCGCCAGCTCGGCCAACACCAGGCCGATCAGGCCGGCAACCGCGGTCGTCGCCAGCGCCTCGCCGACGAACTGGCCGATCAGCGCGCTGCGGGTGGCCCCGACCACCTTGCGCAGCGCGACCTCGCGTGCGCGCAAGCTGGCGCGCGCCGTCGCGAGATTGACGTAATTGACGATCCCGACCAGCAGCGCGAGGAGGCCGACCAGCCCCAAGGTGGCGACCACCACGCGATCGTGCGGATTGGCAAGATGCAGGCTGGCGAGCGGCACCAGCGATTGGTGCAGCACATCGGGCGGCATGCTGGCGAAGCCCGGGTCAGGATGGCGGCGCGTCAGCGCCGCGAAGTTGGCGACGTGGCGCGCCGCGGCTGCGGCATCCGGGAAGCGGACGAAGGTGGTCAACATGCCCTCGACGCGCGTCGATGCGGGATCGATCGGCGGCAATCTGATGAAGATCGCATTGTTGTAGACGCTGGCAGGCGGCTCGGCGATGACGCCGCCGACGCGGAACGGCCTCGGCTTGCCGGCGATGATCAGGGTCAGCGTTCGCCCGATCGCCGCCCCTTTGCCGAAATAGGTGTCCGCCACCCGCTTGGTCACCACGACGCCGTCGGGCTTTGCCATCGCCGCCGCCGGATTGCCGGCCACTGCCTGGAACGGAAACAGCGCGAAAAAGGCGGGATCGACCTGCGCGACATGCTCGACGACGACACTGGTGCCGTCCTGCACGGGCATGTCGACCGTCAGCATCCGCGCGCCATCGGCGTCGGTCCAATCGGCCTTGATCTGTCCGAGCGCCGCCGGCGACGAGGGGATCGACACCTCGGGCGACGCGGGAAACTGCATCGTTCGCTTGACGACCCAGATCCGGTCCCATCCGGGCAGATGCCGATCGTAGCTAGTCTCAAAGCGGACGAAGAGCAGCAACACCAGGAACACCGCGATCCCGAGCGCGAGCCCGCCGATGTTGAGGATCGCGTAAAGCCGGTGGCGGGTCAGCGAGCGATACAGGGTCAGCCAGGCCGAAGACATGGCGACGCCCTATTCGTGGCGCAGCGCGCGGGCGGGCTCGGCGCGGGCAACCCGCCAGGCCTGGCCGAACACCGTTGCGGCGGCGATCAGCATCGCGACCAACGTGGCGCCGACGAAGAACAGCGGCGACAGCGCGATCCGGTCGTCAAAGCCGGCGAGCCAGCGCCGCATCGCGACATAGGCGAGCGGCCAGGCGAGCAGGTTGGCGAGCAGCACCGGCCGCATGAACTGCCCGATCAGCAGCCGCAGCACCTCCGCGGTAGAGGCGCCGATCGTCTTGCGGATGCCGATCTCCTTCACACGCCGTGCGGTGTCGAACGCCGCAAGGCCATAAAGGCCGATGCAACCGATCACCACCGCCAGCACCGCGCCGATCGTGAACAAGCGGGATCGCTGCGCATCCGCCTTGTAATAGCGTTCGAACAGATTGTCCTCGACCGAGCGCGCCTCGAAGGGAACGCCGGGGACGACCCGCTTCCAGGCAGCCTCCATCGCGGTCGCCATCGCCTTGGGATCGTGCCCGGCATAGCGCACCGCCGCATAAGGCGAGATGATGTCGATCGTGTTGTAGGTATAGGCCACCGGATCGACCGGATCGCGCGGGCTACGGAAGCGAACGTCATCGACCACGCCGATGATCGTCGACGGCAGCAGACCATCGCTGATCGTCTGCCCCAGCGCCGCTGCCGGCGAGGCGAAGCCGAGCGCGGTCACCGCGGTGCGGTTGATCACGACATTAGGGCCGGTACGCTTTCGCTGCTCGGGCGTCAGCAGCCCACGGTCGTCGGCATGCGCGGCGTCGAACAGCCGCCCGGCGATCAGTCGAGCGCCATAGACGCGGAAATAATCGCGCCCGGTGCCGACCTCCATCACCGAGGTCTTCTGGTCGGGGGTGCCGGGGCGACTGTACCCTGAGAAATTGGTGGTGCTCTGATCACCCGGCGCATTGTTGGCGATCGTTACCCCGGTGACATCCGGCAGCGCCGCCATCGCGCGCAGGATCGACGCCCGTTGCGGCGCGTCGATCCCGCCCGCCATCATCGAGCGGACGATCATCAGCCCCTCGCGACGGAAGCCCAGATCGGCGGCGCGCAGATGCGCAGTCTGGCTGAGCATCGTCGCGGTGCCGATCGCAAAGGCGATCGCGATCGCAAACTGGGTGATCACCAGCAGGCTGCGCAGCCGCGCGCCGGCGCGGCCGCCGCCCGGTGCACGTGTCGAGGCAAGCACCGCCGCCGGGCGGAAGCCCGACAGCACGAAGGCGGGATAGAGGCCGGCGACCAGCGCGATCCCCACCACCAAGCCGACCAGCGGCAGGACGATGCCGTCCGCGCCGAGATAATGGATCGCCAGCGTGGTGCCGCCGAGCGTGTTGATGAAGGGCAGCGCGATCTCCGCCAGCGCCAGCCCGATCAGCGCCGCCACCGCCACCGTCGCCAGCGCCTCGCCGAGGAACTGGCGGATCAGCGCCCGCCGTGTGCCACCGAGCACCTTGCGCATGGCAACTTCGCGCGCGCGCAGGCCGGCACGCGCGGTCGCCAGGTTCACATAGTTGACGATCGCGATCAGCAGCGTCAGCAGCCCGACGAGCCCCAGCGTGGTGACGATCGCGCGATCGCCCGGGCTGTAAAGATGCATCGCGGTCAGCGCCCGCAGCGATTGGAAATACTCGCCCTTCTTGATGTTGTCGCCGGCATAGGCGTGGCGATCGAGGAAGCTTGGCAGTTGCGCCTCGAACGCGCTCGCCGCGGCGGCGTCCGGAAAGCGAAGCAGCGTCGTCAGCGAGGTGCTGCCCCAATGATCCCACCATTCGTTGCCGAACCGCGCCTGGCTGGTCTGCGCGAACAGCTCGTCCTTGAAGGTGACGTTGTCCGGCATGTCGCGCAGCACCGCGCCGACCCGATAGGGATAGACCTTGCCGTCGATCGACAGCTGCAGCGTCTGCCCGATCGCCGACTGGCTGCCGAAATATTTGCGCGCCGCGGCCTGGGTGACGACCAGGCCGTTGGGGTCGGCGAGGGTCGCACGCGGATCGCCCTCGATCGCCGGAAAGCGCATCAGGTCGAAGAAGTTCTTGTCGACCGTGCCGAGTTCCTCGGCGGTCGCCTGCGCACCCTGCCGGACGATCGCGTTCGCGGCCATGTAGCGCGCGCCGACCAGTTGCGGGTAATCGGCGCGCAGCAGGCTCAGCTCGTTGCCCATCGTGTAGGGGTTGGTCGAGGCCGGATAGCCCGGCATCACATAGCGTTCCTGCACCACCCACAAGCGGTCTTGCCCGGGCAGGACGCGGTCGAAGCCGGTCTCGAACTGCACGAACAGGAACAGGACGAGAAAGGTCGCGATACCCAGCGCAAGCCCGCCGATGTTGAGCGCGGCGAACAGGCGGTGGTGCGACAACGATCGATACAGCGAGGTCAGCATGTCACGCGGCCCGCAGTGCGGATGAAAGGATGCGGCCGTCGAGCATGTGCACCGTGCGCTTGGCGATGTCGGCGTGCGAGGGCGAGTGCGTGACCATCACGATCGTCGCGCCCTCGGCATTGAGCTGGCCGAGGATGTCCATCACCTGCGCCCCATTTTCGGTATCGAGGTTGCCGGTCGGCTCGTCGGCGAGGATCAGCCGCGGTTCGCCGACGATCGCGCGGGCGATCGCCGCGCGCTGCTGCTGCCCGCCCGACAGCTGGTGGGGATGATGACGCTGGCGGTGCGCGATGCCGACGCGGTCCATCGCCGCGGCGACCCGCTCCTTCTTCTCGCGCGCCGGCATCGCGCGATAGGCGAGCCCCAGCGCGACATTCTCGGCGATCGTCAGCTCGTCGATCAGGTTGAAGCTCTGGAACACGAAGCCGAGCCGGTCGCGGCGCAGCCTGGCGAGATCCGACTCCGGTGCCCGCGCGATATCGGCGCCTTCGAACATGTAGCGCCCGCCGCTCGGCCGATCGATGGTGCCGATGATATTGAGCAAGGTCGATTTGCCGCAGCCCGACGGCCCCATGATCGCGACGAATTCGCCTGCCTCGACGGCGAGTTCGATACCGCCGAGCGCCGTGGTCTCGATCTCGTCGGAAGCATAGGTGCGGCTGACGTCCTGGAGCTGGATCATGGGCTTGTCCTATCGGAGGAGGAGGGTCTGGAACGGCGCGTAGGTGGTGAGCGCGGTGGTCACGATCCGCTCGCCGGGAGCGAGGCCGGAGACGATCTCGACCTGATCGGGATTGCGCCGCGCGGTGACGATCGCGCGCCGCACCGCCTTGGCATCACCGTCAAGCACGAACGCGGTGGTGCCGCCGGCGTCGAGCCAGCCGCCGGACGGCGCGACGATCGCCGGGCGGTCCGCGCCGAGCACGAGCCGGACGTCGAGCGTCTGGCCGCGGTTGAGCCCCGCCGGCGGGTTGCCGCGAAAGCCGAGCTCGACGCGGAAGCGGCCCTCGGTCACCTGCGGCAGCACCTTCAGCACCGTCATCGGATAGCTGCGCCCGTCGAGATCGGCGATCGCGGCAAGGCCGGTGCGGACCCGGCCGAGGTAGAATTGATCGACGTCGGCGGTCAGCTTCCACTGACCCTCGGAATCGATCTGGCCGACCGGATCCCCGCTCTTGAGCATCTGGCCGGGCTGCAACGTAAAGGCGGTGAGCCGGCCGCCGACCGGCGCGCGCAGCACCAGCGCCGACAGGCTGGCGCGGACCATCGCCAGGCTTTCGCGCAGCTGTTGCGCCGTGGCGGCGATGCCGGACGATTGATCGGCGAGCGTCACGCCCGCCTCACTGGTGCCGCGCACCAGCGCCGCGACACGGTCGCGCTGATACACCACATCGTCGCGTACCGGATCGATCGCGGCACGCGTGATGATGCCCTTGTCGAACAGCACCTGCTTCTGCGCCAACAGGGTCTGCGCCTTGGACAGCGCGTTGCGGGCATCGGCGAGATCGCGCGCACCGTCCTGCCGGGTGTTCTGGACGGACAACCGCTGGCCGCTGATCGCACTCAGCTGGCCGGCGATATCGGCAGAGCGGCTGGCGACCTCGAGCTCGAGCGAGGGGTTGGACAGGCGCGCGATCGGCGCGCCGGCGGCGACCATCGCGCCATCGGTGGCGGTCAGTGCGGCGACCTGGCCGCCGGAGATCGCGGTAACGAACACGGTGCGCAGCGGCGCCACCTCCGCCCGCAGCGGCACGAAGTCGCGGAACGGCGCGCGAGTCACCACCCCGGTGCGAACCGCCGCGGCCTCTACCGTCAGCGCGTTGGCCCCCGGCATCAGCCACCAGCCGAGCAGCGCGACGAGCAGGACGGTGGCGCCAACCGCCACACGCACGATCAGCCGCCGCCGCTTGGCGTGCGGGCGCTCGATGCGCCGGTCCATCGCGGCGCCGGTACCGGCAGGGGTCGTCTGCGTCATGCGGACACTGTACCCCACCAAGCCGCACCGACCTAAGTCACTGAAGCAATGAAGCTTTGTCGCTAGCAAGCGGCATTCGTCCGGCCGGACTGTACGGACTGTCCGTTTCCGAACACTATCCCGGCCTATGTCAACCGAATCACCCCGCATCCTCGTCATCGATGACGATGCGGACATCGCCAAGGCGGCGCGACTACTGCTCGAACGCCACGCCATGACGGTGGCCACCGCCGCCGACCCGGCGGCGGCCTGGATCGCGCTGGCGGCGACGCCCGCCGACGTCATCCTGCTCGACCTCAACTTCGCGCGCGGGCGGACCAGCGGCGAGGAGGGCTTCGCGATGCTCGACCGGCTGATCGCCGCAGACCGCCATGCGGTGGTGATCGTCGTCACCGGGCACAGCGGCATCGCTGTCGCGGTGCAGGCGATGCGCAGCGGCGCGACCGATTTCGTGATCAAGCCCTGGCACAACGAGCGCCTGCTCGCCACGGTCGAGCGCGGCATCGCCTTGCGCCGCGCCAAGCTCGATGCCGCCACTGCCCCGCCGGTCGCCGACGCAGTGTTGCTCGGGGACAGCGTCGCGATGGCACGCGTCCGCGACCTGGTCGCGCGGATCGCGCCGTCCGAGGCACCGGTGCTCGTCGCCGGGCCGAGCGGCACCGGCAAGAGCCTGGTCGCGCGGCTGATCCATGAGGGATCGGCGCATGCCGACGGCCCGTTGGTGACGCTCGACGCCGGAACGGCCGATGCGACGACGATCGCCGCGCGGATCGCCGCGGCCGTGGGCGGGTCGCTGGTCATCGACCATGTCGATCGCCTGCCTCGCGCGCTGCACGGCGAGTTGGCGCAACAGATCGAGGGGCTGCGCGTCATCGCCACCACCCGGCTCGACCGGGCGGGCTTGCGGGCCAGCGTCGGTGAGGATCTGCTCTACCGCCTCAACACGATCGAGATCGATTTGCCGCCGCTCGCCGCGCGCGACGGCGACGCCTTGCTGCTGGCGCGGCACTTCCTCGCGGTGTTCGCGCATCGCCACGGCAAACCGCCACGGCCGCTTGCGGAGGACGCCGTCGCTGCGATGGCGCTGGGCGACTGGGCCGACAATATCCGCGGACTGCGCCAGGCCGCCGAACGCGCAGTGCTGCTCGGCGGCGAGATCGCCGCAGCCGCGCCCGGCGCCGCACCGCCACCGCCGCCGTCCGAGCTGTCGCTGGCCCGCAACGAGGAGGCGCTGGTCACCGCGGCGCTGCAGCGCCATGCGTTCAACGTCAGCCGCGCCGCCGCCGAGCTCGGCCTGACCCGCGCGGCGCTGTACCGGCGGATGGCGCGCTATGGGCTCTAGCCGCGCTCGCCCGATCGCCCATGCACTCCTCCTCGCCCTAGCCGGCGGGGTCGTCGCCCTGGCGGCGGCGCACGGGTTGTTCGCGACCGCGCTGCTGGCGGCGCTGGTTGCGATCTGGACCGCCGCCATCGATCTGGTCGATCGTGGCCCGCCGGTGCCGGCGCCACCGCCCGCGCCGCCACCCGTCGTCCCCGACGATGAGGAGCGCCGGCGCCTGACCGCCTATCTCGACCTCTCGCCGGCGCCGCTGGTCGCGCTCGACGCCGGGCGGCTGCGCGTCGTCAACCGCGCCGCGCGTCGGTTGCTCGGCGCGAGCGATCTGGTGCCCGCGCCACCGTCGGCACTGCTCGCCGCGCTCGCGGATACCCGTCCCGGCCGCACCACCACGATCGACCTCGAGGATGCCGGCGATCCGCGCAGCTTCGCGCTCGCCACCGGCGATCTCGCGCTGGGGGGGCGGATGATGCGGATTGGCGCGCTGATTGACATCGATGCCGAGCTGAAGGCGGCGGAGGCGAGCGCGTTGCGCGATCTCGTCCAGGTGCTGAGCCACGAGATCGTCAACGCGCTCACCCCGATCGCCTCGCTGGCTGACACCGCGGTGGCGATGCTCGACGATCCGCAGCCGGCGCTGCCACGGATCCGCGAGGCGATCGAGACGGTCGCGCGGCGCGCAGCGAGCCTCCACCGCTTCGGCGACAGCTACCGATCACTCGCCCGGCTGCCGCCCCCCACCTTGCAGCGGCTCGCAGTTGCGCAACTCACCGGCGACCTCGCGCTGCTGTTCGCGACCCGCTGGCCTGCCATCGAGATGAGCATCGACACCGAGCAGGCGCCGACGCATCTGCTGGCCGATCCGGACCAGCTGACCGCGGCCTGCTGGGCGGTGCTGCAGAATGCCGCGGAGGCCCTGAGCGACACCGGTGATCCCCGCATTGCGCTGTCGGTTACCGCGCAGGTCGGTCGCACGCTGATCACCCTCGGCGACAACGGCCCCGGCATCGCCGCGACCGACGAACACGACGTTTTCCGCCCGTTCTTCACCACCAAGGCCGAGGGCACCGGCGTCGGCTTGTCGCTCGCCCGCCAGATCCTGCGCGCGCATGGCGGCAATCTGGTGCTGGCGACATCGCGCCCCGGTCTCACCGTGTTCGAGGCGACCCTGCCGACGGGCTGATCGCCGGCGCGGACAGGCGGCGAGTGCGTCGGGCGACGCGCGGAGCCCCCTAAGCGTCGCCGCGTGCCGACATCGGCAGCCTAGAAGCGAAGGCCGACGCCGGCGACCACCTGGTGACGGTCGGCATCCAGCTTGCCATCGGTGGCTTCAAAGCCGTTATAGTTGGTGTAGACATATTCGAGCTTGCCATAGACGTTCTGCGACAGGCCCATCTCCACACCGGCACCGAGATGGAATCCATCCCGCGTCAGTTTTTCGCGGAGATCATTCTCCGGCGCATTCAGGTCACGGTCCGTCAGCGTCGTGCTGCCGTTCGAATAACCGGCCTTGGCATAGAGCAGACCGTTGGCGCTGATCATGTGGCCGACGCGGACGCCTGCCGTGATGTTGCGGCCGGCCTTGATGCAGAAGCGCTCGGCCGTCGTATAGCTGACGCAATCCTTGACCGACGAGCCGTCGATGCCCGCGTAGGCGCCAATGGTGCCGAACCCGCCGACCATCACGTCATAGCCGACTTCGCCGCCGTAGCTCACCCCGCTCTTGCCCGCGCTGTCCTTGTAGGTGACGGTGTCGTCGAACAGTTCGAGGGTGGTGACCGGGCGATCCCAGCCGACACGAACTTCGACGCGCGCGCCGACCGGCGCCGCAGCCGGCGCTTCTTGAGCGAGGGCGGGCGTCGCGGCAAGCAACGCGACGAGCGACACAGCGATGATCTTCATTCTATCCCCGGAAAAACTGACCCCAGGCTTGGGGTTGCTGGCGGATAGGATGGCAAGTCTTACGAGCAGGTTTACGTTGCTAATTGATACTGACCTCGGCAGCGGAAAAGACCGCCGGCCTTACCGCTGCTCAGTGCGACTAAAGCTGCTGTCGCACGCAAAGAAGCCGGCAATGCGCGCATTCAAGGCATGAGTAGCCGGGGAAGTAGCCGGCGTAACGCTGCTCGGCTGACGCCCGCCGTCATGCCAGGCTGAACTCGCCCGAGACGCCGTCCGCCTCGGCCGAGGGGGCAATCCACACCCGGAAGCGCCCAGGTTCGACGGTTCGCTGGAGATCGCGCCCGACGAACAGCAGATCTTCGCGGCGCAGCGTGAACGAGACCTGCCGCCGCTCGCCCGGCTTGAGGCTGATCGTGCGGAACGCCTTCAGCTCGCGTACCGGCCTGGTCACGCTCGCCGCGACATCGTGGACGTAGAGCTGCACCACCTCCTGCGCCGCCCGACGGCCGCTGTTGCTCACCGTCGCGCCGAGGGTGATCGTACCGCCGGCGGCGAGTTGCCCGCCGCCGAGGTCGAGATCGGCATAACCGATCGCGCCATAGGTCAGCCCATGGCCGAACGGAAACAGCGCCTCGTTGGCGAACTCGCGATAGTGCGCCTTATAGGGCTGCAGCGGCCCCGGCGGGTTCGGGCGTCCACTGCTCTTGTGATCGTAATGATAGGGTTCCTGCCCCGTCGCCCGGGGAAAGGACACCGGCAACCGCGCCGATGGCGCCACGCGCCCGAACAGGATGTCGGCGATCGCCGGGCCGTCCTGCGAGCCGAGGAACCAGGTGACGAGGATCGCCGGTGCCGCGAGCACCGCCCCCGCCAGCGCCAGCGCCCGGCCGTTGCGGAGCAGCACCACCAGCGGCTTGCCAGTCGCCGCGACCGCCTCGGCGAGCGCCACCTGCGCCGGCGACACGACGATAGCGGCGCGCGACTGCGCCTCGCCGGACATGCTCTCGCTCTCGCCGATCGCGAGCACCACCACATCGGCGCCGCGCGCCGCCGCCATCGCCGCCTCGATCCCGCCGGCTAGCGGCATGTCCACGCCCGATCCTGCGGTAACGCTGAGCAGCGTCGGGTCGGCCATTGCCGCGCGCACGCCGGTGGCGAGGTCGACCGCCTCCACATCGGTGCCATAGACGTTCCACGGCCCGATCAGATCGTGCTGCCCCGCTGCGAACGGCCCGATCAGCGCGATCCGCTTGCCGGTTCGCGGCAGCGGCAGCAGGTCGCCCTCGTTCTTGAGCATCACGATCGATTTGCCGCCGGCCTCGCGGGCGAGCGCCAGCGTGTCGCGGGTCCGCACCCGCGTCTTCTCGCGGCGTGGATCGATCCGGCGGAACGGATCGTCAAACAACCCCAGCTTCGCCTTGAGCGCCAGGACGCGGCGCACCGCCTGGTCGAGCCGCGCCATCGGCACCTCGCCCGCGGCGACCAGCCCGGGTAGATGCGCCATGTAGAAGCCGCTCTGCATGCTCATGTCGACCCCGGCCATGAAGGCGAGCTTGGTCGCCTCGCGGGCATCGGCGGCAAAGCCGTGGGCGATCAGTTCCTCGTCGCCGGTGTAATCGGAGACGACCAGCCCGCCGAACCCCCATTCGCGCCGCAGCACCTCGGTCAGCAGCCAGTCGTTGGCGGTGGCGGGCACGCCGGCGATCTCGTTGAACGACGCCATCACAGTGGGCGCGCCGGCGCCGAACGCCGCCTGGAACGGCGGGAAATACACCTCGCGGAGCGTCCGCTCGGAGATGTCGACGCTGTTGTAATCGAGCCCCGCCTCGGCGGCGCCATAAGCGGCGAAGTGCTTGGCGCAGGCGGCGACCGCATCCGGCGCAGCGAGGCCGCGCTCGCCCTGGAAGCCGCGCACCCGCGCGTCCGCCATGATCCTGCCGAGCAGCACGTCCTCGCCCGCGCCCTCGACCCCGCGCCCCCAGCGGGCATCGCGGGCGATGTCGACCATCGGCGCAAACGTCCAGTCGATCCCCGACGCGGCAGCCTCGGCGCCGGCAGCGCGCGCGGTGCGGCGGGCGAGATCGGGATCGAAGCTCGCCGCCTCGGCGAGCGGCACGGGAAAGACGGTACGATAGCCGTGGATGATGTCGGCGGCGAACAGCAGCGGCAGCTTGAGCCGCGATTCGCGCACCGCGACGGTCTGCATCCGCTTGGCCATCGCCGCGCCATTGCCATTGAACACGCCCGTCAGCCGCCCGGCGCGAACCTCGGCCAGCTGGCTGTCGAAGCTCGCAGCGGCGCCGGCCGGGTTGAGCGAGGTCGCGGCGCCGCCTGTCCAGGCGGCGGCCATCAGCGTCAGCTGCCCGGCCTTCTCCTCGACCGTCATCCGCCCGACCAGCGCGTCCACGGCCGCCGGCATTGCAGGCGCTCCGTCATCCTGGCGCATCAGCGCGCGCGCCGGGCTTGCTGCCCAGGCAACCATCGCACCGGCGCCCAACAGCGCCGCGCGCCGGGAAATCATGACCATGGTCGTCCCTCTCTCCTGCCCGCTCCGGCCGCCGTGCTCAACCACGAGTTCAGCTCAGATAGCGGGTGTCTTGTAACAGACTATTGGATCATGTAACCGATTACATCAACAACAAGGTGCCGGCTGCTGTCGCGCACCGCCGGGGAGATGGTTGCATACCGATGGCTCACGCCACGATCCGTGATGTCGCGCGCGAGGCGGCCGTATCGGTCGCCTCGGTGTCGCGAGCGCTGAACGGCCACAGCAACATCCGCCCGCAATTGCGCGCGCGCATCGAGGGGGTCGCGACCCGGCTCGGCTATGTGCCGCACGCCGGTGCGCGCAACCTCAGCCTGGCCAGGTCGGGCGCGATCGGCGTGGTGCTGCCCGATCTTCATGGCGAATTCTTTTCCGAGCTGCTGCGCGGCATGGACCGCGAGGCCTCGGCGCGCGGGCTGCACCTGATGCTGATGGTCATGCACGGCGAGGCGCAGCGCGGGATCACGGCGCTGAACACGATGCGCGGCCGGGTGGACGGACTGCTGGTGATGGCGCCGCACGTCTCGGCGGACGACCTGCTCGCGCACATGCCGGTCGGCATGCCGACCGTCCTGGTCAATTGCGCGCCGCACGCCGCGCCACGGGCCGAGCTGAGGATCGACAATGCCGCAGGTATGGCGGCGCTGGTCGATCACCTCGCCGTACAGGGGCGCCGCCGGCTCGTCCACATCGCCGGCCCGGCGAGCAATCGCGACGCGCAGGAGCGCCGGCGCGGCGTCGAGGCGGCGTGCACGCGCGTCGGTCTTGCCTTGCGCATCCTGCCTGGCGACTTCAACGAGGCGTCCGGCGCGGCCGCCGTCGCCACGCTGCTGGCGGACCACGCCGACATGGACGCGATCCTCGCCGCCAACGACATGATGGCGATCGGCGCGATGATGGCGCTGAAGCGCGCCGGGATCGCGGTGCCGGAGCAGGTCGCGGTCGCGGGGTTCGACGACATTCCGCTCGCCCGGCTGATCTCGCCGTCGCTGACCACCGCCAGCATCGACATCGCCCAGTTCGGCGCCGACGCGGTGTCGCGCCTGGCTGCGATGATCGCCGGCGACGACGACCAGCTCGTCGAGCAACGCCTGCCGATCGTGGTCGCGCGCGAGTCGACAGCCAAGCGGGCGGCCAACGCGCCCGACGCTCATTACCCAATCAACAACAAGCACCCGAATGATCGGGAAACCGGGGAACGACCATGACCAAAACGATGCTGCGCGCTGCGCTGGTGACGATGACCGCCTTGTCCGGCGGCACGATGCTGCTGCCGGCGCCGGCGGTGGCGCAGGTGGGCCAGGCGTCGCTGCGCGGCACGATCACCGCCCCCGCCGACAATCCGGTGGTCGAGGTCGTCGCGGTGGAGGTCGCCACCGGCATCCGCCGCAGCGTCGCGGCGGGCGCCGACGGCAGCTACAATTTCGCCTCGCTGCGGGCGGGCACCTATCGGCTTGAGGTCCGCCAGCGTGGCGGCACTCGCAATTCCGACACCTTCACCCTGCGCGTCGGCCAGAACGCCGGGCTCGATCTGGACCTCAGCACCGCTCCGGCCCAGCCGGCGCCGGCCGAGAAACCCGCCCCGGGCGAGGCCACCGGCGCCGAGCCGACCGGCACGCCCTCCACCGGCACCGAGTCCGCGGCGACCAGCGGCGACATCATCGTCACCGGCAACCGCATCCGCTCGCTCGATGGCGGTCAGATCGGGATCAACATCACCTCGCGGCTGATCGAGCAGCTGCCGCAGAACAACCGCAACTTCCTCGCCTTCGCCGATCTCGCGCCGGGCGTGCGCTTCATCGAAAATGCCGATGGCTCGTCGCGCATCCAGGGCGGCGCGCAGGACAGCCGCACCGTCAACGTCTTCATCGATGGCGTCAGTCAGAAGGATTATGTGCTCAAGAACGGGATCACCGGGCAGGATACGTCCGCCGGCAACCCGTTCCCGCAGCTCGCGATCGGCGAATATCAGGTGCTCTCGTCCAACTATAAGGCCGAGTTCGACCAGGTCAGCTCGGTCGCGATCACCGCGATTACCAAATCGGGCACCAATGAATTCCACGGCGAGGGCTTCTTCGACTATACCAACGAGAAGCTGCGCGACCGTCGCCCGTCGGAGATCTTCCCGGTCACAATTCCCAAGGTCACCACCACCAACAAGCAGTTCGGCGGCGCGCTTGGCGGCCCGATCATCAAGGACAAGGCCCATTTCTTCGCGAGTTACGAGGGCAAGCGGATCAGCAGCCCTTACGACGTGCGCCCGGACAACGGCTTTCCGGCGGCGTCCCTGCCGAGCGACCTGCAGCCCTATTTCGGCACCTTCTCGCAGCAGTTCAACGAGGACCTCTATTTCGGCAAGATCGATGTCGAGCCGACCGACAAGGATCTGATCGAGCTCTCCGGCAAGTATCGCCGCGAGTCCGGCGTCCAGATCGCGACCGGCCCCAATGCCTCGAGCACCGCGACGCTCAACAAGGTGACCGACAAGCGCGGGCTGCTGCGCTGGCAGCATAGCGAGGATAATTGGATCAACGACGCCCGTGTCTCCTACGAGAACGCGCAATGGTCGCCGACGCCGCAGACGGGCGGCAATTCCACCCAGCTGCAGCGGATCCTCGACAATGGCACCGACCGGTTCAACCTGCTGCGCTACGGCGCCGGCACCAACCAGCAGAACAAGGGCCAGAAGGGCTGGACCGTGCAGGACGATTTCACCTGGACGGGGTTCGACGGCCACACGATCAAGGTCGGTGCCAAAGCCAAATGGGTGAAGCTGCGCTCGCTCGAGCAGAACAACATCAACCCGGTCTATAGCTACGACGTCAACGGCATCCCCGGCGTCGCGTTCAACGACGCTACGCCCTACCAGCTCCAGTTCGGCGCAGCGACGGGGACCGGTGACCCGGACGTTACCTCCAACAACTTCCAATTCGGCATCTACGCCCAGGACGATTGGGACGTCACCAGCCACCTCACCCTCAACCTCGGGCTGCGCTGGGATTATGAACGCACCCCCGCCTATCTCGATTACGTGACGTCGCAGGAAAACATCACCGCGGTGACGGCGCCCAATTATCCGAACCTCGCCGGCGCCGATTACGACATCAACGACTATATCTCGACCGGCAACAACCGGAAGGCGTTTAAGGGCGCCTGGCAGCCGCGGATCGGCTTCACCTACCGCATCGACGATGCCGGCCGCTTCGCGCTGTTCGGCGGGCTCGGCCGGTCCTACGACCGCAACCAGTTCGATTTCCTGCAGCAGGAGGTCAGCCAGGGCGCGTTCCCGACGCGCACCTTCAACTTCGCCAACGCGACCACGCTGCGCCCGTGCAACCAGGCGACCAACCCGACCACCTGCCTCACCTGGAACCCGATCTACCTGACCGAAGCCGGCCGCCAGCAATTGGTGGCGGGCGCGACGGGCGGCGGCCGCGAGTTCCGCTTCCTCAACAACGATCTCAAGGTGCCCTATTCGGACCAGGCGAGCCTCGGCATCCGCGGCCGCTTCAACCTGCTCAATCTCGAGGTGGGCTACAGCCATATCGAGAGCAAGAACGGCTTCGTCTTCCTGCTCGGCAACCGCCGGCCCGACGGCTCGTTCTTCCTCAACGATCCAGCGGATCCGAACGATACGCCGCAGTCGCCGTTCAACTTCGCCCCGCCGGGCTACGGCTCGATCATCCTCGGCACCAACGGCCTCAAGACCAGCGCGGATTCGGCCTATCTCAAGCTCACCAAGACCTACTCGGCGGCATCGCCCTGGAGCATCGACGCCACCTACAGCTACACCCAGGCCGAGGAAAACCGCCAGTTTGGCGAGACTTACTCGCTCGATTACGCGCAGATCAGCGATTATCCGACGCTGCGCTCGTCCGGCGTCCCGCGGCACCGCTTCGTGATCGCGGGCAGCGTCGACACGCCGATCGGCGTCACCTTGTCGACCAAGTTCCAGATCGAGTCGCCGCTGACGGTCAAGGGCTTCGTCAACACCGCCGATCCGTTCCAGCGCGAGCTGATCGCGCGGGTCAACGACAGCCTCGGCGACCAATGGGGCAAGCGCCAGCTGGACTTCGCCTTCACCAAATATGTGCCGATCGGCTTCATCACCGATCAGGCGCGCGTGCGGCTGCGCGTCGACATCATCAACGTGATGAACGATCGCAACTACGTGGATTTTAACACGGATGCGTCGAGCGCCAACTTCGGGCGGCGCTCGAGCGACAGCATCGGCGGCAATCCGCCGCGCACGGTGAAGCTCTCGGCCGGCTTCTCGTTCTGATCCTGGCGGTGGGTGGGCGCGACATCGGACGGTCGCGCCTTGTCCGGCAGCATCGCCCCCGTCCGGTGTTGAGAGTAGCATGATCGATCGCAGGCAGATGCTCGGCCATGGCTCGCTGGCGCTGGCCGGGCTTGCCGCGGGCTGCGCCCGGCCGCTGGCGCTGATCGGCCCTGGTAGCGCTCCAGCAATCGGTGCCGAGAGCAGCGCGCGCGCCGACGATGCGCTGATCAGCACCCTGCAGCAGCGCACCTTCCGCTTCTTCTGGGATACCACCGATCCCGCCACCGGCTTGACCCCGGATCGCTGGCCGACCCCTTCCTTCGCTTCGATCGCCGCGGTCGGTTTCGCGCTCACCGCCTACCCGATCGGCGTCGCCAACGGCTGGATCAGCCGCGATCAGGCGCGCGCGCGAACGCTGGCGACGCTCGCATTCTTCGCCGCGGCGCCTCAAGGCCCCGCCGCCGGCAACGACACCAGCGGCTACAAGGGCTTTTTCTACCACTTCCTCGGTACCACCAAGGGGCACCGCTTCGCCCGCTGCGAGCTGTCGACGGTCGATACCGCGCTGCTGATCGCGGGCGTGCTGTTCGCGCAGAGCTGGTTCGACACCGACCACCCGGACGAGGCTCAAATCCGCCGCCTGGCCGACCAGCTCTATGCCGCGATCGACTGGACCTGGATCACCCCGCGCGCGCCGTTCGTGGCGATGGGCTGGCATCCCGAGAGCGGCTTCATCCCGCACGATTGGGAGATCTACAACGAGGCGATGCTGCTCTACGTGCTCGCGCTGGGCTCGCCGACCCACCCGCTGCCACCGGAGACCTGGCCCGCCTGGACGGCGCGGTTCGACGCGCAATGGACCGATCGCTGGGGCGAACCCTATATCCATTATGCACCGCTGTTCGTGCATCAGTACAGCCATTGCTGGATCGATTTCCGCGGTATCCGGGACTCCTACATCGCCACCAAGGGCATCGACTATTTCGAGAACAGCCGCCGCGCGGTCCGCGCGCAACGCGCCTATGCGATCGCCAATCCCGGCGGCTGGTCCGGTTACGGCGCCGATGTCTGGGGCCTCACCGCCAGCGACGGCCCTGGCGATTTCACCGTAACGGTGGACGGCCGCGCACGTGAGTTCTTCAGCTATTCGGCGCGCGGCCCCGGCGACCGCGACGACGGCACCATCGCACCCACCGCAGCCGCCGCCTCGATCGCCTTCGAGCCCGCGCTCGCCACCCGCGCGATCAAGACGATGTACGCCCGCTACGGCCGAGCCATTCACGGCCGCTACGGCTTCAGCGACGCCTTCAACCCGACGCTCACGCTCGCCACCGCACCGCTCCGGCACGGCGAAATTCACGCCGGCGCCGGCTGGCTCGACCGCGATTACCTCGGCATCGACCAGGGCCCAATCGTGACGATGATCGAGAACCATCGCACCGGGATGGTGTGGGAGACGATGCGCCGCAACCCGCACATCCGCCGCGGGCTCCAGCGGGCAGGTTTCACCGGCGGCTGGCTGGCGTGATCGTCAGCGGCCGCCCCTGCGGCGGCAGCACGCTCCCCTCCAGCCGCCGTCAATGGCCTCGCCCATCAATTGGCCGGCAGAACGAGCAAACCGCGCTGGTGCTCAGGCAGCTCGCAAACAGCCAATCGCCGTTCGATCCCCGCGGTCAGACCGCCCGCGCCGCCATCCGCGCGGCGAGCTTCTCTTCCTCGGTCCAGACCTTCTTGACGCGCTCCTTTGGCGGCTTGACCTGCTTGAGCGGCCCGCCGCCCAGCACCGGCGCGCGCTTGGTCGAGTGGCGCGCCACCTCGCAATGCCATTGGTGGTCGTCCCGCACCGTCAAGACGCGGCCGATCTCCCGCTCCACGTCATGCAGCCAGGCGCGTTGCTCGGCGTCGCACAGCGTGATCGCATGGCCGCTGCGCCCCGCCCGCCCGGTGCGCCCGATGCGGTGGACATAGCTTTCGGGCAGGCTCGGCAGATCGTGGTTGAAGACATGGGTGACCGTGTCGACATCGATGCCGCGGGCGGCGATATCAGTCGCCACCAGCACCTGCACCTCGCCGGCGCGAAACGCATCCAGCGCCCGCTCGCGCTGCCCTTGCGACTTGTTGCCGTGCAGCGCCTCGGCGGTGATGCCCTCCTCGCTGATGAACGCGCAGACCTCGTTGGCGATGTTCTTCTGCAGCGTGAAGACCACCGCCTGGCCCATATCCGGCGTCCGCAACAGCGCCAGCAGCGCCGCCTTCTTGTCGGCGGCGTCGAGGAACATCACCGATTGCGCGATGCGATCGACCGTGGTCGATGGCGGCGCGATCTGGACATGTGCAGGATCGGTCAGCAGGCTGGCGGCCAGTGCGGCGATCGACGCGGGCATGGTGGCCGAGAACAGCACGGTATGCCGCTCGCTCGGCAGCGTCGCGACCAGGCGCTCGATCGGCTTGGCGAAGCCCATGTCGAGCATCTGGTCGGCCTCGTCGAGCACCAGCGCCTCGAGCGCGGACAGATCGCAGCGGCCTTGATCGACCAGATCGAGCAGCCGCCCCGGCGTTGCGACGACGATGTCCACGCCACCTTCGAGCGCCTTTACCTGGTGGAACTGGCTGACGCCGCCGAAGATCGTGGTGACGCTGAGCGACAGATGACGGCCGAAGCTTTCGAAACCGGCGGTGATCTGCGACGCCAGTTCGCGGGTGGGGGCGAGCACCAGGACGCGGGCGCCGCCCTTCGGCGCCGGGCGGGGATCCGCGGCCAGCCGGTGCAGCAGCGGCAGCGCGAAGGCCGCCGTCTTGCCGGTGCCGGTCTGCGCCATGCCGAGCATGTCGCGGCCCTGCAGCAGCATCGGGATCGATTGGGCCTGGATCGGCGTCGGGCTGACATAGCCCGCCTCGGCGAGCGCCTGCAGCAGAGACGGCGCGAGGGCGAGATCGGCAAAGGTCATGGTCATCGTCACGAGGCGCCTCCAGCGCATGCAAGGCTGCGCCGGTGGGCTTAGCTCTATCGAGAGCGCGGGCTGTTAGGTGCGATGCTGCACTGCGTCAATTCGGAAAGCCCAATGCCTAGGCCATCGGTGTACCGGACCTGCCGTTCAGGCCGGAAGCGTAACGCCATCGCGCCGACGCTGGAGAATGATGACGATTGGAAGGATTGGCACCGGGAGCAACGGCAAGGCTTTGGCCACGTGCGGATGCGCAGCTACCCACTGCATCAGCAGCATGGCCAAGTTCATGCCGCCCCACATCACCGCAGCAGCGGCGGCCACGCTGGCGATCACAAAGCCGGTCCGTACGCCCTTGCCCATCAGCTCGCCCTCCGAAGCATGGGCTGCCTGTACACCTGCCGCACCCCGAGCGAAAGGCGCGGCTTGGCCAGGAATAACAAGCCGACCTGCCCGGCGCGGTTCACCGGGTGGCGCCGAACTCGATATCGGTGGACTGCACGACGCGCGACAGTTGCGGCAGGATGTTGGTCACCGAAAAGCTGTGCATCTCGTCCGAGATCGAGGCGGTCGCATCCTCGGCGATCACCACGTCATATGACAAATCCCAGGCCGACCGCGCGGTCGATTCGACCCCCATGTTGGTCGCGATGCCGGCGATCACCACGGTGCTGCAGCCGCGCCGCCGGAGCTGCAGATCGAGATCGGTGCCGATGAAGGCACCCCAATGATGCTTGAGGACGATGAGATCCCCGGCTTCCTGCAGCCCAGGGACGAATTCGCTGAACTCGGGCGGCGTACCTTCCGGCGGCAGACCGGGCTTGTCCACCTTCTGGCTCGGCAGCGCGCCGGCAGTGAAGCCGACATGGACCAGCACCACCAGCGCCCCGGCATCACGAAAGCGAATCGCCAGCGCCTTGGCTGCGGTGACGACCTCATCACCGGAACGCGGTGCCTTCGCACGCGGCACGATGCCGTGTTGAAGATCGATGAGGACGAGGGCGGTGGACTGGGGATCTAGCATCGGCATGCCGGCTCAACCCCCGTCGTGGACGATGCGTTCCGCCGTGGCGGGCAGGCCACCAATGCCCTTGCAATTGGCCGATCGCTTCGGTTTTGCATGAAACGGCAAACCAGCGTATTGACACAAAAGCTTGGCACATCGCCGCCACGGCCATAAGGCGCGTGACCATCGACCCGCCTCGACACCTGAAAGCCTACCATTATGCAGATTACCGTTCGTGACAACAATGTCGACCAGGCCCTTCGCGCGCTCAAGAAGAAGCTGCAGCGCGAAGGCGTATATCGCGAGATGAAGCTCCGTCGCCATTACGAGAAGCCCTCGGAAAAGCGCGCCCGCGAGCATGCGGCGGCCGTGAGCCGTGCGCGCAAGGCGGATCGCAAGCGCGCCGAGCGGGACAAGTAAGAAGCGAGGGACGACGGCGTGACGACGGTCGGCATGCGTGTCGATGAGCTCGGCACGCTGATTCGCGACGGCGGCGCCTTTTATCTGCGCCGCGACCTTGGCGGACGTTATCAGCTGCAGCTTCACCGCACGCCGGTGGATCTGGTGGAGAAACGCGTCCGGCTGATCGGCACGCTGGTAGGCGAGGAGCTGGTCAGCGCCGATGGCGTCGGACCTGCCTGAGCAATCGCCGGTTGATGGTCGGGATCCGCGTTCCCGACCGCGCTGAGCGCATGCCCTCGCCACGGCGGCGAGCTTGCGGGCGAGCCACGCCTATCGTGCGCCACATATGGCACAGGGTCGCGGCGATGGCGCCGGATCACGGCCGCCGCCGCGATTGCGGAGCGACGCGACCGCTTGCCCGCTTGCCCGCTGTAAACGCTTACTCTCAATCGACGTCACCTACTAACCCACGATCGGCTAACCCACGATCGGCAGTGTTCGGCACCAACGGGCCGGCCGCCGTCGCCCGAAACGCGCCTACCGGGCTGCCGCCACCAAGGGATCCGATCCTCGACTCCGTCTGGACCGTCAACGACGTCCAAAGGGGATCGACCACGTGTATCGCTTGCTTCTGACTTCCACTGCTACCTTGGCCATGGTGGCGGCATCGTCCGCCTCGGCGCAGACCGTGATCGATACCAAGCGTACCACCGCCGTGCGCACCTCCACCATCAAGAACGGTGCTGCCGATGCGGTCAACATCACCGCCGCGGGCAGCGTCGTGCCGACGAACGGCACCGCGGTCACGATCGACAGCAACAACAACCTGGCCAACGCCGGCACCATCCAGGTCAGCGACGCCAATGGCGCAACGGGCATCCTCGCCCAGCCCAACGTCCGCAGCGACATCACCAACAGCGGCAAGATCATCGTCGACGAAAGCTATACGCCGACCGACACCGACAAGGACGGCGATCTCGATGGCGCCTTCGCGCAAGGCTCCGGCCGCACCGGCATCCGCACCGCGGGCCTGTTCACCGGCACGATCACCAACAGCGGCGAGATCACGGTGGAGGGCAACGACTCCGCCGGCATCTATCTGGGCGGTCCGCTCACCGGTGCGCTCGACCACGGCGGCAAGACCAGCGTCGTCGGCGACCGTGCGGTCGGCGTGCGAACCGGGGCGGTGAGCGGCAACATCACGCTCGGCGGCTCGATCACCGCTGTCGGCCGCGATGCGGTCGCCGCCCGGATCGACGGCAATGTCGGCGGCACCTTGCTGGTCGAGGGGCTGATCGGCGCCTCGGGCTACCGCTACAGCACGCCGCCTGCCGATGTGTCGAAGCTCGACGCGGACGATCTGCTCCAGGGCGGATCGGCGTTGATCGTCGCGGGCGACGTCGCCGGCGGCATCACCCTGTCGGGCGCGACCGGCAAAAGCGCCGATGTCATCGCCTATGGCGCCGCTCCCGCCTTCCAGCTCGGCGCGGCGGACCGCTCGGTCACGATCGGCGCCGTCGCCGGCAAGACCCCTGCCGTCGGGCTGGCGATCGACGGCAAGGTCACCGGCAGCGGCGTCTACAGCGGCATCGCCGCCACCGGGCTGGCGATCGGCGGCCTCGGCGGCGCGGTGACGATCGCCGGCGGCGTTTCGGTCGGCGGCACGGTCCAGGCAACCGCCAACGGCGCGTCCGCGACCGCGATCCGCTTTGGCGCCGGCGCCTCGACGCCCGAGCTGCGCGTCACCGGCACGGTGTCCGCGACCGGCGGCGGCACCGCCGCGATGCAGACCACGGCGGTGCTGATCGACACCGGCGCCACTGTCGCCACCATCCGCAACGCCGGATCGATCGCGGCAACCGCGTCGGGCGGCGCGGCGATCGCCATCCTCGACCGCACCGGCGGGCTGACGCTGGTCGAAAACAGCGGCGCGATCAGCGCCAAGGGCGGCGACACCACTCGCGCCGCCGCGATCGACCTGTCCGCCAACACGTCAGGCGCCATCGTCCGCCAGACGGCTGCCACCGGCGGCACGGCACCCGCGATCACCGGCGCGATCCGCTTCGGCGCAGGCAGCGACCGGCTGGATCTGCAGGCGGGCGCGGTGAGCGGCGACGTGGTGTTCGGCGCGGGGAACAACCGGATGGACATGAGCGGCGCCAGCACCTTCGCCGGCACCACGACATTCGGCAGCGGCGCCGACACGATCGCGATCGGCGGCACCGCGGTGTTCGGCGGCACCGCCGATTTCGCCGGCGGCGGCGCAGACCTGCTGGCGATCAGCGGCAAGGGCGTGTTCGCGGGCAAGCTCGCCAATGCCGGCAATCTGGCCGTCACGGTAGCGGCCGGCGGCGGCACCTTCGCCGCCAGCGGCGGCGCAGCGATCGGCTCGCTGACGCTCGGCGACCAGTCGATTCTCTCCGTCGCACTCGACAAGGCCAATCCCACCGCCAATCTGATCCAGGTCGGCGGCGCCACCACGATCGGGGCGAACAGCCAGCTTGCGCTGCGTGTCGCCGGTGGCGCCGATGTCGCCGGGCGCTATGTGGTGCTGCAGTCGGGCACGCTCAGCGGTGCGCAGAACCTGACACTGTCCACCACCGCCGTGCCGTTCCTCTACAAGGGAACCCTGGTCGCCGGCGCTGCCAATGCGATCACCGTCGACGTGATCCGCAAGGCGCGCACCGAGCTCGGCCTCAACCGCGCCGCGACCAGCGCCTTTGACGCCGTCGACACCGCGATCGGCAGCGATGCCAAGCTCGCCGCGGCGATCCGCGGCATTTACGACGGCGACGACTTCCGCGCGGCGATCAACCAGATGCTGCCCAATTATTCGGGCGGCCTGTTCGAGAGCGTCACGCTCGCCTCGCGCACCGCCGCGTCGCCGCTGCGCGAGCCCGCCGGCGAGTTCACCGAAGAGGGCAATTGGGGCTTCTGGCTGACCCCGGTCGGCTGGGACGCGTCCAAGGCCGATCGCAGCACCACGAGCTACGACGTCCACGGCTGGGGCATCAGCAGCGGCCTCGAGCGCAAGACGACCGCCGGCAACATCGGCGTCTCCTTCGCCTATCTCAGCGGCCGCGACAGCGAGGGCCTGGCGGTCAACCGGGTCAAGCACAGCCAGTATGAGCTTGCCGGCTTCTGGCGTGGCCATTGGGGCGGCCTTGCCGCCCAGGCGCGCGGGTCGGCCGCCTTCGTCTCGTTCGACAGCACCCGCCAGTTCGATGGCGTGCTCGGCACGGAGACGGTGCAGCGCCGCGCCGCCGCCGATTGGAACGGCATGCTCTACTCGGGCTCGGGATCGGTGTCCTATGAACAGGCCGTCGGCCAGTTCAGCCTGCGGCCGGTGGTCGCCATCGACTATTACAAGCTCAACGAGGACGCCTATCGCGAGCAGGGCGGCGGTACCGGCTATGACCTCACCGTCCGCAAGCGGAGCAGCGACGAGCTGGCGGTGACCGCCAGCCTGGCCGCGGGCATCAACTTCGGCGGCGGCGATCGCTACGCGCAATGGAGCCGGATCGAGATCGAGGGCGGCCGGCGCGAGCATGTCGCCGGTGCGCTCGGCCGAACCACCGCGAGCTTCGGCAGCGGCACCGCCTTCACCCTCGATCCCGAAGCGCGCGACAGCGGCTGGACCGGCAAGGTTCGCGCGATCACCGGCACCACCGAGGTCCGCCTGAGCGGCGAAGTCGGTGCCGAGCAACGACTTGGCGACGTCGCGCTCTCCGCGCGCGCCGCCCTCCAGTTCGCCTTTTAGGCGAAGCGCGCATGCGATACCCCGGAATGCGCGATGTACGGGAGCTCCACCCTGCCCCTGGGTGGAGCTCCTTCTCTCACCGCGGCGTTTCGGCTAGACGGTTCGCTCCCCTTTCCATTGAACCGGTCAACCGCATGCCGCCCCCCGGATCTCCCACAGGGATCGAGGCCATCTACCTCGCCAATCGCGACAAGCTGGTCCGCTTCCTGCTGGCCCGCGGCGCGGGCGATGCCGCCGAGGATCTGGTGCACGAGGTGTGGCTCAAGGTAGCCAAGCGGCTCGACGGGCCGATCGGCAACCCGCTGGCCTATCTCTACCGCGCCGCCGACACGGCGATGATCGACCGCTACCGCGCCCGCCGCCAAGCCGAGCGGCGCGACCACGACTGGTTGGACGGACAAGGCGAGGCGAATGAGGCCGCCGCTCCGACACCGGATCGCATCGTCGCGGCGCGGCAGGCGGCGGCCCAGGTCGATGCGACCCTCGCCGCGCTGCCCCCCCGGGCCGCATCGATCTTCCGACGGTCGCGCATCGACGGGGTGCCGCAGCGGCAGATCGCCGCGGAGATGGGGATCAGCCTCAGCACGGTCGAAGCCGATCTGCGCGCCGCCTGCCGCGCCGTCCTGGACCTCAAGGAACGCCTGCGATGACCGACCAGCGTATCGACGAGGAAGCGCTCGGATGGGCGCTTCGCATGGCCGAGCCCGATGCCGATTGGGACGCCTTCACCCAATGGCTCGAGGGTGATGCCACGCGTGCCGAGCGTTACGATCGCGCAGCGTTCGCAATGCATGACCTGGACGATCTGCTCGCGGTGGAGGCGCAGACCCTCACCTCGGCGCCAAAGCCGGTCATCGCGGCGCCCGCCCGCGGCTTGGCCCCTCCTCATGCCCCTGCGCAGCGGCACGGCCGGCGCTGGACGCCTTGGCTGGGCGCCGCTGTCGCCGCCACCGTGGCGGCGGCGGTCGGGCTGGGCATCTGGACCGAGATGCCGCGCCCTTATGCAATCGAGACCGCGAACGGCGAGCAGCGGACGGTCGCGCTGGCCGATGGCAGCAGCATCGTGCTGGCCGGCGGCACGCGGGTGCGGCTCGATCATGCCGATGCGCGGACCGCATCGCTGGAGCGCGGCGAGGCACTGTTTCGGGTCCGCCACGACGTGCGGCATCCGTTCACGGTCGCCGCCGGCGATCTCCGTCTCGTCGATCTCGGCACGCTGTTCGACGTCAAGGCGAGCGGCATCCGGACCGTCGTCGGTGTTGCCGAGGGCGCGGTGATGGTCGATCCCGATGGCGCCCGGCTCCGGCTCGATCCCGGTCAGGCGGTGATCGCCACGGGCTCATCGCTGCAACGCACCACCGTCGAACCGGCGGCGGTCGGTGGCTGGCGTGACGGTCGGCTGGCATATGACGACGCACCGCTGGCGGAGGTGGCAGCCGATCTCACCCGGCAACTCGGGCGGCGGGTCGTCGCCAGCCCGGCGATCGCCACGCGGACCTTCCACGGTACGCTCGATGTCGGCACGGTCAGGGACCGGCCGGCGCTGCTCGGGCAGCTGCTCGGCGTCGCCGTCCAGCAGCAGGCCGGTGACTGGATGCTGGACGCTGCACCGTGACACCCGTGCGCGCCGTCGCGGCGGCGGCGGTGATGATCCTCGTGCCTCCAGCGCCGGCGGCCGCCGAGACGGTGGCGATCGATCTGCCGGCCGGCACCGTCGGCCAGCAGGTGACGGCGCTCGGCCGTCTGGCGAAGGCAAGCGTGGTCGTGCCCGATGCTCGACTATGGGCGCAGCGGGTCCCGGCGCTGAAAGGACGCCTACCCCCGGCGGCCGTGCTGGCGCTGATCGCCCGGCGGGCGCACGCGCGGGTCGTCGATCTTGGTCACGCCGCTTGGCGGCTGGAGCCTGAACGAACGACGGCGAGCAAGCCAAGGCCGGTACTTGCGGCGCGCACCGTTCCACCACCCAGCGTCTCCGCTGCCGCGGACATCATCGTCGTCGCCAGCAAACGGGATCTCACCCGCGATCATTTTGCCGGTCAGCTCTCCCAGGTCAGCGGCAGCGACCTCGAATTCGGTGGCGCGGGCGGCACCGACCGGCTTGCCGACAGGCTGACCAGCGTCGCCTCGACGTATCTGGGCGCCGGGCGCAACAAGCTGTTCATCCGCGGCATCGCCGATTCGAGCTTCACCGGGCCCACCCAGGCGACCGTCGGCCAGTATTTCGGCGATCTGCGCCTCAGCTACAACGCACCCGATCCCGACCTGCGGCTGGCCGATCTGGCCGCGGTGGAGGTGCTGGAAGGGCCGCAGGGCACCCTCTACGGCGCCGGCTCGCTCGGCGGCCTGATCCGGCTCGTGCCCAACCCGCCTGATCCGTCGCGGCTCAGCGGCTCGGCCGTGCTCGGGGGATCGGCAACCACCCATGGCGCGCCGGGCGCGGATGCGCAGCTGGTGGCCAACGTGCCGCTCGTCACCGATCGTCTCGCCCTCCGCCTCGTCGCCACGGCGGCGACGGAGGGTGGCTATATCGACAAGCCGCTGCTCGACCGTACGGACGTCAACCGCACCCGGATCGAGGGCGGTCGTGCCGCGGTGCATTGGGACCTCGCGACCGAGTGGAGCGTCGAGCTGATCGGCATCGGCCAGCGCATCCGCGGCGCCGACAGCCAATATGCCGATCGCGCCGGTCGCCCGCTCAGCCGATCGGCGCCGGTCACCGAAGGATTCAGCGCCGATTTCGGCCAGGCCCAGCTCGTGCTCGCCGGCGCGATCGGCGCGGTGCATGTCCGCTCGACGAGCGGGGTGACGGCGCACGATCTGATGGAGCGCTACGACGCCACCGCCCCCGGAGAGCCGGTCCGCTTGTTCGCCCAAGCCAATCGCACCCGCATGCAGGCGAACGAGACTCGGGTTTGGTCCTCGCGGCCCGATGGATCGGGATGGCTTGCGGGCTTCAGCTACATCCACAATCGGTCGCGGCTGACCCGGCTGTTCGGCGCGCCCGGTGCGCTGGAGCCTACCACCGGCGTCGTCAACGGCATCGCCGAAACCACGTTCTACGGCGAGGGCAGCCTGCGGCTGCTGCCCGGGCTGCTAACCACCGGCGGGCTGCGGGTCACCCGCTCCGTGCTCGACGGCGAAGGCGAGGATGTCGACCAGCGTATCGCCCTCGCGCAACTGGCGGTCACTGCCCAGCGCGCGCAGACGATCGTGCTGCCATCGGCGGCCGCGCTCGTCGACCTGACGCGGCAGGTCCAGCTCTTCGCGCGCTACCAGCAAGGCTTTCGCCCCGGCGGCCTGGCCATCGAAAGCGACTTCGTGCGCCGCTTCCGCAACGATCGCGTTGCCACCATCGAGGCCGGGCTTCGCACCCGCGGCACCGGCCGCGTCGACGGCACCCTGACGCTGGCGCATACCGCCTGGCGCGACATCCAGGCGGATTTCATCGACTCGTCCGGCCTGCCCAGCACCGCCAATATCGGCGACGGCCGATTGTGGACGATCGAAGGCACGGCCGGCGCGCGCCTTGGCAAGGGGCTGCGACTGGAGGCCGCCGTGTCGTACAACGACGGGCGAATCGACGACCCCTCGACGGCGCGCCTGTTCAACCTCGTCGGCAGCGCAGCAGCGCTCGATCCCCTCGCCACCCGCGCCCAGATCCTCGCGCGGCTGAGCCAGATCCCCAACATCGCCCGTGTCACGGCGCGCGCCGGCGCCACCTACGGGCGCCAGCTCGGCGGTTCGACGACGCTCAAGATCGACGGCTGGGTCCGCTATGTCGGATCATCGCGGCTCGGCGTTGGCCCGGTGCTGGGCCAGAGCCAGGGCAGCTATCTCGACAGCGCTCTCACTGCTCGCCTCGGTCTGGGCGAGATGGGCCTCACCGCCAGCCTCACCAACCTGGCCGACGTGCGCGGCAATCGCTTCGCGCTGGGTACGCCGTTCACCACCGGGCGCGATCAGGTGACGCCGCTGCGACCCAGAACGTTGAGGATCGGGCTCGACGCGGCATTCTGACGTGCCGTCAGGCACCGTCAGGTGAGGACGACCGCCTCGACGAGCACAGGGTTGCACGGCCGTCCTCAATGACAGGACGGAGCCACGTGCGCTGAACCTTGGCGCGATCCGCGCCGGCTGACGATCCTGCCGATGGCTCGTCTGCACCGGGCGATAGGGCGTGATGCCCCGGACGCCCATGGTCCACACCATCTGCTGTACAACGGCGCCTCAGCAGCCCGGCGTTGTTCCGCCTCCGATCGGCAATCCGTCGTCACTCATGGATGCGATGCTGTTCCTCACCGCTCCCCGGCCCGTCGCATCGGCATGGCATCGATGATCTCTTCCAGCTGCACGCTGCGCAGGGGCGTGGCGCTGCGCAGCTTTTCGCCCCCGTCCTTGCCGATAAGGATCGCCGTGAACCCGGTCGAGGGAAGGCGATACTTGCTCCGGAGCACCTGCACATTGTCGGTGGCGCCGCTGATCTTGTTGCCGATAACCTCGACGATGCTGAGATCTCGATCATCGGCCTTGGTTCGCCAGGCCGCGAGGATTTTGCGCTGCTGGGCAAGTGCTGGATCCTGTGCGGTCGTTGCACTGATCAACAGCACGCGCCGCTGCCATTTCATTGCTGTAAGGTCTGCAGGAACAGTTGCGGTCAGCGACGCCATCGCCAGCAAGATCAGGGAAGTCATGCGATCAAAACGTGCCAGCCCATGGGCCGTTCCACTGCTCTACAGACTCGGCCTGCTTGGCCCGGCAACCTTCACGCGTCGCGAATGTCACACCGCAGGATGCGTCAAGGAGCTGAATTCATGACAGAATCGTCATCATCGCTGGTCAATCGGCGAGCGCTCATGATGGCGGCCGGTGCGGTCGGGGCGATGGCGGCCCCGTCGGTGCTGAAAGCGCAGGTTCCGGCCAATCCGCCGAGCGCCGGGCCGATTTGGGCCGGCCGCGACACCAAGCTCGCCGGCAAGGTCGCGTTCGTGACCGGTGCGGCGCGCGGCATCGGCCGCGCGATCGCGGTCGAGCTCGCCGCCAACGGCGCGGACGTCGCGATCTTCGATATCGCCGGCTATGTCTCGCCCGCCTCCAACGCCAAGCCGGCGACGCCTGCCGATCTTGCCGAGACCAAGCGGCAGATCGAAGGCCTCGGCCGGCGCTGCCTCGCCAGCAAAGGCGATATCCGCAAGATCGCGCAGCTGCGCGCCGCGCACGACCGGGTCGTCGCCGAGGTCGGCCGAATCGACATCGTCGTCGCCGATGCCGCGATCCAGCGCTGGAAGAGCATCCTCGAGATGGAGGATTCCGACTGGTACGATGTCATCGACAACAATGTGAACGGCACCGCCAACACCGTGCGCGCGTTCGCCCCCACCCTGTGCGCGCAGAAGTCCGGCCGGATCATTTTGATCTCGTCGATGCAGGGTAAGCACGGCACCGCCGGCGCCTCCTCCTACTCGGCCTCCAAACACGCGATCATCGGCCTGATGAAGTCGGCTGCGGAAGAGTTCGGCAAGTATCAGGTGACCGTCAATTGCATCCTGCCGGGGCTTATCGACACCGCCCTCACCCGTTACCCCGAGCGCTGGAGCCACGTCATCGGCGAGACCGAGGACAATCCGCCGAAGAACCCGACCGAGGCGGAGACGTGGAACAACCGGGCCCCGCGCGTGCCGCTGCACGTCGCCTGGCTCAAGCCCGAGGACGTCTCGCCAATGGCGGTGTTCCTCGCCTCGGATGCGTCGGCGATGTGCAGCGGCGCCAATTTCGAGGTGACCGGCGGCGACAGCGCGCAGGACGTATAAGCGATCGCACGGGAACTCCGACAGCCCGGTGCGTTGAAAAGGGATGAGCATGGACGGCCAGCACGCTTCCGATTCCGCCGATGCGGGCGGCCACGCGGTGCTCGGTGACCCGCATGTACGGATCGATGGGCCCGCCAAGGTCTGCGGTACCGCGGATTTCCCGGGCGACATCCACCCGCGCGACCTCGTTTATGGCGTGCTCGTCACCAGCCCGATGGCGCGAGGCCGGATCGTGCGGATGGATACGTCAGCCGCCCTGCAAGGTCCGGGCGTGCTCGACATCCTGACCTACCGCAACGTAGGCAATGCCGTCGCGCCGGTCGGTCACATGATGGCCGATGGCTGGGCGAACAGCACGCTGAGGCCCCTCGCCTCGCCCGACATCCATTATGCCGGCCAGATTGTCGCGGTCGTCGTCGCTGAGACGCTGGAGGCGGCGCAGGCGGCAGCGCTGGCGATCCGCACCGGCTATGAAAGATCGCCGCACGTCGGCGCGCTCGGCGCCGCAGGCGCCACGTCGGAACCGCTCACCAGCCTGCGCAAGGGTTTTGAAGACCGCCACGCCGGGGATGTCGCCGGCGCAATCGCCGGCGCTGCGGCGACAGTGGACGCGGCCTACACCACGCCGATCCAGCACCATAACCCGATCGAGCTGCCGACCACGACCTGCGTCTGGCAGGGCGACATGCTGACCGTCTACGAGCCGACCCGCTTCGTCGGCGCCGCACGCAACGGCCTTGCCGCGCAGCTCGGCATCGACCCGGCGAGGATTCGCGTCGTCGCGCATTTCATCGGCGGCCATTTCGGCTCGAAACTCGCGCTGTCGCAGCATACCGCACTGGCCGCGATCGCCGCGCGGCGGCTGCGGCGGCCAGTGCAAATCGCGGTCAGCCGCCGCGACAGCTTCACCATCGCCAACCATCGCACCGAGACCCACCACGCGATCCGGCTCGGGGCAGATGCCGGTGGGCGGTTTGTCGCGCTGTCGCACATCGCGACGATGGCGACATCGCGCTTCGACACCTTCGCGATGGAGGGCACCGACGTCAGCACCGCGCTTTACGCCTGCAGCAGCATCGCCGCACAGGAACGCGTTGCGCGGGTCGACCGCAACACCCCGGGGCCGATGCGTGCGCCGCCCGAGGTGCCCTATCTGTTCGCGCTCGAAAGCGCGGTCGACGAGCTTGCCCATGCGATGCGGATGGACCCGATCGAGCTGCGCCGCCGCAACGACACGCTGGTCGATCCGGTCACCGGCCACCCCTTCACCACCCGACCGCTGATGCGCTGCCTCGACGCCGGCGCAGCGGCCTTCGGCTGGGCCGGCCGTTCCGTCACGCCCGGCACCACCCGCGACGGGGCGTGGCTGGTCGGCCACGGCGTTGCCGCTGCCGCGCGCCCGGCCAAGATCGGCGCAGCGATCATTCGCGTTAGCCAGGACGCGGACGGCGCCGTCCTTGTCCAGACCGCGCATCACGAGATCGGCAACGGCCTCTACACCTTGCTCGCGATCACCGCGTCCGAGCGGCTGGCGGTGCCGCTTGCCACAGTGGCGGTCGAGCTCGGCGACACCGATCTGCCCGCCGCGGGGATCTCCGGCGGCTCGTCGACCAGCACGACCCTGGTCAATGCGCTGGCCGAGGCCTGCCGCCAGCTCCGGACGCAGCCGGTGGGTGCCCCCCGCCGCGTGGAGATCGGCTTTACCCCGCCCGGCGCCGAACCATCGACGATCGACGAATTGAGGAAGGGACATCTCAAGCTGGTGAGCACGCCCAAGGGGAAGCTCGCCTGGAGCTTCGGCGCGCATTTTATCGAGGTTGGCGTCCATGCCGAGACGCGCGAGGTCCGTATCCGACGCCATGTCGGCGCATTCGCGGCAGGACGGATCCTCAACCCGCTGACCGCGCGCAACCAGATGCTGGGCGGCATGCTATGGGGCCAGAGCGCGGCGCTGCTTGAGGCAACGATCGTTGATCCGGCAACCGGCGCCTACCTCAACCGCGACCTGGCCGACTATCTCGTACCGACCGCGGCAGACCTTGGCACGATGAGCGCCATCATGGTCGAGGACGAGGATACCGCGGTCAATCCGGAAGGTATTAAAGGCCTCGGCGAGATCGGCATCATCGGCGTCAATGCCGCGGTCGCCAACGCGGTGTTCAACGCGACCGGCCACCGCGTTCGCGATCTGCCGATCCGACTCGAACAGCTTTTCTGAAATGGTCCGGGGCAGTTGATTTGCCCCCTTGCCGCCCAGCATGTCCTGATCGAAGATTACTGCCGGCACAGCATCCATCAGGAGGATGAGATCGATGCGCAAGCTAACCGGCGCAGCGTTTGTATCGCTGGACGGCGTGATGCAGGCACCTGGAGGGCCTACCGAAGATCCGACCGGCAACTTCGATCAAGGCGGCTGGGTGTTCGGCATCGGCGACGATGTGGTCGACCCGGTGCTGGGCGGGCTGTTCACCCCTCCGTTCGCGCTCCTGCTCGGGCGGCGGACATACGATATCTTTGCAGCCTATTGGCCGTTCGTCGATGGTGATCTGGGCGGAATGGGCGAGGCGTTGACGTCGGCCGACAAGCATGTGGTGTCGCATGGCGACCAGCCACTCGGCTGGGCCAACAGCTACCGCCTCGATGGCCTCGCTGCCATCCGGGCGCTCAAGGAGAGCGATGGCGCCGACCTGCTGATCCAGGGCTCGTCGACGCTCTACCCGCCGCTGCTCGCCGCCGGGTTGATCGACGAGCTGGTGCTGATGACCTATCCAATCGTGCTCGGGGCCGGCAAGCGCCTGTTCGGCAACGGCACACCGCCGGGCGCACTGCGGCTGCTCGATCAGCAGGTCGGGACAAAAGGTGTGATCGTCACGCGCTGGGCGCCCGACGGGCCCATACCCGCCGTCAATCACCCGCCGCCGAGCACCAGCGCGGCCGAAGCCGAGCGCCAGCGCCGGATCAACGAGAAAAGTTGGTGATCGTCGGATCGGCACTGCCGGATGCCCATGGCAGACGGTTTGCACGCCGACACCGATAACGGTCCTGCCGCGCCTCCCACCAGGTAAACAGCCTGATCCAGGCTGACGCCGCGGCGCTTGGCGGCGGCGGCACATCTGCTAGGTTTCGGTAAAACAATGATCAGGGAGAGCAGCGGCCGTGACCGAGCCACAACAGCCAGTGCGGCCAAGCCGCCGCGCCGTCGTCACCGGCCTGACCGCGGGTGCGCTGGTCGGCAGCATGCCGCGAGCGGCGCCCGCGGCAGCCACGCTCCCCGATTTCGGGCCGAACGTGCTGGTGCTCGATCCTGCGATGCCAACAGCGGCGATCCAGGCCCGGCTCGACGCGATCTTCCGGGAGCAGGAACGCGCTCATTTCACCGACCAGCGTTATGCCATCCTGTTCAAGCCCGGCCGCTACCGGGTCGACGTCAACGTCGGCTTCTTCACGCAGGTGCTCGGGCTGGGCACTGCGCCCGGCGACGTGACCATCGATGGCCACGTTCATGCCGAGGCGGACTGGGCCAAGGGCATGGCACTGGTGAACTTCTGGCGCGGCGTCGAGAACCTTGCAGTGCGGCCACGGGACCACTTCGATCGCTGGGCGGTGTCGCAGGCCGCGCCCTATCGCCGCGTCCATCTCGCCGGCGACCTCGCGCTGGACGATGGCGGCTGGTCGAGCGGCGGGTTCATGGCCGATTGCCGGATCGACGGCGTGGTCCGCTCCGGCAGCCAGCAGCAATGGTTCACCCGCAACAGCCAGATCGCGGGCTGGCGCGGTGCGAACTGGAACATGATGTTCATGGGCACCAGCGGCGCGCCCGCGGACAGCTTTCCGATGCCGCCCAACACCACGCTGCCCTCGGCACCCGTCATACGGGAGAAGCCGTTCATAGCGTTGACCGCCGCGGACGCGTGGTGCGTCATGGTTCCCCGGCTGCGCCGTGACGCGCGCGGGGTGAGCTGGCAGGCCGGTGCCCCGCCCGCGCGCGCACTACCCTTGTCGAACTTCCTGATCGCGCAGCCCGGCACGCCCGTGGCGGCGATGAACGCCGCTCTTGCAGCAGGCCGCCATCTGTTGCTGACGCCGGGCATTCACCGACTGGCCGAGCCGTTGCGCGTGACGCGCGCCGGAACGGTCGTGCTTGGGCTGGGCCTTGCAACCCTGCTGGTCGAGGACGGCAGCAAGGCGCTGACGATTTCCGACGTGCCCGGCGTGTCGATCGCCGGCCTGCTGATCGACGCCGGCCCCGCCATGTCGCCGGTGCTGGTCGAGGTCGGTCCGCGCGGTGCGACGCGCGATCATGCGGCCGATCCGACGCTGCTCGCCGACCTGTTCTTCCGCGTCGGCGGCGCCGCCATCGGTCAGGCGGAGACCTGCCTGGAAATCAACAGCCACCATGTCATCGGCGATCATCTGTGGATCTGGCGCGCCGATCACGGCGACCACGATCATGGCCGCGTTCATGTCGGCTGGAACGAGAGCGTCGGCAATCAAGGCTTGGTCGTCAACGGAAACGGCGTGACCATGTACGGGCTCTTCGTGGAGCATTTCCGTCGCTATCAGACGCTGTGGAACGGAGACCGCGGCCGGACCTATTTTTATCAGAACGAGCTGCCCTACGATCCGCCCAGCCAAGCCGCTTATATGGCCGGAGGAACCCGCGGCTGGGCTGCCTACAAGGTTGCCGATCACGTCGAGCGCCACCATGCTGTCGGGCTCGGCATCTATGCCAATTTCACCGCCGATCCGTCGATCGTGCTCGAGAGCGCGGTGGAAGTCCCGCGCAAGCCCGGGGTTACCGTGTCCCATGTCACCACCATCTCGCTCGGCGGCGGCAAGGGCACGATTGCGCATCTGGTCAATGAGGCGGGCGAGGCTGCGCGCGCCGGGGCAATCCGTCAGACGCTCGTAAGCTATCCGGCCAGCGAAGGAGCACCACGATGAGCCTGTTTCTCCTCGCTGCCCAGGTGGCGACGCTCGGCGCAGCCAACCATCAGGTCGATCTGCCGATTGCTGCCCCCCGCGCCGCGCCTACCTTTGCCGACGAGTTCGGCGGCGCCGCGGTAGATCGCCGCAAATGGCGGTTCGACACGTCGCGCAACGCCGGGGGATGGGCCAATCACGAACTGCAATATTACGGGCTACGCTATGCGCGGGTCTCGCGCGGTGCGTTGGTCATCGAGGCGCAACGCCAGGCGCTGACCAAGACGACGCACCCCGACTGGGGCGGGCAGGCCTATACCTCGGCCAAGCTCGTCAGCCGACAGGCGTTGGGCTATGGTTTCTACGAGATCCGGGCGCGACTGCCGTGTAGCCGTGGCACCTGGCCGGCGATCTGGCTGCTGCCATCGAGCAGCAGCTGGCCCGACGAGGGCGAGATCGACATCATGGAAATGGTCGGCTGGGACCCGCGCGTCGTCCATGCGACGCTCCACACCGGCGCCTTCAATCACACCAAGGGTACGCAACGCGGCGCACAGCGCGTGGTGGCCAGCGCTTGCACGCACTTCCATCGCTACCAGCTGGATTGGCGCCGCGATGCGATCCTGATCGGGGTCGACGATCGCGCCTATCTGCGCGTTGCCGACGACCAGCCGGGCGGGGCGGCAGCGTGGCCGTTCACCCGTCCCTACCAGCTGATCCTCAACCTTGCGATCGGCGGGGACTGGGGTGGCAAGCAGGGCGTCGATGATGCCGCGCTGCCACAGCGCATGACGGTAGACTACGTGCGTTACTGGCGCCGCTAGCGCCGACCACCCACCAGCAGAATACATACGCCGCCGCAGAGGCTGAATCCGGCGAGCAGCAGCATCACCACAGTAAAGTCGTGCGGCGTCGCCAGCAACCAGGTCAGCGGCGGCCCGAGCAGCGATGGCAAGGTGTTGGTGAGGTTGAGCAGCCCGAGGTCGCGCCCCCGACGGTTGGGCTGTGGCAGCAGCTGCATCGCAAAGGCGGCATGAAGCGCGGCGAACACTGCCGACCCGACGGCATAGACGCAGAAGGCCGCCGCCCCGCTCGACCAACCGGTTGCGAACGCCATACCCGCCAGCCCGGCGGCGGACACCAACGCCGCGGCGATGAGGAACGGCTTGCGCCGTGCCACACCGTCCGACATCCGGCCGAGTATCACCGCGACCGGCAGCGACAGCACGAAACCTACCGCCATCAGCGTGCCGACGCTTGCTGGCAGGTGGCGTCCGTCGGCAACGATGCTTTCGAAATAATAGAGCAGATACGCGAGCGTCACGGCGCTGGTGATCTGCATGAACAGTCGTGCCATGCCGGCGATGAACAGGTCACGCCGGGAAAGCCCGGTGGTGACGATACCTGTGACGGTCGCCGGAGACGAGGCAGGCGCCTGCCGCGCCGCGGGCGTCAGCAACAACGGCAGCGTGCAGAGCGCCATCACCGCGACGATGATCGCCAGCCGCGCGCCGTCGCCCAAGGCCGGCATGCCGATCAGCACCGCGGACAACCCGGACGCCGCAGGATTGGCAAGCGCCAGCAGGCCGCTCGCCGTGCCTTTCTGCGCGTCGGGTATTTCCTCGGCCATGATCGCGAACAGCGGCGCAAGCAGCGCGTTAATCGCCACCTGGAAGGCGACAATGGCGGCAACGATCGCGATCGGCGCCTGCGCCGCGGCCACCATGACGTAAGCGACCATTGTCGCGCCGAGCCCCGCCACCATCCACGATCGTCGTCCGCCACCCCGGGCGACCGATCGATCGCTGAGCCAGCCGAACAGGATGTTTGCCAAGCTGGCGGCGATCGCCCCCGCCACCACCGTCGCGGTGAAGATGCCGATCCGCGCCGATCCGGTCAGCGCCTCGATCTTGAGCGGCAGCAGCAAGGTCAGCAGCGGCAGATAACCGATCACGCCGCCGACGTTGGCCAGCGCGAAGGCGAGCAGGAACAGCGTCGATCGACGCGGCAGGTGAGCGGCGCTGCCCGTGGGGCTTACATCTAGCAAGCAGCCGTGGACCCGCGCAGCACCAGCGTTGCCGGTACGATGATCGGCTGCGGCGGCGCCTCCTTGCCTGCGAGGTCGGCGATGATCAGCGTTACCGCGCGCGCGGCGATGTCGGCGATCGGCTGATCGATCGCGGTTAGCGGCGGATGGGTGAAGCGCACGATCGGGGTGTTGTCAAAGCTGACGAGCGATAGATCGTGTGGGACGGTGATGCCCCGCGCGCGACACGTCTCCAGCGTGGCGAGCGCCATCTGATCGTTGCTCGCGATAATGGCGGTCGGCGGCTCGGACGCGTCGAGCAGCGCGGCGGCGGCAACGCATCCCGATGCATAGCTGAAGTCACCGTGCGCGAGCAGATCATGGACGTCCCGCGCCACTGCCGCCATCGCGGCCCGCCAGCCATCGATCCGCCGCCCGCTCAAGGCATAGTCTGGTGGTCCGGCGATGAAGCCCACGCGCCTGTGACCGATGCCGAGCAGATGCTCGGTCGCGATTCGTGCGGCGTGTTCATCGTCCATCGTCAGCGCAAAGCCGGCGCCACCCTGCAACGAGCCGATCCGTGCGAAGCTGATCCCCTGCGCGTCGAGCAGTTTGACGATGAGCGGATTTTCCGAATGTGGCGGCGTCAGGATCACGCCATCGGGTTGAAGCGCGGCGATCGCGGCCATCAGCTCGCGCTCGATATGGTCGCTGTGCGTGTCGACCAGTTCGACGATCAGCCGGTAGCCATGCTCGGCACAGGTCAGCATGCCGCCGAGCAGCATCTGGTCGATCCAGTCGGTGCCCTGTCGGGCCTGCCAGTCGGCGATGGTGCGCTCACGATCATTGAGCGCGACGATCAGGTAGGAGCGCGAGCCGCCCATCCGCTGCGCGGCGATCGAGGGCACATAGCCGAGCCGGTCGATCGCCTCCTGCACCCGCGCGGTTGTGTCGGGCCGGACGCTCAGTTCCTTGTTGATGACGCGGCTCACCGTCTGCAGCGACACGCCCGCCGCTGCCGCGACATGCTTGATCGTGACGGCCTGCCGCCGCCTGCCCCCCCGCTCAGCCACCGCAGTAGCGCGCGACGTAATCTGCGTGCGACGGCAGCCCTGCGACGGTACGTGCGACATTCTGGCGCAGCGTCGAGAGGAAGCGCGCCAGCTCGTCGTCGGGCAGCTTGGCCGCAATCGGGTGATGCTCGCGCGGTACGATGCCCTGCCCCATCATCACCTGTACCCAGCTGTTTTCGGCAAACAGCTCCTCGTTGCGACGGAACACGCGCCCGGTTTCGCGGAACAAGTCGATCTTGTGAGCGAGGCTCTCCGGGATCGGCATGCTCGCGCACTGCCGCCAGAAGGGCGAATCGCGGCGATCGGTGACCTTATAGTGGAGGATCAGGAAGTCGCGGATCTGCTCCATGTCCGTAAATTGCTGGTCGTTGAACTCGGCGATGTCGCGCGGCGATATCGCGCCCTGCGGCATCATCCGGATCAGCCGCAGGATCGCGCGCTGAATCAGATGGATGCTGGTCGACTCCAGCGGCTCCATGAAGCCGCCCGACAGCCCGATCGCGACGACATTCCGATGCCACTGCCGCCGCCGTGCTCCCGTCACGAAGCGGATGTGATTGGGTTCGGTCAACACCTGCCCCTCGACATTTCCGAGCAGCCGTTCGAGCGCAGCGTCGCGCTCCAGATAGCGGCTGCACCAGACAAAGCCGTTGCCCGTGCGGTGCTGGAGCGGGATGCGCCACTGCCAGCCTGCATCGTGCGCCATCGCGCGCGTGTACGGAACAGGCGGGCGGACACTCGCGGTCTGGACCGCAATCGCGGAGTCGCACGGCAGCCAGTGCGTCCAGTCGTCGAACCCGACATGAAGCGCCTGTTCGATCAGTAGCGCGCGAAACCCGGTGCAGTCGAGGAACAGGTCGCCGGGGATGATCGCGCCACCATCAAGGTGCAGCGCGGCCACGTCGCCGCTTTCGCTGTCGAGCTCGACGCGCGCGATACGCCCCTCGATGCGGGTCGTTCCGTCGCCCTCCGCCATCTCCCGCAAGAACTTCGCGTACAGCGTGGAGTCGAGCTGATAGGCGTAGTTCAGACCATTGTCGGGAAGATGCGCGAACTTGCCCTCCAGTGCGGCAGCCAATTCCAGGCAGTAGGCGTCATACGGCTCGCCATGACCGCGCTCGCGGCCGTTCAACCAGAAGTGCTGGAAGCCGGCGGACCAATGGTCCTTTCCTGTCAGCCCGAACGAATGGAAATAGCGGTCGCGCCCGTCCTTCCATCCATCGAACAGAATACCGAGCTTGAACGTCGCCTGCGTCGCCCGCATGAAATCGGCCTCGCCGATGCCGAGCAGCCGGTTGTAGGCGACGAGCGGGGGAATGGTGGATTCCCCCACCCCCACGGTGCCGATCGCGTCCGACTCGACGAGCGTCACCTGGGCGGTGCGCCCCATCGTACGCGCGATCGCCGCGGCCGCCATCCAGCCCGCGGTGCCACCGCCGGCGATCACGATGCGTCTGGGCCGACCTGCCGTCATGAGCTGAGCTGGCGAAGCAGGAAGGTGCGCAGCCGCGATGCGGTCTCAGGCGTCAAGGGCGCCAGCACGCCGCGCGCGCCCTCCGGGATATGCGCAACGCTATCGTCACCATTGTTGAACACATAATGGTCGAACATCTCGCGCCAGTGGCGCTTTTCGTCGTCCGGCAGATCACGGATCGCGAGCATCGCGTGGTTAAGCGCGTCCTGCGGCTTGCCGAGCCAGCGAGGCGTGTCGCGCCACCAGAAGTTCACCAGCACGTTGAAGGGCGCCAGTCCTTCGACATGGTGCCACCACATCGAGGGAATGTAGAGCGCATCGCCCGCCTCCAGCTCCGCCACCTGCGCCTGGGCCATCGCTTCGGCGAAATGCGGGAATTTGGTCAAATCCGGTGCGTGGAAGTCGACCATGCTGATCGCCCGCCCGCCCGGCGTGTTCTCGACGGGACCCAAGTACAAGTTGCGGAACTGATCGCGCGGAAACAGCGTGAAGCGCCGACGTCCGACAGCGACGCAGGCGAGATTGTCGGGAAGGTCGTTGTGCGCGGCAACGCGCGTGCGCGTACCGATCCAGATGCTCGACATCAGCGACCGGTCGCCAAGGTCGACATGGTTCGGCTCGAACAATCCATCGAAGAACTGGTGCATGTCGATCGAGCTGAGATAGATCGGCTGGACGTCGCCGCTTGCCTCCAGCGCGTCAATTCGCGCGAATATCTCGGGCAGCTTGGCTTGCAGCGTGCGAAAGTTGACCTGCAAGGCCTGGTCGTAGAACATCCGGCCATCATCGCCAGGCGCCCCCACCGCGACGGTGAACGGCACGTCCTTGCGACGGGCAAGCAGGTAATCGCGCGCATCGCGGGCCGATCGGCGGCCCGCCTGAACCAGCGGCCAGTCGGCCGCGAGCCCGCGCACGACAAACGGTTGATCCGCTTCGCGAAGGCGGCGGTCGAGATCCGCCGCGTCGGTCACCGCCACCTCGGCGACGGCCGTAGCTTGGGCAAGCGGGCCGGGGTCGGCCTCAGCCATGGCGGAGCCGCCGGTTCTTGCGGTCGATCAGAGCCTGAAATCGACCCAGCGACGCGATCGCCATGAATGCGGGCATGAGGTGGCCGTGCTCGTGCAGGTCGCCAAGCGCGGTGGCGCTCAGCGCCCGCAGCCGATCCTCGTCGATCGCATGAAAGCCAACGAAGCGCTTGTTCGACCCGTCCACCAGCGTGAACTCGAACACAATCGGCTCGAGCAGATCATAGCGCTGTAGCGCGGCGAAGAAGGGGCCGACCTCGCGATAACCGGTATCGAGCGCCCCAAGCCGCTCCGCGATCATGTCGACAAAGGGGGTCGCGCGGCCCAGCTCGTCAAACAGGGGCGTGCCCTCATGCCCTGTCCGATCGACACGAGGGCTCGCCGTGTCGATATGCACCTGCGCGGGCTCGTCGCCGGTCTCGCCAGCGTTGCGCCCAATCAGGAACGGCTGGATCGTCATCGCCAGCGGACGATGGCTCGCGTCCCACCGAGTGTCGTCCAGAAACAGATTCTCGCCGGTTTCGAAGCCGAAGATGGCGAAGGCCTGGAAGGAGTCGCGCTCGGGCGAGAGCCGGAACAGGATGGGATATTCGTCCTGAACCGCGCGAAATTCGGTGGGCACGACCACGCAGCTCATTACCCCGTCGCCAAGCGACGTACCGCAGTCTGTACGGACGCGAAGGCCTTGGTGCGCTTCCGCGGTCAAAATCTCATGCGAAGACATGGTCGTGAGCACGATCCTTGGAGCGATACGTTGGCGTTGGCAAGCGACACATGGCCAGCCGCTTTGCGCGTGCCTGCCATACGCGCCACTGCAGACCTACGACCGCCATTCGTCAATAGGGCAGCCGCGGCAATCCCGCGGCTGCCCTGGCGCCTGATCAGAAGGTGAAGCGCACACCCGCCGAGTAACGCGGATCCTGCTTGGTCACGAAGGTGATGTTGCGATCCGAACGGAGGTGGCCGCCACGATCCTCACCCAGCACGTTGATGCCTTCGACGAACACCGACACCTGAGGCGTGATGCTGTAGCTCGCGCTGACGTCGAGCTGGCCATAAGTGTTGATATAGGTCGGGTTGGTACCCGCGCCCGCCAGATAGCCCTTGCGCCAATTGTACGCCGCCCGCGCGTTGAGCCCGTATTTGTCGAAGAACAGTACCGCGTTGGCGCTGTCCGACAGCCCGGTGATCGCGAATTGCGTGACGCTCGATGGCAGCGTGTTGTCATAATCGTGGTTGCCGTTCACGATCGTATAGTTGAGGATCGTGCCGAAGCCCGTGTTCCAGAAGCTGTGCTGGATCGCGAACTCCCAGCCATTCACTGCCGCCTTCTGATCGCTGTTGTACGGCGTCGAGATCACGAAGTTGACGGCCGGATCGTCCGCCTGCGCAGTGATGGTGGTCGGATTGCCGTTGGCATCGCGCCCGACGGTAGTCGGGTAGTTGGTGGCGACATATTGCAGGATGTCACCGTAGGTGGCGTTCGCCCCCAGCGCCGCAATCGCCGCCTGATAGCGCGGGCCACCCAGCGGGGTGGTCACGCCCGGGAACGTCGTGTTGATCTGCGTCGTGCCGATGTAGTTCGACACGTCCTTGTGGAAGAAGCCGACCGAGATGTAGCTTTCACGCCCGTAATACCATTCCGCCGACAGATCGACGTTCTTGGACTTGAACGGAATCAGACCCGGATTGCCGACCGATCCCGTGCCGTTGCCGTAGAAGCCGGCGGCACTGCCCGGCCGGAACAGCGTGTCGAGCCGCTCGCCGCCCTGCAGGCTGCCATAATCTGCCCGGGTGATGGTGTGGCTGTACGACGCGCGCAACTTGACGTTGTGCAGCGGCGAGATGTCAAGATCCACCGCCGGCAGCCAATTGTGATAGCTGCCCTTGAAGGTGGTAAAGCCCTGGCCGGTGTAAAGGACGTTGAATTCGTTCTGCGAATTCTGCCGGGCACCGGTCGGCGTCGGCACCAGCGCTGACGCGGACACATCGGTATTCTCGTAACGAAGGCCCGCGATCAGGTGACCTTCACCCGCCAGCAACTGGAACTTGCCGTTGAACTGGAAATAGGGGGCCAGCGTCTTCTCGCGAACACGACTGTCCGTAGTGTAGGGCGTCAGGCAGTTATCGTCGCCGCCGCAGATCCCATAGGCGCTGTCGAGCAGCCCGACGACCTTCTCGAAGTTGAAGCTGTAGAATTGCTGGATGATCGAGGGGTCGTTTGCGCCGTTGATGCCGCTAAATGCGTTGGGAATGCTGACCAGCTTGAACAGATCGTCGGGCAGGAGCGCCGCCGCCGCAGCGCGCTGCGCCGCGCTTGCGCCGCCGGTACCGCCCCAGGTGTCATTCTGCAGCACGCTGTAAGCGGAGCGCACCTTGTTGTCGGTATATTCGAAACCCCAGTCGAGCGAATCCATCAGGCCGTGGCCGTGATCGTAATGACCGCTCAGGTGAACCTGGTTGATCCGATCCTTGAAGTAGGAGTTGCGGAAGGCGTTGCCCGACGGGACGATGTTTGCAGCGTTGAGCGGATCGATCCCCGGATACATCGTGTAGGAGATGCCGGGCAGGTCGTGATCGAAGTTGAGCGTCTGGCTCTGGATGCCGAACACCGCCGTGCCGAGCGAGTTGCTGTTGCCGTACTTGTTGTTCGGCTTCGACACCGCAGTGGAATGCTGCGCATCGAGCGTCATGGTCACGCCGCCCGGCGCCTCCCAGACGAGGTTGCCGCCAAATTCGTTGTTCTCGCTGCGCGCCGAAGTCAGCGACGCCGAATAGGCAAGGTCCTTGCCCTCGGCGGCGGTGAAGCGCTCGGTATAGAAGATCGGGCCGGCGACCGGCCCGTCCGTCCAGGCGCTCACCGTATCGTTGTGATTGTAATAGATGCCGACGCTGTTGTCGCGGATCTCGACGGTGTTGCGCGAATAGGTGTCGTCGAAGGTCAGCGTGACGTTGTCGACGGGACGGAATTGCAGCACCGCCTGGCCATTGATGCGTTCGCGCCGGCCACTGGCGACGTCATAGCCGCCATTTTGCGGCACCTGGTAGACGTCGGTCGGCCCAGGATGGTTGGTGATGTTGGCGTAACGCGGATCGCCCGGCTGCGCGAGCGAGCCCCAGTTGTTCTCGTTGCCGAGGTAACCGTCACGGAAACCAACATTGGCCTGGTTCACGCCGAAGTCGCGCTTCTGGTAGCTGCCGAGCACCAGCACGCCGATCCGATCGTCGGCGAAGGTGTCGGAGATGATGCCCGACACTTCGGGCGTGATGTGGTTCTTGCCGTTCTCCGACATGTCGTCGACGCCGCGCGCCTGGATCGAACCGCGCAGCCCCGTCTTGTCGAACGGACGCGGGGTCTTGATGTTGATCGCGGAGCCGATGCCACCCGATGGCACGGTAGCGCGCCCCGATTTGTAGACCTCGAGCGCCGCGACGCCCTCGGACGCCAGATTGGAGAAGTCGAACGACCGCGACGCCGGCGCGCTGTTGCCGTCACCGATGGTCGAGGTCGCCAGCTGGCGGCCGTTCAGCAGCACGAGATTATATTCGGGGCCGAAGCCGCGGACGGTGACGAACTGGCCTTCGCCGTTCGACCGATCGATCGACACGCCGGTGATGCGCTGCAGCGATTCGGCAAGGTTGGTGTCGGGGAACTTGCCGATGTCCTCGGCCGAGATCGCGTCGACGATGCCCTGGCTGTTGCGCTTGATGTCGATCGATTCACGCAAGCTGGCGCGAATGCCGGTCACCACGATGTCGGCGCCAGCATCGGCACCGGCCTGCTCTGCGGCGGTGGTCGGGTTGGTTTCCGATGTCGCCTGTGGCGCCCCGGCCTGCGTATCGATCTGCGACGCGCCCGTCTGGCCCATCGTCGACGCTGTTGATGGCGTGTGCTGGTCCTGGGTCGCGGCGTCCTGAGCCCAGCTCATCGTCGGCATGCCGACGATCGCCAGCGTGGACGCGCTCAATACCAAGCGCGAAATCGAGCGAGCCGCAAAGCTCCGCATCGTCAATCCTCCCCTTTGCAGCTCCCACATTGACTGGGCCGCTTCTTGTGAACGTTAACTTCACAATCGCTCGAAGCTTGTCAAGCAACGCCACTCCGCAAAGGTATGTATGTCTGCACTATTTTGAACATTTCCCCAATGTGTCGAAAAATTGCCACACTATGGGTAGGCCACGCCTCAATGGCCGATGCGACGCGCGGCCGGTGCATCGCCAGCGTCCGCCGCGGCGTGGCGTTGGCGTGCGCTCGACCGCCGCGGTCATGGTGACGACGGTGAAGCCGCGCTAGGCGACCGACAGAAACGCCGTGACGGTGAGGCGCCCTCGTGCCGGGTCGTCCGAGAGCACCGCGTCAGGTGCGATCGCGCCGCTGTGAAGCAGGTAGCTCGGGTAGAGAACCGCGCGATTGTAGCGCGCATCCACTGCCATGGTGCGCTCGAACAGGGGCGTGTCCCCCGCGATATATGCGGCCGGTGGCACGCCGCCGTACCGCAACTCGGCATCGAGCTGGCCAAAGAAGATCGGCGCGCGCACCTCGTCGAGCGTCTCGAAGCCGGTCGAGCGATGGCGAAAGAAAGCGGTGCCATCGCCGCCCTGCGGCGTCAGATAGTGAACCAGCGCGATCCGGTCGGCGCCAAAGGCGTCACAGTGAGGCAGCCGCTGCCGGATGCTGAGGTCGGCAGGTGGCGTCGTCACCATCGAGAAGCTCGCATCGATGACATCAGCCGTCCCGCCCCGGTCGAACACTGAGCGAAAAATCTCGGTGAGGGAGGCAAGTTGCGTGGGCAGATAGGTGGCGGGCAACGGCGCGCGGACGCCAGGATAATGATGCGCCGCAGGATCGAACGCCTGCGCCACCGCGGCAGCGCGCAGCGCATCGGGATCGGCGGCGAAATCGTCGATCACCACCAGCGGCCGCTTCTCCTCGCCGACGTGGTGGATGGTGACGGCAGGCGCGCTCACCGGCCGAACCCGCAGCGGGTTCGATCCGAGCCGAGCGGCTGCGGCAGCACGCCGCCATCGCCCCTCTGCGGACCTCCCCGCTCGCCGCCGACAGCCGCCGTGGAGTTCGGGTCATATGGCACGGTGAAGAGCCAGGCCGCGCCCCTTTCAAATTGGAAAGGGCGATCAGCGATACACGCGCTCAACATCGACGGTTGCAAGTCTGCCAATTCTTCCACCTTTGAACGACGAGGCAACCCGGAACGGGATAAGCCGCAGGCGGGACCGAGGTCAATCAAACCGGATCAAAGCAGCCCACCGGGGGCGGTGTAACAGCGCCTCTGTCGGTTGCCCGAGCCCACCCCTGAGGCGATATACTCCGGCAGCATCCGGACATCTGTCCGAAGACTGGACGTTCGGCGTGGATCCCTGGCCTTCTTGATGGGAATGATGGTGCGCAAGCCGGCTTCGTCACTTTAAAGCGATTTTGGCACGCGGGCGACCGGGTCGAGTTGATCATCGCGCAGCGGCCGACGACCGTGACGGGGTACAACGGGAGCTTCAGCGTCGCCGATGGCGCGTTGCTCTATGTGTTGCCAATCGGCGAACGCTGGACAAAGCTTCAGCAGCGCGGACTATCGGCGGACTGGCGCACGGAACCGACGACCTCCTGGAACTACGGCCTGCCAGAGGCCGCGGTGTTTCAGCGTGAAGAGGCCCCCATACCCCCGGTCCCTTTTGGCCGAAGCGCACCAGCAACATGGCTCACCACCGCCGCTCAACACGTTCCGGGGTGGCAGGCCGAAGGCGCCTTTGCAGCACCGCCTCCGCCCTTCCCTGCTGCAACTGCTGGCTCCGCCGAAGAAATTACGCTTGTGCCTTACGGAGCCGCTAAGCTCCGCGTAACGTCTTTTCCCGCCATCGCTTAGTTTGCAGCAACCCGTGGCGTTGACCCAATTCCGGCCGTTCACGCGCCTGCACCCGTTTGCCGAAACCGGTCATCTGTTCATCAGAGTGTATCGGCCGCTTTCGGGGCGTCGGCCCGCCGCTCAGAACGACTTGGATTGGGACGATGAGGCCGTTTCAAGTCCAGCGGGAAGGTCAGCGTTCGGCCGGGACGGGCATTTGTGAAGCCTCTCGTATCCCGAATAGAAACGAGCAAGCCCGATCGGGAGACGCCTGACAATTGTCAATTGTATGACTGAATAAAGCTGCCGTAACGATCCTTAGCCCACAGGATTAGCACGGGCATACACGCTTGGAGGCACGCCCACGTGGCGGGTGAAAGCGACGCTGAAGGTGCTGGCAGAGCCATATCCCACCCGCCGGGCGATCTGCGCGACCGTGCCATCGCGCAGACGCAGCAGATCCTTCGCAAGGATCATCCGCCAGTGCAGGAGGTATTCCATCGGCGACATGCCGACGGTTTGCCGGAAGCGATCGAAAAAGGCCGAGCGCGACATGGCGGAGGCCTTGGCCAAATTCGCGACCGTCCAGGACTCGGTCGGGTTTTCGTGGATGCGCCGTATCGCCATCGCCATGCGATCGTCCGCCAACCCCTTGAGGACGCCGCTCGGGCCCTGCGGCCCGCCGGACCGGAGCGCTTCGATGAAGAGCAACTCCATCAGCCGCGCCAGCACCGCGTCGCGCGCCGGGCGGATACCGTGATATTCTTGCACTGCGAACTGAATGAGCGCCGTCAGCCTACCCTCGTCGCGGGCATGGACGAGCGTCGGTAGCAGGCTCACTAGAAGCGCCGCGTCGGTCGAGCCGAAGGCGCAGTAGCCGATCAGCATGCGAACGTCCGGCTCGGCAGACAGATCGCCGATGCGGAAGACATTGGGCCGGATTTCGGTGGGCATGCAGGTAAGATCCGGCGTCGCCGCGGCGACAATGCTGGAGGAGGCAAAGTCGTAGGCCGCTGGAATGAGAACGAAGTCGCCTTGCTCCACTAGGATCGGCTCGGCGCCCTGCACCTCAAGCCGGATCGAACCCTGCAGCATCGCACAGAAGAATGGCCGGCCCTGCTCGGCGCGTCGGACGCGCCAGGCGCCAGCCCCCTCGACGAACTTCGAATACGAAAGGTCGGGCTGCAGCAGGCTTACCACCTGTGCGAGGGGATCGGTCATGTCTGGACGCTCGCTAACGATTTATAGACTTTCTATTGTAGAATGTCGCACGAGAAAATCTAATTCATAGTCTCCCACGACAGGAGACGTTATGCCCACCGTATTGATCACTGGATGCTCGTCAGGCTTCGGCCTCGAAACCGCCCATCTCTTCGCAGGACGCGGCTGGGACGTCGTCGCGACCATGCGGTCCCCGCGCGAGGATATCCTGCCCGCGTACGATCGTATCAGGGTCGTCGCGCTCGACGTGACCGACGCGTCGAGCATCGCGCGTGCCATCGAGGCGGCGGGGCCGATCGACGCGCTCGTCAACAATGCCGGCATTGGCTTTCTTAATGCCGTCGAAGGCACGCCGATGCAGGACGCTCGTGACATATTCGAGACAAACACGCTCGGTACCATCGCCATGACCCAAGCGGTGCTGCCGCAGTTCCGGGAGCGCCGGTCCGGAGTGATCGTCAACGTGACCTCCTCCGTCACGCTGAAGTCGCTGCCCTTGCTGTCGGTGTATACGGCCAGCAAGGCAGCGGTGAACGCCTTCACCGACGTCCTCGCACTCGAGCTGGAGCAATTTAACATCCGTACCCGCGTCGTGCTTCCCGGACGCGGGCCCGACACGCGGTTTGGCGACAATGCGCGGGCGCGGATGTCGGGCGGTTTTCCGCAGCCTTATACAGGAATGGTGCAGGAGGTTTTCGCTGGCTGGGAACAGGACACTGGGCCGGTTACCGCCTCGATCGATGTGGCCGAAGCCGTCTGGCAAGCGGTCACCGACGAGGCATCGGCAGCGCACATCCCGGCTGGGCGCGATGCGATAGCGCTGGCCAACGCGGGCTAACGCGAACTCCGGTGCGCTAACGCGCACCGGGCCCGGCATTCATCTTGAGCATAACGAAAGGCTGGTTTGGACGCCTCCCGGATAGGCCTTAACGGGGGTGACTGGCGCTTGCCGATCTTTGCTTCTATCGGACTGGACGACCGCCTCGTCAGCACTGGACAATTACCAGCGCGGATGTGGACGACTTGGCTTTGGTTGAGAGCCACCCCAGCAGCTCGGCGAGGTGACCCCAACGGGGACATTCAGAGCCAAACAGCCGCTCCCTCAACCAGCCATTCAGTCATGTTTGCACAGCTTGCTCACGTCGGTGGCGCAGGCAGCGGCTTTCCCAAAGGAGAGGGATCAGCCGAGATAGGTGGAAGCTCCGATGATGAAGGAGCGGCAACGCTCCCTTAGACCATCATGTGACGGTCCCGCATGACCGTCGCCGTATGCCCGACTGCGGCCGACGCTGTCCGCTTTTTGACAGTGTCTACCATGATCCAGTCGTTGGTGACCCGATCTGACGCGATCGTCAGCGCCATGTAGCCGCGCCGCGACGTGTCGCACCATTTCAGCTCCGGATTGCCACGGACGAGCACAGCCGCGACGGTACGCGGATCGGTGCCGAGGCCGCCCTCGTAACCAGGTGAGGTCACGCTGTGACCGGAAAACTCGACCGCAGCGGGGCGTCCATCCTGTGCCAGATCGTAGCCCCAGGCATTGTGGCTATCGCCGGATATAACAACGGTGTTGCCGCCAAGCGCCTGGACGGAGCGGAGGAAACGGGTACGCGCTGCCGGGTAGCCACCCCAATTGTCGAAGTTAAACGGCAGACCTGCCCTACCCGCGGCGATGCCGTTCTCGACATACCCGCGAGCCCGAGCATTGGAGCCGCCCAGCCACCCTGCCGCCTCGGCGGGCATGACGGTCTGCCCCATGACCGTGCCGAAGCCGACGATTTGCCATGGCCGGCCACTCCTTACCGAGACGCGCATCGCGTGTGAGAGCCACACCTCCTGCTGGCTGCCCATCATCGTCGCGCCCGAGTCCATCCAGGGTCCGTCGCGGAAAGCTTTCAGCGCGGCGGCAGGATCAGCCTGCTTGAACAGCGGTGCGATGTCAGGCTGCTGCGTGCGCGCGAGCAGCCGCGTCTCGGTTCGGAACAGGGTCCCCAAGCTTCCGATATCATATGCCTTCCACGGCTCGTCGGAGACCGGCATCCATTCGCGGTATGCTTGGATGGCGGCCGCACGGCGCGGGTTCCAGTCCCCCTCAGTTGCGGGGTCGTGATTTTCGGCACCGCTTTCCCAGCTGTCATTGGCGCTCTCGTGATCGTCCCACTGCGCGATCATCGGAAAGCGCGCGTGGAGCGCTTGGAGATCAGGATCGGCGCGGTAGCTGGCGTAGCGCAGCCGATAGTCGGCGAGGTGGATGGTCTCGTTGGCGGGCAAGGGCACGCGGCCGGGGACGGCGACCGCCGCAGGCGGGTAGTTGCCGGTCGCATACTCGTAGAAATAGTCGCCGAGATGGACCACGCAGTCGAGATCATCGCGCATCGCGGCGTGGCCGTAAGCGTTGAACCAGCCGAAGCCCATGTTGGAGCAGGAGAAGATCGCCGCGCGCCAGGGGCGCATGCCGTCGGCCGGCAGCGTTCTTGTGCGGCCCACGGGCGAGAAGCTGCCGTCCGGCGCGATGAAGCGGTAATAGTAGCTGCGACCCGGTGCCAAGCCTTCGACGGTAATCTTAGCCGTGTGGTCGCGCCAGGGTCCGGTGATTTGCGTGCCGCCTGCGACGACGCGCGCGAACGCCGACGTCTCTGCGATCTCCACTCGCAGTTCCGCATGCCCGCCGCCTGCAGGTACGTATCTGGTCCACAGCAGCACCGAGTCCGCGGCAGGTTCGCCGCTGGCCACCAAATGGGTGAAGCCGGTGGCTCCGCCGATCACCGCGCCCCCGGCAAATCCTGGAATGGCGGCACTGCCCAGCCCCAGCATGGCGGTCGTGACGAGTGAACGGCGGTTGATGATCATGGCAGTCTCCCGATCCTGCAACCGGCTTGCACCGTTTATGTTGAAGCGCTGTGACAATGAGCCTCGGTTCCAGCATCGGAAGCGATCGCCGAGTGCGCGGAACAGAGTTGTAAGATGCTCCGTGTCCATCTTGAGAGGAAAAGCGCACCGTCCATTATTTAGCTGATTTCGAGTAGACCAGAAATGACAGGTCGCCTGCGTGCAATTGTCGCGTGTGCCCTCGGGGTAGCTTGACATCCCGCTCAAGCTCAAGTGTGACAAGTTCCTGCGCAGCTGGAGTGAGACGGCGCCAAACGTCCACTGCCTCGTTCAGCCTCAGAGTGACAACGGGTTTTCCCTGAGACAGGAACAAGACGGACGTTGCCAACGTCGTCGTCGGCGAAATCATTATTCATCCTAGCTGCTTAGGTCGGCACCTGCCTCCCTCGTGTAGCAAGCTGCGTTGCGATATCACAGTGATGACGTTTACCGTGGTGGCACAGCCTCACTGTCGGCCATGCCGCGACGGCGACAACGGAAGCCGTAGCTATCGGCTAGGTACATGCCTCGAGCTGATAAATCCATGTTCGGCCGCGAGAGCAGCATGCCGGTGGTGACGGCCGGACCCAATCACCATCGACAAGTTTGAAGAGCGACACGGGCGTAGAAAAAAAACAACTCCTGCGAACGATCCTGCAGACAGGAATGCTGGCCGCAATGACCTGACTAGTCGTTCTGAATGTCTCGCGTTGCGTCATCGTGGATGAAGCCGCGGTCATTTGCTTGGAAAACCCCGCGGTTGAAGTTGGATTGATCTATCGATTCAACCCGCCAGATCGGGTGACCAGGCCCGCTTGCGATCAGCAGCGGCACGGCGTTCACGCGGTCCCAGCAGATCGACGTGGTCCGTTCAGCTTCCTTAAGATCGTACCACCGGCAAGCTGCCGGTGTTTTCGGCATGAGCGTGAGCGGGGAGCGTGTGACCAACCGATAGCTACCCTTAGGGTGGCGAAGGCCGTGCGCCAGATCGAACCAGTCGGTAAAATTTCCGATCCGGTACAGGCTGGCGCGATCGACATGCGTGCTGGTGTGCTTGCGCGGGTCGATCACCTGCATGGCAAAATCGGCGGTGCGTGGGTTGTGGCTGACCAAGGTGGTCACGCGCCCGTCGGTTACCCGCTTGAGCCGGGCCGTGCCGTCGCGCCAGATCTCCAGGCGATGGATGCCATCGCCGGTGCGGTACATCACCTTATAGTGAAGCTGGCGCGGCTCTTTGGCGGTCGCGAACACGGTGTCGAAGTCGAGCGAGGGCGGCGCCGCGCCCAGCGCCGGCGCCGCCACCGTGGCGGTGGCGAGCGCCACCTCCACCGCGATGATCCGCTTACTGGCGCTGCGCACGGGCGAAGTCGAAGTAGCGGTAGGTCTTGCCGTCGACGGTCAGGTCCTTGACCTGGAGCAGCACAGTGTAGGTCCCGCGCGGGAACACCGGATCCGGCGTGCCGCCGGTCGGATCGGTCGGCACTTCGAAGCGCAGCCCGGTCGCGCTGCTGGTGGGGGCGACCGACGAGGCCGCTACCGTTGGCGTGGCCTTGCTGGCCGGCGTGGCCAGCGCCTCGTTGATCACGCGGCCATCGGCCTGCGGCATCGAGAGGCCGAGCAGATAGGCGACGGTCGGCGCAACGTCGACATTGCCGGTCGGCGTGGTCAGCACCGCCGCCTTACGGAAGGATGGTCCCGCCGCGATCAGCGTGTTGTGGACGTCGGTGGTGCCGAAGCTGCCGTGCATGCCGCGCTGGCCGCCGACGCTCTCGAATTCGATGCCGGTCTTGCCCTGCACTGTCACCATCTCGTCGGAGGAGAAGCTCACCACCACGTCGGGCTGGCCGTTGCCCTTGCGCGCGGCATTCTCAAGGTTGACCTGGCTCATCTGCAGCGTGCCCGGGATCTGGCCGTAGCGGCTGTCGACGAAGATCGCGCCATATTCCTCGCGCTGCTGGAGGAAGCGGACCAGGTTGGCGATCGTGGTCGCATCATGGCTCGGCACGTAGAAGTAATCCGAGCCGCCGTTAGCGGCGACGACGATGCCGTTGGCCGGCAGGCTGCCCGGTGCGGGCACGCGGAAGCTGGCGACCGGGCTGGCCAGCGTCGACGAGATCGCCTGATAGTTGGTGTTGGCGGCGCCGCACAGCGTGCCGGTGGTGTCGCGGCGCAGCGGTATCGTCGGCGTACCATTGGCCTTGAGGCCGTACATCGCGCTGGTCGAGCAGCCGGCGCCATCATAGGCCTTAAAGCCACGATAGGTGAGCAGATCGGCGGAGCGGACGTCGCCCGAGAAGCTGAAGCCGTTGGCGCTCACCGCCCCGAGCGTGGCGGCACTGGTACCGCTGGTCGAGCCGTTGACGGGCGCACCGTTGGGTGCGGTCGCGGACGGCGTGATCGCGCGCAGCGGGTAGAGCGACAGCGGTCCCGACACGGTCGAATGGGCATGATCGGAGACGACGACGATGTTGGTCGAACCATCGATGCCTTGCGCGCGGAGCGCGGCCATCAGTTCGCCGAGGCGGGCATCCTGCGACCGCAGGCCGGCGCGGACGTTGAAAGTGCCCGGCCCATAGCCGTGCTCGACGTTGTCGGGGGTGCGGAACCAGATGAGCGAGAGCATCGGGTTCTTCTTGGGCAGGATGTAGTTGGTGAAGGTGGCCATCATAAATTTGTTGGCGGCGTCCTCGGGAGCTCCTTGCGTGGTGTCCGAGGAATCGCGGGCCGCGACGGTGAGCGCACCGGCCGGATCATAAGCGGTGGTGTTGAAGGTGACATAGCCGGCGCGCGCCGTCGGGTTGCCGTTGCCGGCCGCGAGCGTGACCGCGTCGGTGCCGGTATAGCCGTTCACCGTGTTCGCGGGCAGCGGGATGCCGGCGGTTTGCAGCTCGGTCGCCAGGGTGCGCGGCTGCACCGTATTCTCGTCGAGGAACAGGCCGCCCTTGCCGAGATCCTGAATATAAGCCGCACCGCTCTTGCCGATGGTCGCTGTGGTCATGCCGGCAGCCTGCGCCGTGGCGAACAGGCTCTTCACCAGCAGCAACTGGCCGCCATAATAGCTGTTGAGGGTGTTGAGCACCTGATAGTCTTCGGTGAACACCGGATCGACATAGTCTTGCGCCGTGCCGGCGGCGCTGTTGCCAGCGGGGATGGTGTTCCCGTTGCCCTGCGGCGGCGTCCAGAAGGTGTTGCCGTAGAAGCCGGATGTCTTGGGGAAGGAGCCGGTGGCGAACGACGAGCCGTTCATCATCGTGAAGGTCGGATAGGTCGAATGATTGTCGGGGAAGCTGACGCCCGCCTGCTGGAGCGCGTACAGGTTCGGCGTGTCCGCCTGCGTAACGTCGTCAGGACGCAAGCCGTCCCAAACGAAGATGATAGTCCGGGTCGCTGCCTGGGCCGTGGGGGTCGGCGTCGCCGTTGGGCTGGGTGCGGGCGTGGGTGAGGCGCCATTGTCGTCATTACAGCCCGCCAGCAGCGCCGCGGACGCGCACAGGGCAAACAACGTATCGCGTATCTTCATCGGCCGGAGCTCCACCCTGTCGTCGGCGCCACGCCAGCAACATTACGTAACAGCGCGTAAGGGTGGTGCGTGACGCATCTGTGACGATGCCATGAAGGAGATGTTGCGCCGAACGATTTGGTAAATACACGTGCAATTGCCGTCATCTCCGTCACCGGATTGTCACCGATCCGGCCTAGCCAGCCGCCTGGAACTGCAGCGGATCGATCCAAGCCGCGCGGATGAGGGGCAAGTCATGATTAACACTGCGCGCACTCGGACCGCCTTGTTGACGGCTTCGGCAATGGGGCTGGCATCGGCAAGCCTGCTCTCCGCCTCGCCGGCGTTCGCGCGATGCGTCACCACGGCGGCCAACACCGTGGTCTGCGATGCAGCCACGCCCAACCCCGACACCGCACAGCAAAATGCGGGGACTATTACCGTCGGTCCCGGCGCCGCGATCACCAGTGCGAGCAACCCTGCCGTGACCGAGACGGGGACGGTGATCGCCATCACCAACTCGGGCACGATCAGCTCCACCGCCGCCGGTGGCCGTGCGATCAACGTGTCCGGCTCGAACAACGCGCGCACCATCACCTTGGTGAACAATGCCGGGGCGACGATCACCAGCCAGGACGATGCGTTTCGCGTCAACATCAACCCGACAGGCGGCAGCATCCGCGTCGACAATTACGGCACGATCCAGACCACCGCCGGGGGGCAGGCGCTCGACTTCGACGCGGCCGGCTCGGGCGCCGCGTCGATCGTGATCAACAATTATGCCGGCGCGTCGCTGCGGTCGTTCGGGCAGGACGGCATTCGTCCAGGGCAAGGCGCCGTCGTCACCAATGCCGGCACCATCTATGCCGATGGGGCGGCCAATAACAGCTATGACGGGATCGATTTTCAGGCGAACAGTGGCACCGTCAACAACCAGGCGGGCGGGCTGATCTCCGGTCTGCGCCACGGCATCACCAGCGATGCCGGGGTGACGGTGACGAACGGCGGCACGATCCAGGGCCGCAACGGCTCCGGCGTCGGCTCGGACGGCACCGGCACGGTGACCAACACCGGCACGATCACCGGCGCATGGGATGGCGTGGCCACCAACGGCGACGGCGATGGCGTCGACATCGATCTGGTGGCGACCATCGTCAATTCAGGTACGATCCAGGGGCTCAGCGCTACGGGGGTGGACTCGGGTGGGCGACCGAACTCGGCCGAGGGGATCGCGATCGGCGGCGGGTCGGTCACCAACAGCGGTACCGTGTTCGGCGCCGGCAACGGTATTCTCGTCAACCTCGACACCAATCCGGGTGGCGCGGCGGTTGCCGCGACGACGATCACCAACAGCGGCGTGATCCGCGGCGGCACAGGCTATGCCGTTCAGCTGGTCGGCGCGTTCAACGACGCGATCACCAACAGCGGCACGATCACTGGCGGGACGCTCGGCGCGGTCGACATGGGCGCGGGCAACGACACGCTGATCAACACCGGATCAATCACCGGCGCGGTGAACCTCGGCGACGGCAACGACGCGCTCACCAACGCGGGCACGATCACCGGTAACGTCAGCCTCGGCGCCGGCGACGATACGCTTACCTTGCTACCGGGGTCGGTCATCGCGGGCACGCTCGATGGCGGCGCCGGGAACGACATCGTGACGCTTGGCGGCACCGGTACCGGCAGCTTCGCCGGCGGGTTCAATTTTGAGCGGCTCGATGTCGCCAGTGGCACGTGGACGCTGGGCGGCAATGCCACGGTCCCTGCCCTGACTACAGTTGCCCCGGCGGCGACGCTGGTCGGCACCACGACCAATCTCACCGGTGCCCTGGTCGATCGCGGCACGGTGCGGATCGACCAGACTTTCGATGGCACGTTCACCGCCAATCTCACCAGCACCGGTGCCCTGATCAAGGCCGGCACGGGCAGCGTGACGATCGGCTCGCTGCCGGGCTTCTCGGGCGCGACCAATCTGCTGGCCGGCCGCCTCATCGTGCTGGGCAGCGTCGGCTCACCGGTAACGGTGAGCGGCGGCACGTTGGCCGGCACCGGATCCGTCGGCAGCGTATCGGTGTTGTCGGGCGCCACCATCTCGCCCGGAGTCAATGGCGTCGGCACGCTGACTGTAGCCGGCAACCTCATCCAGGCGGCGGGCTCCAGCTACGCAGCCAATATCAGCGGTGCGACCAGTGACCTGCTGCGGGTCGCCGGCTCCGCAACGATCGGGGCCGGTGCCCAGCTCGTCGTCACCGGCAGCACCGGCACGGCCGCGATCGGGACGCGCTACACGCTGATCAGCGCCGCCGGCGGCATCACGGGCAGCTACACTTTGGTCCAGCCGACCGCGGGCGCGACCGAGCTGCGCGCCGGGCAGAACGCCGGCGCTTACTACGTCGACCTGGTGCGCAGCGCCGCCGGCCTGTCCTCCTTGGCCGTCACCGGCAACCAGGTGGCCGTCGCGGGTGCCTTCAGCCGCCTCGGCGCAGCCAATGGCGCCTATGCGGCCCTGACCGCTGCGCCCGCTGACGCAGCCGTGGCGCCGGGGCTCGATCTGCTATCGGGCGAGATCCACGCATCGCTTCGCACCGCCGCGGTGCGCGATGTCGAGCTGGTCCAGCAGGCGGTGCTGAGCCGCGCGCGCGAGCACAATGCGGGCATCGGCATCTGGGGGCAGTTCGTCGCCAATGCGGGCCAGGACGACGGCGCCCGGTCGCTCGGCATCGCCAAGCAGCAGCGCGACACGCTTGGCGGTGCCGGCGGCATCGACGCCGCGATCGGCGGCGCGGCAACGATCGGCCATATCGGCATCGCCGGCGGTTATACCCGCGACAACGTCAATCTTGACGCGCGGGCAAGCAGCGCGCGGCTGGAGGGCAAGCACGTGCTCGCTTATGCCGGCGGCGCGTTTGAGGGCGTGTCGGTCAACGCCGCGGTTGGCTATAGCTGGCTCGACAGCAACACCCGCCGCGCGGTGACCTTCGACGGGTTCGGCGACAATCTGCGCGCCGACTATCAATTGCACATCGTTCATGCGGTAGCCGAGCTGGGCTATGCCCTCCCGCTCGGGGGCGGGACCATCGAGCCCTTCGTGAGCGGCGCCGCTTATCGCGTGTCGAGCGACGCCTTCGACGAGCGCGGCGGGGCGGCAGCTCTGCACGGCGCAGCCACGCATCAGAGCTTCGCGGTCAGCTATGTCGGCGCGCGGGTCACCACGCCGATCGTCGAGGGGCTGATGGTCAAGGGTAGCGCCGCCTGGCGGCACGGGTTCGACGACCACCGCTATGGCACCGCTACCTTGTCCTTCGCAAACGCGGCCGTGCCGTTCACGGTTGTCGGCGCCCCCCTATCGCGCAATGCGGCTACCGCTAGCCTCGATCTGGTCTGGGCGCCATCGGACCGCATCCGGATCGCGGGTGGCTATGAAGGCGTGATCGGCAACCAGACCGTGGATAATGGCGCCAAGGTAAGCGTTTCCCTCGGCTTCTGACCAGGTAAAGACACACGATCCACATTCGGCCATTCAGCGCTACGAGATAAGCAGAGCCTCGCGGCTTTGTTCATTTAGATGCCGGTAAATTGCACCAGATTGAGCAAGCTTCTCAGATCCTGTTTTCGTCACATCCCTTGCACATCAATCGGCTAGCTGCGTTGAGCACGCCACGCGCGGCGGCCAGGAGACAATGGTGCCGATCGACCGTAGAACCTTTCTTCGCAGCGCTTCCGGGGCGGCGGCTGCCGGCGGCGCACCTGCCCGTGCCCTACAGCGACTGGCTGCGCAGGGCGGGATTGGCGACATCGAGCATGTCGTCATCCTGATGCAGGAGAACCGCTCGTTCGATCACTATTTCGGCACCTTGCGCGGGGTGCGCGGCTTTGCCGATCCACGCCCCGTCACCTTGCCGGGTGGCAAGCCGGTGTGGGCGCAGCGCCGCGCCGACCGCGATGGTGGGCAGATCGCCTGGCCGTTTCGGCTCGATTACACCAGCAGCAACGCGCGCTGCTTCACCGGGCTTGATCACAGCTGGAAGGACAGCCAGGCGCGCTGGCGCAACTGGGACGTGTGGGCTGACCAGAAGGGCGCGCTGACCATGGCGCACCTCACCCGCGCCGATATCCCTTTCTACTACGCGCTGGCCGACCAGTTCACCCTCTGCGACAGCTACCACTGCTCGTTGCAGGGCCCCACCGGGCCGAACCGACTTTATCATTTCACCGGCACCAACGGTCTCAGCGTCGGCCAGGAGGGCGTCTATTGCGTCACCAATGGCGGCACCGATGCCAATCCCGGTGCCGACATGGCCAAGGACGATGCCAGCGACGGGCTACCGTGGCGCACCTATGCCGGGCGATTGGAAGAGGCCGGGATCAGCTGGAAGCTGTACCAGGAGCTCGACAATTATTCCGACAATCCGCTCGGTTACTTCAAGGAATTCCGCAAGCTCGATCCCGCCTCGTCGCGCTATCGCCGCGGCCGGGCCTATGTCGATTGGATCGACGGGGTGGCGCCCGCGGATCCGGCGAAGACGCAGGCGCGCCACCTGATCGCGGCGTTCGCCGCCGACGTCGCCGCGGACCGGCTGCCGGCGGTGTCGTGGATCGTGCCGCCGATGGCGATGAGCGAGCATCCCGACGCGCCCGTTCCCTTCGGCGAGGTGCTGATCAGCAGCCTCGTCGCCGCGCTCGCGGCGCATCCTAAAATGTGGGCGAAGACCGCGTTCATTCTCAACTATGACGAGAATGACGGCTTCTTCGATCATATGCCCGCGCCCGTGCCGGGGACCGCGCCACGCTACGGCGCCAGCAACGTCGACGTGCGCAGCGAAACCTACGAGAACGAGCCGGTCGGCCTCGGCCCGCGCGTGCCGATGATGGTGATCTCGCCGTGGACGCGGGGCGGCTGGGTCAATTCCCAGCTGTTCGACCACACGTCGGTGATCCGCTTTCTCGAAAAGCGGTTCGGCGTGATGGAGCCGAACATCTCGCCGTGGCGGCGTTCGGTGTGCGGCGACCTCACCTCGATGTTCGACTTCGACGTGCCGGCGAAGGCGCGGCTCGACACCAGCTGGGCGCAGGCCCTGCCCTCGGTCGCCAACTATTTCGCCGAGACCGAGCAGTTGTGCGCCACCGCGCCGCCACCGCCGATCGCCAAGAGCATCGGCGTTCCCGCCCAGGAGCCCGGCACCCGCCCGGCGCGGCCGCTGCCTTATCGCTTCGCGGTCGAGCCGCGCTGGTCGGGCGCTGGCCTGAGCTTGCGCTTCGTCAACGATAGCCCGGTCGGGATCGTGCTCGGCGTGCAGGATGAAGTGGCATTTCCCGGCTGGCGCTATTTCACCATCGCCGCCCAATCGCGGCTGGAGGAAGCCTGGCTGTTGCCGCGCGACCGACCCCACGCGATCGTGGTGCGCGGCCCCAACGGCTTCTACCGCGACTTCCGCGGCGACGGCGGCGTGCCCGGCATCGAGGCGGCGGTGGTATGGCGCGAGGATGGCACGGCGGGCACGCTGCAGCTCGCCAATCGCGGCGATCGAGCGGTAGCGCTGGAGATGCATTGTGCCCATCGCGGCACCCGCGAGCAGATGACGCTCGCCGCGGGCGCCGAGACGCAGCGCCCGGTGATGGCGCCCCGCCACGGCTGGTATGATTGGCTGCTGAGCGCGCCGGGTGCGGTGCAGATCCGCCTTGCCGGTCATGTCGAGACCGGCCGGCCGGGCGTCAGCGAACCCGCACCGGCGTTCCCCCACCCCGCCTGAGTTCGCCTGTCCCACTGTCATCAACCTGTTGCGGAGCATGGCTAGAGGCGCCCCTCAGCGGGGACGGGCGACATGGTATCGAGCGACGGCGCGGCAGCAGACGTCAACATCGTGGATCGGCGCTTTCTCGCATTTGCAGGGATGGAGTTCTGGGAGCGTTTCGCCATGTATGGCGTCAAATCGCTGCTGGTGCTCAGCCTAATCGATCGCGTGCTGGCGGGCGATCTGTCGCACGTCATCGGCGCGACGACCTTTCGCGATGCGAGCGCCGCGATGTTCGGCTCGGCGTCGCGCGCGGCGCTGGCCTCGCAGCTCTACGGCTATGCCAATGCGCTGATCTACCTCGCGATTCCCGTCGGCGGCTGGATCGGCGACCGGGTCGGCGACCGGCGCGCGATGGTCACGGGCGGCGCGATCGGCATGCTGCTCGGCCTGGCGATGATGCTGAGCGACCGCAGCTTTCTGATCGGGTTGATCCCGTTCGCGATCGGCACCGGCGTGCTCAAGGGCAATCTGTCTGCCCAGCTCGGATTGCTGTTTCAAGACGAGGCGCAGCGCCGCCGGGGCTATACGATCTACCTCGGCTTCCTCAACGCCGGCGTGATCGGCGGCCCGCTGGCATGCGGGGCATTGGCGACCTTCGTCGGCCCGGTCAGCGCGGTCGCCGCCGCTGCCGCGGCCGTTGCCGCGGGGCTGATGATCTACCGTCTCGGCGCGATCCAGGATGCCACGACCGAACCGGTCGCCGGCACCCCGCCCGATATCGGGCCAGACGCTCCAGCCTCCACCACCATCCTCGTCGTAGCGCTGGCCGCCGTCTATCTGTGCTTCGCCGCCTATGAGCAGCTCGGCAACGTCTTCCTGGTGTGGGCACGCACCCGGGTCGACCTGCAGCTGGCGGGCTGGACGATGCCGGTCGGCTGGTTCCTGTCACTGGACGGCGTCGTCACGCTGGCGCTGATCGCGGTGTTCCAATGGGCGATGCAGGCGCTCGATCGCCAGGGCATGAGGCTCGGCGCGATGACGCAGATCGCGCTTGGCGGGCTGCTGTGCGCGGCTGGTATCTGGTGCTGGCGATCGGCAGCGCCACCGCCGGAGCCTTGCCGCTGCCGCTGCCTTGGGCGCTCTGCTATCTGCTGCTGGTCGACGCTGCGATCGTGCTGATCTGGCCTGCCGGCCTCAGCCTGATCGCGGGCTGCGCGCCGCGCCGGCAGATCGGGCTGTGGATGGGCCTATTCTACCTTCACGGCTTCGTCGGCAATCTGTGGGCGGGCGTCAGCGGCGTCTATGTCGATCGCATGGCGGCGGTGGATTTCTGGCTGCTCCATGCCAGTGTCGCCGGTGCCGGCGCATTGATGGCGCTGGTCGCGGGCATGCCGCTGATGCGCACCCGAGAGCGTCAGGCGATCACGACCTTGGCGTGAGCGAACGCCCGCGCGTAATTGTCCTCCAGCGGCTGATCTGTGACGAGGATGTCGACTTCGTCCAGCGTTGCGGTCTGGACGAGCGCGTAGCGGCCGAACTTGGAGGCATCGGCACAGAGCAGCACCTGCTTGGAGGTGGCATAAGCGATGCGGCTCATCGCGGCCTCGCCAGGATGGAAGTCCATCAACCCGCGCTCGACGCTGATCCCACCGACCGAGAGGATCGCGAGATGCGGCGTGAAGCCGCGGACATAATCCTGCGCGACATGATCGGAGAAGGCGCGGTAATCGTAATCCATCTGCCCTCCGGCGAGGAACAGGCGGTTGTTGTTGATGCCGCCGAGATCGCCGGCGACGCGCAGCGAATTGGTGATCACGGTCAGCGAGCGCCGCTCGAGCAGCTCCCGGGCGATGAAGCAGCTCGTGGTGCCGGAATCGATGAAGAGGATCGCGCCGTCGGGCACCAGCTCGGCCGCGGCGCGAGCGATGCTGAGCTTGGCGTCGGCATTCTCCTCCATCCGCTGGTGAAGCGGCCCTTCGTGGACCGGTGCCACCATGCGCGCGCCGCCATGCTCGCGGATGATCACGCCCTGCTCCTCCAGCGCACGGAGTTCGCGGCGGATGGTCTCGTCGGAGACGTCGAGATCGGTGGCCAGCGCCGTTACCGACAGCGATCGGCCGCTGCGCAGCCGGGTCATGATCTCGCGCTGGCGGTGTGATCGCTTCTCGATGGTGCCCTCCTTGGTTGTGCGTTTCGGCCGTGTCGCGCCGGCGCACGGGTTTATTGCAGGCAGGATGCGCCGGGGCCAGCCCGCAAGGCCGGCCCCGACAACACAGGGTCAGAAGCCCATCCGGGCGGTCAGCCGCATCGAGCGCGGCTGCTGGTAATTGACCGGCGAGCGGTAATCGGAATTAGCCGAACCATCGCTCAATTCACCGAAGTTGTTGTACGATGTCACCGCGTCGCTGTTGAACAGGTTGAACACGTCGAGCCGGATCGACGCGTCGAGCACACCCGGCAGCGGCAGGTGGACGGTGGCGCTGACATCGATCTGGGTCAGCCAGTCGCCGGTGAACGCGGTGCCCCGCGGGATCAGCTGGCCCTGACAATAATAGCCATAGCCATGATAGGTGTTGGCATAGGCATCGACGCTGACCGGCACCGCGCCGATACAGCTGTAGTGTTCGGGCGATTGCAGCACCGCATTGGCGCCGAGGTCGAGCGCCTCGAACACGCGATAGCTGCCATAGGCCTTGAAGCTGTGGCGCCGATCGTTGGGCAGATAGCCATAGGCGCCGTTCTCGAAGCCCGGTGAGTCGAAATCGGCGGTCCGGTTGATCGCCAGCTGGCCGTTCTCCGAGCGGACCCCGCCCTCGTAATTGCCCTTGTCGAACGCCAGCGTGTACGAGCCCGACAGGCTCCACCTTTTGTCGAAGGTGCGATCGAAGGTCAGCGTCAGCGCGTTATAGTTGCGGCTCGGCTTGGGATAGCCGAGGTCGGATGCCTTGAGTGTCACCGTCGGGGTGGTGCCGTCGGGCAGCTTGTTGATCTGCACCGTCACGTCCTTACCCGGATTGGCGATGACGAACTGGCTCCCGCCCGGATAGGCCGCCTGACACGCAGCCGCGGTGAAGCCCACAGTGACGCAATAGGCCCGAGCCCCCGCATCGATCGACATGTCCTCAATGATGTTCTTCAGCTCGCGGTGGGTAAAAGACACACCGATCCGCACATGGTCGCCGAACTGGTGCTCGCCGCCGATGATGAACTCATTGTCCGACTGCGGCTTGATGTTGGTCGCGATCGCGCCGGCCGGGTTGAACGCCGATCCGTCCGCCGAGACCTCGCAATTCCGTATCCCGGTATCGGGGCAGGCGCTGGTGTTGACCACCGACAGGATCGGCGTGCCCGCGACCGGGATGTTGCCCGCGCCGTTCACCCCGGTGAACAGATTGTAGCGGGTGTACGTCACCAGGCTGCCGGCGACGTTGAGGTTGATGTCGCCCGCCATCGGCAGATAATATTGCGAATAGGAGCCGAAGATCTTGGTGCGGCCGTCGCCGAGCGGATCGAACGACGCGCCGACGCGCGGCGCCCATTGGTTGCCCGACTCGAAGAAAGACTTGCCGTTCACGCCCTGGTTGCTGAAGCGATCGTTGCGCACGCCGATGTCCAGCCGCAGGCGGTCGCCGAGCAGCGACCATTGATCCTGCACGTAAAACGCCTCGTTGCGGACATGGGCGATGCCGTTCTGCGCGTAGACCCGGGTGGTATAATATTGCGTGCCGACCGGCAGGCCGAGCCGCGCCGCGGAATCGGCAGTGACGGCATAGATCTTGTACGCGCCGTCGCCGATCGTCTGATAGGTCTGCGACTGGGTGTCCTTCTCGTGATCATAGCCGATGCGAACGTGATGCGAGCCGAGCAGGTGGAACTGGAGATCGGCATCGCCGCGGTAGAATTTTCGCTCGTCGTCGGTCTGGCTGAAGGCGTCGGTCACCTTGTTGAGGCCGATCTGGATGCCGGCCGGGTCTGTGCGGTAATCGATTACCTGGGGATTGGTGGTGTCGAGCGGCACGTTGCCCGAGCGCAGCTTGTTGACGCCATAGGCACCCGACAGGGTGAGCCAGGGCGTGAAGGTGCCGGTGTAGCGGCCGACGTAATTGACGCCGCCCGCGCGCGCATTGGTGCCGCCGGTCTTCGCGCCGAGCGTGTCGGTGGTGCGATCCCAATCGTAGCTGCGGTTGCGGGTGTCGTTGGTCGTATCGAAATAGGTGAACTCGAAGTGATGATCGCCGGTGATGTAGCCGTCAATCTTGCCGCCCCAGAACGGGCTGGCGTTGGTCGACCCGGTGGCATTGTCCTGGTTAGCCGCGGGCGTCATCGTCTCGATGTCGCGCAGGTTGTAGAGGCCATAGACGAACAGATGGTCCCTGATGATCGGGCCGCTGGCCTGGAAGATCGCTTCCTGACGGCTCGCCGTGGCATGGCGATAATCGGTGGTGCGGGTCGAAGGCGAACTGTCGCGCAGCGCGTCCGGCTCCCAGATGCCAGTGACGCTGGCATGATATTCGTTGGACCCCGATTTGGTGGTGGCGACGACATAGCCACCGGTGGCGCGACCGAATTCCGCGGGGGCGCCGCCAGTCTTGACCTCCACCGTCTCGTAGAAGTCGAACGGCACCTCGGTCGGCTGGCCGCCCGAGACGAAGTCGGTGACGTTGAGGCCGTTGATGTAGAAGGCGTTCTCGGTGAAGGCGGCGCCGGCGATCGACACCTGACTGGCAAAGCCGCCGTTTGATGGCGACGATCCCTGCACCGTTCCGGGCGTGAGCAGCATCACGTCGCGCAGCGACCGCCCGATCGGCACACGCTGGGTCAGCGACGCCAAATTGATCGTGCTGCCGACGGTGGTGTCCTGGAAGTCGGCAACGCGCTGGCGTGAGCCCTTTACGACGATGTCGGCCGCCTGTGATGCTGGCGCCAGGCGGAAGCTGTTGGCGCCGCCGGTCTCGCGGGTGAGGGCTATTCTGGCTTCGGTGTAGGGGGCAAAACCCGCCGCAGTAATGGCAACATCGTAATTGCCCGGCGCGAGCTGCGGAATGGTATAGGCGCCGGTTGCGTTGGTCATCACCGTGCGGCTCACGCCCTTGTCGGACGAGGTGATCTTCACCTCGGCATCGGGGATTGGCTGGCCGTCCTGCGTTGTCACCCGCCCGGATGCGGCGATGTTGGTATAGTCTTGCGCACTGACCGGCACGGCCGACACGACGACCCCCGCGGCGGTTGAGCTAAGCATCAGCAGCAGGCGCGCGACAGCGCGCGCCGAAAGTCGCGTGGAACGAAGCATGGAAGCCCCCCAGAAGGATGTCATTGGCATCGGGATGTCCCGCGCCACGACCGAGCTGCTAATCCTCGACTGTGGAGCTTCTGTGACAAATGCGCAGATTATTCACATACGGAGGTGATTGTAGGATGCGAGGCGGGGGAGGAAGTCGAGACTATCGTTCCACTCTCTCGGTCGATCAGCATGCTCCTGCCCCGCTCTGCGGTGCGGTGCGGTGCGGTGCGGTGCGGTGCGGTGCGGTGCGGCAGCGCGAAAACGATACTCCAGACGTCGTCTTCAATTTTCTTTGAGGTTCGTCGAGGCTCAAGACGCCAGGCAAGCACTGGGTTTGGCACTTCATCTTTATCATCTCAATCGCGAACACGCGCGCTGCTCTACCAGGGCCAGATGCCTGGCGACCTGTCATCCCCGCTTCACGATAACCGCCTAGGGCCGCGTCTGGTCGCAAGCGGCGGGGGGCGTGGTGAGCAGCGAAGCGAGATATTTCGACACGGTGAGCAACTATGGGGCGGCCGATCATACCTTGGCGCTCCAGCTCCCGGATGCCACTCTGCGTAGGGCGCTGCACGCGTTCGTCCATGGCCGCCTCGGCCACCACGCCGACGGCGACGATGTCGTGCAGGAGACCTATGTCAGACTGTTGAGCTACCAAGCCGCGAGCCAGGTCAGCAACGTCAGGGCGCTGTGCTTCGCGATCGCGCGCAACCTGCTGCTCGATCATCACCGATCGCTGCGCCGCACCGCGCCGGTAGCGCTCGACGACGACATGATCTGCCCGCTGCCGACGGCGGATCGCGTCGTCGCTTTCCGCCGGGCGGTGGAGATCCTCGGCCTCGCGCTGGAACGGATGCCGCCGCTCCGCCGCGAGATCTTCCTGCGCAAACGCCTCGATGGCCTCCGCACGCTCGCCATCGCCACCAGCCTCGACATGAGCACGGCAGCTGTCGAAAAGCATGTCGTGCGCGCCTTCCGCGATCTGCGCTCCGCGCTAGCTCGTCACGGCTTCACCATGGAGGGCGGAGCTTGATGGCGGCGCAGGAAGCAGATGCCCGCAAGCCGCTGGCGGTCGATGAGGCAGCGCTTACCGTCGCCCTGCATGAAGCGGCCATGCGCTGCGGCAGATTGAGCGACGATCAGGTCCGCGCATTGCGGGCTCGACGGCGCGCAGTGGCCGCCGGCGGGGGCGTCGTCACCGCCGCTGCCGCCGCCTTGCTGGTCGTAGGCCTGACCTGGCACCCACCGGCCCCGAGCAAGGCGACGGTCTGGTCTCGCGTCCTCGCCACCCGGGCAGGCCAGCGAGGCAATCTGCGCCTGGTTGACGGTTCCACCGTCAGGCTTAACGGCGGTACGCGCGTGGTGCTCGTCTATACTGCCGATCGCCGTACCGCGCGCATGATCACCGGGCAGGCCTTCTTCGACGTTCGCCATGATCCCGCCCGGCCGTTCGTCGTCTCCGCCGGCGGCGCCGAGGCGCGCGTGCTCGGTACCGCCTTCGATCTCGATCTCACCCGGCGGCAGGTCGCCCTCGCCGTCTATCGCGGCGCCGTCGGCTTCGAGCCCGCCGGCCGGTCGCGCGGCGTGGTGGTGCGGGCCGGCTATCGCAGCGCCATTCGCGGCGAGACGGCAACCAGCCCCACCCCTTTCGACGCGTCGCTGCCCGATTGGCGCCAGGGATGGATCGACACTGCCGGCATGCGCCTTGATGACCTCGTCGAGGTGCTCGATCGCCAGGGTTCCGTCAGGATCGCGGCGCCGTCCGGGTCGCTGGCGGCGGTGAAGATCGTCGGACGCTTCCGTACCGATCATCCGCGTGCGCTGCTCGCCGCGATCGGCCAGGGCTTCGGCTTCACCGTGGTCGACGGCGCCGAGGGCGTGACGCTGCAGCGCGTTCGCTGAGATCGCTCCGCCGCCGCGGAAAAAAACCATGTCCGGATGTCATCGCGCCGATCGTCTTCCGCTCGGTGGCGCATGGGAGCGCCGATTGGGGGACAATCAGCATGAAGCGGTTTCGTGGGGCGTCTGCATTTACCTTGGCGGCGCTGGCCGTCGCCGCACCCGGTGCGGTGCGGGCGCAGGCGGCGGGCCAGACGGCCAGACCGCTGGCGTTCGCCATTCCGGCGGGTAGCCTCGGCGCGGCGCTATCAGCCTATTCCAACGCAACCGGCCTGCAGGTGATCGCCTCCCCCGAGCTCGTCGACGGGCGGCGGACCAGAGGCGTCAGCGGCCGTCATAGCGCGCAGGCGGGTCTCGCCGCCCTGCTCCGCGGCACCGGGCTACGCTCGGTGACGAGCAACGGTGTGCTGGTGCTCCGCCCCGAGCGGGCGCGCCCCGCCCGGGGGGCCGAACGGGTCATAGCCTCCGCCGCCCCGATGGCCGTCGCCAGCGACCTTGCGCCCGACAGCGTCCAGGGCCCCAACGACATCGTCGTCACCGGTTTTCGCGGCAGCCTGCTTGCCGCGCAGGAGCTCAAGCGGCGCGCGGTCGGCACCGAGGACAACATCCTTGCTTCTGACATCGCCGCCTTCCCCGACCTCAATCTTGCCGAGGCGCTGCAACGCGTCCCCGGCGTAACGATCAGTCGCGACACCGGTGAAGGGCGGCAGATCACCCTGCGCGGCCTTGGGCCGGACTTCACCCGCACCCAGCTCAACGGCATGGAGGTGCTCGGCAACACCGCCTCGGGCATGGACAATCGCGGCAACGTCAGCCGCACTCGCGGCTTCGACTTTAGTCTGTTCGCCTCCGAGCTGTTCAACCGGGTGAGCGTCCAGAAGAGCTTCGCTGCCAACCAGGACGAGGGCGGCATCGCCGGCACCGTCCAGCTCAACACCGCCCGTCCGTTCGACTATGACGGTCCGCGCATCGTCCTGTCCGCCAAGGGGCAGGTCAACACCAATGCCGATGGCGTGACGCCCCGCATCGTCGGGCTGTTCTCGCAGCGCCAGGGAGACTTCGGCGCGCTCGTCTCGGTCGCTTATTCCAAGATCCGCAACAACGAATATGGCTACCGCAACTGGAACTGGGGCAAGGTTACCTACGGCGCCGCCAATATCGGCCCTGAGATCGACGCCGCCACCCGTTCGCTGCTTCGCGGCGGCACGATCTTCGCCCCCCAGGCACAGTCGCCGTCCAGCTGGTACACCGATCGCGAGCGGATCGGGGTCACCACCGCGCTGCAATATCACCCCGGCAACCGCTTCAAGCTCGATGTCGACCTCCTCTATGGGCGGCTGTCCGACGATCGCGACGATTGGGCGATTGCCGCGGGCGGCTACAATGCGCTGACCGGCAACGTCAGCGGCACCCAGGTAATCCACGCGGCCACCATCGAGGGCAACTCGCTGGTGGCCGCGAGCTATACCGGGATCGACCAGCGTACCGAGCACCATCACGTCCAGAACCACACCAATTTCTATCAGGCAGTAGCCAACGCCAGCTGGGACGTCGCCGACCGTCTCAAGGTCAACGCCCTGGGCGGCTATCAGAAGTCGAGCTTCGCACAGCCGGTGTTCGACAAGGTGTTCATGCAGGCGCGCAACACCGCCTTCAGCTTCGACATGCGCCCGACGATCCCGGTCAACAGCTACGGCTTCGACCTCACCAACCCGGCCAACTGGAACGTGCAGCGGCTGGTGGCGCAGGAAAATACGATCACGAGCGATTACACCAACGGACAGATCGAGGCGGTCTACGAGCTAACCCCCATCCTCAAGCTCGAGGCGGGCGGCGAGTACAAGCGCTTCACCAACGCCGGCTATCAATATCTCACCAATACCTTCTACGGCACCCAGGCGACGAACGACCGCGCGGTGCCCGATGCGCTCAAATACGTCATCAACCGAGACAGCCTGATCCCTTATGTCGGCGGCGACATCGACGCGATCTACGCGCTGCTTGGCAACAACCCCGACCTGACCCGCGCCAACCTCACCGCCGGCAGCGACTTCAGCATCAGCGAGAAGACCTGGGCGGGCTTCGGCCAGCTCGATCTCGACACCACCGTCGGCGCGATGCGGCTGCGCGGTAACGCCGGCGTGCGCTACTATCGCACCGATCTCGTCTCCACCGGGTCGCTCGCGGCGGCAGCCAACGGCGTCACCACACTGCAGCCGGTGACGGTGCGGACGTCGAACGACGCCTGGCTGCCGGCGATCAACGTCGCGCTCGATCTCACCCCCAAGCTCATCGCCCGCGCCTCGGCTAGCCGCAATCTCAACCGGCCCGGTCTGCCCCAGCTCGCGGCAGCGGGAACGCTGACCACGGCGCCGTTCGGCGGCACCGTGTCGCTCGGCAATCCCTATCTCCAGCCTTATCGCTCCACCTCGGCGGAAGGCGGTCTCGAATATTACATGGACCGCAACGGCTTCGCCTCGGTCGGCTTCTTCTGGAAAGACCTAGACAGCTTCATTACCTCCGAAACCTCGCAGGTGCCCTATAGCGCCACCGGCTTCCCGCTGTCGCTGCTGCTCCCCGGCCAGGACGGCACCACGCCATACAACTACACCCGCCCGATCAACAGCAAGGGCGCGAGCATCAGGGGCGTCGAGGCAGCCTTACAGCACGACTTCACCTTCCTGCCGGCGCCGTTCGACCACCTTGGGCTGGTCGCCAACGGCACCTGGATCGACGGCGATCAGACAGCTGTGTTCAACGGCATCGAGCAGAGCATCCCGCTCTACAATCTCTCCAAATGGGCCGCCAACGCCACCCTGTACTTCGAGACCGAGAAATATGGCGCCCGCATCTCAACCGCCTATCGCAGCCGTTACCTGACTGGTGCGGGTAGCAACGCCAACGTCGGCGAAGGCATCCGCCCAACCAACAACGTTGACTTCCAGCTCCACTTCAACCCGACGCGCAACATCCGCCTCGTGGTGGAGGGCATCAACATCACCAATCAGGCGATCGAGCAGTTCACCGACATGAAGGCGGACCGCACCCTGGTCTACACCACCAGCGGCCGCACCTTCACCTTCGGCGTGACCACCAGCTTCTGATCGCCCCCGTCTCCACCCGTCGCGCTGTGCGGCGGGCAAGAGCTTGTGCCGCGTACCCACCCATCTTCCCCGGGAGATCTTATGAACAGCCATCTTTCAAGCGAATGCCTTGCGCGTGAAGACGAGCACCAGCTGTCCAGCAGCACCGGCACCCACCGCCGCACCTGGCGGACCGCCGCCGCCGCGGCCTGCCTGTTCCTAGGGTCAGGACCCATTGATGTGAGCGTCGCGATCTGATTCAGGCTCCGCGAGGAGACCGGGATGAGCGACCTGTT
>NZ_JBWKOS010000007.1:0-149417 GCF_059416225.1 Sphingomonas sp. GW821-FHT09E03 | reverse complement strand
CGACCATGTCGGCCACCGCTGCGGTGACACCCATCTAGGTCGATCGTTCCCACCACGCAAGAGCTTTTTTCAGTTTTGTAGGGAGGCGCTGATTTCTGATGCTTACCGGCGCTCGCCCGGTACCGCGATGCAACCGTGCCCTCGTGACGGCGTTACGACATCGCAATGACTTCACGATCCCTGCTCAAGGTTGCCAGCTACAACATCCACAAGGGCATCGGTCTCGATCGCCGCCGCAGTCCCGAGCGCGTGATCGAGGTGCTTCGCGAAATCGACGCCGATGTGATCGCGCTGCAGGAAGCCGATCGCCGGTTCGGCACGCGCGAGGGAGTGATCCCTACCCATCTGCTTGACGAGCATAGCGACTATAAGGCGGTGGAATTCGGCATGCGGGCGCTGTCGATGGGGTGGCACGGCAACGTCATCCTTGTTCGCAAGGCAAGCCAAGTGATCGACCGCGAGCCGATCCACCTGCCCTCGCTAGAGCCGCGCGGCGCGGTTCTCGCGGACATCCGCAGCCATGCCGGGGTGATCCGCGTGGTCGGCATGCACCTCGATCTCTCGGGCCTGTGGCGTCGCCGGCAGGCAGCGGCGGTGATGAGCCATGTCGACAGCTGCAGCCAGCGCCACCCGACGGTGCTGATGGGCGACCTCAACGAATGGACCGCGGCGGCAGGCTGCCTGCGCGATTTCGCGCGCGACTTCACGGTTGCTGCCACCGGGCCCAGCTTCCACGCCCGCCGCCCGGTCGGCCGGCTCGACCGGATCATGGTCTCGCGCGACGTGACGGTAACCGAGTGCGGCGTCCACGCGAGCGCCGCCGCGCGGAAGAATTCCGATCACCTGCCGATCTGGGCAACGCTGGCGCTGCCATGACCGTGACATGGCGGCGCGCGTGAGCGTGCGCGACAAGGAATTGCGGCTGGCGCTGGTCTGCTACGGCGGCGTGAGCCTCGCCGTCTACATGCACGGCATCACCAAGGAGATTTGGCGGCTGGTCGGCGCGAGCCGCGCCCGGCACGACGACGATCCCGGGGAGCCGGACGCGCCGGACAGTCACGCGCCCCGTTCCGTGGACAATCCCTATGCCGCGCTGCTCGACGCGATCGAGACGAGCGCGGGGATCCGGCTGCGGGTGCTCGCCGACATCATTGCGGGTGCATCGGCCGGCGGGATCAACGGCATCTTCTTGGGGCAGGCGATCGCGACCGGACAGAGCCTCGATCCGCTTACCGACCTGTGGCTCGATTCGGCGGACGTCGAGGCGCTGGTCGCGAGCGAGGCGGCCCCGTCGTCGCGCTTCGCCAAGATGTGGGCGCTGCCGATCGCCTGGATGGCGGCGGGACGGAGCGCGGAGGGGGTTGAGGAGCTGGAGGAGGCGACGCGGGACGAGGTGCGCGGCAAGCTCTCGCACTTCGTTCGCTCGCGCTGGTTCGAGCCTCCGTTCGGCGGCGAGACCTTTACCGGGCTGCTGCTCGATGCGTTCGACGCGATGGCGGCGAGCAAGGCGGGGCCGCGGCTGCTCCCCGACGGGCAGCCGCTCGACCTGTTTGTCACCGTCACCGATTTCACCGGCCACCCCGAGCGCCTGACGCTGAACTCGCCGCCCGAGGTGCTGGAGACCGAGCATCGGCTGGTGATCGGCTTCACCGACCATGGCATCGCCGGCCATCCGCTCGCGGCGATCCCCGATCTCGCCTTTGCCGCGCGCGCGACCTCGAGCTTTCCCGGCGCCTTCCCGCCGTTCACCGTCAAGGAACTCGACACGGTGCTCGCGGCCCGCCGGCTCGACTGGGCCGGCCGCGCCGCGTTCCTCCAGCGGGTGCTGCCGCGCCAGTTCGCCGCCAACCAGGCCGACAAGACCGTGCTGATCGACGGCTCGGTGCTCGCCAACGCGCCGTTCCGGCCGGCGATCGACGCGCTCAAGCAGCGCCCGGCGCGCCGCGAGATCGATCGCCGCTTCGTCTATATCGACCCCTCCCCCGGCCTCAAGCTCAGGCTCGGCAAGGGCGAGGCCGACCCCGGCTTCTTCCAGACCATCATCGGCGCGCTGAGCGACCTGCCGCGCAGTCAGCCGATCCGCGACAATCTCGACGCGATCGCCGAGCGCTCGGCCCGCATCGACCGGATGCGCGGGATCGTCACCGCGCTGCGCCCCGAGGTGGAGGCGGCAATCGAGGCGCTGTTCGGCCATACGCTGTTTCTGGGTCGGCCGACCGCAGCGCGGCTAATCGCCTGGCGCCGGCGCGCGCAGGACGCTGCCGCCGCCGCTGGCTTTGCCTATGCCGCCTACGGCCACCTCAAGCTGACCGGCGTGATCGAAACGATCACCGCCTTGCTCTACGAAGCCGGTGGCGAGTCCGGGCAGCAGCGTTGGCAGCGGCTGCGCACCGCGATCGACGCGGCGATCGCCTCGCACGGCTTCGGCGATATCGGGCCATCCTTCTCGGGCAAGGAAAGCACGGCGACGATCGCCTTCCTGCGCACCTTCGACATCGGCTTCCGCATCCGCCGGCTGCGGCTGATGGCGCGCCGGCTGGCCCAGATCGAGGCCGACGAGCGTACCGCCGAGCCGATGCGCGAGGCGATCTACGGCTCGCTCGCGACCTATCTCAACGCGCTGCGCGCCGACCAACATCCCGCCTTGCGCGAGGTCGTCCGCGATCTGCGCGACGATGCCGCGCCGCTGCTCGACACGCTGGCCGCCAGCCTCGACCTCACCACCCTCGATGCCGACACCGACCGCCGGCTGGCCGAGGGCTTCGCCGCGCTCGACAAGCCGGCACGGCGGACGCTGCTGCTGAGCTATCTCGGCTTCCCCTATTTCGACACCGCCACCCTGCCGCTGCTGCAGGGCGAGGGGCTCGACGAGTTCGACCCGATCAAGGTCGACCGCATCTCGCCCGACGATGCGACCTCGATCCGTGGTGGCGGTGCCGAGGCGACGCTCAAGGGAATCCAGTTCAACAACTTCGGCGCCTTCTTCAGCCGCGCCTATCGCGAAAACGACTATCTGTGGGGGCGACTGCACGGCGCCGAGCGGATGATCGACATCTGCGTTTCGACGCTTCCCGCCAGCGTGCGGATGAAGCCCGGCCAGGTCGCCGCGCTCAAGCGCCAGGCGTTCGTCGCCATTCTCGATGAGGAGGAACCGCGGTTGACCGCGATCGGCGCGCTGTTTGCGTCACTGCGGGAGGAGATCGGGTAAGCGGAAATGCTGGTGAGGCGCACAGCAAGGGCGCCGTACAGGATCCCGGCGTCAGCTGGGCTAATGGAAGATTAGCAGCGGCCGCGCCCTCCCGACCGGCGGGCGCCACTCCCGCCGCCAGCGCCGCCCCATCCACCCTGCTTGCGCTGGGGTGACGGGGGCTCTAGCCTTGGCCGCCGCTAGGAGACGTTCATTGCAGTTCCTGAAAATCCTGTTCTGGTGCCTGCTCGCCTTCGTGGCGGCGCTGTTCACCTACAGCAATTGGAACAGCATCGAGATCCATCTGTGGAGCGGGCTGATCGCGGCGGTGAACCTGCCGCTGCTGCTGCTCGTCACCTTCCTGATCGGTTTCCTGCCGACCTATCTGTACATGGGAGCGCGCCGCTGGCGGCTGCGGCAGCGGCTGGCCACGTGCGAGCGCACCCTGGCCGACCTCCGCATTGCCGCGGTCACCCCGTCGCCGGCGCTGGTCGAGCCGACGCTGCCAATCGCGACGCCGTTGCCGATCGCCCCGGCCGGTGAGGTCCCCGCCGAGACCGTGCCCGTCAGCGTGGTGCCCGTCAGCGTGGTGCCAGTCGCCGTCGTGCCCGCCGAGACGCTGCCCGTCGATGTTACGCCCGTGCCAGCGGTGCCCGCAGAACCGGAAGCCGCGCCGTCGGCAACGCCGTCTGCCGCCACCGCGCCGGACGAGCCGCTGGCGCAGGGCCGGCTGGTATGAGCCCGATCTACGTCGCGATCGATACGCCAGACCTCGATCGCGCCAAGGCGATCGCTACCCGCACCCGCCACCATGTCGGCGGGATCAAGCTCGGGCTCGAATTCTTCTGCGCGCACGGCCAGCACGGCGTCCATGAGATGGCGACGCTGGGTTTGCCGATCTTCCTCGACCTCAAGCTCCACGATATTCCCAACACCGTCGCCAAGGCGGTGCAGGCGCTGGCGCCGCTCGCGCCGGCGATCCTCACCGTCCATGCCGCGGGCGGGCGGGCGATGCTGGAGGATGCCAAGGCGGCGGCGCCGAGCGGCACCAAGGTGGTGGCGGTGACGATGCTCACCAGCCTCGACGCGAACGACCTCGCTGCGACCGGGGTCGGCGGCAACGCCTATGACCAGGTCGTGCGGCTCGCCGAGCTGGCGCGCGAAGCCGGCGTCGACGGCATCGTCTGTTCGGGCGCCGAGGTCGCGGCCGCCAGGGCGCTGTGGCCCAAGGGCTTCTTCGTGGTTCCGGGGGTACGGCCGGCCGATGGCGTGATCGGCGATCAGAAGCGGGTGGTCACCCCGCGTGCAGCGCTCGATGCGGGTGCCTCGATCCTGGTGATCGGCCGCCCGATCACCCAGGCCGACGACCCCGACACGGCCGCCCGGGCGATCGGCGCGACCCTGTAAGCTTGGCATCTACCGGCGGTTCTCGGTCGCAGCCCTGTTCAGTTCTCCCATCTCCCGAGACTTGCACAGGGTCCACGCCGCTCCCCGGGAATGCTTCGGCTGATGAATCATGGATGCGCGGCCAAGCCCGGCATGACGAAGAAGAAGCGCGGATAAGGTCCAACCTTGCGGCGTCGATAACCATCGCCGCGAGGCAGCAGTCCCGGTATCGGTGGGCTGCCACCGGAAAGCCATTGTGTTGCCGCGCCGCCGGGCCGACAGAGCCGGTCATGCCAAGCCTTGCCAAGATCTGCGGCCTTTCGACTCCCGCCACGCTCGATGCCGCGATCGGCGCGGGTGCGAGCCATGTCGGTTTCGTGTTCTTCCCGCCGAGCCCACGCCATCTCAGCGTCGCGCGCGCCGGCGAACTCGCGGCGCGGGTGCCCGGCCATGTTGCGCGGGTCGGCGTGTTCGTCGATCCCGATGACGCGCTGCTCGAACAGACGATGGCGGCGGGGCAGCTCGATGCCGTCCAGCTCCACAAGGTGACGCCGGCGCGCACCGCGGCGGTACGCGCGCGGTTCGGCCGCGAGACCTGGGTCGCGGTGGCGATCCGCACCCGCGCCGATCTCGAGGCCGCGGCGAGCTATGCCGGCGCCGCCGACCGCTTGCTTTATGACGCCAAGACGCCAGAAGGCGCCGCCCTGCCGGGCGGCATGGGGCTGCGCTTCGACTGGGCGCTGCTCGACGGCTTCCGCCACCCGATGCCCTGGGCGCTCTCCGGGGGGCTCGATCCCGCCAACGTCGCCGAGGCAATCCGCCGCACCGGCGCAGCGCTGGTCGATGTGTCCTCCGGCGTCGAGTCCAGCCCCGGCGTCAAGGACGTCGACAAGATCCGGGTGTTCCTGAAAGCTGCTGCCTCGGGCTGACACGGCTGCTAGTGGCCCGCCCGCTATCGATCAGGATCCGTCACGCCGGCGCAAGCTGGGATCTTCCTTGATGGCGCGAGGCCCGCGGCGCGAGACCCGCGCTTTGGCTGTGGTGACGAATGGGAGGGGATGAGGGTTCGGCGGACCGACCAACCAGCCGATCAGCATGCAACACTTATCGCCCGGCATCATCCACGCCGCCCGCCGCCAACCCCAACCAACACTTGGCCTCCCGTGCGCAGGTGCTAAAGCGCTGGGATGAACGCCCCCAACACCTTCCGTGCCCAGCCCGACGAGCGTGGCCATTTCGGCGACTACGGCGGCCGCTATGTCGCCGAAACACTGATGCCGCTGATCCTCGAGCTCGAGCGCGAGTATAAGGCCGCCAAGGCCGACCCCGCTTTCCAGGCGCAGTTCGACGATTTGCTCGAACATTATGTCGGCCGGCCGAGCCCGCTCTATTACGCCGAACGGCTGACCGAGGCGCTGCGTGCGTCGGCGCCCGACGGCCCAGATGGTGAAAAACGCGGCGCGCAAGTGTGGTTCAAGCGCGACGAGCTCAATCATACCGGCGCCCACAAGATCAACAATTGCATTGGCCAGATCCTGCTGGCGATGCGGATGGGCAAGACCCGGATCATCGCCGAGACCGGCGCCGGCCAGCATGGCGTCGCCACCGCGACGGTGTGCGCACGCTTCGGCCTGCCGTGCGTGATCTATATGGGCGCCAAGGACATCGAGCGGCAGGCGCCCAATGTGTTCCGGATGAAGCTGCTCGGCGCCGAGGTCCGTCCGGTGACTAGCGGATCGCATTCGCTCAAGGATGCGATGAACGAGGGCATGCGCGACTGGGTCGCGAACGTCCACGATACCTTCTACATCATCGGCACCGCCGCCGGCCCGCACCCCTATCCGGAGCTGGTGCGCGATTTCCAGTCGGTGATCGGCAAGGAAGCGCGCGCGCAGATGCTGTCGCGGATCGATCGCCTGCCCGATCTGCTGGTCGCGGCGATCGGCGGGGGCTCCAACGCGATCGGCCTGTTCCACCCGTTCCTCGACGACGCCGAGGTCAAGATGCTCGGCGTCGAGGCGGCGGGCGAAGGGCTCGACAAGAAGCATGCGGCGAGCCTTGCCGGCGGCTTCCCGGGCGTGCTCCACGGCAACAAGACCTATCTGCTCCAGGACGCCGACGGCCAGATCACCGAGGCGCATTCGATTTCGGCCGGGCTCGATTATCCCGGCATCGGCCCCGAGCATGCCTGGCTGAAGGACATCGGCCGGGTCGATTATACCGCTGTCACCGACAGCGAGGCGCTCGACGCCTTCCAGTTGCTGTGCCGCACCGAGGGCATCATCCCCGCGCTCGAACCCAGCCACGCGATCGCCGCGGTGGCAAAGCAGGCCCGTGAAATGCGGCAGGATCAGATCATCCTCGCCAACCTTTGCGGTCGCGGTGACAAGGACATCTTCACCGTCGCCGACGCGCTTGGGGTGGCGATATGACCCGCCTCGCCACTGCCTTCGCCCGCGCCGCCGCGGACGGCCGCGCCGCGCTCGTCACCTTCGTCACCGCCGGCGATCCCGCGCCTGTCGCGACCGGGGCGATCCTCGATGCGCTGGTCGCGGGCGGCACCGATGTGATCGAGCTCGGCATGCCGTTCACCGATCCGATGGCGGACGGGCCCGCGATCCAGGCCGCCAACATCCGCAGCCTGCTCGCCGGCACCACCACGGCCGACATTCTCGGCATCGCGGCGGCGTTCCGCGCGCGTCATCCCGCCACGCCGCTGGTGCTGATGGGCTATGCCAACCCGATGCTGCGCCGCGGCCCCGACTGGTTCGCGCGCGCCGCGGCGGAAGCCCAGGTAGACGGCGTGATCTGCGTCGACGTGCCGCCCGAGGAAGACGATGCGCTCGGACCGGCGCTGCGTGGCGCCGGGATCGACCCGATCCGCCTCGCCACGCCGACCACCGATGCGGCGCGGCTGCCGCAGGTGCTCGATGGCGCCAGCGGCTTCCTCTATTATGTCTCGGTCGCCGGAATTACCGGGCTGCAACAGGCCGCGCAGGCCTCGATCGAAGAAGCGGTGACCCGGCTCAAGGCATCGACCGCGCTGCCGGTCGTGGTTGGTTTCGGCGTGCGCACGCCTGATCAGGCAGCCGCGATCGGCGCGGTGGCCGATGGCGTGGTGGTCGGCTCGGCGATCGTCGAGCTCGTCGCGCAGCACGGCGCCGATGCACCCGCCGCGGTCAGCGCCTATATCGCAAGTCTTGCCGGCGCGCTGGCGTCGGCCCGGAAGGTACCCTCCATGGACATCATCGCATGAGCTGGCTCAACAGCGTCCGCAACGCCCTTTCCTTCGTCGCCAAGAAGGAGAGCTCGGACGAGAATCTCTGGCACAAGTGCAAGGGCTGCGGCCAGATGGTCTTCACCCGCGAGTTGGAGGAGAACCTCTACGTCTGCCCGAAGTGCGATCACCATGAGCGGATCGGCCCCAAGGAGCGGTTCAAGCAGATCCTCGACGAGGGCAGCTGCGCCGAGATCCCGGTGCCCAAGGTACCCGAGGACCCGCTCAAGTTCCGCGATTCGAAGCGCTACAGCGATCGGCTGAAGGCGGCGCGGACCTCATCGCAGGAACAGGACGCGCTGATCAACGCGCGCGGCACGATCCTTGGCCGTCGCGTGGTGATGGGCGTGCAGGATTTCGGCTTCATGGGCGGGTCGATGGGCCTCGCGGTAGGCGAAGCCTTCATCCGCGGTGTCGAGGCGGCGATTGCCGACCGCTGCCCGTATGTGATCTTCACCGCGGCCGGCGGCGCGCGCATGCAGGAAGGCATCCTCAGCCTGATGCAGATGCCGCGCTCCACCGTGGCGATCCAGATGCTCCACGATGCCGGCCTGCCGTATGTGGTGGTGCTGACCGATCCCACCACCGGCGGCGTCACCGCCAGCTACGCGATGCTCGGCGACGTCCAGATCGCCGAGCCGGGCGCGCTGATCGGCTTTGCCGGCCAGCGGGTGATCGAGCAGACCATCCGCGAGAAGCTGCCCGAGGGCTTCCAGCGCTCGGAATATCTGCTCGAGCATGGCATGCTCGACATGGTGGTCCACCGCAAGGAACTGCGCGAGCGGCTGGCGACGGTGATCAGCTACCTGTGCGGCACGCGCGCGGCGGCCTGAGCCCGCCGCGGCGATGCCCGATTTCGCGACCTCGTCCAGCCCGGCGGTGCAGGCGCAGCTCGATCGACTGACCCTGCTCTCGCCGGGCGCCGACATCCTCGGGCTCGAGCGGATCACCACCCTGCTCGCCCGGCTCGGCGACCCGCATCGCTCGCTGCCGCCGGTGTTCCACGTCGCCGGCACCAACGGCAAGGGCTCGACCTGCGCCTTCCTTCGCGCCGCGATCGAGGCCACGGGGCACAGCGTCCACGTCTATTCGAGCCCGCATCTGGTCCGTTTCAACGAGCGAATCCGCCTTGCCGGGCAACTGATCGACGACGAGGCGCTGGCAGCGCTGCTCGCCGAGGTCCTCGGCCAGGCGGAGGATCTCGGCGCGAGCTTCTTCGAGATCACCACCGCGGCCGCCTTCCTCGCCTTCGCGCGTACCCCGGCGGCGGCGACGATCGTCGAGGTCGGGCTCGGCGGCCGGCTCGACGCCACCAACGTCATCGCCGCGCCCGCGGTGACCGGCATCGCCGCGCTCGGGCTCGATCACGAGGCGTTCCTCGGCGACACGCTGGTCGCGATCGCCGGCGAAAAGGCGGGGATCGCCAAGCGCGGCGTGCCGCTGGTGACGATGGACTATCCGCGTGCCTGCCGCGAGCGGATCGCCGCGGTCGCCGATGCCGCGGGCGCACCGGTGATTGCGCGCAACGCGGCGTGGCGGAGCGAGGCGCTGCGCACCACACTACGTTACCAAGATGATGGCTTCTCGGTGGTGACCCGCCGCCCGCGGCTGGTCGGCCCGCATCAGGGGCGCAACCTCGCGCTCGCGATCGCCATGCTCCGCCACCAGGGCGCGCTCGCCGTGCCCGAAGCGGCGATGCGCGCCGCCGCCGATTGGGCGCACTGGCCGGCGCGGATGCAGCGACTGGGCGATGGTCCACTCCACGCGCGGCTACCGGCGGGCTGCGAGCTGTGGCTCGACGGCGCCCACAACCCGTCCGCCGCGCAGCCGGTCGCCCGCGCGCTGCGCAGCCTCGCGCGCGGTCGCCCGGTGACGCTGGTGTCCGGCATGCTCGCCAACAAGGATGCCGCCGGCGTGCTGCGCGCGCTCGCACCGGGCCTCGCGCGGGTGATCGCGGTGCCGGTGCCCGGTCACGATCATCACTCGCCGACGTCGCTGGCCGACCTTGCCCGCGATCTCGGCGCCGAGGCAACGACCGCCGAGAGCCTCGACCAGGCGCTCGATCTCGCCGCGGCGGGCGGGAGCGATCAACTCGTGCTGATCGCCGGCTCGCTCTACCTCGCCGGCGAAGCGCTCGTCGCCAACGACGAACAGCCGACCTGATGAATTATTGCGATTGACTATCAATAGCTGAAGCGCGACCTTGCCGGCTCAACAGGAGTCGCGCCCCATGACCGACGTCGCCACCACTGCCACCCACCTGCCCCACGCGTTGCCCGACTGTCCCAATGCGCGGATCGCGCTGTTCGCGATGCGGCGGATGGGCGCCAACGGCCTCGCCGATGCCCGCGCCAGCCACGCGCTGTTCACCGCCTTTGGCCAGGGCTTCAAGCGCCCGTTGGTACTGATGCGCAGCTTCATGGCCGACCTCGCTAGCGCGGCGAGCGGCACCATCGCGATCGCGCCCTGCTGCTGCGCGCGCACCACCTCGGCCGAGGCGGCATTGCTGACCATTCTCGCCCGCGTCGAGACCGCGCCGGGCGCCGCGCGGTTGCTGATGGCCGATCTGCTCGGCGTCCGCCAGGTCGAGGGCGTGCTCGCCAGCGCCGCCGTGCTCGCCGCCGCCTTCGCCGACGACGGCCGCCCGATCACGGGCTAGACGGCCTCGCTTTCGCGCGCGTCGCCCTCGCCGACGGTGCCGGCGCTGCCGATCGAGCGATCGACCAGTCCCGAGCGGCACATCCACCAGAACAGCAGCACCCCCGGCAGCGCGGCTACCGTCGTCCCCCAGTAGAAGGCGACATAGCCGAAGCGATCGACCAGCTGGCCGGTAGTGGTAGCGGTGAGCACCCGCCCGACCACGCTCGCCGCCGCCGAGATCAGCGCATATTGCGCGGCGGTGAAGCGGAGATCGGTCAGCGCCGAGAAATAGGCGACCACCGTCACCCCGCCGATCCCGCTCGAGGCGTTTTCAAACGCCATCGCCGCACCGAGCCCGAGGTTGCTGTGCCCCGAGCCGGCGAGCAGCGCGAAGCTCGCGTTGGAGACCATCATCAGCACCAGGCTGATCAGCACCGAACGCTTGAGACCGAGCCGCGCATAGAGCGCGCCGCCGATGAACAGGCCCACCCAGAACGCCCAGAAGCCGACGCCGACGTCGTACAGCGCGATCTCGTCGTTGCTGAAGCCGAGGTCGTCGAGCAGCAGCCGCAGCGCCTGCTGGCCGAGCGTATCACCGATCTTATGGATGAGGATGAAGGCCAAGATCACGAATGCGCCGTGGCGGCGGAAGAATTCGGTGAACGGCCCGACGATCGACGACGTCAGGTCGCCGATCCCGCGCCGCTCGATCACCACCAGGCGGCGCACCGGCTCGCCGCGTATCAACGCGACGATCATCGCCGGCAATGCGAAGGCGATGCAGGCCAGATAGGCGACATGCCAGTTCGTCCGCGCGGCGATCACCAGTGCCAGGCCGCCGGCGAGCACCGAGCCGATCTTCCAGCCATATTGGGTCATGCCCGAGCCGACACCCATCTGATACGGCTCGAGCGTCTCGATCCGATAGGCATCGATGACGATGTCGTAGGTAGCACCGGCGAAGCCCACCAGGATCGCGGCGGTGACCGTCCGCGACAGCTCGGTCGCAGGATCGACCAGCGCGAGATTGGCGATCGCCACCATCACCAGGACGCCGGCCAGGAGCAGCCACGACACGCGCTGGCCAAGCCGGCCGAGCACCGGCAGCCGCACGCCATCCACCATCCACGCCCACAGCGGCTTAAGATTGTAGACCAGGAACGCGAGGGTGAACGCCGTGATGGTCGACTTGTCGAGACCATCCTGCTTCAGCCGGGTGGTCAGCGTCGCGCCGATCATGGTGAAGGCAAGCCCCGAGGAGATCCCCATGAAGAACACCGCGAGCGGACCCCGCTCGACATAAGGCCGCAGGCCATCCCACCAGCTCGCCTGCCGCACGCTCTCGTTCATCGCCGCTCCACTCGTCACTCGCAGCGGCGACACTAGCGCCAAATCGCGCCGCGGCTAGAACGGATCGACACCCGAGCGACGGCAGGCCCGGATCGCACGCTCACACCTCAGCAATAGCCGGTCCTCAACGCCCGCGCCCAATCTGCGCGCCCGTTGGCGTCGGCGTCGCACGCCGCCTGCTCCCAATCATAGGCCACTTTCCGAAAATCGGCCGACCAGCGGCCGCCACGGTCGTCGATCACGGCATAGCGCGCGTGCGGCGACCCGTTCTCCATCCGATGCGGAAACGGCCGGTCATCGTCATAGGCGGGCAAGCCGACGCTGCCCGGATTGACGATCAGCCGGCCGTCGCCAAGCGTCATCGTGCGCTGGAGATGGGTGTGCCCGCACAGGATCACCGCCGCATCCGCGCCGGCCGCGCGCGCCGCGACCTCCGCCTCGCTCGCCGGCCAGGCGCCATCGGCGGTGACGGTGTCGAGGAAGTAATCGAGGTCGCTTGCGGGCGTGCCGTGGACCAGCAGCACGCCGCCATCGATGCGCAAGCTTGGCGGCAGGCTCGCCAGCCAGGCCCGCTGGTCGGCGCCGAGCGTTGCGGCGGCATGGCGATCCGACAGTCCCATCCGTTCGGGCGGCAGTTCGCCAAGCTGCCGCTCGTGATTGCCGCGGATGGTGGGCAGGCCCAGAGGCATCAGTCGCGCCGCCGTGGCGGCCGGAAACAGCGCGCCCGAGCAGATGTCGCCAAGGTTGACGATCAGGTCGACGCCGTCCTTGGCGATGTGAGTAAGCACGGCGTCGAGCGCTGCGATATTGCCGTGGATGTCCGAGATGGCCGCGATTTTCATCACCGCAGCATAGCCGCCGGCGGCTCGGCGCCTACCCCCGCTGGCTCGACGGAGCCGCTAGACCTGCCGCTCGAACAGCCGCAGCCCCGGCGGCAGCCGCTTGGGCGGCTTGCCCGCGAGGCTCGCCTCGATCGCCGCGATCGCGCCGAGCAGGTCCTTCGGGTTGTACGGCTTAGCGAGGCACCCCACCGCGATTGCGCTCGCTTCGTCCGGGAAATGCCCGGTGACGAACAGCACCGGCACCGACCGCGCGACCGCGGCGCGGGCGACGTCTAGCCCCGAGCCATCGGCAAGATTGACGTCGACCAGCACGAGGTCGATCACCGTGTCCGATCCGATCACCTCGAGCGCGTCGGCGACCCGATCGACGGTGGCGACGATGTGATAAGCGGCATCCGACAGGAAATATTCGGTGTCGAACGCCACCAGCGGCTCATCCTCGACAACGAGGAGGCGCTCGATCTGACGTTTCTTCCGACCAAAAATCATCGTCCAGCCTGCTCCGAGCGCAATTCCGGTACTGTTCGTTACGCTCGCGCGACATAACGCGCGCTTTGTTGATCAGTCGCAAATATTTTCGCGTTGAGCGCCAATCACCTGTATGGCCGCGCCATGCCGAGCCACCAGGACGACCAAATTCCGCCCGATCGGGCCGGAGACCGTATTGCCAAGCTGCTGGCGCGCGCCGGCGTGGCGTCGCGCCGCGACATCGAGCGGATGATCGCCGACGGCCGTATCGCCAAGGACGGCGTGGTGCTCGATACGCCCGCCACCGTGCTGAAGTCGCTCGCCGGCATCACTGTCGACGGCGAACCGGTCGGCGCGCCCGAACATGCCCGCCTGTTCCTCTACCACAAGCCGCCCGGGCTGCTCGTCACCGAGCGCGATCCCAAGGGCCGGCCGACGATCTACGATCGCCTGCCCGCCGACCTGCCCCGCGTGGTGCCGGTCGGCCGGCTCGATCTCGCCACCGAGGGGCTGCTGATGCTGACCACCGATGGCGGCTTCAAGCGCCAGCTCGAGCTGCCCGCGACCGGCGTCGAGCGCAGCTATCGCGCCCGCGCCTATGGCAACGTCACCCAGGCGCAGCTCGAGGATCTCGCCGAGGGCGTCGAGATCGAGGGCATCCGTTATGGGTCGATCGACGCCAACATCGAGCGGCGCACCGGCGCCAATGTCTGGATCGAGCTGACTCTGACTGAGGGCAAGAACCGCGAAGTGCGGCGCGTGCTCGAATATCTCGGGCTGCAGGTCAGCCGGCTGATCCGCACCCGCTACGGCCCGTTCGTGCTTGCCGATCTGCCGCCGGGTGAGGTCGGCGAGATCAAGCAGCACGATCTGGTCGCCTTCCGCAAGACGCTGGAGTCGCCGCGCCGCCAGCGCGAGCAGATGGACCCTGTCTCGGTCGAGGGCCCGGCGCGCAACGCCGGCGCGAGCGGCCGCCCGCGCTCGCATCTGCCGTCGCAGCGCCAGGAGGGTGACGTTCCCTATCGTGGCGAGCGCGTGCCGCGTCCGGTGTCGGCACGCGGCTCGCGTGGCGCTGCCCGCCATCCCGCCGACGAGCGGGCCCCCGCGGGTCGCCCGGCGTCGGCGGTGAGGAGCGAGCGTCCATCGTTCCGCACCGGCGACGACCGCCCGATGCGCAGCGAGGCCCCGCAGGGCCAACGTCGCACCCCCGATCGCGCCGCGCCCGCCCCGCGTGGTGATGCACCACGCCCAGGCTTCAGGCCGCAGGCCGACCGGACGGCGCGTCCCGGAACCACGCGACCGTCCCGCACCGCCACCGATCCCCGCGCCGCGCGCAGCGACGTCGATGCACGGCCGCCGCGCGCCGCTGCCCCCGATCGCACCGGCTGGGCCAAGGCCGCGCCACGACCCAACAAGGGCAGGCCCGATCGCAGCGCCACGCCGCGCCCGCCTCGTACCGGCGACGATCGGCCGGAACGTGCCCCCGCCCCGCGCGGCGAGCGGATGGACGCCCCGCGCAGCGCGCGGACTGGCGCCCCGCGCACCGAACGGACCGGCGCGACCCTGTCGCCGCGCACCAAGGGCCCCGCCGGCGGACGCGGCCGCCCGCCGCGTGACGGCGTTAATCCCCGCCCCGGCCCCGGCAAGGGTCCGGCCGGCGGCCGCGGCCATCCACCCAAGGCAAAGCGCTGATGCGGGTGATCGCCGGGCAATGGCGCGGGCGGCCGCTGGTCGCTCCCAAGGGCGAGGCCACGCGACCCACCGCCGATCGCACCCGTGAGGCGCTGTTCTCGATGCTCGCCAGCCGGCTCGGCAGCTTCGAGGGGCTGGCGGTCGCCGATCTGTTCGCCGGCTCGGGCGCGCTCGGCATCGAGGCGCTGTCGCGCGGCGCGGGCTCGTGCCTGTTCGTCGAGCAGGATCGCGCCGCGGTCGACGCGCTCAAGGCCAATCTCGCCAAGCTCGAGACGCGCGCGGATGTCCGCGCCACCTCGGTGCTGGCGCTCGGCCCGACCGCGACGCCGCTCGACCTGATCATGATGGACCCGCCCTATGGCACCGGTGCCGGTGCGGTGGCGCTCGACAAGCTTGGCCGGCTCGGCTGGATCGGGCCTGCGACCTGGGTCAGTATCGAGACCGCCAAGGCCGAGGAGATCGAGGTCGCCGGCTTTGCGATCGACGCCACCCGCGTCCACGGCAAGGCGCGGCTGACACTACTCCGCCAGGCCTAGACCAGCAGGTCGGCCACCGGCGGCGCCGACCGGCCGCGCACCAGCACCAGCGCCACCAGGCTGAGCAGCGCCGCACCGCTGAGATACAGGCCGACCAGCGCCAGCCCACCCTGCATCGCCAGCCCCTGCGCGATCAGCGGAGTAAGGCCGCCGCCGATCACTCCGGCGACGTTGAACGCGATCGACGCCCCCGAATAGCGCACCCGCGCCGGGAAAAGCCCCGGCAGCCACGCGCCGAGCGGGCCGTAGACGAAGCCCATCATGAACAATAGCACCGCGAGGAACGCGAACAGCTCGCCGAGCGAGCCGCTGCCCATTAGCGGCGCCATCACGAAGCCGGTCAGCGCCACGCCGACGCAGCCGGCGGCGAGCACGCGGCGCTCGTCGAACCAGCGATCGGCGAGCCAGGCGGACAGATAGATGCCGAGCGCCATGAACAGGATCGCGCCGAGCTGGACGCCGAGCAGCGCCTGCATCGGATAGCCCAGCGTCTTGGTGCCGTAGCCGAGCACGAAGGCGGTGGCGATATAGTAGGTGGCGAAGCAGGCGACCGCGCCGATCGTGCCGGCGATCGTGACGCCCGCATGGCGGCGCAGCACCTCGGCGATCGGCACCGCGGGCGGTGGCGCCTCGGCAAGCGAGGCGGCGAACTCGGCGGTCTCGACCAGCTTGAGCCGGATCCACAGCCCGAGCAGCACCAGCAAGGCGCTGATCGCGAACGGAATGCGCCAGCCCCAGTCGCGGAACTGGTCGGGCGTCAGCCACAAACCGAGCAGCAGGAACAGGCCATTGGCGGCGATGAAGCCGACCGGCGCGCCGAGCTGCGGCGCCATCCCGTAGCGTGCGCGCCAGCCCGGCGGGGCGTTCTCCACCGCGAGCAGCGCCGCCCCGCCCCATTCGCCGCCGAGGCCGAAGCCCTGGCCGAAGCGCAGCAGGCACAAGGCGATCGGCGCGACCCAGCCGGCGCTCGCATAGGTCGGCAGCACCGCGACCAGCGTCGTCGACAATCCCATCGTCAGCAGGCTCGCGACCAGCGTCGACTTGCGGCCGATGCGATCGCCGAAATGGCCGAACACGACGCTGCCGATCGGTCGTGCGAAAAAGGCGACGGCGAGCGTCGCAAAGGCGGCGAGCTGCTGGGTGCCGGCCGCGCCCTTGGGGAAGAACAGCTCGCCGAACACCAGGCTCGCGGCGGTGGCATAGATGTAGAAGTCGTAGAATTCGACGGCGGTGCCAACCAGGCTGGCGAGCAGGATACGGCGGGCGGCGGGAGGATGCATGGCGCCCTGTATTGTTTAGCAGCCGCATCGCGCAACTAAAGGAACGTCGATGCCGCCCCGGCTTGCACGATGCGCCGCCGCCACCCGGCGTCGCGGAGGAAAGCAGAACGGCCTCGCGCGCCGAATCCGATATTCCCACCTGCTGACATTTTGCGGCAACAATGCTCCGCCATAGCGCCGGCAGCCGCTGCTCCTCTCCCCCTTTGAGCGCGGCTGTCGGGCGCCTCCCCTGTCGCCCGGCCTCCCTGAACTACGGGGCGGTTCCTCACCGAGCCGCCCCGGATTTTGTCAGGGGTTGCTCAACGACTTGACCCGACAGCTTGGCGGTTGCCTCCGGCCTCGGCGTTCCCTACCTGTTCACCGGTGAACGACCTCGCCCCCCGCCCGTCTGCCGCCGTGCAGGATCCGCCCTATCTCAAGGGCCTGAACGATCCCCAACGCGAGGCGGTGCTGACCACCGAAGGCCCGGTGCTGATGCTCGCCGGCGCCGGCACCGGCAAGACCGCGGCGCTTACCGCCCGGCTCGCCCACCTGCTCTACACCCAGCGCGCCTATCCCTCGCAAATCCTGTCGGTGACCTTCACCAACAAGGCCGCGCGCGAGATGCGCGAGCGGGTCGGCCGGCTGGTCGGCGACCTGGTCGAGGGGATGCCCTGGCTCGGCACCTTCCACGCGATCGGCGCCAAGATGCTGCGCCGCCATGCCGAGCTGGTCGGGCTGCAGAGCAACTTCACCATCCTCGACACCGACGACCAGCTGCGCCTGCTCAAGCAGATGATCGTCGCCGCCGATCTCGACGAAAAGCGCTTTCCCGCGCGCAGCCTCGCGGGGCTGATCGACGAGTGGAAGAACAAGGGGCTGGTCCCCGCCGACATCGATGCCGGCGAAAGCGAGCGCTACGCCAACGGTCGCGGCGGCGAGCTCTATGCTCAATATCAGGCGCGGCTGAAGGCGCTCAACGCCTGCGATTTCGGCGATCTGCTGCTGCACATGCTGACCATCCTCAAGACCCACCGCGACGTGCTCGAGGATTATCAGCGCCGCTTCAAATATATCATGGTCGACGAGTATCAGGACACCAACAGCGTCCAGTATCTCTGGCTGCGGCTGCTAGCCCAGGCGCGGCGCAACATCGCCTGCGTCGGCGACGATGATCAGTCGATCTATTCCTGGCGCGGCGCGCAGGTGGAGAATATCCTCAAGTTCGAAAAGGATTTTCCCGGCGCCAAGGTGATCCGGCTCGAGCAGAATTACCGCTCCACCCCGCACATCCTCGGCGCCGCGGGCGGCGTCATCGCCAACAACAGCGGTCGGCTCGGCAAGCAGTTGTGGACCGAGCTCGACGCCGGCGAGAAGGTCCAGGTGATCGGCGTGTGGGACGGGCCCGAGGAGGCCCGCCGCGTCGGCGACGAGATCGAGGCTTGCCGAAGGAACGGCAAAAGCCTCGATGACATTGCCATCCTGGTCCGCGCCCAGCACCAGACCCGCGAGTTCGAGGATCGCTTCATCGCGATCGGCATGCCCTACAAGATCGTCGGCGGCTTTCGCTTCTACGAGCGCGCCGAGATCCGCGATGCGCTCGCCTATCTGCGCATCGTCAACCAGCCCGCCGACGATCTCGCCTTTGAGCGCATCGTCAATGTCCCCAAGCGCGGCCTCGGCGACAAGGCGATCGCCAAGATTCACCAGCTCGCCCGCGCCACCCGCGTGCCGCTGACCACCGCCGCCGCGCGCATCCTCGACACCGACGAACTCACCCCCCAGGCGCGCCGCACGCTCGGCAATTTCATCGGCGACATCGCCCGCTGGCGGGACATGGCGCGCGACCTGCCGCATGCCGAGCTCGCCCGCCAGTTGCTCGACGAGAGCGGCTACACCGCCATGTACCAGGCCGAGAAATCGGTCGAGGCCGCCGGCCGGCTCGAGAATCTCAACGAGCTCGTCCGCGCGATGGAGGAATATGAGAGCCTCGGTGCCTTTCTCGAGCATGTCAGTCTGGTGATGGACAATGAGGGCGGCAAGCAGGACCCGCAGGTCACGATCATGACCATCCACGCCGCCAAGGGCCTCGAGTTCGACACCGTGTTCCTGGTCGGCTGGGAGGAAGGCGTGTTCCCGTCGCAGCGCAGCCTCGACGAGGGTGGGCTGCGCAGCCTGGAGGAGGAGCGCCGGCTAGCCTATGTCGCGATCACGCGCGCGCGCCGCCGCGCGGTGATCATCCACGCGGCCAACCGCCGCATCTATGGCCAGTGGACCTCGAGCATTCCCAGCCGCTTCGTCGGCGAGCTGCCGCCCGAGCATATCGACAGCGAGACCACCATGTCCGGCGGCGCCAGCCTGTGGCAGGCCAATTGGAGCGAGCGCGCCGATCCCTTCGCCAATGTCGCCCGCGGCAGCGGTCGCGGCCCCGGCTGGCAGCGCGCCGCTGACTCTGGCTCGGGTTTCACCACCGCCCCCAAGCGGATCGTCGAGACCCGCACGCCCTCGGTCAGCATCGGCAACAAGGGGCGCAGCGACCTGTCGGTTGGGCAGCGCGTGTTCCACCAGAAGTTCGGCTATGGCGCGATCGCCGAGATCGAGGGCAACAAGCTCGAGATCGATTTCGAGGCGGCGGGCCGCAAGCGGGTGATGGACAGCTTCGTGACGCTGGGGTGAGCCCGCGCTCAGGCCAGTTGATCGGCCGGCGGCGGCTGCTCGAGCACCCCAAGCAGCAACGCCAGCGCCATGTCACGGGCACTGCCGGCAAGCGCCGCGTCCGGCAGTTCGCCCGCCGTCCAGAACGACAGCACGCCGCGAAAGCCGAACGCCAGCTGGCCGGGTAGGCGACGCAGCGCGTCGTCCCTTTGCGCCGGGATCAGCCCGTCGCCCGCGCCCAGCGCCAGCGCCCATAGGGCAGTCGATCGCGCCCACACCGTACCCGGGGCACCGCCACGGGTGCCGATGAAGCCCATCACCGCGCGGTTGACCACCGGCTCCTCCAGCATCACCGCCGCTGCCGTATCGACCGCCAGCAGCACGCGCTGCGGCGCCTCTCCCGCTGGCCGCGCGGCGCGGTAGCGCGCTTCCATGCTGTCGATCCGCCGGCTCGACAGCGCGTGCATGATCGCATTCTTGCTGCCGAACTGGTTGAACGGGGTGGCGAAGCTGACCCCCGCCTCGGCCGCGAGATCGCGCATCGAAAAGTCGGCTCGATCGAGGCGCAGCAGCCGCTCGGCGGCGTCGATCACGCGCTGGCGCAGCGGTTCGCCGCGCACGCTGGTGGGTGGGGACGTCTTGTCGATCATCATCGCTCTTTCTATATCATGATATACCGCATTGCTACTGAGGAATTGATCATGGTCGTTGCCGCCAAAACCTTCGTCATCACCGGGGTCAGTTCCGGGCTCGGCCGCGCCTTTGCCGAGGGCGCGCTCGCTGCGGGGCATCGCGTGATCGGCACCGTGCGCCGCACGAGCGATGCCGATGCTTTTGCCGCGCTCGCGCCGGCCCAAGCGATCCCGTTGGTGCTCGACGTCACCGACTACGCTGCGATCCCGGCCGCCATCGCCGCTGCCGAGCGCCAGGCCGGGCCGATCGACGTGCTGGTGAACAATGCGGGCTATGGCCATGAAGGCGTGCTGGAGGAATCATCGATGGACGACCTCCAGCGCCAGTTCGCCGCCAACGTGTTCGGGCCAGTGGCGATGATCAAGGCGGTGCTGCCCGGCATGCGCGCCCGGCGGCGCGGTCATATCGTCAACGTCACATCGATGGGCGGTTTCATCACCATGCCGGGGATCAGCTTCTACTGCGGCAGCAAGTTCGCCCTGGAAGGCATCTCCGAGGCGCTCGGCAAGGAAGTGGCAGGCCTTGGCATCCGGGTAACCGCGCTCGCTCCCGGCCAGTTCCGCACCGATTGGGCGGGACGATCGATGGATCGCACGCCGCGCAGCATCGCCGATTATGATGAGGTCATGGACCCGATCCGCGCCGGGCGTCAGGCCAAGAGCGGCAACCAGCCGGGCGACCCCGCTCGGGCCGCACAGGCGCTGCTCGCCTTGGTCGAGACCGACAGTCCGCCGGTGCGGTTGTTCCTGGGCGAGGACGCGCTCGGCCTGGTGGATCAGAAGCTGGCCGCGATGAAAGCCGAGATAGGCGCATGGGACGCCCTCTCCCGCTCGACCGGCTTCGTGGCCTGACCCGGCCCGGCGCTATTCCGCCGCCGAGGCCGCGCCGCTTGCCGCCACCAGGCGATTGCGGCAGATCTGGCGCAGGTCGCGGCGGATGCTCGGGCCACTGAGATGGGCGTTGACCGACGGATAGCGCTCGCGCTCGAGCTGGCGGCGGATATCATCAAGCGAGGTGCACGGTCCGTTGCGCGCCAGCGCATAGGCGCGTTCGACGGTGGACAAGGCTCGGTGCTGCTCGGGCCGATCGCCCTCATGCATGCGCGAGACCCCGGCCGCTGCGCGCGTTCGCGGCGCAGCGCGCCTTGGTCAGCGAGATCCGCTCGTGGGCCTGGAGATAGCTGATGTCCATGACGGATACCTTGGCTTGTAAGCGAGGGCCCCGGCGGGCCGCCATCACGAGGATGCCTACGTTACGATCGGGTGATGCCACCCATTAGCACAGACGCGCGCTGAGGGCCACTCCGCCGCCGGCGAGCCGGCCGGGTTGATCAGGCTGCCATCCGCCTGATCGCGCTGGCAACGGCAATGCGCGTATAGGGCTTGGCGAAGAAAAGGCTTCCCGGCGGCAGCTCGCCGCCCACCGGCTTGGTGCGACCTGAGGTGAGGATGATCCGGATCGGTGGCCAGCGGTCGCGAACGCAGGCGGCCAGCTTCACTCCGTCCATCGATCCCGGCATGTCGATATCACTGAACACCACTCGGATGTCTTCGCGCTCCTCGAGCAGCGCCACCGCTTCGTCGGCATTGCGCGCCTCGATCGCGGTGAACCCTTCGGTGGTGACCAGCTCGATCGCGGCCATCAGCAGCAGCGGCTGGTCTTCCACCACCAGCACGGCAGGTGCCGATGTCTTGGGACGCTCGAGTGACGTTCCCGGGTAGATGGACTGGCCCATGGTACTCTCCTGTCACGCCGATGCGCGGGCATTCAATTGAACCACGTTATTAACTCATGATAATCCATCGCACAGCAATAGGTTCCGGATCGATGCCGAACGCTGATTACACGCACCACGGAGCGACGATCGGCCGCTGATCCGTTCAGGAACCGCCAAGCAAGGTCCTGCGTATCCTCGCCCAGCCCGACTCATCGGGCGGTAAAGGACGTGAACCATGCTCAACCGCCTGCTCACCGCCGGCCTGGCCGCCGCCACCCTCGTCACCGCCATGCCCGCCGCCGCGCAGAGCGGCGCCGACGAGGCCCGTTTCCGCCAGGCGCAGCAGCGCTTCGACCGCGAATATCAGATCTACCGCGACGAGACCGATCGCTACCTCGCCGCGCGCGGCAACCGTGGCGGCTACAACCCCGGCCCCGGCGGCTATCGCGAGGCGCCTGAGCGCTATGACGATGGCGACGAGCGCGACGAGAACGGCTATGATCCCGCACGCTTCTACCGTTCCGGCCCCAACTATCAGGAGCGTACGCTCAGCGCCGATGACCGTGTCTATGCCGGCAACGACGGCCGCTATTACTGCAAGCGCAACGACGGCACCACCGGGCTGATCGTTGGCGGCGCCGCAGGCGGCATCCTCGGCAACGTCATCGACGGCGGCCATTCGCGCGTGGTCGGCACGCTGCTCGGCGGCGCGGTCGGCGCGCTCGCCGGCAAGTCGATCGACCAGAACAACAGCCAGGTGCGCTGCCGCTGATGAACGGAGCGGCTGCCGGGGTTATCCGGCAGCCGCTCCGTTCATGCTTTGCAGGTGCTTGTTGCCGCGAGCGTCGGGGCTCGGGTGACGGTCAGCCGCGCTCGATCGCCATCAGCGTGACGCCGGCATATTTCTCGGCCTCTGGCTCGAACAACGCGCTCGGCGTGAACGGCTTGGCGCCGAGCCGCGGATCGCCGAGGCCATCGAGCTTGAACGTCCCGAGCTTCTCCTCGCGCGGTGGCTTGCCGTCGCGCTCCACCGTGGTCGCGTCGATATAGATCTCGCCGTGGCGGGTGTAGATAATGTGGGGGGCAAGGGTCACCACGCCGCGGTTGTACGTCGCCGTCACCGTTATCTGGCGGACGATCGCTTCGAACATGGTCGGCACCGGGCCGGTAGGCGCCTGCTGGTCGGCGTCACTGGGCTGCTTCATCGTCATGGGTCTAGCCGCTTCTGCTGCAATGCAGCAAGACTGGTTTCGGCAACGCAGCGTTCACTGCGCAAAATCGGGACAACCCACCCTCCGGAATGGATGCCATCATGGATGAAGCCGCGCTGATCGCCCATCTGGGCCTGATACCGCATCCCGAAGGCGGTTTCTACCGCGAGACGTTCCGCCAGCCTGCCGCGGATGGCGGCCGGGCGCTGGCCACTGCGATCCTGTTCCTGCTGCCGGCGGGGGGCCGATCGCACTGGCACCGGGTGGATGCCGCCGAATTGTGGATGTGGCACGCCGGCGCGCCGCTCGCTCTCAAGATCGACGACAGCGAGCTGGTGCTCGGCGGCAATGTGCTTGCGGGCGAGCAGCCCCAGGCGCTGGTCCCCGCCCACGCCTGGCAAGCCGCCGAGGCGCGGGCGGATTGGGTGCTGGTCAGCTGCGTCGTCTCGCCCGGCTTCGACTTCGCCGGCTTCGAGCTCGCGCCGCCCGGTTGGTCGCCCTCAGTGCCAGAAGATCAGCAGCAGGATGATGATCGGCAGCGGGATGCCGATCAGCCACAATAGAATACCCTTGCCCATCATGAACTCCTCTCGTTGATTGTCCCGGATCAGCAGAACCGGGGAAGAAAGGATTTCGTTCCGCTAGCGCAACGCCTGTTCAGCGCGCTGCGGTCGCCTGGGATGCCGGGCCGAGCAGTTTTTGCGCGAAATAGGTCATCTGCAGCGCCTGCAATCGCGCGCCCTGCTCGATATCGGCATCGCCCGAATGCCCGCCGGCGGTGTCCTCGTAGAACAGATAGGGCAGGCCATATTCCTTGAGCCGCGCCGCGAACTTGCGGGCATGCTGGGGCCCGACGCGATCGTCCTTGGTGGTGGTCCAGATATAGGGCTCGGGGTAGGCGACGCCCTTCTTGATGTTCTGATAGGGCGAGATCGTCTCGAGGAACGCCTTCTCGTCCGGGTTCGCCACCGAGCCATATTCGTCGACCCACGACGCGCCGGCGGCGATCTGCTCGTAGCGGATCATGTCGAGCAGCGGCACCTGGATGGTCACCGCCTTCCACAGATCGGGATGCTGGTTGAACTCGACGCCCATCAGCAGCCCGCCGTTGGAGCCGCCATAGATGCCGAGCTTGGCCGGGCTGGTCAGCTGCCGCGCGATCAGGTCCTTGGCGACGCTGGCGAAATCGTCGTAGATTACCTGCCGCTTGGTCTTGCGGCCGGCGTCGTGCCACGCCGGGCCGAACTCGCCGCCGCCGCGGATGTTGGCGAGCACATAGGAGCCGCCGCGCTCCAGCCACAGCTTGCCGGTGACGCCGGAATAGCTCGGCAGCATCGGCAGCTCGAACCCGCCATAAGCGGTCATGATCGTCGGCGTGGTGCCGTCGAGCGCGATGCCCTGCTTGTGGACGACGAAATAGGGCACCTTGGTGCCGTCGGCCGAGGTCGCCTCATGCTGTTCGACCACCAGTCCAGTAGCATCGAACTTCGCCGGCAGCGTCTTCACCGGCCGCGCTGCCGTGGCCGCCGCCGCATCGAGCGGCAGCAGCGTCGTGGGCGTGAGGAAGTCGGTCACGGTCAGATAGCCGTGATCGCTCTTGTCGTCGGCGCTGGCGACGCCGAGCGAGGCATTGTCGGGCAGCGCGATCGGCTTGGCGGTCCAGCCGCCCTTGCCATGGGTGTAGACCGAGGCGCGGCCACGGACATTGTCGTTATAGATCAGCACCACATGGTTGCGGGTGGCGACCACCTCGTCGACCGACTGGCGCGGCGTCGGCGCGAACAGGATGGTGGGTCTGAGCCTCCCCACCTCGACATCGGCGAGCGGCACCGACGCGATCGCGCCCGCGGGCACGCTGCCCCAGGGATCGCTGGTCTGGAACAGCACCTGGCCGTCGACCATGCCGGCGGGAAAGGTCCGCGCCGGCAGATCGAGCTTGCGCGTGCCGCTCGGCGTCCAGATGTAGGTCTCGCCGCCGAAGAAGGTGGTACGACGCAGGATCGTCACCAGCCGGTGGCCCTGGCCGTCGGTGATCACGCCCGCATAGGTGCCAAGCTGGTCGGTCGGCTGGCCGCGATACACCTCGGTCGCCGCCTCGAGCGGCGCACCGCGCTTCACCGTCTTGACCACGAACGGATAGCTCGACTGGGTCATCGTCCCCGCGCCCCAGTCGCGGCTGACCAGCAAAGTATCCTTGTCGAGCCATTCGGCGCCCTGCTTCGACTTGGGCAGGGTGAAGCCACCGGCGACGAACTGGCCCGCGGCGAGATCGAACTCGCGATAAGTCACCGCGTCCTCGCCGCCCTCCGACAGCGCCACCAGGCACAATCGCTCCTCGGGCTCCAGGCAGGTCGCGCCCTTCCACACCCACTTCTTGCCCTCGGCCCTGCCCAACGCATCGAGATCGAGCGTCGTCGTCCAGTGCGGCGCGGGCGCGGCGTAATCGGCCTCGCTGGTCCAGCGCCAGATGCCCTGCGGGTGATCGGCGTCGCGCCAGAAATTGTAGATCCGGCCGAACATCTGCGCCGGCATCGGGATGCGATCCTTGGCCGAGGCGATCGCCAGCGCTTCCTTGTAGAAGGTCGCGTAGCGCGGATCGTTCTGCAATCGCGGCAGGGTCTTGGCATTCTCCGCCTCCACCCACGCCAGCGGCTTGGCGCCATCCTTGTCTTCGAGCCAGATATAGGGATCATTGGTCATCGCGTCGCTCTGCGCGAGCGCGGGCGCCGCCGCAAGCACCGCAGCCAGACTAGCCATCCACCAGTTACGCATGCTGTCCCCTTGTTGATCCCCGGCCGGGTTGTTCCCCGTGCCGCCCGCCCCTATCGGCTGCGGGCCGGAGTGTGCGGGAGGGTCACTGCCGGAACAAGCCCGAACCGCAGGATTTCTGAGCTGCCATGACCGACGGCCTCCCCCTTCCCCGCCGCTATCTCGCGATCGGCGCGATCTCCGCCGGCACCGCGCTGGTGATCATCGACGGCGGCGTTGCCACCGTCGCGCTGCCGACCATCGCACGCGACCTCCATGTCGAAAGCAGCGCCGTGGTCGCGGTGGTGACGGTCTACCAGCTGATCCTGGCCATGATGATCCTCCCATTCGCCGGGCTCGGCGACAAGTTCGGGCTGAAGCGCACCTACCAGTTCGGGCAGATGGTGTTCACCGTCGCCACGATCCTGTGCTTCTTCGCCAAGAGCCTGCCGTTCCTGCTCGTCGTCCGCGCCGCCCAGGCACTCGGCGCGGCGGCGGCGCTCAGCGTGTCCCCGGCGCTGATACGCTCGATCTACCCGGCCAAGCAGCTCGGCCGCGGGCTCGGCATCAATTCGGTGGTGGTGTCGAGCTCGGCCGCCCTCGCGCCGACGATCGGCGGCCTGGTCCTCGCGATCGCGCCATGGCCGTGGGTGTTCGCGAGCGCGGTGCCGTTCGCGTTGCTCAGCCTCGCGCTCGGCCGCGCGCTGCCCGATCCGCAGCCGCACGACGAGCCGTTCGACGTGCTCGGCGCGGTGATGTGCGCGGCGATGATCGGGCTGGTGATCTCGGGCGCCGAAAGCGGCGTCCATGGCGACAGCCCGATCGTCTCGGCGGCGATCGTGCTCACCGGCGTTGTCATCGGCTGGTTCTTCGTCCGCCGCGAGCGCGGCGAGGCCAAGCCGATCCTGCCGATCGACCTCCTCGCAAAGCCGGTGATCGCGCTGTCGGCGATCGGCGCCTATACCGCCTTCACCGCGTCGATGACGCTGCTGCTGGCGACGCCGTTCCGCCTCCAGCACGGCTATGGCTTCTCCGCCGCCGAGGTCGGCGCCGCGATCGCGCCCTGGCCGCTCACCAACATGATCGTCGCGCCGCTCTCGGGGTGGCTGTCCGACCGCGTCCCCGCCGGGCTGCTCGGCGGCATCGGCATGGCGATCTCGATCGTGGCCTTGTCGTTGATCGCGTTGCTGCCGGCAGACCCGACCTATTTCGACATCGCCTGGCGGATGGCCTTGTGCGGATCGGGCTTCGGGCTGTTCCTGCCGCCCAACGCACGCCTGATCATCGGCTCCGCCCCGCGCGAGCGCGCCGCCGCCGCGGGCGGGCTGGTCGGCACGGTGCGGCTGGTCGGCCAGACCACCGGCGCGACCCTGGTCGCGGCGCTGCTCGCGCTCGGCATCGGCGCCGGCACCACCCCCCCGCTGGTCGCCGCCGGCCTCGCGCTGGTCGCCGGCCTGTGCAGCATCGCCCGCCTGCGCCCGTCGATCCGCAACCCGACACTTGCCGAGACGCGCGACGACGTGCCGGTGATGCGCCACACGCGCTAGCGGCCGGAGGCCGGCGCCGAGCCCGGTCCCGTCACCCCAGCGAAAGCTGGGGTCTTCGCGTTACGAGGCCGACCGCTCGCGGCACGAGATCCCAGCTTCCGCTGGGATGACGGTTCGGGCAGCCCTAGAACACCGCCTTCGCGGTCGGCTCACCCATCATCTGCTGGCGGAGCAGCGGGATCGGCGGGCCACCATAGCTCAGCAGCTGGTCGTGGAACGCCTTCCATGCCTTGCGACCGCCCCTGGTGGCGGTCCAGTCGTCACGCAGCTTGCGGATCATCAGCTTGCCCATCGTGTAGTTGAGATAGGCCGGATCATAGGTGCCGCGCGCCGCCTGCTGGCGGGAATTGCCCTCGTCCTGATAGCATTGCTCGCGAAACATCTTGAGGCTCTGCGCCTGGGTCATGCCGCGCGCATGCATGCCGATCGCCGACAAGAAGCGGCAGTCGCGCAGCAGCGCGTTCGAGATCTGGCCGATATGCGTCTCGGCGTCGCCCTGGTTGAGGCCCGCCTCCCACATCGTCTCCTCCATGTAATGCGCCCAGCCCTCGGCGAACGCATAGCCGACGAACAATCGCCCGAAGAGCGACGGCGAACGGTTGGCGTGGAGGAACTGGACGAAATGCCCCGGCATCACCTCGTGCACCGAGGTGAACAGCAACTCGGCCTTGCCCGGCACGAACGCATCGCGGGTCTTCTTGTCCCAGGCGGGATCGGGCGGCGAGATGTAATAGACCGAGGGAATACCCTTATCGAACGGTCCCGGCGGGTCGATATAGGCGGAGTTCTGCCGGTTGTAGGGCGGGCTTTCCTCCACCTTGGCTTCCTCGGTGCCGGGGATCGTCACCAGATCGTGATCGACCACGAACTTGCGCAGCATCGGTATCTGCCGCCGCGCCTCGGCCACGGGACCGTCGGCGGCCTTGTTCGCCCCCACCTTGTCGATGCACGCCGGGATCGTCTGGCCCTTGGCGTAGAGCGCGCAAGCCGCGGCGAGCGCATCCTGGTTGCGCTTGAGATCGGCGCGTCCCGCCGCCTCGAGCTGGGCGAGCGGCGTGTCGACACCCTCGGTAGCAAGGATCATTCGCTGGAAGCGATCGGCGCCGAGCGCGAAATTGCCGGTCGCGCTGCCCTGCTGGCTCTTCACCCAGCCCGCCAGCTCCTTCATCGACGCGCTCGCCTTGGTCGCCGCGTCAGTCAGCTGCGCCTGCAGCGCCGGGTCCTGGACCGCCGCGAACGCCTTCCTGGCATCGCCGGCGTAGTAATCGGCGAAGCCCTGGAAACCGGCCACGCCGTAATCGACGAACGAGCGCGGCATCGGCGTCTTGAGGTTGGCGCGGATGTTCTGCGCCGCTGCCGGCACCCGCTGCAGGAAGGCGATCAGCGCCTTCATCCGCGTCGGCGCATCGGCATAGGGCCGCGCGATATAGACGTTGGGGTCAAGCCCGCCGCCGACATAATAAGCCGGGTTGGTGTGGGGCTGGTCGGCATCCTCCAGCCAGAACAATTTCCCTTCCGCGACCTTGATCAGATAATCGCGCTCGAACTTGTCCTGCGGGCTCAGCCCGTTATCGCCGAACGCCTTGGCGCGGCCGATCGCCTGGTGAAGATAGTCGCTCTGCCGCTTGAGTCCCGCGGCGCTCCAGTCCGGCAGCTGGCCATCGAAATCGTGGCGTCCCTGGTAGACGGCGTTGGCCGGATCGAGCTTGAACCAGCCCTCGATGAAGCCGTTGCGGAACTGCGCCCAGTTGGTCGCCGACGCGGTGGCCGCGGGGCTCGGCGCCGCCGCAACCTGGTTGGTCGGCGCCGCCGCCTCGCGCGAACATCCCGCGAGCGCCCCCGCCCCGGCCATTGCCAGGGCCACCATCGAAACCGCCACCGTTGCGCGCATCCGTCTCTCCTCGTTCGCCGTACATGCTGCCAGAGACGGAATTCGAGCACCAGCCCGCATCCGGCGGGAACGTCCACAACGGCGCCTTGTTAAACCTCGAGCAATCCACTGGAGAGACTCGATGCCTTACGTAAAGACCCGCGATGGTACGGATATCTACGTCAAGGACTGGGGCAGCGGCCGCCCGGTCATCCTGCTGCACGGCTGGCCGCTCAACGCCGACAGCTGGGACGCGCAGGCTGTAGCGCTCGCCGAGGCCGGCTTCCGCGCGATCGCCTATGACCGCCGTGGCTTCGGTCGCTCGGGCCAGCCGTGGAGCGGCTATGACTATGACACGCTGTCGGACGATCTCGCCGACGTCATGAAGGAAACGGGCGCCGATCAGGACGCAACGATCGTCGGCTTCTCGATGGGCGGCGGCGAGGTCGCGCGCTACATGAGCCGCCACAATGGCCAGGGCGTGATCGCCGCCGGCCTGATCTCGTCGGTCGTGCCCTATATGCTCAAGACCGACGACAATCCCGACGGCACGCCGCAATCGACGTTTGACCAGATCGTTGCGGGCATCAAGGCGGACCGGCCGAACTTCTTCCGCCAGACCTTCATCCCGCAATTCTACGGCGTCGGCTACATCACCAGCCCGGTCAGCGACGATATGGTCGCCTATTCCACCGCGCTCGCGCTCCAGGCCGGCCTCAAGCCCACCCTCGCCTGCGCCCAGGCGTTCGGACACACGGACTTCCGCCCCGATCTCGCCGCCTTCAGGGTGCCGACGCTGATCGTCCACGGCACCGGCGACAAGACGGTGCCGATCGACGCCTCCGGGCGCGCCGCCGCCAAGGGCATCGCGAACAGCCAGCTGGTGGAATATGACGGCGCACCACACGGCCTCAACGTCACCGAAAGCGACCGCCTTACCAACGACCTGCTGACCTTCCTCGGCAAGTAACCGGAGCTGTCAGGCGGCGACCTCCGCAAGAGCGTCGCCGCCCAGCCTCTACCATGCTAGCGAAAGCTGGGATCTCAGCCCGCAAGCACCACGAAAAGATGTTTCGCGCGGAGGCGCGGAGGACGCAGAGATGCCGCCCCCGCGGCGAAGCCGCACTTAACCTCAATAATGATAGGGCTGCCGCCGCAGGCGAACCCTCTCTGCGCCCTCCGCGCCTCTGCGCGACCTCACCCAGCGTCGCGCCAACCGACTACTTGAGCGGCACGATCACCTCGTCCGGATGGACGACGTTGAGCTCCTTGCGGGTCATCTCGTCCACCATGTCCGGATTGGCGTGATCGGGGTCGAGCAGCGCCACCCGGTTCTTGATCACCTCGCGGCGGTGGTCGAGCACCGCATAGTCGCGCTCGCGCTTGGCTAGTTGGCGCTTGTAGTCGCCATAAGCGAGGATGCCGTTGGGCCCCAGCACGGCATAGGTGCCGAACACCGCGATCAGCGTGAAGCCGATCGCGGGCCAGGCGGCGCGCTTCATGGTCCTGCGAAAGGCCGATGTTTTCACGCGCGCCATCATTCACTCTCCGTGTCGGGCGATCAAGCCTTCAGAACGCTCCGGCCGGCGTAACGTGCCGAATCGCCCAGCTCTTCCTCGATGCGGATCAGCTGGTTGTACTTGGCGAGCCGGTCCGAGCGGGCAAGGCTGCCGGTCTTGATCTGGCCGCAGTTGGTGGCGACTGCGAGGTCGGCGATGGTCGCATCCTCGGTCTCGCCCGAGCGATGGCTCATCACCGCGGTGTACTTGGCGCGCTGCGCCATCGACACCGCTTCCAGCGTCTCGGTCAGCGTGCCGATCTGGTTGACCTTCACCAGCAGCGAATTGGCATAGCCGCCGTCGATGCCGCGCTTGAGGCGCTTGGGGTTGGTCACGAACAGGTCGTCGCCGACCAGCTGGACCTTGTCGCCGACCAGATCGGTCAGCGTCTTCCAGCCCGCCCAATCGTCCTCGCCCATGCCGTCCTCGATCGAGAAGATCGGATAGCGGCGGGTGAGCTCGGCGAGATACTCGGCCATCTCGTCGCTCGAAAGGATCTTGCCCTCGCCCGAGATATTGTAGCGGCCGTCCTTGTAGAATTCGGTCGCGGCGCAATCGAGCGCGAGCATCACGTCGTCGCCCGGGGTGTAGCCCGCCTTCTCGATGCTGGTCATGATGAAGTCGAGCGCCTCGGTGGTGCTGGCGATGTTCGGCGCGAAGCCGCCCTCGTCGCCGACGCCGGTGGCGAGGCCCTTCTCGGACAGGCCCTTCTTGAGCGTGTGGAAGATCTCCGAGCCGCAGCGCACCGCCTCGACGATGTTGGCGGCGCCGACCGGCACGATCATGAACTCCTGGAAGTCGATCGGATTGTCGGCATGCTCGCCGCCGTTGATGATGTTCATCATCGGCACCGGCAGCACGTGCGCCGAGACGCCGCCAATGTACTTGTACAGCGGCATGCCGCGCGCCTCGGCGGCCGCCTTGGCGGCGGCGAGGCTGACGCCGAGGATCGCGTTGGCGCCGAGACGGCCCTTGTTCTCGGTACCGTCGAGCTCGATCATTGCCTGGTCGAGATCGGCCTGATCCTCGGCATCCATGCCGAGCACCGTGTCGGTGATCTCGTCGTTGACCGCCTCGACCGCCTCGTCGACGCCCTTGCCGCCCCAGCGACTCTTGTCGCCGTCGCGGCGCTCGACCGCCTCGTGCGCGCCGGTCGACGCGCCCGACGGCACGGCGGCGCGGCCGAAGCTGCCGTCCTCGAGCAATACGTCGACTTCCACCGTCGGGTTGCCCCGGCTGTCGAGGATCTGGCGGGCATGGATGTCGATGATTGCGGTCACGTAACGAAGCTCCTAGGTCAGGGCATATCTCGCCGCGCCTCTACCGCGCTGTCCCGCCGCGGGCAATCGCCGCGCCGATGGAACCGGTGTTCGTGACGCGGGGTTGAAGCGACGAACAATCGAAAGGGCGCAAACCATGGCCGACGACAACGCAACCCCGATGACCGACGGCGACATCACCCCGCCGCCCGCCACCACCGAGTTCGAGCCCGCCGCGCCGCTCAAGGACACCGGCGTCGAGTTCGATGCCGAGGGCACTGCGACCGGCAGCAAGGCCGATCAGGCCCGCCAGGCGTTCAAGGACTATTCCGCCAAATATGGCGCGCAGGCCAACGACAAGCTCCGCGCCTTTGCCGACACCGGCAAGGACAAGGCGAGCGGCGCGCTGGACCAGCTCTCGCAGCTGCTCACCGACGCCGCAGGCCAGGTCGATGACAAGCTCGGCGCGCAATATGGCGAATATGCCCGCACCGCGGCGAGCACCGTCTCGGGCTTCGCCGAGCAGGTGAAGGGCAAGGACGTCGATGCGCTGATCGACGAGGCGCGCGGCTACATCCGCAAGAGCCCCGCGGTCGCCGTCGGCATCGCCGCCGCATTGGGCTTCGTGGTCGCCCGCCTCGCCCAGTCCGGCCTCGACGACAACAAGGCCTGATCAGCTTGGCGACCGGGACAATCGAGCAGGCCACCGACGATGAGAGCGTGGCGACGCTGGTCGGTCAATTGGTGGACGACACCCGCGATCTGGCCGCAGCCGAGATCGCGCTGTACAAGGCCAAATTCGCCGAGCGTGCCGGCGCCTATAAGAGCGCGATCCTGTTCTTCGCGGTCGCCGGGGTGCTGGCGCTGGCGGCGTTGATCGCGCTGCTGGTCGGCCTCATTCTCAGTCTTGCGACGCTGATCGGCCCCGGCTTCGCCACCGCTGCGGTGGTGGTAACGGTGCTGGTGATCGCCGCGGTGCTCGGCATCATCGGCAAGGGCCGTCTTGCCCCCGCCCGGCGGGAGACGGTGTGATGGCCAACCTCTCGCCCGATCCGGTCGCGCGGCTGGTCGATGCCGAGCTCGAGGCCGCGGTGGCCCGCCAGCGTCTGTCGGCAACGCTCGCCAGGCTGCAGGTCAAGCTCAGCCCCAAGGCACTGGCCCGCCAGGCGATGGTCGAGGTCACCGACAAGGGTGGCGCCGCCGCCCAGGCCGGGATCGAGACCGCACGGCGCAATCCCGCTGCGGTCGCCGGCGTCGTCGCGCTCGCCGGCGCGGTGCTCGCGCGTCGCCGGATCGCCGGTCTGTTCCGTCGCCGTCCCTGATGAAACCGCCAACGGCGCCAGCCGTTGATCCCGTCAATGCTCGCAAAGGACCTTCCATGACCGATATCGATACCGCCAAGGACCGCGAGACCCACGGCCGCCTGCACGACGCCAAGGAGACCGTGACCCACGCCTATGAGGCTACCGTCGAAAAGGCGTCCTCCGCGCTCGGCAGCTCCAAGGAAGTCGCCAGCGACGCCGCGCGCCGCACCGTCGAAGGGCTCGAATCGAACCCGCTCGGCATCCTGATCGGTGGCCTCGCCGTCGGCGCCATCGCCGGCGCGCTGATCCCTCGCTCGGCCAAGGAAAAGGAACTGCTTGCGCCGCTCGGCCAGCAGATCGGCGAGCGTGCCCGCCAGGCGATCGCCGCCGCCCGCGAAGCCGGCACCGCCGAACTCGACGGCTTCGGCATCAACAAGGATGCCGCGCGCGACCAGGTCAAGACGCTGCTCGGCAATGTCGTCAAGGCCGCGCAGACCGCGGGCGCCGCTGCCGCCAAGACGGCCACCAGCAAGGCGTGACGCACCTCGGAGGAGAGGAATGGGCCACCGCTCGCCTCTCCTCCTCCCGTCACGCCGGCCGTGGTCCGAAGCCTACCGCGTGCCATGGACGCCGCGGCAACGCCGGCATGCCGCAGCACGATCGTGTCCATTACCATCTGTTGCCCACCCCACGCGCAGGGTTCAATCCCGCGCCGCAACACGCTAGGGCAGCCGGCGAACCCCTTCAGCCAGGATTTCGCATGAGCAAGCTCCACCTCGTCTTCGGCGGCCGCGTCAAGGATCCCCGCACCCTCGAATTCGCCGATCCTTCGCAACTCGAGGTCGTCGGCATCTTCGCCGACTATGGCGACGCCGAAAAGGCCTGGCGCGCCGCCGCGCAGCGCACCGTCGACGATGCCGAGATGAAGTTCGTGGTGGTCCACCTCCACCGCCTGCTCGAGCCGGACGCGATCACGCCCCCGACGGCATAACCGCCTCTCGTCATCCCGGGTCCAGTCCGGAATGACGAACAAACAAAAGGCCGGGTTTCCCCGGCCTTTTTCATGTCTGCGGCTGTGGCGCGCTGATCAGATGAACTCGATCTTCGACACCACATAATAACGGTCGCCCGCGGGCACCGCGACCTCGACCTCTTCGTCCACCTTGCGCCCGATCAGCGCGCGGCCGAGCGGCGAATTGTACGAGATCCGGCCGGTCTTGGCGTTCGCCTCGGTCTGGCCGACGATCTGATAGCGCACCGGCTTGTTGTCGTCGTCGAGCAGCGTCACCGTGGCGCCGAACACCACCTTGTCGCCCGACAGGTCGCGCGGGTCGATGATCTGCGCGCGGGACAATTTGTCCTCGATGTCGCTGATCGTCGCCTCATTCTGGCCCTGCTGCTCCTTGGCAGCATGGTATTCGGCGTTTTCCGACAGATCGCCATGGGCACGCGCTTCCTCGATCGCGTCGACGATGTGCGGCCGCTCCTCTTTGAGACGCCGCAAATCCGCAGTGAGCTTCTCATAGCCCTCTTGCAGCATCGGCATCTTTTCGACGGTGGCCATTGTCTCGTCCCCAATAACTCATTCCCAAGCGGGCCCCCGACCAGGGCGCCCGCCCGCACATCACGCGATCATGCCGGGATTAATAGTGCGACTGCGAATAATAAGACTGCAACGGACGCACTTCAAGGGAGCGCGTGCCGATTGCCGCCGCCGCCTGTACCGAGGCGGGCGCGGTGGTGAAGTAAGGGATCTTCTGCGCGAGCGCCGCCTGGCGGATCGGCTTGGAATCCTTGAGGCTCTGCCACCCCTCGGTGGTGTTGAAGATCAGCCCCACCTCGCCGTCCATGATCCGGTCGAGGATGTGCGGCCGCCCCTGCGCGACCTTGTTGACCCGCTCCACCGACAGCCCGGCAAGCTCGAGGTAATCCGCGGTACCACCGGTCGCGAGCACGTGAAAGCCATGCTCGAGCAGCGAGCGCACCGCCGGCACGATGTGCGGCTTGTCGCCATGCTTGACGCTGACGAACGCGGTGCCGCTGGTCGGCAGCACCGTGCCGGCGCCGAGCTGCGACTTGGCAAAGGCGGTGGTGAAATCGGGATCGATTCCCATCACTTCGCCGGTGCTTTTCATCTCGGGTGACAATACCGGATCGGTGCCCGGGAAGCGGTTGAACGGGAACACCGCTTCCTTGACCGCATAATAATCGATGTGGCGGTTGATCGCCGGCAGGTCCTTCAGCTTCTCGCCCGCCATCACCCGGCTCGCGATCTTGGCGATCGGCGCGCCGATCGCCTTGGCGACGAACGGCACCGTGCGGCTGGCGCGCGGGTTGACCTCGATCAGATAGACAAGGTCGTCCTTCACCGCGAACTGGATGTTCATCAGCCCGACCACCGACAGCGCATGCGCGAGCAGCACCGTCTGCCGCTCGATCTCGGCGATGATCGCGGGGGTAAGCGAATAAGGCGGGATCGAGCAGGCGCTGTCGCCCGAATGGACGCCGGCTTCCTCGATATGCTGGAGCACGCCCGCAACCACCACATCGGTGCCGTCGCAGATCGCGTCCACGTCCACCTCGATCGCGTCGCGGAGATATTGGTCGATCAGTACCGGCGATTCGCCCGATACCTGCACCGCGGTCTGGATGTAGTCGTCGAGCTGCTGGAGCGAATCGACGATCTCCATCGCCCGGCCGCCCAGCACATAACTCGGCCGCATCAGCACCGGATAGCCGATCCGCTCGGCAGCGGCGACGGCCTCGTCACGGCTGCGGGCGAGGCCGTTGGCCGGCTGGCGCAGCTTGAGCTTGTTGATCAGCGCCGCAAACCGCTCGCGGTCCTCGGCGAGATCGATCGCGTCGGGCGAGGTGCCGAGGATCGGGATCCCCGCCTTTTCCAGCGCGCGTGCGAGGTTGAGCGGGGTCTGCCCGCCGAACTGGACGATGACGCCGACCAGTTCGCCGCGCGACTGCTCGACATGGAGGATCTCGAGCACGTCCTCGGCGGTCAGCGGCTCGAAATAGAGCCGGTCCGAGGTGTCATAGTCGGTGCTCACCGTCTCCGGGTTGCAGTTGACCATGATCGTCTCATAGCCGGCGTCTGCCAGTGCGAAGCAGGCATGGCAGCAGCAATAGTCGAACTCGATGCCCTGGCCGATGCGGTTGGGGCCGCCGCCGAGGATCACGATCTTGCGCCGGTCGCTCGGTGCCGCCTCGCTCTCTGGCTCGCCGAAGCTCGGCGACTCGTAGGTCGAGTACATGTACGGCGTCTTGGCGTCGAACTCGGCCGCACAGGTGTCGATCCGCTTGAACACGGGGCGCACGCCCAGTCGGTGACGCAGCGCGCGCACCTCGTCCTCGGTGACGCCGCCGGTCATCGCCACCACCGCTTCGTGGATCAGCCCGGTGCCGCGGGCGATGCCGCGCGCATTGCCGCGGAGGTTGGCCGAATGCAGCGCCAGGAAGGCCAGCCGCTTGTCGCTGAACCCCATCGACTTGAGGCGCCGCATGCCGGCGGCCTCGATCGGCAGGCCCTCGCGGCAGATCTGCGCTTCCGCCTCGACGATCTCCGCGATCCGTTCGAGAAACCAGGGGTCGTAGGCGGTCAGCGTCTGCACCTCGGCAACGGTGAAGCCTTCGCGCAACGCCTGCGCCGCGATCATCAGCCGGTCGGGCGAGCGGATCGCCAATTCGGCCTCGATCACGTCGCGCGGGGCGCCCGCCAGCCGCTCGACATTGTTGAAGCCGGACAGCCCGGTCTCCAGCCCGCGCAACGCCTTCTGCATTGATTCATGGATGTTGCGGCCGATCGCCATCACCTCGCCGACCGACTTCATCGCGGTGCCGAGCGTCGCCTCGGCGCCCTTGAACTTCTCGAATGCGAAGCGCGGGATCTTGGTGACCACATAGTCGATCGTCGGCTCGAACGACGCGGGAGTCGCTCCGGTGATGTCGTTCTCGATCTCGTCGAGCGTATAGCCCACCGCGAGCTTCGCGGCGACCTTGGCGATCGGGAAGCCGGTCGCCTTGGAGGCGAGCGCCGAGCTGCGCGACACCCGCGGGTTCATCTCGATCACGATCAGCCGGCCATCCTTGGGATTGACCGCGAACTGGACGTTGGAGCCGCCCGTCTCCACACCGATCTCGCGGAGCACCGCGATCGATGCGTTGCGCATGATCTGATATTCCTTGTCGGTCAGCGTCAGCGCCGGCGCGACCGTGATCGAATCGCCGGTGTGGGTGCCCATCGCATCGACGTTCTCGATCGAGCAGATGATGATGCAATTGTCGTTGCGGTCGCGCACGACCTCCATCTCATACTCCTTCCAGCCCAGGAGCGATTCCTCGATCAGCACCTCGGTGGTCGGCGAGAGGTCGAGGCCCGAGCGGACAATGCTCAAGAATTCCTCGCGATTGTAGGCGATGCCGCCGCCTGACCCGCCCATGGTGAAGCTCGGGCGGATGATCGCCGGCAGCCCGACCTTGGCGAGCCCCTCCAGCGCCTCGGCCTCGCTGTGCGCAATCGCCGAGCGGGCGCTTTCCAGCCCGATCTTGTCCATCGCCACCTTGAACTTCTGGCGATCCTCGGCCTTGTCGATCGCCTCGGCGTCGGCGCCGATCATCTGCACGCCATACTTTTCCAGCGTGCCGTCGCGGAACAGCGCCAGCGCTGTGTTGAGCGCGGTCTGCCCGCCCATCGTCGGCAGCACCGCGTCCGGCCGCTCCTTCTCGATAATCTTGGCGACGATCTCGGGCGTGATCGGCTCGACATAAGTCGCGTCGGCGAGCTCGGGATCGGTCATGATCGTCGCCGGGTTCGAATTGACCAGGACGATGCGATAGCCCTCTTCCTTAAGCGCCTTGATCGCCTGCGTGCCCGAATAATCGAACTCGCACGCCTGGCCGATCACAATCGGCCCTGCGCCGATGACGAGGATGGAGGAGATGTCGGTGCGTTTAGGCATCAGCGGGACAGACCCAAGTAAGAACGGAAGGGATGTTCATGACCAGATCACTCCGCAACTGGAGGATCGGCCTTGAACGAGAAAAAGTCGTAGCGGTAGTGCTGCAGGTTGGCGCCCATGCATTTGAAGATCGGTGAACCTTCATCCCCCACCTGCTTGGCAGCATCGCCATAGGTGAATTCGACATGAGGCAGACCTTTGGTCCCGCGATAGAAGACAGCGTGATCGGCATGGCACGTCGCAGCGATATGCCGGTAGGCGCCCGCAGTCAGGAGCGGCTTTTCCGCGCGATGCGTTGCACATCCCACGAGCATTATCGCGCAGATCAGCAAGACGCCGCCGGCACGTTTCACCGCAGCGAACCCACGAACCGCTCGAACAGGTACAGGCTATCCTGCGGCCCCGGGCTCGCCTCAGGATGATATTGCACGCTGAACGCCGGCCGATCGGTCAGCTCCAGCCCCGCGTTCGAGCCGTCGAACAGCGACACATGCGTCTCGCGGACGTTGGCGGGCAGGCTGTCGCGTTCCACCGCAAAGCCGTGGTTCATGCTGGTGATTTCCACCGCGCCGTCGCTGAGCCGCTTGACCGGGTGGTTGGCGCCGCGATGGCCCTGGAACATCTTGGTGGTGGTCGCGCCCACCGCCAGCCCGAGCAGCTGGTGTCCCAGGCAGATGCCGAACAGCGGCTTTCCCGTCTCGAGCAGCTGCCGGATCACCGGCACCGCATAGTCGCCGGTCGCGGCGGGATCGCCGGGGCCGTTGGAAAGGAAGATGCCATCCGGCGCGAGCGCCATGACCTCGTCGAAGGTCGCCTCGGCAGGTAGCACCGTTACCTTCGCACCCGCCTCAACAAGGTTGCGGAAGATGTTGAATTTGCTGCCATAGTCGATCGCGACGACATGCGGCCGCGGGGCGTCGTTTGCGTGACCTTTGTGAAGATAGCCGTGGCCGAGCTTCCATGCCCCGCCCTCGCGCGCCTCGCCCCAGGCATAATGGGTCGCGGTCGACACCTCCTTGGCGAGGTCCATGCCCTCCAGCCCGGGCCAGCCGCGCGCCAGCTTGAGCAGCAGGTCGAGGTCAAAGTCGCCGCTCGCCGAATGCGCGATCACGCCGTTGGGCGCGCCGCCGCTGCGGATCCGGCGGGTCAGCGCGCGGGTGTCGATCCCGGCGAGGCCGATCCGCGCGTGGCGCTTCATCCAGCCGTCGAGCCGCTCGACCGCCCGGAAGTTGGACGGCTCAGTGACGTCCTCGCGGACAATCATGCCCAGCGCATGCGGCGCGTCGGCCTCGATGTCGTCCGGGTTGGCGCCGACGTTGCCGATGTGCGGGAAGGTGAAGGTGATGATCTGCCCGGCGAAGGACGGATCGGTCATGATCTCCTGATAGCCGGTCATCGCGGTGTGGAAGCACACCTCGCCCACCGCCTGCCCCTCGGCGCCGAAGCCGCGGCCCCAGGCGATCTCGCCACTGGCGAGGACGAGCACGCCGGTCGCGCCATCTGGCCTGGCGGACGTAGCAGGCGCGGCAGAGGGTTTGGCGTCGGCCATGGCTTGGCGGGCACTCCTGTGTTGGTTCGCGATGTCGCTAAGTGGCGCCCGCTAGACCTCACACCCCGCGAGGTCAACCGGTTCACGGGGGAGCGTTGTTCCGCTAGGGTAACCCGCTTTACCGCTTTGGCTTCGAGAGACACCCATGATTCGCGACGACATCAAGGCCGCGCAGGTCACCGCCATGAAGGCCGGCGACAAGGAAGCGCGCGCCGCCATCAGCCTGATTCAGGCCGCCATCAAGAACCGTGACATCGAGCTGCGCACCGGCACCGCGCCGGCGGACGATGACGCCGTGGTGGTTGAGGTGCTGCAGAAGATGGTCAAGCAGCGCCGCGAGTCGATCGCCATGTACGAGACCGGCGGCCGCCAGGAACTCGCCGACGCCGAAAAGGCCGAGGTCGCGGTGATCGAGCGCTTCCTGCCGGCACAGATGAGCGAGGCGGAGACGACCGCGGCGATCGAGGCAATCAAGGCCGAGCTCGGCGCCAGCGGGATGAAGGACATGGGCCGGGTGATGGCCGAGCTGAAGGCACGGCATGCGGCGAGCCTGGACATGTCCAAGGCAAGCGGGCTGGTGAAGGCGGCGCTGGCGTAACGGCACAGGGCCGCATATCGATCGGGCTCGACGCGGCGGCGGCGGCCCGGGATCTTGCCCACCCGTTCGTGCGGCGCGCAGTCGAGAAGGCAGGCACCCAACCATGAGCCTCTCCCCCCAATTCCTCGACGAGCTGCGCGCCCGCACCTCGCTGTCGGCGCTGGTCGGCAAGACCACCAAGCTGCAGAAGGCGGGCCGCGAGATGCGCGGCTGCTGCCCGTTCCACAACGAGAAGACGCCCTCCTTCTACGTCAACGACGACAAGGGCTTCTACCATTGCTTCGGCTGCTCGGCGCATGGCGACGCGATCCGCTGGATGACCGACCAGCGCGGCCTGCCGTTCATCGACGCGGTCAAGGAACTCGCCCAGGCGGCAGGGCTCGACATGCCCGCGCAGGACCATCAGTCCGCGCGCAAGGCCGAGCGCGCCAAGGGCCTGCACGAGGCGATGGCCGGAGCCGCCGCCTGGTTCACCGAGCAGCTCGGTGGGCTCGGCGGCAACGATGCCCGCGCGGCGCTGGCAAAGCGCGGCATCACGCCCGAGACCGCGCGCACCTTCGGCATGGGCTTTGCGCCGGACAGCCGCGGCAAGCTCAAGGCCGCGCTAAAGGACTTCGGCGACCCGATGCTGGTCGAGACTGGCATGCTGATTCAGGTCGAGGGCAAGGAACCCTATGACCGCTTCCGCGGCCGGCTGATGATCCCGATCCGCGATCCGCGCGGCCGGGTGATTGCGTTCGGCGGCCGGATCATCGGCGAGGGCGAGCCCAAATACCTCAACTCGCCCGAGACGCCGTTGTTCGACAAGGGCCGCACCCTCTACAACCTCGATCGCGCCGCGCCCGCCAGCCGCAAGTCCGGCCGGGTGCTGGTGGTCGAGGGCTATATGGATGTGATCGCGCTCGCCCAGGCGGGGATCGCCGAGGCGGTCGCCCCGCTCGGCACCGCGCTTACCGAGGGGCAGCTCGAGCGCTTGTGGCGGATGGTCGACGTGCCGATCCTCTGCCTCGACGGTGACAGCGCCGGGCAGAAGGCCGCGCTGCGCGCCGCCCACCGCGCGCTGCCGATGCTCGGCGGCGGGCGCAGCCTTGCCTTCGTCACCCTGCCGGAAGGCCAGGATCCGGATGATCTGGTCCGGTCCGGTGGCGCGCAAGCGATGGAAGCCCTGCTCCAGCACCCCCAGCCCCTGGTCGACCGCCTCTGGCACAGCGAACTCGCCACAGGCCCGCTCGATACGCCCGAGCAGCGCGCCGGGCTCAAGCAGCGCCTCCAGGAGCTAGCCGCGACCATCGTCGATGCGTCGGTCCGCAAGGAATATGAGAACGACTTCCGTAACCGGGTTTACGAGCATTTCGCGCCCAAGCGCCGCGCCTTCACCCCCGCCCCGCCCCGCCCACAAGGTAAGCGAGACACCAAGGGCCAGTGGAAGCAGCCGCACGCGCCGGCGACCGAGGACGCCAAGGCCGTCCGCGCCGCCGGAATTGACCGCGTGCTTGCCAAGGCGGTGCTCGCCGGGCTGATCCGCCATCCGGTGGAGATTGCGCGGCACATGGAGGTGCTCGGCAGCCTCAAGCTGATCGATGGCGCGCTGGGTAGGCTCTACGAGGCGGTGGTCGATCTGGCGCTGGAGGAGCAGGCGCTTGATAGCGGCCGCTTGATTACCATATTGGCGTTATCCGGTTTCGATTCAGTCGCGAGCGACCTGCTGAGAGCCGATACGATGCCCTATTCGTTCACGCGGAATGCCGGTGATCCGGCCAGAGCCAGAGCCGACCTCGACGAGGCGATTGCCATCATGGTGGCACGTCCGGAAGTCGATTTGGCGCTTGCCGAGGCAACCAGCGCCATGCAGGCGCATTTCACTGATGAGGCGTTTGAACGGCAAGTGGCATTGGTGAGAGAGAAACAGGCGTTGGAGCTTCGGCTTGCAAATCTCGTGCAGGCGAACGAAGACGCCCGGGCGTTTGGATCCGAGGGCAATTGATGGCGAAATCGAACATGGCGGCTGAAGCCCCCGACACGGCAGAGACGGGCGATGCGCCGCTGATCGACATGAACGATGCGTCGGTCAAGAAGCTGATCGCGCGCGCCAAGAAGCGCGGCTACATCACCTACGACCAGCTCAACGAGGCGCTGCCGCAGGACCAGATGTCCTCCGACCAGCTCGAGGACGTGATGGCGGCGCTCAACGAGATGGGCGTCAACATCGTCGAGAACGACGAGGCCGGCGACGACGGCGAGACCGACGACGCGCAGGATGACGAGGTCGAGACCCCGGACGCCGAGGCGGATACCGGCAGCGCGCCTGCGCTCGACACCAAGAAGAAAGAGACGATCGACCGTACCGATGATCCGGTGCGGATGTATCTGCGCGAGATGGGCGCGGTCGAGCTGCTCAGCCGCGAGGGCGAGATCGCCATCGCCAAGCGCATCGAGGCTGGTCGCGACACCATGATTCTCGGCCTGTGCGAATCGCCGATCACCTTCAACGCGATCATCGATTGGTCGACCGCGCTCAATGAAGGCACGATGCAGCTGCGCGAGATCCTCGATCTCGATGCGATGCTCTCCAAGGGCCCGACCGCCGAGCAGGTCGAGGGTGCCGAGGAAGACGACAACGGCGAAATCTCCGAGAAGGCCGCCGGCCCGTCGTTCAAGGAAGAGGAAGAGCCCGAGGAGGCCTCTGCCGACGAGGACGAGGAGGGCGGCGAGCGCCGCGCGCCGCGTCCGGCCGATGACGAGGAAGAGGACAACACCCTCAGCCTCGCGCAGATGGAAGAGACGCTCAAGCCGCAGGCGTTGGAGCGCTTTGCCAACATCACCGCGCTCTACAAGAAGTTCAGCAAGGTCCAGCAGGCGCGGCTCGATGCCATGGCCGCCGGTGGCGAGCTGTCGGCTGCCGAGGAACGCAAGTACCAGAAGCTGCGCGAGGAGCTCACCGCCGAGGTGGAGAGCGTCCAGTTCCACAACGCCAAGATCGAGTTCCTGGTCGACCAGCTCTACGCCTACAACCGGCGCCTGACGACGCTGGGCGGGCAGATGCTGCGCCTCGCCGAACGGCACAAGGTTGCGCGCAAGGACTTCCTCGATCGCTACGTCGGCCATGAGACCGACGAGAACTGGCTCGCCTCGATCGGCAAGCTCGACAAGAAGTGGACCGCGTTCGCGACCAACGAGGGCGAGGCGGTTGACCGCATCCGCGCCGAGATCGCCGACATTGCCCAGCAGACCGGCATGGCGCTCACCGAGTTCCGCCGCATCGTCAACACGGTGCAGAAGGCCGAGCGCGAGGCGCGGATCGCCAAGAAGGAGATGGTCGAAGCCAACCTCCGCCTGGTGATCTCGATTGCCAAGAAGTACACGAACCGCGGGCTGCAGTTTCTGGATCTGATCCAGGAGGGCAACATCGGCCTGATGAAGGCGGTCGACAAGTTCGAGTATCGGCGCGGCTACAAGTTCAGCACCTATGCGACCTGGTGGATCCGCCAGGCGATCACCCGCTCGATCGCCGACCAGGCGCGGACGATCCGTATCCCGGTCCACATGATCGAGACGATCAACAAGCTGGTCCGCACCAGCCGCCAGTTCCTCCACGAGCAGGGCCGCGAGCCGACTCCGGAGGAGATGGCCGAGCGCCTGAGCATGCCGCTCGAGAAGGTGCGCAAGGTGATGAAGATCGCCAAGGAGCCGATCAGCCTCGAAACGCCGATCGGCGATGAGGAAGACAGCCACCTCGGCGATTTCATCGAGGACAAGAATGCGGTGATCCCGGTCGACGCCGCGATCCAGGCCAACCTCAAGGAAACGGTCACCCGCGTCCTTGCCAGCCTCACCCCGCGTGAGGAGCGCGTGCTGCGCATGCGCTTCGGGATCGGCATGAATACCGATCACACGCTTGAAGAGGTCGGCCAGCAATTTTCGGTGACGCGCGAGCGCATCCGCCAGATCGAGGCCAAGGCGCTGAGGAAGCTCAAGCACCCGAGCCGCAGCCGCAAGATGCGCAGCTTCCTCGACCAGTAAGCGGGCGTCTAATCAAGCAACGGACAAGGGCCGCCGGGCATCAGCTCGGCGGCCCTTTTCGTGCTACCTGTCGACGTCCGGCGGGTCGCCAGCAGCGACGGCAGCCCTGCTCAGTCGCCGAATTGCCCGAACGGCAGCAGTCTGGCCGCCAGCTTCTTGGTCGCCGCCGCATCGCCGCCGTTGAGCGACGCCAGCACCGCGGTCGAGGCCCGGCGCATCGCCCGGTCGAACGCGGTCGGCGTGCTCGCCCGTGCGGCCATCTCCGCCAGCGCGCGGCCGCGTTGGTCGCCCGGGTCCTGCTCCAGCCGCAACAGCGCCGCGACGCCGGCGCAGGACGCCCTGTCGCCGCCCAGCGCCACCGCGCGGTCCAGCGCGGCCAGCCCCACCGCCTTTTGCGCGCCGAGCGCCGCCCGCCCCATCAGGCTGCCGAGCTTGAACACCGCGCCCATGTGCCAGGCGCCGAGCCCGAGCTGCGGCTCGGCATCCCGCGGCGAGCGGCTGGCAAGCGCCTCGAACAGCTTGCGCGCGGCGATCGCGTCGGCGCGGCTGCCGCTGAGCTTGGCCTCATAGCCCTTGGCGGTGGCCTGCATCAGCAGCGCCTCGTGATCGGTCGGCGACCGTGCCAGCGCCGCCGCGGCGAGCCGCTGGGCGGTCAGCACGCCCTGCATCGCTGCCTGCTTGGTCGCGGAGCCGAACGAAGCCTGGGTGAGCACGTCGCGCGCGGACACGGCGCCGGTCTGCGCAGCAGACGGCACCGCCGTTCCCGCCAGCGCACAGTAAGCGGCAGCCGCCGCCATCGGGTATCTCCACGCGCCCATCGCTCGCCGCATCTCGCCTCTCTTTTCCACTGTTATCAGCATCATAACGGCGCAGCTGCCGCAACGATACTCCACAGAAAGCCGAGAGGTAGCATGGTCGCGTGCGTTGGCCAGCCGCCAGGCAAGAAAAAGGCGCGGCAGCCGAAGCCTCCGCGCCCTGTTTTCTCGTGCGACCGGCCGGCGGTCACCCACCGGGGTGGATTACTCGGCGGCCGTGCCCTTGGCCGGACGGACGTCGCGGCGCTCGGCGATACGCGCCGACTTGCCGGTGCGGCCACGCAGATAATAGAGCTTGGCGCGACGCACGGCACCCTTGCGGACCACCTCGATCGAATCGACGTTGGGCGAGTAGAGCGGGAAGACGCGCTCGACGCCCTCGCCGAAGCTCATCTTGCGCACGGTGAAGCTCGAGCCCATGCCGCGGTTCGAGCGCGCGATGCACACGCCTTCGTAGTTCTGCACGCGGGTGCGCTCGCCTTCGACGACCTTGACGCCGACCTTGAGCGTATCGCCAGGGCGGAACTCGGGAATCGACTTGGTCTCGTGGAACTTGGCAATCTGCTCGGCTTCGAGCGTCTGGATGAGGTTCATCTCATTCGTCCTTCATTCGCCGCGCGCTAGAGGGCGACTGGACCCGAGCGCCCTCGTGGCGCTCCCAAAGGTCCGGCCGCCGTAGCCGTGTGTCGGTCTCGGCCATGTGCTTTCGCCAGGCCGCGATCCTCGCATGATCCCCCGATCGCAGCACTTCGGGGATCGTGCGCCCTTCCCATTGCTGAGGTCGGGTATATTGCGGGTATTCGAGCAGCCCCGTTTCGAAGCTCTCGTCCACACCGCTGGAAGGGGCGCCCATTACGCCGGGCAGTAGCCGAATGCAAGCGTCGAGCAGCACCAGCGCACCCATTTCGCCGCCCGAGAGGATATAGTCGCCGACCGACACCTCCTCGATCGCACGGCCCTCGAAGATACGCTCGTCGAACCCCTCGAACCGGCCGCACAGGATCGTCACCCCGGGTCCCGCGGCAAGCGCCCTCACCCGCTCCTGGCCGAGTGGCCGCCCGCGCGGCGTCATCGCCAGCACCGGGCGGTCGTCGGCCACGCTGTCGATCGCCGCCGCCAGCACGTCCGCGCGCAGCACCATGCCCGCGCCGCCGCCCGCGGGCGTGTCGTCTACAGAGCGATGTCGATCGGTAGCGAAGTCGCGAATCTGCACCGCGTCGAGCGTCCAGCCTCCTTCGCGCAGCGCGCGGCCGGCGAGGCTCGCGCCAAGTGGCCCGGGGAACATTTCGGGGTAGAGGGTGAGAATGGTGGCAGCGAAGGTCACAGCGTCCAGTTTTCCACGGAGAGGCCCGGCACATCGGCGAAATCGCGCTCGTTACCGGTAACGACCGTCAGCCCCAGCGAGAGAGCGTGCGCCGCAATCAGCCGGTCATAGCTGGCCCGCACGAACGGCAATGCCGCATAGGCGTTCGCGGCGGCTGCATCGAAAGGCAACACGGGAATGGCCCGCAGGAAGCGGTCAAGCAGCGGGATCGGGGGCGGCTTGCCATGACGCGAGCCATGGGCAACCTCCACATAGGCCATGGCGGAGGTGACCAGGTCGTCTTCGTCACACGCCGCCATCCGGTCGCGCAGCGGGTCCGATGCGGCAAGCATGGCAACGATGATGATGTTGCTGTCGAGCAGATATTTCACGGCGTTGGCGGGACCAGCGATTCGTCGGGATCAATCTCGGGCCACAGCAGAGGTCGGTCTTCAAAGACGCGATCCTCCGGCGCAATCGGTCTAAGGCCAAGGTGACGACCGATGCCCCATATCCCTGCGATATCGAACTTGCGCTTGGGCTGGCTGACCCGCTCTACGATGAACCGCCCCTCCTCCTCGCGGATGCTCATCTCCACGCCTTCCTCGATGCCCAAGCCTTTAGGCAAACGCAGCGCGACCGAATTGCCTGACTTGAAAGTTCTCGTAGGAAGCACGCCCATCTCAGCTACTCCGTATATACGGGATGTATATACCGTGAGCACTGTTGCGGCAAGAACCGCGCCCAAGGAACCACGCCCGGTGCGGGGGATTGCGCCACCATGGACGATTGCATCATCATCGGCGCCGGGCCCGCGGGGCTTACCGCGGCCATCTATCTCACCCGCTTCCATCTTTCGATCCGGCTGTTCGACAGCAATTCGAGCCGTGCGGCGATGATCCCGTGCACCCACAACCATGCCGGCTATCCTGACGGGATCAGCGGCAAGGATCTGCTGCGGCTGATGCGCGTGCAGGCGGAGAAATACGGCGCGCGGCGCGAGGAGAAGAAGGTCACCGAGATCGTGCCCGACGGCGACAATTTCGTGGTCGTCACCGACGAAGGGCGGTTCGCCGCACGCACGGTGCTGCTCGCCACAGGCGTCGTCAATCACCGCCCCCATATCTTGCCTGAGGTGCATGATCCGGCGCTCGAGCGCGGCCTCTTGCGTTATTGTCCGATCTGCGACGGTTATGAGGTCACCGACAAGCGCGTCGGCGTGATCGGCACCGGAGACCATGGCATGCGCGAGGCGCTATTTCTGCGCGGCTACACCCGCGACGTGACGCTGATCGCCCCCGAGGCCGAACACCTGCTCGATGAAGCCTGCGCCGCCAAACTCGACGAGGCCGGCATCGTCCGTGTTGACGGGCCGTGCGGCGATTGGGCAATCGAAGGCGACCAGCTCGCGCTCGACGCCGCCGGCGGCCGTCTGGCGTTCGACAGCGTCTATCCAGCGCTCGGCTCGCGGATCCGCTCGCACCTCGCGGTCGCCGCCGGCGCGCGCGCCAGCGATGAAGGCTGCCTGGAGGTGGACGACCACCAGCGCACCACCGTGGCAGGCCTGTTCGCCGCAGGCGACGTGGTGAAGGGGCTTGACCAGATCAGCCACGCGATGGGCGAAGCCGGCGTCGCCGCGACGACGATCCGCAACCTGCTCAGCGAGCGGCAGCCGATCAGGCGCTAGGCCATGGTCTTTATGGCTTAAGCCGCCGAGGTCCGCCTCGCCCGCCACGTGGCAAGGTCGGCATGACGACGAAGAGGGGTATATCGGCCCCTCTCCCGCTGCTGCTATTCGATGAAATCGGGGCTGATCACCAGCCGCTCGGCGTTCCACTCGGGCACCGCCTCAGGCCGCATCGGCACCATGAAGCGCTTGCCGGCCTTGCCGTCGACCGGCGGCCGCTCGATCTCGATGACGTCGCCGGCACCGAAATTCTCGATCAGCACCACCGTGCCGAGTTCCTCGCCGTCGGTCGACACCGCCGCGAGGCCGATCAGATCGGCATGATAATATTCACCCTCCGCCAACGCCGGCAGCGCCGAGCGCGGAATGGTAAGTTCGGTGCCGCGCATCGCCTCGGCGGCGGTGCGGTCCGCCACCTCGGCGAAGCGGGCGATGGTGCCGTTGTTGCCTGGGGTCGCGTTCTTCAACGTCAGCGTGCCACCGTTGAAGCTGCGATAGGGTCCCAGATTCTCGGCGAAGACCTTGAGGCGCACCTGGCCATGGATGCCATGCGCACCGATCACCACCGCCAGCGTCACCGTCGGCTCGGTGCCGGGTGACACGGGGACGGCGTTAATCTGGTGATCCACTGCCGCCGTCGGGGGCATCGTCTTCCCCTTCTGCGGGATCGGTGCTGGAGACACCCTGGTTGGTGGCGTCTTCGTCGTCATCGGGTGCGGTACGCGGATCGGGATCGATGGCCATGATGCGTCGTCTCCTGTTGGTAGGAGGGTAACGCACCATGGCCCATCCGGATGCTTACTGCTCGGCCGTCGCGTCGGCGACCTGCTCGGATTCCGCGGTCGGCGTCTCGGTCGCGGCTTCCACCTCGGTGGCGATCACGGCCTCGGCCTCGGCGCGGGCGTCCTGCTCGGCCTTCAGCTTGTCGGCACGCTCCTCGGCGCGCTCGGTGGCCTTCTCGCCAGGCTTGCCCTTGTTGGGGTTGCTGCGGGCGGCGCGCTCGCGGACGCCGGCGACGTCGAGGAAGCGGGCGACGCGGTCGGTCGGCTGGGCGCCGTTCGACAGCCAGTACTTGGCGCGCTCGGCGTCGAGCACGACGCGCTGATCGTTGTCCTTGGCGAGCAGCGGGTTGTAGTTGCCGAGCTTCTCGATGAACTTGCCATCGCGCGGGCTGCGCGCATCGGCGACGACGATGCGGTAGTAGGGACGCTTCTTGGAGCCGCCGCGCGACAGACGAATGCTGAGTGCCATGGTAACCAGTCCTTCTTTCAAATCGTCACCCCAGCGAACGCTGGGGTCTTGTGGTTGTTGTTCGTGCCCTGGCCGCCTGAGCCCCCGGCTGTCGCTGGGGAGACGGTCAGGATCGGGTAATCACTTCTTCTTGATCAAATTCTCGAAACCCGGGGGCAGCTGGGGCATGCCGTTGCCGCCGCCCAGTCCCGCGAGCCCCTTGGGTAGCCCGCCGCCGGCCTTGTCCATCATGTCGCCGAGCTGGGCGCCCCCGATTGCGTTGCCGAGGCCGGCCATGCCGCCGCCCATCCCGCTCTTGCCGAGCATCGCCATCATGCCCTTCAAGCCGCCCATCTTCTTGATCTTCTTCATGGCGGTGGACATTTCGAGGTGCATCTTGAGCAGCTTGTTGACCTCCTGGACGGTGGTCCCCGAGCCCTTGGCGATGCGGATCTTGCGCTTGGCGGTGATCAGCTCGGGCTTGGCACGTTCCTTCAGCGTCATCGAGCCGATCATCGCGTCCATGTGGACCAGCACCTTGTCGCTGCCCGGCGCCGAGGCCATCGCCGCCTGCGCCTTCTTCATGCCCGGGATCATGCCGGCAAGTGCGCCCAGCCCGCCCATCCGGCGCATCTGCGCAAGCTGGCCGCGCAGGTCGTTCATGTCGAACTGACCCTTGGCGAGCCTGCCCGCCATCCGCTCGGCGTCTTCCTGCTGGATCGACTCGGCGGCCCGCTCGACCAGGCTGACGACGTCGCCCATGCCGAGAATGCGCCCGGCGACCCGCTCCGGGTGGAACGCCTCGAGCGCATCCAGCTTCTCGCCGGTGCCCGCAAACTTGATCGGCTTGCCGGTGACGGCGCGCATCGACAGCGCCGCGCCGCCGCGGGCATCGCCGTCCATCCGGGTCAGCACCACACCGGTGAGCGGCACCTGGTCGGAGAAGTTCTGCGCGACGTTGACCGCGTCCTGGCCGGTCAGCGAATCGACGACGAGCAGGATTTCCTGTGGGTTGGCAATCTCGGCGACCGCCTTCATCTCGTCCATCAGCGCCGCGTCGACATGGAGTCGGCCGGCGGTGTCGAGCATCAGCACGTCATAGCCCTGCAGCCTGGCGGCCTGGAGCGCGCGACGCGCGATATCCACCGGCTGCTGGCCGGGGATGATCGGCAGCGTCGCCACCTCGATCTGGGTGCCGAGCGTCGCCAGCTGTTCCTGCGCATTCGGGCGATTGACGTCGAGCGACGCCATCAGCACCTTCTTGCGATCGCGTGCCGTGAGCCGCTTGGCGATCTTGGCCGTGGTCGTGGTCTTGCCCGAGCCCTGCAGGCCGACCATCATCACCACCGCGGGCGGCGCGACGCCGAGCTCGAGCTCCGAGGCATCGGCGCCGAGCATCTCGATCAGCGCGTCGTTGACGATCTTGACGACCTGCTGCCCCGGCGTGACCGAGCGCAGCACATTGTGGCCGACCGCTTGTTCGGTGACCTTGTCGACGAACGAGCGGGCAACCGGCAGGGCGACGTCCGCCTCGAGCAGCGCGACGCGCACCTCGCGCATGGCGGTGCGGACATCGGCTTCGGTCAGCGCGCCACGGCCGCGCAGGCGGTCGAACACCCCACCAAGCCGGTCGCTCAGACTGTCGAACATCGCGCCATCACCTCATCAATGCCGCCAAACGCAAAAGCGCCGGCGGGCGAAACCTCGCCGGCCAGCGTGCACCCGTGGGCGCGTGTCTATCGCGTTCGACAACGAACGTGGAAGGGCGTGTAGCCCGCGGGGCGGCAAAACGCAAGGCTGACAGATCGAACCCGTGCGTGCCGAGCGTGTCGAGACACGCTAAGCCCTATGCCTGGTCGTCCTCCACGCGACCAGATGACAACGGGGTGCGTTGCCTCGATCAGTTCGGCAGCGCCGCGCCGCTGTCCACCTTCTCCACCCAATGCGGATAGAAGGCCGGCCGCCGGTTGGACCAGCCCGACGCGGTCGCCGCAGCCTCGCTGATCGACTGGAGCAGTTTGCGCCGCAATTCGGGGTGGAGGTGCGGCAGCGCCGCCGCCGCGCAAAAGGCGCTGGGCAGCCACGGCCGCACCTCGGCACCGAGCAGCCGCTCGTAGAGAAAGCGGAATGCCGAGAAATGGGTCAGCCGTCCCTGGCCGAGGTCGAACGCCGCCAGCGTCACCACGGGTGCGAGGAACGGCTCGAGCGCGCCGAGATCGGCATCGTCGGGCACCATCTCGCGCAGCTCGGGCAGCGCGCGATACAGCCGCGCCTGGGCACGGATGCTCGCTGCCTCCACCACGTCGCGCGACCAGCGGGCCATCGCATCGTCACGGTCAAGGCCGATATCGAGGCTGCGACGGATGTAACGCTGCGTCGCCGCAGGAAAGCCCGCAAATTCCTTCATCTCGGCCAGCGTCATCGCACCTTCGGCCGGCTTCATCTTGGCACCCATGATCTATCACCCCGCCCCGCAATGGAACCGGCAGATCATGCGCCAGGATGGTTAACGGACCCCTTAACGCCTTGGTCTGCCGACATTCACAAAAGCATCACATATCCCGCTGCGCCGCAACATGACTGCGACGAGCCGATGCGAAATGACCTTTTCTGCGATCTGACTGGTGCAAGCGCGCAACATAGCGTCCAAAGCTGCTGACCGGGGACGCACGAACGGCGGCCCTGCGTCAGCGGGGCCGCCGTTCCTCAGCGCCAGTGGGAGCGCCGATCAGTCCTGCTGCAGCTTGCGCTCGGCTTCCTCGTCATAGCCCGACGAGGGCGCCGGACCATGGTTGTGCACCGGCTGGGTCGTGGCGGGCGGATCGCTTGCATCCATCGATTCATCAAGCGCATTGTCGAGCCGCGCGTCGCTGCTTTCGGGATTCTTCTCCAGCCGCTTGGCGATCGACTTGTCCTGGCCGGCGTCCTGGCGCGGGTCGCGTTCCTGATTGCTGCCGCCCTCGGCCGGCGCGACCGAGAGACTGTCGAGAGCCCGTTCGTCAATAGCAGTCATGGTGACACCCTCCTCGATTGGTTTCGGGAGTAGAACGGCTGGCCAGCCGCTTCCGTTCCTGCCGGTGCGTCAGGTCCGGGTCACCACCACTGATTGATTGACCATCTGCGCCACGCCGAAGATTGTCATGAACGCGATGTCGGTGGCATCGCGACCGACGCTGACCCGCGCGATCTCGGCCGGGTCGGCCATGCCGGTGGGATCCACCAGCCGCCAGCCGCCGTCGAGCCATAGCTCGGCCACTGCGTGGAAATCGGGCGGGTCGACGCCAGGCGCATAGGCCGAGACGCAGCGCGCCGGGATCTCGCCCGCGCGTGCCAGCGCCACCAGCAGATGAGCATAGTCGCGGCACACGCCGGCGCGGCTGGCGAAGGTGTCGAGCGCGGTGGTGGTACCGCTGCTCGCATTCCAGCGATAATCGAGCGAGCCCCTCACCCAGTCGCTCAGTGCCGCCGCCAGCGCGCCACCCTCGAGCCCGGCAAACTTGCGACGGACGAAGCCCTCGAAGCGGTCCGACTGGCAATAGCGGCTCGGCAGCAGATAGGGCACCAGCGCACCGTCGAGCAGCCGCACCGGCGTCGGCGCCAGCGTCTCGAGCGACACCGCGTTGCGCTCGATGGCGACGGTGGCGCGATAGGAAGCGCGGACCTGCCCGTCGCCGCGGATCCAGCAGCGCTGGCCGATACCATCCTCGCCTGCCACCGCGGCGATCGGCGTGTCGCTCCACACCGTCAGCGCCTCATGCTCAAGGCGCTGGTCGGCCATCGCCGCCACCTCCACCTGGAGCAGCACGTCGGCCGGACCATTGCCCAGCCAGTAATCCAGTTCCACCTCGATATTAAGCCGCATCACAGGCCCTTGTGCCAAAAGAAAGGGCCCGGCGGATCATCCCGCCGGGCCCTGAACGTCTGCGGTGCCGGCCGCGTCGCCGCGACCGCGCCGGGTCAGCTGCGCTGCGAGCCGAACAGGCGCAGCACGAACATGAACATGTTGATGAAGTCGAGATACAGCGACAGCGCCGACATGATCACGACCTTGCCGACCATATCGGTGCCCGCGACCTGATAGTACAAGCTCTTGGTGCGCTGCGTGTCGTAGGCGGTCAGCCCTGCGAACAGCAGCACGCCGACCGCGCTGATCACCAGCTCGAGCACGCTGTTGTGCAGGAACAGATTGATCAGGCTGGCGACGATCAGGCCGACCACGCCGATGATCAGGAAGGTGCCGAACGCCGACAGGTCCTTCTTGGTGGTATAGCCGTAGAGGCTGAGGCCCGCAAAGCCCGCCGCGGTCGAGAAGAACGCGCCCGCGATCGAGGTGCCGCTATAGACCAGGAAGATGGTCGAGAGCGACAGGCCCATCAGCACCGCGAACGCCCAGAACAGCATCTGCATGGTCGAGGTCTTCATCCGACCCTGGCCCATGCTCATCCCGAACACGATCGCGAGCGGCGCGAACATGATCACATAGCGCATCAGCCCGCCGCCGAGGAACACCTGCGCGGCCGGCGAATTAGCGCCGCCCCAGGCGAACAGCAGCGCGACGATGCCCGTCAGCAGCACGCCGGACGACATGTAGTTATACACCGACAGCATGTACGAGCGCAGACCCGCGTCATAGCCGGCGCTGCGCGTCGCATCGGCGCGCGTGGCCCCGAACGGCGCGGCGCTCGGCCGGGGGTCAGACCAGTTAGCCATGGTACACCAAACTCCTTCAAACCGGCCCGATGCCGATTACCTCGAAATATCGGCCCGGACCGATCCCTTTTCAAGCGAAACCGGCTAAGCCGCTGGCTTTCAGCAATAGAACATTACACGGCTCGCCCATGCACCGCCTGTTCGTCGCGCTCCGCCCGCCGCCAGAAATCCGCCGCCAGCTCGCCGGCGTCATGGCCGGCGTGCCCGGCGCGCGCTGGCAGGACGACGACCAGCTCCATCTCACGCTGCGCTTCATCGGCGCGGTCGATCGACCGCTCGGCGAGGACATCGCCGCCGCGCTCGCCGGGATCCATGCGCCCGTGCCGCAGGTATCGCTCGCCGGCGTCGGCCGATTCGAGCACCGCGGCCGCACCGATACATTGTGGGCGGGGCTCGCCCCCACCGATGCGCTCCATCATCTCCATCGCAAGGTCGAGCAGGCCTGCGCCCGCGCCAGGCTGGCGCCGGACCGCCGCGCCTATGCGCCACACGTCACTCTCGCGCGCCTGGCGCGCAGCCACGGCCTTGCCCCGGAGATCGACGGCTGGCTCGCCGTCCACGCCGGTCTCGCGAGCCAACCGTTCACCATGGCGCATCTGTTGCTGTACGAGAGCCACCTCGGCGGCGAGGGCGCGCGCTACGAGCCGATTGCCCGCTGGCCCTTGGCGACCTAGTCGGCCATATCTGCGCGCAGGAATTTACGGGAGAACCCTGATGCGCACCGCCCTGCCCCTCGCTGCCCTGCTCGCCCTCGGGCTAACCGCCTGCGACCACAAGGACATGGCAACGGGTGCGCCGCTCGCCGGCGGCGCCAAGGCGGTGGCGATGCTCCACACCGCCACCGGCGCCGATGCCGGCCGCGCCACCGCGACCGATGTCTCCGGCGGCGTCCGCTACACGCTCGACGTCAAGGGCCTGCCTGCCGGCACTCACGGCGCGCACGTCCACATGACCGGGCTGTGCGAAGCGCCCGGCTTCACCACCGCGGGTTCGCACTGGAACCCAACCAACACCAAGCATGGCGCGATGAACCCGGCCGGGCCGCACGAGGGTGATCTGCCCAATCTGGTGATCGGCGCCGATGGCCGCGGTACCGTCGCGGTCACCATCCCCGGCGCGACGGTCGCCGGCATGCTCGATGCCGATGGCGCGGCGATCGTGATCCATGCCGCCGCCGACGATCTGATGACCGATCCGTCTGGCAACAGCGGCGCCCGGATCGCCTGCGGCGTCTTCGCCGCAAGCTGAGCCGACAACAGTTCCCCGGCGACAGCCGGGGAACACGGCCTAGATCACCTCGCCCACCGCGCACGCGCGGTCCTCGCGGCTCGCCTCTGCCGCCGGCACCAGCCGATAGGCTGCGATCGCGGTCGCGAGGCCCACCGGCATCACCACCAGCAGCGACAGCATCCCCACCGACAGGCTGCCGCTCAGCGTCGATACCCGCCCGGCGAGATACGGCCCCAGCGCCAGCCCGATCAGCGTCGTGCCGATGAAGAAGGTCGCGGTCGCCGTGCCGCGCATCCTGGGCAGCACCAGATCCTGGGTGGTCGCCGCCGCGGCGCCGAGCGCGCAGCTCGCGCTCAGCAGGGCGACGAACAGGCACGGATAGAACAGCCACGCCGACCCCGCGGTGAATGCCGCGACCAGGAACGGTGCCGGCATCACCGCGCCGAGGATCACCGGCACCAGCCGCCCCGCCGGATTGCCGCGCCGCAGCCGATCCGCCGCGACCCCGCCGATCGTCAGCCCCAGGAACCCCGCCAATGCGCCACAGCCGCCGGCGAGCAGCCCGGTGTCCGCCGGCGACGCACCGAGCACGCGAAGCGCATAAGGCGCCGCCCAGAAGCTGGCGGCATAGCTTAGAAACGCGTTGAGGCCATAAGCCACCACCGTGCACAGGAACGCCGGCGTTCCGACGATCAGCGCAAAGGTCGCCGGATCGCGCCGCCTGAGCGCGCTCGCCCAGGAAAACACCGCATAGACGCCGATCCCGATCGCCGCCCATTGCAGCACCGGCTCGCCGAGGCTCACGAGCAGCGCCACCAGCCCGGCGATTATCGCCAACCCGACCACGTTGATGCCCAGCGCCCGCCGCCCGCCCAGCGCGGCGCCGATCAGCGTCAGCGGCGGCACGATGGTCAGCAGCTCGCCCGCAAAGGCACGCAGCGGCGCTGGGTGTGGCGCCGGCTCTGGCAGTCCCTCGATCCGGCCACGGATCGGCTCGCGCAGCGTCGACACCCACAAGGCCAGCACCAGCCCGGGCAGGCCGACGCCGAGGAACGCCGCCTGCCAGCCGGCGAGGCCGAGCGGCCCGCCGCCGGGATAGGCCCGGTTCCAGTTCTGCACGATCAGACCGCCGATGAACAACGAACAGCCACCGCCGACGAACAGCCCGGCCGAATAGATGGACAGCGCGGTCGCGCGCAGCCGGCGCGGAAAATAGTCGGAGATTAATGAATAAGCCGAGGGGCTGGCGGTCGCCTCGCCGATTCCCACGCCGATCCGCGCCGTCGTCAGCTGCCCGCCACTGCGCGACAAGCCGGATAGCGCCGTCATCGCCGACCATAGCGCAAGGCCGATCGTCATCAGCCGCACCCGGTGCCAATGATCCGCCAGCCGGCCGAGCGGAATGCCAAACAGGGCATAGAACACCCCGAAGGCGGTGCCGTAGAGAAACCCGAGATCCTCGTCGGCAAGGTGAAGATCGCGCTTGATATCCTCGGCCAGAATCGAGATCACTTGTCGATCGACGAAGTTGAGCACATACACTAGGAAAAGCGTGCCGAGGACGTACCACGCGTAGCGCGAGGTCTCCGGCGAGTCCGCCGCCGTGCTGCCCATTGCCCTCTCCCGGCTGTTTTGCGGGAGGCTAGCCAAGGTGCGCGGCATGAACAAGCGGGAGCGCCGACGATCGGGCGGCCTCGGAACCTCACCGCGCTTTACCGGTTCATCTGCAACTGCGAACGGATTGGCGATGGCACACAGCGAGCGACATAGAGCCTTGGAGCTGCTCAGGCAGGCGTTGGACACGCTGGACCACCTCGGTTGCGAACAGGCGGTCGCGGCCGTGGTTGCCCATGCGATCGATCTGCTCGAAAGCAGCCCGCACCGCTGAGGCGGAGCGGCAGGCCCTATTGCGCCGCCGTCCGCCGCCCGCGGGTGCTCTGTTCCAGCCGCCGCAGCAGCGACTCGATCGACGGCGGCCCGCCTGCCTCACTGGGTCCACGCGGCAATTCGACCGAAGCGATCCGCTCGCCATCCGCCAGTTCCACCGGGACCCGTAACGACGGCACCGGCCGCACCGGCTCGCGCGGGACTGCGGGCACCGCCGCGGGATGGAAGGCCGCGAGCGGCAGGTCGAGATCGGCAGGAATGTCCTGCTCATCGGGCTCCAGCACCAGCGCCGGCAGGACTTCCGGCTCGGGCACAGCCGCCTCGGGCGGCATTGGCACCCCGAGATCGCTTGCCGACAGCGGCCGCCGCGGTGGCGCATCGGGATGGGCATCGGCGCGGCGCACCACCGGCACACCGTCGTCGCGCAGCCGCTTGGGCACGAGCAGGCCGCCGTTGCCGAACAGCAGGAACAGCGCCGACCAGACCACCGCGGCAGCGATCGCGCCGCCGCCCAGTGCGAGCAGCGCGCGTGCGGTGGTGCCGAGCGGCGGCGCCGCGACGCTGACGAGCGAAGCCATGCCGCTCTGCCACACCCAATCCTCCAGCACGGTCCGGGGCACGAGCACCGCGACCGCGGCAACGGCGAGCCCAGCAGCGGCGCCGCCGAGCGGCGCGACTCGATCGGTGATCGCCGGGTTTTTGAGAGGTAGGCGGGGGAACGCTGCCATGATCAATCCACTGAAGCGGCGCCGACCAGCCGCTGGTAAACCGGTTCGTAACGACAAATATTTGACGACCAGTTACGATCCGTCTCGACGAACCTGCGCCCAGCCGCACGTCTTCTATCCCACCCCGACCGATCCGCAAACAGCCCGGCTAGCGCCGCGGCGATCGCGGCGGGGTCGTCGGGGCGAAACAGCGTGCCGGTCTCGCCGTCGCGGATCAGCTCGCGATGGCCGCCGACGTCGGATGCCGCCACCAGCCGTCCCTGCGCCATCGCCTCCAGCGGCTTGAGCGGGGTGACGAGATCGGTCAGCCGCATGTGCTTGCGCGGATAGGCGAGGACGTCGATCAACCCGTAATAGCGCTCCACCTCGGTGTGCGGCACCCTGCCGACGAAGTGGATCGCCGCCGCCACCGGCGACGCCTCCGCCTGCGCCCGCAGCGCCCCCTCCATCGGCCCGCCGCCGACCAGCAGCAGCCGCGCCGCGGGCCGCGCCGCGACCAGCGCCGGCATCGCCGCGATGAGGTCGTCCAGCCCTTCATAATCGTAGAAGCTACCGATGAAGCCGACCACGTCGGCGCCATCCAGTCCGAGCGAGGCGGCGAGCGCATCGTCGCGCGGCGGGACCGTGCCGAACAGCGCGAGATCGACGCCGTTGGGCGAAACCACGATCTTGTCTGCCGCGACGCCACGCGCCACCAAATCGCCGCGCAGCCCCTCGCAGATCACCGCCACCGCATCGGCGCGATGCACCGCCCAAGTCTCCAGCGCCCGCGTCGCACGATATTTCGCCGAGCCTTCGCGCCCGGTCCCATTGCCCACCGCCGCATCCTCCCAGAACGCGCGTATCTCATAGATCAGCGGCAGCTTCCGCCGCCGTGCCACCACGAGGGCCGCCAGTGCGTCGAGCACCGGCGAATGGGCATGGAGGATGTCGGGCCGGAACGTGTCGACCGCGCGGCCGATCCGGCGGGCGAAGGCCGCGATCTGCGCGAGTTCGCCAACTACACCCGCGGGTCGCGCACCGCGAGTGCGGTGGAAGCTCAGGCCATCGACCTCGTCGACGCGGTCGTGGTCGCCGCCGTGGCGTGGCCCGGTCACCGAGGCCACGGCCCAGCCCCGCGCCTCCTGCGCCTTGAGGATCGCGCGGGTACGGAAGGTATAGCCGCTCTGCAGCGGCAGGCCGTGATCGAGGATGTGGAGAATACGCATCGCCGGCGATACTGCGCGCGATGCACTTAACGGCGCGTCAACTCACCGGGCGCTAAGCCGATGCCGACGCCAAGGCAGCAAGGAAAGCGCGAAAGGATGATCGACAATCTCGCGCTCGGCATCAGCCACGGGCTGATGATGCTCGCGGCCTTTTACCTGTTCAAGCGGTCCGATCTCGACTCCGAGACACCGGCGCCGCGTCACTGGCGCGCGCGTAGCGGCGAGAGGTCAGTTGGAGCCCAGCCGGGCGAGAATCGAGCAGGTCGCGACCAAGCCGATGCGTGATCTCGCCTTCGTCGCCTTCCTCGTCATCCTGTTCGGCATGGGATTGCGTCGGCCGTTCCTGCTGGTGCTGGCCTATGTCTATATCGACATCGTCTCGCCGCAGCGGCTGACCTATCTGCTGCTCAACACCGTGCCGATCTCGCTGATCGCGGTCGTGCTGGCGGTCGGCGGCTGGTTGCTGATCGACAACAAGGCGGACAGCCGCTTCGCGCCGCGCCAGGCGCTGATGGTGGTGCTGCTGCTCTATTGCTGGGCCACCACGCTCACCGCCGATTACCCGCTGGAGGCGGCGGACAAATGGGGCTGGGTGTGGAAGTGCCTCGCCTTCGCCGCCTTCCTGCCGCTCACCCTGCGCACCCGCTTGAGGATCGAGGCGCTGCTGCTGTTCATGATCCTCTCCGCCGCCTCGATCATCATCGTCGGCGGGATCAAGACGGTCGCGGGCGGCGGCGGCTATGGCCAGCTCGACCTGATGGTGAACAACAATTCGGGGCTCTACGAGGGCAGCACCATCTCGGCGGTGGCGATCGCGATCATTCCGCTGATCGTCTGGTTCATGAAATATGGCACCATCTTCTCGCCCGACTGGAAGGTGAAGGGGTTCTGCCTGGCGCTGATCTTCGCCTGCCTGCTGATCCCGGTCGGCACCTCCACCCGCACCGGCCTTCTCTGCATCGGGCTCGTCGCTTTGCTGTCGCTGCGCAACGCCAAGCGCAAGCTGCTCTACCTCGCGATGATCGCCGCCGTCGGCATCGTCGCCGTGCCGTTCCTGCCGTCGGCCTTCACCGATCGGATGAACACCGTGAAGACCTATCAGGCAGACGAATCCGCCTCCACCCGCCTCGCGGTGTGGCAATGGACGATCGACTACGCCAAGACCCACCCGTTCGGCGGCGGTTTCGCCGCCTATCTCGGCAACCACATCCGCTACGATATCAAGACCGAGAACGGCGCCGGGGTCCAGGACAAGCTCACCCAGGACAAGGCCCGCGCCTATCACAGCGCCTATTTCGAGATGCTCGGCGAACAGGGCTATCCCGGCCTCGCCTTGTGGCTGTCGATCAGCCTCATCGGCATCGTCCGCATGGAGATGCTGCGCCGCCGCTATCGCGAACCCGCCGGCGAGCTCGCCTGGGCGGGCAGCCTCGCCGCCGCGCTGCAAACCGCGCATCTCGTCTATCTGCTCGGCGCCGCCTTCATCGCCATCGCCTTCCAGCCGTTCATCTACATGCTGATCGGCGCGCAGATCGGGCTCGACACCTATTGCACCCGTCGCCGCGGCGAGGGCAGCTTCCGGCCGATGAACCGCGCCGCGCCCGCGCCGCTCGTCGCATGAGCGAGCTGCGCGCGCTTACCGGCGCCCGCGGCCTCGCCGCCTGGGCCGTAGTGTTCTACCATATCCGCGGCGGGCTCGCCTGGGCGCCGCCCACCGCCATCGCGGTACTGGCCAAGGGCTATCTCGCGGTCGACTTCTTCTTCCTGCTCTCAGGGTTCGTGATCTGGCTTAGCTGGCATGCGCGGCTGCGCGACGTCGGGGTCGCCGCCTTTCTGCACAAGCGCGTCGCGCGGATCTGGCCGCTCCATCTTGTGATGCTCGCCGCCGCCGCGGCGCTGGCGCTGCTGCTCGCCGCCACCGGCCGGCCCGATCCCGCCTTCCCGCCGGCCGAGCTGCCGCTCCATCTCCTGCTGCTGCAGAATTGGGGGTTAACCCCCGCGCTGCGCTGGAATGACCCCGCCTGGTCGATCAGCTGCGAGCTCGCCGCCTATCTGTTGTTCCCGCTGCTGATCGCCGCGGTCGACTGGCGTCGACTGCCCACCGCGGCGCTGGTCGCCCTTGCCGCCGCGATCCTGCTGCTGCTCCACGCGATCATGGCCGGCCAGCCGGGGCTCGGCGCCGCGATCCCGCGCTTCGGCCTTGCCCGCTGCCTCGCCGAGTTCGCCACCGGCACGATCATCGCCGCGCTATACCTCCGCCACCCGCCGCTCTGGCCGTGCCTCGCGATCGCCGCCGCCTGCCTGCTCGCCTGCGCACTTGGCGGCGCGGAGACGCTCGCCATCCCCGCCGCCCTCGCCGCGCTGCTGCTCGCGCTCGCGCTGACCTCGGCCCGCGCCGGCAACCCGCTCGCCACCCGCGCGATCCATTATCTCGGCGAGATCAGCTACGCGACCTATCTCAGCCATTTCCTGCTGTGGAAGATGTTCAAGCTCGCGGCTGTGCGCGACGCCACCGCGGTACCGCCGCTTCTCGTCGCGGCCTATCTGCTGCTCGTCCTTGCCGCCTCGGTGGCGCTCTACCACCTGGTCGAGCGCCCCGCGCAACGCTGGGTCAACGCCTGGCGCTGGCCGCGGCGAACCGCGGCGCGCGCCTGACGTCACCCTGCGTCACGCCGGCTCGTCGGCGAGCTCCTCCTCCAGGGCATCGATGATCGCCTGGTTGAAATGGGGGATGTCGTCGGGCTTGCGGCTGGTGATCAGATTGGCGTCGATCACCACCGCCTCGTCGATCACATCGGCGCCGGCATTCTCGAGATCGGTGCGTAGCGACGGCCAGCTCGTCATCCGCCGCCCGTCGACCACATCGGCCTCGACCAGCAGCCACGGCGCATGGCAGATCGCCGCGACGATCTTGTCGTCCTCCATGAACTCGGTAACGATCTCGACCGCACGCTCCTGCAGCCGCATCTTGTCGGGATTGGCGACGCCGCCCGGCAGCACCAGCGCGTCGTAATCGTCGGTGTCCACCTCCTCGAGCGTCAGGTCGGGGGTGATCGTGTCGCCCTTCTCGGTGTCGTGGCGGACGCCCTGGATGGGATCGGTGGTGATCGAGGCGAGCGTCACCTGCGCGCCTGCGTCGAGCAGCGCTTGGCGCGGCAGAAACAGCTCGTCCTGCTCGAAACCGTCGGTGGCGAGGATGAGCACGCGGGCTTGCGCCAGCAACGAGGCGGTATCGGCCATGGTAAACTCCTTGAGAACGTGGACGCCCAATCCCCGGCAGTGGCCCGCCGTTCCGGAACGAAGCGGGCCGCGGATCATTTGCAGGGATCGTTTCGTAGGAGCATCGAGTGGCGGCCAGAATCGTATATTCGGATGACTCTAAGCCGGGGATCACCCGCAAGAAGGTCCGCAATGGCTGGGCCTATTTTACCCCCGCCGGCGAACGCATCACCGATCGCGACGAGATCGACCGGCTCAACGCGATCGGCCTGCCGCCGGCCTATGCCAATGCCTGGTTCAACCCCAAGCCCAACGGCCACATCCAGGCGGTCGGCTGGGACGAGAAGGACCGTAAGCAATATCGCTATCACATCGGCTTTCGCGAGGCGCAGGAGGCGGCGAAGTATGAGCGGTGTGCGGAATTCGGCCATGCCCTGCCGCGCCTGCGCAAGCAGGTGGAGGAAGACCTGGCATCGCGCGGACTCACCAAGGACCGCGCCGTCGCCGCGATCGTCCGCCTGCTCGACATCGGCCACATCCGCGTCGGCAACGAGGCCTATGCCGCGGCGAACGAGAGCTACGGCGCCACCACGCTGCGCAAGGAACATGGCGAGGTGCGCGGCGCCACCCTCAAGCTGCGCTACAAGGGCAAGTCGGGCAAGGAGCGCGACATGGCGGTCACCGACAAGCGCCTCGCCACCACCGTCAAGAAGATGCAGGATCTCGACGACCAGCATCTGTTCGCGTGGGTGGACGATGAGGGCGAAGCCCATCCGGTCACCTCGTCCGACGTCAACGACTATATCAAGAAGGCGACGCGCGGCGATTTCACCGCCAAGCATTTCCGCACCTGGGGCGCCAGCGTTACCGCGTTCGAGGCGCTCGCCAGCGCCGAGGCCGACCTGTCGTTGAAGCTGCTGCTCGCGCCGGTGGTGGAGAAGCTCGGCAACACCCCGGCGATCGCGCGCAAGAGCTACGTTCATCCGTCGCTCATCGCGCTCGTGAAAAAGGGACAGAACAGCTTCCGCAAGGCGCTGCGCCTGCCCCGGGCCAAGCGCTATCTGAGCCGCGAGGAATGCGGCCTCATCGCCTTCCTGGAGAAAGGCACGCCACCGGCCATCGCGGCCGCCTGACGCCACCGGCCGCCACGGCCCGCCCGATAAGAGCTCCTATGCCCGCTTCATCCGCCCCAGCCGCCAGCGCCACGCCCAAGCCACCGATCATCAACAAGGTAGATGTAGACCGCCAGTTCCAGGAGCTGGCCGATGCCAGCGTCGTCTGGCTGCACACCCATTGGCTGCAGATCCTGATCGCCTTTGGTGCCGGCGCGCTGATCGTGATCGTGCTTCACGGCCTGCGCCGCCTCGGCAACCGCCTGTGCAGCCGCGACAAGAGCATGCGCGGCTGGGGCACTATCCTTGGCCGGGTGGTAACGCGCACCAACAACTTCTTCATCATCATGCTCGCGTGCAAATTGGTGGTCGGCTACGCCGGCGCGCCGAGCCAGGTCGACACCACCGTCAACTTCCTGTGGACCGTCGCCTCGGTGTTCCAGTTCGCGATCTGGGCGCGCGAGCTGATCCTCGGCGCAATCGAGCATCGCACTAGCTCGGAACATTACTCGGGCGAGGCGCTGCTGAGCGCGCTGGGGCTGATCCGCCTGCTCGTCACGGTCGCCTTGTTCGCGATCGCGCTGGTGGTGGTGCTCTCCAACCTCGGCGTCAATGTCACCGGGCTGGTCGCCGGCCTCGGCGTCGGCGGCATCGCCATCGGCCTCGCGGCGCAGGGCATCTTCGCCGATCTGTTCGCAGCGCTGGCGATCATCTTCGATCGCCCGTTCCGCCGGGGCGACAAGATCTCCTACGGCACCACCAGCGGCGTGATCGAATCGATCGGCCTCAAATCCACCCGCATCCGCGCCTTCACCGGCGAGCTTCGGATCATTTCCAACCGGCAGCTGCTCGACAAGGAGATCCAGAACACCTCGGTGCGCGATCACATTCGCATCAACTTCACCCTCGGCGTCGCCTATGAGACCCCGCCCGACACGCTGGCGCGCATTCCGGCGCTGCTCAAGGAATTGGTGGAAGCGGAGAACGCCAAGGTCGCGCGCTCGGGGTTCGAGAATTTCGGCGCCAGCACGCTCGATTTCGCGCTCCAGTTCGACATCCCCGGCGACGATTGGGCCACCGCCCATCCCACCCGCGACCGGATCATGGTCTCGATCATGCGCCGCTTCGCCGCCGAGGGCATCAACCTGCCCTATCCCACCCAGACCACCTTCACCGCCGCCCCCGACGGCTCGCTGATCATGCCTTATGCCGCAGCACCGGCGGCCGGCGCTCCCGACGCTGCCCCGCACCCCTAAGCCGTCGTTCGTCACCACCCATCTACGTCACCCGAGCGCAAGCTTGCGTCTCAAGCGGCTTCATCCCCGCTCTCAGCTCCATCTTCGACAAGGGCGACCTTCCACCCTCAACATCCCGACGTTCGCCCGATCGAGAACCCTGCCGCACCCGCCAGCCGCGGTGGGCATCGCCGCAACTGAAAGCGCACCTTCTTCGCTCGGAAATCGAGCGACACCCGGCGAAAGCTCGCCATCACGTCGGATCCCAGCATCATCGCCGGCGTGTCGGCGAGCCCGAACAGCGCGAATGGCGGCACCTCGGCAAAGGCGATCGGCACATCGCGCAGCACGATCCCGCCCAGCCGCATCTCGCGCACCGTGGTGCGCTGCCCCACCACCGGCTGGCCGGTGACGCTGATCATCGTCACCGGGTTGAACATCCCCGGTCGTGCCCGCCGAAATAGCGCGCGGTGCAGCGCGCTATTGCCGATGGTGATGTCGGATCCGGTGTCGATCACCGCACTGAGCGGCACGCCCCCCGCGCGAGCCTGGGTGAGGATCAGCTGGCCGTGGAAGCGCCGCGCGGTGACGACAATGTCGTCGGCGCTGTGCCGCGCCGGCCGCCGCGCATCCTCCACCACGATCGCATGATGCTCGAAATCGAGCATCAGCCGCTGCCCGGCGAGCGCATCGATCCCGAGCAATCCTTGCGCGCCGAGATTGCGCTCGAGCAGCACCGGCGCGACGATCTCCTCCACCGCGCTGCTACCGACCCGTAGCCGGTCGATCCGCACGGTCACGGTGCGGCTCGCCCCGGCCATGCCGTGCAGCATCACCGGCGCCGCAGGCGGCAGCCCCAGCGCCGTCGCCAGGCGCCGCCCGATCGCGGTGCGATCGGCGCCGCTGTCGACGATGAAGCGATACGGCCCACGGTCGTTGACCATCACCGGCACCGTCATCCGGTTCTGCAGCTGCCAGGCCTCGATACTGTCGCCGGTGATATCAAGCGAATCGTCGAGCGCCGCCGGCGCCACCGGCATGATCGGCGGTACTGCGGTAGGCGGCGTGACCGGCGGCTCGCGCTGCGGCGCCTGTGCCGTGCCAAGGAGAAGCAGCACCACCGGCAGCCACACAGGGCAACGCGACCGAGTCATGGAGGATCATACCATTGAGACGGCGGCAGGTTAAGCCCAGCCCATCTCTCGCAGTTGCGCCGATCCCCACGCCGTCACCTCAGCGCACGCTGGGGTCTCGACCGGCTCCTTCCCTATCCCGGCCGCGAGCGCCCACCAATCCAGCAGGATAATCAACGAGCCGTCAGATCCCGCCCTCATCCAGGCTCAGCAAGGTCGCATTGCCCCCGGCCGAGGTCGTATCCACCGACACCGCCCGCTCCGCGCAGAAGCGATACAGATAATGCGGTCCGCCCGCCTTGGGCCCGGTGCCGGACAGACCTTCGCCGCCAAACGGCTGCGAGCCGACCACCGCGCCGATCATCGAGCGGTTGACGTAGAGATTGCCGACCGCCGCCAGCGCCTCGGTCACCTCGGCGGCGCGGGCGATGCGGCTATGCAGCCCCATCGTCAGCCCATAGCCCTTGGCGTTGACCCGCGCGATCGTCTCGGCGAGCTTGCCCGCCGGCCAGGTCGCGACATGGAGGATCGGCCCGAACCATTCCTGGGTGAGATCCTCGATCCGGTCGAGCGCGATCAGCGTCGGCGGCACGAACAGACCCTCCGCGGGGGCATCGAGCGTCTTCACCCAGCGGCTGCGGACGCTGTCGCGATAACCCATCAGCCGATCATAGGCCGCCCGGTCAATCACCGGGCCGACATCGGTCGCCGGATCGCCCGCCGGCCCCAGCCGCAGCGTCTCCATCGCGCCCTTGAGCATCTCGATGATCGTGGCGGCGACATCCTCCTGCACCAGCAGCAGCCGCAGCGCCGAGCAGCGCTGCCCCGCCGAGCGGAACGACGAGGCGATCACGTCCGCCACCACCTGCTCGGGCAGCGCGGTGGAATCGACGATCATCGCGTTGATCCCGCCGGTCTCGGCGATCAGCGGCACGATCGGCCGCTCGTCGTCCGCCACCAGCATCCGCGCGATCCGCTTGGCGGTGGCGGTCGATCCGGTGAAGGCGACGCCGGCGACACGCACATCGCCGGTCAGCGCCGCGCCCACCTCGGGGCCGCCGGTCACCAGCACCAGCGCATCGGCCGGCACGCCCGCTTCGTGCGCCAGCTCGACCGCGCGCGCGGCGATCGCCGGGGTCTGCGGCGCCGGCTTGGCGACCACCGTGTTGCCCGCGACCAGCGCTGCGGCGGTCTGGCCGAGGAAGATCGCCAGCGGGAAGTTCCATGGCGCGATCGTCGCCCACACGCCGCGGCCCTCGATATGGAGGGTGTTGCGCTCGCCAGTCGGTCCCGGCAGCTCCACCGGCTGCAGCCGCGCTCGCGCCTCGCCCGCATAATAGCGGCAGAAGTCGGCGGCCTCGCGGACCTCGCCGATCGCATCGGGAATGGTCTTGAACGCTTCCTGGACGCAGATCGCCATCAGCTCGTCGCGATGGTCTTCGAGCAGGTCGGCGAGCCGCTCGAGGCAGGCGGCGCGCTGCGCCACCGGCGTCGCCGACCACGATGGGAAGGCCGCATGCGCACGCGACACCGCGTCGGCGACGTCCGTGCCGTGGCGCAGCCCGGGCGACGGGAGGGGCTTGTTCACCGCTGTCACCGTCGCCGTCAGCGTCGCCACGTCGCTGAGGTCCAGCCCGCCCGAATTGCGGTGCCCCGGCGCGAACAGGTCCTTGGGAAGCGGGATGCTCGGATGGCGCGCGCCGCCCACCGCAGCGATCTTCGCCACCGGATCGGCAAGGATCTCGCCCTCGCTCAGCCGCGCATCGGCGAGCTGGTGGACGAAGCTCGAATTGGCGCCATTTTCCAGCAGCCGGCGGACCAGATAGGCGAGCAGGTCGCGATGGCCGCCGACCGGCGCATAGATCCGGCAGTGATAGCCGTTCTCGCGCACCAGCCGCTCGTAGAGCCCGTCACCCATGCCGTGGAGTCGCTGGAACTCGAAGTCGCGGCTGTTGCCCGCCCATTCCATGATCGTCGCCACGGTCAGCGCATTGTGGCTGGCGAAGGCGGGGCGGATGTTGGGGGCGGCGAGCATGTCCTTGGCCACCGCAAGGTAAGAGACATCGGTCGCCGCCTTGCGGGTGAACAGCGGATAGTCGCCCAGGCCCTCCACCTGCGTGCGCTTGATCTCGCTGTCCCAATAAGCGCCCTTGACGAGCCGGACGTTCATCACCCGATCGAGCTCGTTGGCCCAAGCCACCACCGGCCGCGCGCGCTTGCCATAGGCCTGCACCGCCATGCCGAAGCCTTCCCAGCCGGCGAGGCTCGGCAGGCTGGCGACGCTGCCGATGATGTCGAGGCTCATCTCCAGCCGCTCGGATTCCTCGGCGTCGACGGTCAGCGCGATGCCCTTGGCCGCGGCCTGCACCGCGAGCGCCTCGAGCATCTCGGTCAGCGCCGGCACGCACTCGTTCCACCGCGCCACCTCATAGCGCGGGTGCAGCGCCGAGAGCTTCACCGATATCGAATGGCCCGCCGCCGGGTCGTTCCCCACTGCCGCGATCGCGCCGACATAGGCCTGGAAATAGCGCTGCGCATCGGCCTGGGTCCGTGCCGCCTCGCCGAGCATGTCGAAGCTCGCGGTGAAGCCCTTGTTCTCGGGCCGCCGCATCCGCCGCATCGCCTCATCGATGGTGCGTCCCATCACGAAGATCTCACCCATCCGCTTCATCGCCGCGCCCACCGCCTGGCGCACGAACGGCTCACCAGCGCGGCTGATCAGGCGCCGCAACGGCCCCGTCTCGCCCTCACCCACCAGCACCCGGCCGACCACCAGGCCCCAGGTCGCCGAATTGACCAGCTTCGAGTTCGACTTGCCGGCGTGGGCGCGCCAGTCGGCATCGCCCAGCTTGTCGGCGATCAGCAGGTCCGCGGTCTCGGGGTCGGGCACGCGCAGGAACGCCTCCGCGAGGCTGAGCAGCGCGACGCCTTCCGACGAGTTGAGCCGATATTCCTGCAGGAACTGGTTCACCCAGCCGCGCGACTGCGCCGCGCGAAGGTCGGCGAGCAGCCCGGCGGCATGGCCGAGCACCCGCTCGCGCGAATCGGGTGCCAGCGCGGCGCGCTCGAGCAGCGGCTTTAGAACATCGGGTTCGCTCGCCCGGTACAGACCCGCCAGGGTTTTGCGATGGAAAGTCGTAGCGTCAATCGTCATGGTCGAAGATCCGGTTGGGTCGCGCGCTTGCCAGCGAAGCGCGTGGTCGCCTATCTGATCGCCCGCCTATGCGATGAAAGATGGGGCAGCGAAAGGCATGCACATGGAATTGGTCGATCACCGTGCGCCGCAGGGGACCATCACCGTCGATGCCATGGCGCAGCGGATCGGTACCGAGCAATTGTCCGATTGGCTGCTGGTTGATCAGGCGATGATCGACCGCTTCGCGGCAGCGACCGGCGACCACCAATTCATCCACGTCGATCCCGTCGCCGCCGCCGCTACCCCGTTCGGCGGCACGGTGGCGCATGGCTTTCTCACCTTGTCGCTGATGCCGCTGCTGTCGAGCATGATCGCCGATGCGCCGATGATCGAGGGCATGGCGATGGGCATCAACTACGGCGGCAACAAGTTGCGCTTTATCACCCCGGTGCGCGCTGGATCGCGCGTCCGCGGCCGCTTCCGGCTGCTTGCCTTTGCCGAGAAGAAGCCCGGCCAGTGGCAGCAGACCACCGAGTTCACCGTCGAGATCCAGGGCGAATCCAGCCCCGCGCTGGTCGCCGAATGGATCAGCCTCGTCATCGTCCAGCCCCGCTAGGAGACACCCCATGCGTTCCGCCGTCATCGTCGCCACCGCGCGCACCCCGATCGGCCGCGCCTATCGCGGCGCGTTCAACGATCTGCCCTCGCCCAGCCTCGCCGCCCATGCGATCACCGCCGCGGTCGAGCGCGCCGGGATCGATCCCGCCGAGGTGCAGGACGTGGTGCTCGGCGCCGCGCTCCAGCAGGGCTATCAGGCGACCAACATCGCCCGTACCTCGCTGCTCCGCGCCGGGCTGCCGACCAGCGTCGCCGGCATGTCGATCGACCGCCAATGTGCATCCGGGCTGATGGCGATCGCCACCGCCGCCAAGCAGATCGTCGTCGACCACATGGACGTCGCGATCGGCGGCGGCGTCGAATCGATCAGCATGGTGCAGACGCCCAAGATGAACGTCGCGCCGGATCCTGCGCTGCTGGGGATGCACGCGAACATCTACATGCCGATGCTGCAGACCGCCGAGGTCGTTGCCAAGCGATACGGCATCGGCCGCGACGCGCAGGACGCCTATGCGCTGCAGTCGCAGCAGCGCACCGCCGCCGCGCAGGCCGCCGGCCGCTTCGATGCCGAGATCGTCCCCGTCACCGCGACCATGGCGATCGTCGACAAGGAGACCAAGGCGGTCAGCCACCGCGAGGTGACGCTCGCCAAGGACGAGGGCAATCGGGCCGACACCACGATCGAGGGCCTGCGCGCGCTCAAGCCCGTGCTCGGCCCCGATCTCACCATCACCGCCGGCAACGCCAGCCAATTGTCCGATGGCGCCTCGGCGAGCGTGCTGATGGAGGAGAAGCTCGCCGCGCGGCGCGGTCTCGAGCCGCTCGGCCGCTATGTCGGCATGGCGGTCGGCGGCACCGAGCCCGACGAGATGGGGATCGGCCCGGTGGTCGCCATCCCCAAGTTGCTCGACCGGTTCGGGCTGGGCATCGGCGACATCGGCCTGTGGGAACTCAACGAGGCGTTCGCGGTCCAGGTGCTCTACTGCCGCGACAAGCTCGGCATCCCCAACGAGCTGCTCAACGTCAACGGCGGCGCGATCGCGATCGGCCATCCCTATGGGATGTCGGGCGCGCGGATGACCGGCCACGCGTTGATCGAGGGCAAGCGCCGCGGCGCCCGCTATGTGGTGGTGACGATGTGCGTCGGCGGCGGCATGGGCGCCGCGGGGCTATTCGAGGTGCTGTGATCGGGCCGCCGGGCCCGGCCGGCTCAATGAGTGAGGCGCACCGTCGGGTTCTGCCGGCGGTGGATCTCCCACCCGATCGTCGACGCCTCCAGGCTCCCCCACCGCGCCCGGCGGAAGCACGCCAGTAGCTCGGCGTCGGAGAAATTGCGGAGATTGGCCTTGAAGTCGGGTGTCATGGGGAATGCCGAATTTGCCTGCGTTCCCGGAAGTTACGGTGCCACCGCCGATAAAGATGCACCGCGGCGCGCTCCATGTCCCCCGCCCCTCGCGCAACCAACCCCCATCCCCATCGTTCTCCCGCCGACCTCGACAGGAGACACACCATGGCCGATCACGACACGCCCCAGGAAATCGCCACCAAGTTCCTCGGCAAGCTCAAGGACAGCCCGTTCGTGATGATCGGCCTGACCGGCAGCCACCAGCACAGCGAGCCGATGACCGCGCAGGTCGACGACGACCTGCCCAACACGCTGTTCTTCTTCGCTGGTCAGGACAACCGCCTCGCCGCCGGTGGCGAGGCGATGGCGCAGTTCGTCGGCAAGGGGCATGATTTCTTCGCCTGCCTGTCGGGCATTGTCACGCCCGACAATGATCGCACCCAGATCGACAAGCTCTGGAACAACCATGTCGAGGCCTGGTTTCCGGCCGGCAAGGACGACCCCAACCTCACCCTGCTGCGCTTCGACATCGACAGCGCCGAGCTGTGGGAAACCGACATCTCGGTGAGCGGCCGCGTCAAGATGCTGTTCGGCGGCACCATCCGCGCCGATGAATCGAGCAGCCACGCCGTGGTCGACTCGGTCGGCTGAGCGCCAACGCTCCGATCCGTCACCCCCCGATCCGTCATCCCAGCGCCAGCTGGGATGACGGATCGGTTCTTCACCCACCATTCAGCCCCCGCGCCGCATTGCGCCCGTCCCCCGACTGGACGATACCACCCGCATGAAGCGTTTCCTCGCCGCCGCGACCGCCTCGATCCTGCTCCTGGCGCAACCCGCCGCCGCCCAGTCGATCCTGCGCGATGCCGAGACCGAGGCGATGTTCGCCGACATGTCGGCGCCGTTGTTCAAGGCCGCGGGCCTGTCCCCGCGCGATGCAAAGGTCGTCCTCATCAACGATGATTCGATCAACGCCTTCGTCGCCGGCGGCCAGATCGTCTACGTCCACTCGGGCCTGCTCCAGGCCGCCGACAACGCCAACCAGGTCCAGGGCGTGATCGCGCACGAGATCGGCCATATCGCCGATGGCCATGTCGTGCTCGCCGATGCCGGGATCAAACCCGCGCTCGGCATCACCATCCTCTCGATGGTGCTCGGCATCGCGGCAATGGCGGCGGGCAGCGGCGATGCCGGCGCCGGGATCATGGCCGCCGGCCAGCAGGCGGGGATGAGCAAGTATCTCGCCTTCAGCCGCACCCAGGAATCGAGCGCCGACGCCGCCGGCGCCCGCTTCCTCAACAGCGCCGGAATCAGCGGCAAGGGCATGCTCACCTTCTTCAAGAAGCTGCAGCAGGAGGAATATCGCTACGGCGTCGAGAACATCGATCCGTTCATGCAGACCCACCCGCTGTCGGGCGAGCGGATCGCGCATCTCTCCGCCGATCTCCAGGCCTCGCCCGCGTTCAACAAGGCGCCCGATGCCGCGCTCGAGGAGCGCTTCCGCCGGGTCAAGGCCAAGCTCGAAGGCTATGTCCAGCCCGCGGCGCGCACGCTCAAGGATTTCCCGGACACCGACAATTCGGTCTACGCCCATTATGCCCGCGCCTATGCCTATCACAAGGCCGGCTACCCGGACAAAGCCGACGCCGAGGCCGCCGCATTAATCAAGGCCAAGCCGGACGACCCCTATTTCCAGGAGATCCAGGGCCAGATCCTGCTCGAGGCCGGCAAGCCCGCCCAGGCGATTGCGCCGTTGCGCGCCGCCACCGAAGGGTCGAACAACAATTCGCTGATCGCCACCACCTTCGGCCACGCGTTGATCGCCACCGAAAACAAGGTCAATTACCCCGAGGCGGTGCGCGTGCTCAAGCTCGCGGTCGGGCGCGACGACGACAATCCGTTCGCTTGGTACCAGCTCGGCACCGCCTATGAGCTCACCGGCGACACCGCCCGCGCCGCGCTCGCCACCGCCGAACAGGCGAGCATGCGCGGCGACCTGCGCACCGCCGCGCAGAGCGCCGCCTACGCGCTTGGCAACATTCCGCAGAACACGCCGGACTGGATCCGCGCGCAGGACATCGCGATGGCCGCGCAGAACGACATGGACGACAATCCCAAGAAGTATAAGAAGCGCCGGTGATCCGAACCTCCTCGCGCTACACCCTGCCGCTGGTCGCGTTGCTGGGCGCCGTTATCGGCGCCGGCGCGATGCTCGGCGTCGATCGCCTCGCCTCGCCGCACGGGCCCGATCAGGCGCGGATCGAGCGCGTCGTCCATGATTACGTGCTCGCCCATCCCGAGATCATCCCCGAGGCGATGCAGCGGCTGCAGGACAGCGAGAGCGGCAAGACCGTCGCGGCCAATAGCGCCGCGATTACCACGCCGTTCGGCAGCGCTTGGGCCGGCAACGCCAAGGGCGATGTCACCGTGGTCGAATATTACGACTATAATTGCGGCTATTGCCGTGCCTCGCTGCCGATGATCGCGAGCCTGCTTCAGCGCGACCACAACATCCGCCTGGTCTATCGCGACCTGCCGATCCTCTCCGACGAGAGCCGCGTCGCCGCCCGCGCCAGCCTCGCCGCTGCCGCCCAGGGCAAGTTCCAGGCGTTCCACGACGCGCTCTACGCCGCCGGCCCGGTCAGCGACGCGACCATCGCCGCCGCGGCGACCGGCGCCGGCGTCGACCTCAAGGCCGCCGACGCCAAAAGCCTCGACGCCGAGATCGCCCGCAACCTCGACACCGCCGCCAAGCTCGGCATGAGCGGCACCCCCAGCTGGGTCATCGGCAACCGCGTCCTCTCCGGCGCGCTGCCGATCGAGGAACTGGAAAAAGCCATCGCCGCCGCCCGCGCGGGCTGAACGGCCTTTGCCGGGGCTACGGCACGATGGCGCAAGGATGATCCGAAAGGCGGCAACGGAACCGCCGCCTGCCTCACCTCACCAATCGTTATCCCGGCGTCAGTCCACAACACAAGCCTGCCCGCCAGTCCGCTCCAACCGATGATCACTGATCTCGGTTGGGGCGATAAAATGCTGGCAAGCATTCGCGCCGCGTTGCGAAGACAGATGGCGATAGTCGATTGCGCGGCGCTGCCTCCTTTTATCCTGCACGGATGGTAGATTGCGCATGTCTGTCGTTGGTAATTGTAACTGACTGTTCTCCGAACGGCAGCGAGGCATAGCTGCCGCCCGGCAAGGTTCGAGGCTGGGCGTAAGGATCCTCTGCGCCCCAATCGTCTTGGCTATTGTGGTGCCAATTTCAGCGCCGTACGTGTCCGCAGTGAAAAGGCGACGGAATAGGAAGTGGCATGGATCATTCGCGGAGAGACGCGCTCGCCTTTGGGATGCTCGCTGCCGGCGGCTTACCTGCGACTGCGTTGGCGGCTGCGAATGATGGAACGCCGCCCGGTTCGGTTCGGTGGCGTCCCGGTATCGACGGTCAGCGGCGTGCCGACTTGGGCGATGGCCGGTATCGCAACCCCGTTCTGTCAGGCGACCGGCCCGACCCCAATATCCTGAAGGACGGTGCCGACTATTGGGCGACCTTCTCCTCGTTCGAATATTATCCGGCGGTGGTCGTCTGGCACTCGCGCGATCTGGTGAACTGGACGCCGGTCGGCCCGGCATTGACGAAACCGCTCGGTTCCGTCTGGGCACTCGACATTGCCAAGCACGACAGCCGCTATTTCATATACATACCCGTATTCAACGCGAGCGACCCGGCCTTTCAGGCCGGCCCGATGATACCGTGCAAGATCTTTGTGGTTCACGCCGACAGTATGCGCGGACCATGGAGCGAGCCCGTCGATATGGGCATCAAGGGCTATATTGATCCCGGCCATGCAATTGGAGAGGACGGTAAGCGCTATCTGTTCCTTAACGGGGGAGCGCGCGTAAGGATCAGCGACGACGGGCTGCATGCCGACGGCCCGGTCGAGCAGGTCTACGCCGGATGGACCATCCCGGAGGATTGGATCGTCGAGGCGCCCGCGCTCGAAGGGCCGAAGGTGCTGCGCCACAATGGCTGGTTCTACCTTTTCTCGGGCGAGGGCGGGACTGCCGGCCCGCCAACCAGCCACATGGTCATCGTGGCACGCTCGCGGTCGATCGATGGCCCTTGGGAGAACTGCCCGCACAATCCCATTGTCCATACCAACAGCGCGTCCGATCCGTGGTGGTCGCGCGGGCATGGAACGCCCGTGGAGGGTCCCGCTGGCGACTGGTGGCTTGCCTATCACGGTTACGAGAACGGCATCCGCACGCTCGGCCGACAAATGCTGCTGGAGCCGTTCGTGTGGGATGTAGACGGCTGGCCGCGCATGACCGGGGGCGACCTTTCCCAGCCGCTGGCGAAGCCAAAGGGCGGCAGCGACACCGGCGCCGGTGTCAAGCTATCGGGTCCCTTCAGACCGAACAACCTTGGCTCCCGGCTGGCGTTCTTCCGGCCCCAAGCGGGATATCTCGATCGCGCTAGCTTCGCGAATGGAGCACTGACGCTGCGCGCGGAAGGGACTGGACCGGCGGACTCGTCGCCGCTCGCTTTTATTGCCGGTGACCGCTCCTACGAGGTGACAGTCGACATCTTGCTCGACGGCGACGTTCAGGCCGGCCTGCTGCTGTTCTACGATAACAAGTTGTTCGCCGGGCTCGGCGCCGAATCCGACAAACTCCATACCTACAAGGTCGGCCACGAGCAGGGTTATCCGCCGCCCGGCCCCGCCGAAGGGCGCACGTTGTCACTGCGGGTGGTCAATGACGAGAACGTCGCGTCCTTCTACGTTCGATCCGGCGCGAAGCGGTGGCGTAAGGTCGTGTCATACGACGTCGCCTGCTACAATCACAATATTGCGGACGGGTTCATGAGCCTCCGTCCGGCGCTGTTCGCCTCAGGCAGCGGCAAAGCCACATTTGGCTCTTTCGAGTATCGAGCCTAAAATCCTCCTCGATTGGCACGTGAGCGGAACGGTCGCTCCGACGAATAAGCCAACATCTGGTCGGGGCGCCGCCCGGGGTTGCCGGTTGCCAAGCGGAGCGTCCGACTATGGTGGGGAGCTGCCGTCAGCCGCCTAAACTGAACGCGGCGGCGATGAGCGGGCCAAGCAGTAAAACGAGGAAGATGATCCAACCTTCCCACGTCGCCGGAAAATATGGCTTTCCGCGCCCTTCCACAAACCAATCGCCGGGATGATTGAACCGCAAACGGCTATGTTTCCTCCGCTCCATAACCCGATTATAAACTGATCTCGATTGTCGGGAAGTGCGCGGTAACTGAATGCCTGCAACTGGTGGAGAGCCGACGTTAACGTTGATGCTCATTTGGTTTTCGGCGGGCTAGCTTCGCGCCGATTATTAAGCCCACCCATGACGCAAGGAAGAACGGCACCCACATCAGCGGAATACCTAAGGCAGTTTGGCCATCAGCTGGGTCCGTGGGCCGGACAGTCGCTAGCATCCCGACCGCTGTAAACGCCGTAGCCTGTAAAGCCGCGAGCGTGGCGTTCCTTCCGTCTCGGGTGAGTGCGCCAAGCATGATCCCTGTGACGAGCACAACGGCGATCATCCAGAGGAGGTAGTGTAGTTCGGTAGTCGCGTCGGCGGCGGTCATGTGGCATCACCTTTGCGTTAGTATTGCACGTCAGCAGCACGCTTGGAACGTCTGCGTTTGGGTCGCTTCCAGCCCGGCCAGTTTCGGGTCCGCTTCTGGCCCACGATTGTCGCTAACTGGTGGACAACGGAAAGTCCGCTTTCTGGCCAGCGTAGCTGGAAAGCGGGACATTGACGAATGCCGCGACGTGTTTGATCATTCGGAATGCTACGAGTGCTGCCTCAGGTCGTCCCGGCGATACTCATGATCTGCGCAAGCTTGCCAAACTGTTCGCGTCCTGACCGTAATGCCATTTCCGTGGCGGATACCGTAGATGTCCTGACCCTCGCGGCGAACGCTGCCGCGCGAGCCGCGGAGCTGCCGTCAGCGTATTGTGTGACTACGCAGCTGGACCCGCGCAAGACCGTTATAAACACGTCGAAAGAGGACACTGGGTGGTCGTCCATTTCACCAGAAATAGCGTATCATCGAGTGGTCAGTCCTATGCTCGGACAAATGCCGAAACAGGCTGTCGCCTCATTGCCAACCTCTGCTCGCCGCTCAAATTGTCGCCACCCGCTGACATTCCACGAGCCCGAGTTTTTTGGAGGTGAGGCGGCGGACTGGAACACGGATAATGGCAATCATTGCTATAGACGATTATTGCCCATCATGCGGTGGAGGCTACTCAATGAGCCTGACGAAGTCCGGCAGTGGCTGGAAAGTGGACGCACCAGGCATTGCTAAATCGTGGGTTATGTAGATCCGGCAAGTGTCTGCAATAGCCGATGTCTGCCGGGCAGCTATTTGCCCTCACAACGGACGGTCGGCCTTTGGGCGATCTGATCACGCCGCACCCATCTGAGCGCCCTGGTCTGGTGGAATGCAGCCTGACCGCCTTTTGGCGGTATTATTGGTTAGCTGCCGTTCCCACTCGTGGGTGTCAGCCGTGCCTTCGCATGGGCGATCAGCCACTCGACAAGAGGCAGCGGCAGATCGGCGCGATAGCTTGTGAACGTCATGCTATCGTCGCGGTCGCTGTAGAACACCTCGGCAAGGACCGCTTTCGCGTTATCCTCAACCTCCAGATACATGCCGTCCCTTTGAATGTCGCTGCCGACCGTGACCCCGTAGCTCTGTCCCAAAATCTCGATCATGTTCGCATCGTGCCTTGCTAGGGGAACGTCCGCAATCGGGCGTCTCCGCTGGTGGTTCAATGGCGGGGTCTGGGCGCTTTCAGCCTTGCCGCTTTCGGGTTCCGCTTTTCGGCCCACGAATGTCGCGACTTGGTGGGGAGCTGCCATCAGCCGCCTAAACTGAACGCGGCGGCGATGAGCGGGCCAAGTAGTAGACCAAGGGAAATGACCCACCCTTCCCATGTCGCTGGGAAATATATCTTTCCACTCCCTTCGACAAACCAGTTAACGGGATGAATGAGCCGCAATCGGCGATGATTCCTCGGCTCCATATTCAGACTATAGACCTATCTCGAATGTCGGGAAGTGGTGGTTTGCTGTCAGGCAGCTTTCAGTGCATTCATTCGGTTAGCAGTCATAGCGCGATCTAGTAGCCGCGGGCCAAGGGGGAAACATGACGAACCGTGAAAGCACCACGAGAGCATTTCTATGGCTGGCGGCGCTGGTCGGTGGCCCTCTAGTAGGTGCGAAGTTGTTCGACCTTATCGTCCTTGCAGGAGCGTGGAGCGCTCATCCGCCCCAATCCTTGGCGATGATGCCATACGGCAAGGCGTGGCCGATCGATACCGGAGTGTTTTTCATTCCGTTCTCGGCTGCAATGCTGGTCGCTGGGTTCGGGGCGCTCACCGCAGGATGGAAGACGCCTTGGCGCTACCGCTGGCTTCTGTGCATCCCTTCGGTCGGCATCTTGGTCCTGCTCGTGCTGACGGTCATCGCGTTCTGGCCGATGAACGCGGCGCTCTTCTATCACGGTGTAGGTTCGCCCAAGAACACGATCACCGACGCGCAGTCCGTTGCTATGACATCTCGATGGTTGCAGCTTGACTGGGTGCGTGTCGCAGGCGCGGCAGCCGCCTTCGTGGCGGCGCTTAGGGCTTTGACCCTGCCCTGGCCCGGTGAGGTCGCGACCAAAGATGCTCCAATTGTGCGGGCGCTCCTTGTCTTGGCACTTGCCGGTGTGGCTGCGTTCGTCGTCTGGTTTGTAGCCAATATCTAGTCTGCTTTCAGGCATCCCACGTCGATCGGCGGATATCTGTTTTTGGGCGTAAGCCGCCGCGCCTCCTGCCCCGCCATGCTCCGACCTGCCTTGTTGGCGCACCATCGACGCCGTACCACACCGCCGGACACGGAGCACCGACCGGCATGAGCGCAGATGAGCAGATGACGGCGGCGCTGAGCCGGCTCACGGCGAACGAGAAGGAATGCCTGCTCCGGCGCTTGCTGCCGCAGACCGCCAAGGAGATGGCGCTGGATCTCGGCATCTCCCCGCATGCGGTGGAGAAGCGGCTGAAGATGGCGCGCACCAAGCTCGGCGTGTCGTCGTCGCTCGCCGCGGCGCGGTTGCTCGCCGTGGCCGACCGGTACCAGCCGCTGGTACCCGAGCCGTCGGACCTGTCGCAAGCCTTCGTCGGGGCGGAAGGCGGAACGGCCGCGGCGCCGTTCTCGCAACGCCGGCCGCGCCTCTCCCTCTGCCAAGGATTGACGATGATCACACTGCTCTGCCTCGCCGCGCTGGTCGCGCAGGATGTTCCTGCCGCTGCCGGCACCGCCGCCGCCCCGACGATCGACCATCTTGGCGACATGGCGACGCGCAAGGTCGGCATGGATGAGGCCGCCGCCTTCATCAGGCCGGGCTTCCTTGACAAGGACAAGGATCGCTCCGGCTTTCTCGACGCGCGCGAACTGTCCGCCCTCGAACCGCGCAACCGCGACCGGGACCCCAGCCGCCCCACCGCCCCACCGCCCGGCGCGCCCGATCCGGCCGCCGCCGCCAAGTGGATGGGCAAGATGGACACCAACCGGGACAACAAGGTCAGCGAGCAGGAATATGTCAGCTACATGATGCCGTGGATCCTGTGGCAGGGCGTTCCCGCGGACTGGCACGCCGCGCCCTGACGCCCCGCGCCTGCGCGGGCGTCGGCGAGCGGCAAGGTGCTGAATTATCCCCAAAAGGGTTCCGTCATGGTTCGTTTACCGTGCGGCGCAACGGTGGACCATGACCTTCCTCACCCGCATCCTGCGCGCCGCCGACGTCGCCGATCCCCGCCATGCCGAACCCGGCCCCGCCGAGCCGTTCCGGATCGAGGTCGATCCCGTTGCCGGGCTGATCCGCGTCACCCGGCATCCGCTCGCGTCGGTGATCGATCTCGGCCAGCATTTCGCCCTGCTCGAGAGCGAGATCGCCGCGATCCGCCGCGACGGCCTGCCGCTGCGGATGATCGTCGACATCCGCGAAGCGACGGTCGATTCGCCCGCGGTCGCGTCGCAGATCGGCGAGCGCGTCCACGGCTTCGATCGCCCTGGCGACCGCATCGCGCTGATCGTCCGGCCGGGCCTGCTCCAACTCCAGGTCCGGCGTGAAACCCCTGCCCACCACCGCATGTTCGACACGGTCGCGGCGGCGGAGGCGTGGCTCGGCCTTGGCGGCTGAGCGCGCCGCCCCTTCCCTCCGCCGCCCCGGCTCCCTAACTGGCGGGGAGAGGGAGCTTCCATGACCGATCCGATCCTCCGCATCGCCGGGGTCGCCAAGACCTACGGCAGCGGCACCCATGCGCTGCATCCCGTCGACCTCGAGATCGCCCGCGGCGAGATCTTCGCGCTGCTCGGCCCCAACGGCGCCGGCAAGACCACGCTGATCAGCATCATCTGCGGCATCGTCACGCCCTCGGCCGGAACGATCACGGTCGACGGCCACGACACGCTGCGCGATTACAAGGCGGCGCGGCGGATGATCGGGCTGGTGCCACAGGAGCTCTCCGTCGACATGTTCGAGACGGTGCTCGCCACCGTCACCTTCTCGCGCCGGCTGTTCGGCCGCTCCGGGCACAGCGCCTATATCGAGCAGGTGCTGCGCGACCTGTCGCTATGGGACAAGCGCGACGCCCGCATCATGGAGCTGTCGGGCGGCATGAAGCGTCGGGTGCTGATCGCCAAGGCGCTGGCGCACGAGCCCGAGGTGCTGTTCCTCGACGAGCCCACCGCGGGCGTCGACGTCGCGTTGCGCCGCGACATGTGGAAGCTGGTCCACCGCCTGCGCGCGCGCGGCGTGACGATCATCCTCACCACCCATTATATCGAAGAAGCCGAGGAGATGGCCGACCGGATCGGCGTCATCAACAAGGGCCGCCTGCTGCTGGTCGAGGAAAAGGCCGCGTTGATGAAGAAACTCGGCAAGCGCGCGCTCGATCTCGCGCTGGTCGAGCCGCTCGAGGCGGTGCCGGCGGGGCTCGAGCAATGGCAGCTCAGCCTCGTAAACGATGGCAAGACCCTCCGCTATGTCTTTGATGCGACGGAGGAACATACCGGCATCCCGTCGCTGCTCCGAGCCCTTGCCGAGCGCCACATCGCGTTCAAGGACCTCGAGACCTCCAAGTCGAGCCTCGAGGACATCTTCGTCGATCTGGTCGGGGAGCGGGCCTGATGCCGATGATCATATGCGTGACGTTAGCGAAGTTAGGGCGGGGACGAGCGGCATGAACCTCCACGGCATCTGGGCGATCTATCGCTTCGAAATGGCCCGCGCGCTGCGCACCCTGTGGCAGAGCCTGGTCGCGCCGGTGCTCACCACCAGCCTCTATTTCATCGTCTTCGGCGGCGCGATCGGCAGCCGCATGCAGAGCGTCGGCGGGGTTGACTATGGCAGCTTCATCGTGCCCGGGCTGATCATGCTCTCGCTGCTGACGCAGAGCATCGGCAATGCCTCGATCGGCATCTACTTCCCGAAGTTCACCGGCACCATCTTCGAGCTGCTCTCGGCGCCGGTGTCGTCGATGGAGATGGTGCTCGGCTATGTCGGCGCCGCGGCGACCAAGTCGGTGGTGCTCGGCCTGATCATCCTGGCGACGGCGAGCCTGTTCGTGCCGCTCCGGATCGAGCACCCGCTGGCGATGATCGCCTTTCTGCTGCTCACCGCGATCGCGTTCAGCCTGTTCGGCTTCATCATCGGCGTCTGGGCCAAGAGCTTCGAGCAGCTCAACTTCGTCCCGATGCTGCTGATCACCCCGCTCACCTTCCTCGGCGGCAGCTTCTACTCGATCGACATGCTGCCCGGCGTGTGGCGCACGGTGAGCCTGTTCAACCCGGTGGTCTATCTGATCTCGGGTTTCCGCTGGAGCTTCTTCGGCCATGGCGATGTCGATGTCGCGATCAGCCTGGCGGTCACCGGCGGCTTCCTTGCCGCCTGCCTCGTTATCATCGCCTGGATCTTCAAAACCGGCTGGCGCCTGAAGAACTAGCGGCGGCGCCGCCAGCGCGCGCTCAGCGCCGGCCTCAGCACCAGCGAGTTGAGGTCGGTGAGCGCATGGACGACGATCGCCAGCCACAGGGCGCCGCTGCCGACGTAGAGCACGCTCATCAGCGCCCCGCCGACCAGCGTCGCCAGCACACCGACCCAGCCCTGGTAGCGATGCATCGCCGCAAAGCTGAGCGTGCCGGCCAGGCAGCCGATGATCGCGGAGCCGGTCGCCAGCACCACCAGCAGCGGCAGCAACAGCCGGAAGAACAGCTCCTCGACGATCCCGGCGGAGACCGCGAGCACCGCCGCCGGTAACAGGTCGCGGTCCGCGGTCGGCATAACGCTGCTGGCGTCGCCGGCGGTCCACGGCGCCTTGCCGCGCCGCGCCCGCCACCAGGTCAGCCCGATGCCGAGCACGCTGCCGGCCGCAAGACCGATCGCGACCAGCTCGAAGCCGATCGATCCGGGCGGCAGGCCGGCGATGTCGCCGAGCACGACGAACTCGGGCGGCAGCTGCGTCAGGGCGCCGGTCCGGTTCAGCAGCACCAGCCCGACGAGCGCGGGTACGCCATAGCCCAGCCACAGACCCACCGCCCAGCGCAAGTGCCGGGCCCGGATCGACAATCGTGGCGGTGCGAACAATCGGCCGCGGTAGAGCAAGGCCGCCAGATAGCCGGCGGCCAGCACCAGCAGCATCGCCGGCATCAATTGCGCCGGATTAGCCGAGGCGATGCTCGCCCTTCACCCAGCGCACCGTGCCGGACGAGGCGCGCATCACCACGCTCTCGGTTGTCATCTTGCCCTTGCGGCGCTTGACTCCGGCGAGCAGCGAGCCGTCGGTGACCCCGGTCGCTGCGAAGATGCAGTCGCCGATCGCGAGCTCCGAGAGGTCATACTGTTTGTCGAGGTCGGTCACGCCCCATTTCGCGGCCCGGGCGCGCTCGTCGTCGTTGCGGAACAGCAGCCGCCCCTTGAACTGGCCGCCGACGCAACGCAGCGCCGCGCAGGCGAGCACGCCTTCCGGCGCCCCGCCCGAGCCCATGTAGACGTCGATCGTCGTTTCGGGGTCGGAGGTCGCGATCACCCCGGCGACGTCGCCGTCGCCGATCAGCATCACCCCGCAGCCAATACTGCGCAGCTCGGCGACCAGCGCCTCGTGCCGCGGGCGATCGAGCACGCAGGCGATGATCTCGCTCGGCTTGACGCCCTTGGCCTCGGCGATGGCGGTGACATTCTCGGTTGGCGTGCGATCGAGATCGATGATGCCCTCGGGATAGCCCGGGCCGACCGCGATCTTGTCCATGTACACGTCCGGCGCGTTTAGCAGTCCGCCCTTCTCGGCGATCGCCAGCACGGCGAGGCTGTTGGGCCCGGCCTTGGCGGTAATGGTGGTGCCTTCGAGCGGATCGAGCGCAATATCGATCGCCGGGCCGTTGCCGGTGCCGACCTTCTCGCCGATGAACAGCATCGGCGCCTCGTCGCGCTCGCCCTCGCCGATCACCACCGTGCCGTCGATGTCGAGGCTGTTGAGCGCCTCGCGCATCGCCTCAACCGCCGCAGCGTCGGCCGCCTTCTCGTCGCCGCGCCCGACCAGCGTCGACGCGGCGATCGCCGCCGCCTCGGTGACGCGGACCATCTCGAGGACGAGGACGCGATCAAGCACCTGGCTGGCGGTGGTGGTCATGGAAACTCCCTTTTCTGCTGCGCCCGGGGATAGGCAGCGGGGATGCCAGTGTCGAGCCGTGATCAGTCGCGCAGCAGCTCGTTGATGCTCGTTTTGGAACGGGTCTGCGCATCGACCCGCTTGACGATCACCGCGCAATAAAGCGCCGGCTTGCCGTCGCCGCCACCGATCGATCCGGGCACCACAACGGCGTAAGGCGGCACCTCGCCGCGGAACACCTCGCCGCTGTCGCGGTCGATGATCTTGGTCGAAGCACCGAGGTACACGCCCATCGACAGCACCGCCCCCTCCCCGACGCGCACGCCTTCGGCCACTTCCGCACGTGCGCCGATGAACGCGCCGTCGCCGATGATCACCGGATCAGCCTGGAGCGGCTCGAGCACGCCGCCGATGCCGGCACCGCCGGAGAGATGGACGTTCTTGCCGATTTGCGCGCAGCTGCCGACGGTAGCCCAGGCGTCGATCATCGATCCCTCACCGACATAGGCACCGATGTTGACGAAGCTCGGCAACAGGATCGCACCGGGCGCGACATAGGCGCCGCGGCGGACGATGCTGCCGGGCACCGCGCGGAAGCCGGCGGCGCGGAAGTCGGCCTCGGCCCAGCCGGCGAACTTCGAGGGCAGCTTGTCGAACCAATGGCCGGCGCCCGGGCCATTGTCGATCAGCGCATTGTCGTTGAGGCGGAACGACAGCAGCACCGCCTTCTTGAGCCACTGGTTGACGGTCCAGCCGCCCTCGCCGTCAGGCTCGGCGACCCGCGCGGCGCCCGCGTCGAGCAGCGCCAGCGCCTGGTCGACGGCGACGCGATACTCGCCGGTGGTGTTGAAGCCGAGTTCGGTGCGCGCCTCCCAAGCAGCCTCGACGATGGTTGCCAGTTCCTGGCTCATGATGCCTCCATGATCTGATGAAGCCACGCCGCAAGGTCGTGGACGGTAAAGTCGATGAAATCCCGGTCCGGTTCCGGCCCCTGCTCCGAGCCATTGTCCACCCACACCGTGGTCATGCCGATCGCCTTGGCCGGCGCGAGGTTGCGCGCCATATCCTCGACGAACAGGCAAGTGGTGGGATCGAGCCCGAAAGCGGCGCACAGGCCGGCGTAAGCGGACGGCTGCGGCTTGGGCTGGAGGTTCATGGCATGGATGTCGTGCACCGCCTCGAAGCTTTCGCCGAGACCGAGCCGGTCGAGCACCTTCAGCGCATAGGGCTTGTCACCGTTGGTGAAGACCAGCTTGCGCCCCGGCAGCCGGGCGATCGCCGCCGCCAGCGGAGCGTCATGCTCGAGCACGTCCATCTCGACGTCGTGGACGTCGGCGAGAAACTCGTGGGGGTCGACACCGTGATCCGCCATCAGCCCGGTCAGCGTCGTACCGTGCCGGTGAAAATAGTCCTTCTGGACGCGCAGCGCCTCGTCCGCGGGTAGGTGGAGGCGGCGGGCGACGTAAGCCGTCATCCGCGCATCGATCCTGGCGAACAGATTGGCGCGAGCCGGATACAGGGTGTTGTCGAGATCGAAGATCCAGGTGCGGATCGGGGCAAGGCGCGCAAGCATGGCCGCGGCTCTAAGCGGCGGGCCTCCACCGCACAAGCTGGCCCCAGGCCTGGATTAAGCAACTATAAAGAGGCAAACGGTAAAGCGCTGCAACAATGGGATTTTCGGGGAGGTTGACGGTGAACGCACGAGCATGGCTGCTGGCATCGGCAGCAGGCGCCGGCACGCTGTGCCTCTCCGCCTGCGGCGGCGGCAGCGGTGGCCTCAACAGCACGCCCGCGCCGCCGAGCGTGACCGTACCGACGCCGACCCCCACCCCGGTGCCGATTGCCACCCCGACGCCGACGCCTACCCCCACCCCGACACCCACGGCCAACTACGACACCAGCGAATATCGCGCGACCGTCGGCGCGGTGTCGATGAACGCGCTTGCGGCCTATCAGAAGGGTGCCACCGGCGCCGGCGTCACCATCGGCATCATCGACAGCGGCATTGATGCCGGCACCACCGACTTCGGCAGCCGCATTTCCACGGCTTCCCAAGACGTCGCCGGCAACACCTCCACCGATGACGAGAGCGGCCACGGCACCGCCGTCGCCTTCACCGCGGCGGGGCAGCGAAACGGCACCGGCACCCAGGGCGTCGCCTTCGATTCCACGCTGGTGATCCTGCGCGCCGATCGCCCCGGATCTTGCGCCACCGAGGGGCAGACCGGCGACGACACCGGGTGCAAGTTCGGCACCGACGCCATCACCAAAGGCGTCGACGCGGCCCGGGTCGCCGGCGCCAAGGTGATCAACATGTCGCTTGGCGGATCGACTATGCCCCAGAGCCTGATTGACGCGATCGGCCGGGCGACCGCGCAGGGCATCATCGTCGTGATTGCCGCGGGCAATGACGGCACCGACAATCCCGACCCCTTCACCACTGTCGCTTCCAGCGCAGTGGCGCGCAACCTCGTGATCGTCGCCGGTTCGGTGAACAGCAGCGACGCGCTGTCCACCTTCAGCGACAAGGCCGGCACGGGCGCCGCGCACTTCCTTGCCGCGGTCGGCGAGCAGGTTCGGGCGCCATGCGAGAACACCTCGGTGTGCCTGTGGAGCGGGACCTCCTTTGCCGCCCCGCAGATCTCCGGGGCGATCGCGCTGCTCGCCCAGGCATTTCCCAACCTTACCGGCGCGCAGCTGGTCGATCTGCTGTTCCGCACCGCCCGCGATGCCGGTGCCGCTGGGGTCGACACCGTCTACGGCAATGGCGTGCTCGATCTCACCAAAGCATTTCAGCCGGTCGGCACCACCTCGGTCGCCGGGTCTACGGTGCCGGTGTCAATCACCAGCAACGCGACACTGTCGGCGCCGATGGGCGATGCGACCAGCGCCGGGCTCGGCGCGGTGATCCTCGACAGCTACAATCGCGCCTTTGCGATCGACCTTGCCCGCACCATCCAGCGCACCGGGCCGCAGCGCACGCTGGCGGGCGTGCTCCAGAGCCGGCAGCGCAGCATGGCGATCGGCATGGGCGGCACCGCCGTGTCGATGACCATCGCGCCGCGGGCGACCGGCGACGCCGTGCTGTACCGTTCGTCGCTCAGCAACGGCCAAGCCGAACAGGCCCGGGCCATCGCCGGCTCGGTCACCCAGCGGCTCGGCGCCAAAACGTCGTTCGGCTTCGCCTTTTCGCAGAGTTCGGGCTCGCTGACCGCGCAGATGGTCGGCCAAGCCGAGCCAGCCTTCCTAGTCGCCGGCCAGAGCGGCCTCGGCTTCGACAGCGTCGCGCGCTCGGCGAGCGCGATCCGGCAGGAGGTGCGCGGCGTTGGCGTTACCGCGGCGATCGAAAGCGGCAACGTGCTCAGCCGACGCGATCCGTTGATCACCGGGCTCGATGGCTATCGCCGATCGGGCTATCAACGCACCACGCTGATGCTCGACAAGGCGTTCGGCGGCCTGACCACGACCCTCTCCGCCACCAACCTTGCCGAGCGCGACACGCTGCTCGGCGCGCGGTTCGACGGCGGGCTCGGTGCGGCGCGGGCGACGAGCTGGTTCGTCGACGCCGGCGCTCGCTGGCAAATGGGTGCCGGCTGGACCATGGGCGGCGCGTGGCGCCAGGGCTGGACCACAGCGGACCTGCGCGGCGGCATGGCCGGCAGCGGCCGGCTCCGCACCGAGAGCTTTGCCGCCGATGTCGGCAAGGATGGCGTGTTCGGGAACGACAGCCTCGGCTTCCGCTTCGCCCAGCCACTGCGGGTGTCGCGCGGCGGGATCGATTATGCGCTCCCGACCAACTATGACTATTCCACGCTGCAGGTGACGGAATGGACCGTCCAGCGGCTCAACCTCGCGCCGACCGGGCGCGAGCTGATAGCTGAAGCGCGCTACAGCGTCGTCGCGGGGCCGGGCAGCCTGCAAACCAATCTGTTCTGGCGGCACAATCCGGGCAATTTCGCCACCATCTCGGCCGATGTCGGCCTGGCGATGCGCTATTCGATGGGATTCTGAGGCGAGCAGCCGTCGCGGCGCGAGCTGCGATGCCTCGGGAAAGCGGTCATCGTGCCGCCGCGCACCATCGCAGCGTGCGTGGCGATGAAACCGAGGCTTCGCCCGTGCGTCATCCAAGCGCAGCTGTTCCGCGGCCAACAGGAACCATGCCGCCGCCGATTGCGGGCGGCAGGGGCAACGCCCATCTTAGACCCATGACCCGTTATTCGCTGCTCGATCTGGTGCCCGTCGTCGAAGGCGGCACTGTCTCCCAATCGCTGGCCCAGGCCGCGGATCTTGCCCGGCATGCCGAGATGCTGGGCTTCACCCGTTATTGGGTCGCCGAGCATCACGGCATGAAGGGGATCGCGAGCGCGGCGACCGCGGTGGTGATCGGCCATGTCGCCGCCGCGACCAGCCGGATCCGCGTCGGCGCCGGCGGGATCATGCTCCCCAATCACGCGCCGCTGACCATCGCCGAGCAGTTCGGCACGCTCGATGCGCTGTTTCCCGGCCGGATCGACCTTGGCCTCGGCCGCGCACCGGGATCGGATCAGCGCGTCGCCCGCGCCATGCGTCGGACGCTGGAGACCGATGCCAACGCCTTCCCGCAGGACGTGATGGAGCTGCAGAGCTATTTCGCCGACGACGGCCGTACCGGGATCAGTGCCACGCCGGGCGCCGGCGCCGATGTGCCGCTGTGGATCCTCGGTTCGAGCACCTTCGGCGCGCAGCTCGCCGCCGCGCTCGGCCTGCCCTATGCCTTCGCCTCGCACTTCGCGCCGGACGCGCTCGACCAGGCGCTGGCGATCTACCGGCGCGACTTCCGCCCGTCGGCGCAGCTCGCCAAGCCCTATGCGGTAGCCGGCTTCAACATCTTCGCTGCCGACAGCGATGCCGAGGGCGAACTGATCGCCAGCTCGCAGCAGCAGAGCTTCGTTGCGCTGCGCACCGGCCAACCACGCCAATTGCCGGCGCCGGTGGAAGGCTATCGCGCCAGCCTCGGCGCGCAAGGCGCCGGGATCCTCGACCATGTGCTGTCCTGCTCGGCGATCGGCTCGCCCGAGACGGTCGCGCGCCAGACCGCTGCGTTCATCGAGCGCACCGGGGTGGACGAGCTGATGGTGGTCAGCGCGATCTACGATCACGCCGCCCGCAAGCGCAGCCTGGAGATCACCGCGGAGGTGATGAGCGGGCTGACCATCGCGGCGTAGGCCGGCGGCAGCGCCGGACAAAACGGCGGAAATCTGCCGAAGGTCACGGTAAAGTCACACCTGCAAAGCGGCGCAGTTCACGGCGTCGGCAGCGCTGACATGCTCTTCCCTCGTGATGCTATTGGCAGCGGGAGCCGCATCTTGCCCGAGTGACAAGTTGAGGAAGTTGAGAGACATGGTGGAAACGGTGCTGGAGCATTGTTTCCATGCATGAGCTGTTGGTACAGTCTTCACTGGTGAGAAAGAGCGGCGTCACGCGCCAGCCTCCGCGTGGGTACGCGCACGGCGGGTGACCAATGCATGAAGCCTATCATCGCTGCGACCTGTAGGACAGCAACGGCGCCCAGCCATGCCGATGCTTCGAGCAGCAACCAAAATCCAAGACGGCGGCACCTCACCGGGCTAGACGGCGCGCATGGCCAATCTGCTGTGGGTTCCCGCGACGATCGCGGCATCGGTGTTTCAGGTTGGGCGCAACGCCCTGCAGCGCGGGGTGATGGCGGATTCCGGCCCCTGGGGCGCGACGCTGGTGCGCTTCCTGTTCGGGCTGCCGTTTTCGCTCGCGTTCGTCGGGGTAGCGCGGCTGCTGGTGCCTCATGCCGACCCGCACTGGGTGCGGGCCTTCTGGCTCTCGGCGATCGCCGGTGCCGCCAGCCAGGTGCTGGCGACCGCCGCGCTGCTGACCGCGATGCACCGCGCCGGCTTCGCCGTCGGCACCGCGCTCCAGCAAAGTTCGCTGCCGCTGGCGGCGCTGCTCGGGCTGGTGATCTACCATGACCGGCTGAGCGCGATCGGCTGGCTGGGGGTGGCGATCACCACCGCCGGGCTCGCGGCGCTGAGCTGGCCGGCGCCGCAGCAGCGCCAGGCATCGCTGAGCGGCGCGGTGTTCGGGCTGGTCTCTGGCTTGTGCTTCGGTTTTTCGCTGAACGCCTTCCGCCATGCGGCGCTGGCGCTCGACGCGCCGCATCCGGTGGTCGGTGCCATCATCAGCGTCGCGGTGGTGCAGGCAATGCAGGCGGCGGCGCTGACGGTGTGGCTGCTGTGGCGCGATCCCGCGGCGCTGGCCGCAGTGCTGCGCCGGTGGCGACCGTCGCTCGGCGCCGGGCTGTGCGGCGCCTGCGCCTCGGCGGGATGGTTCGTCGCGCTGGCGCTGTCGCCGGCTGCACCGGTCAGGGCGCTCGGGATCATCGAGGCGCCGATCGCGGCGCTGGCGGGGCACCGGCTGTTTCGCGAGACACTGAGCGTTCGCCAGATCCTCGGCGGCGTCGCGGTGATCGGTGGCGTGCTGCTGACCTCGCTCTACTGACCCGCTGTCCGGACCCCGGAGACCGCCCTACCCCGCCGCCGGCAGCCGCAACCGCACCAGCAGCCCGCCCAAGTCCTCGCTCTCCTCGAGGCTGACGGTGCCGCCGTAGATTTCCGCAACGTCGCGGACGATCGCCATGCCGAGCCCGGTGCCGGGCTTGCCGCTGTCGAGGCGGACGCCGCGGTCGAAGATGCGCAGCCGGTCTTCCTCGGGAATGCCGGTGCCATCGTCCTCGATCAGGAACTCGACGAAGCCGGCCTGGACGCCGACGGTGACGAACACGCTGCCGCCGCCATATTTGGCGGCATTTTCGATGAGGTTGCCGAGCATCTCGTCGAGGTCCTGGCGCTCGACATGGACCTGGAGGTCGCGCGGCCCGGTGACGTCGATGCGGACGTGGCGGTAGAGCCGGGCGACCGCGCGCTCGACCGATTCGAGGCTCGGCCAGACGTCGGCACGGCTGTGCGCCGAGCCGCGACGGCCGACCGCGCGCGCGCGGGCGAGATGGTGGTCGACCTGGCGGCGCATGGTGCGCGCCTCGCGGATCACGGTGTCGGCGAGATCGTCCGATTGTGCGGTGGCGGCGTTCATGATCACCGTCAGCGGCGTCTTAAGCGCATGGGCAAGATTGCCGGCATGGCGGCGCGCTTCCTCTGCCTGGCGCTCGTTATGCTCGATCAGTGCGTTCAGTTCCTCGACCATCGGCGCGACCTCGATCGGCATCGCCTGGCTAACCCGGCTCGACTGGCCGGCGCGCATCCGGGCGATCTCGGCCTGGACCTTGCGCAGCGGCCAAAGGCCATAGAGGGTCTGGAGCGCTGCCATCACGATCAGCCCGAGTGCGAGGAGCGCGAAGCTGCGGATCAGCGTGCGGCGGAGCACCTCGATCTGGCCGTCGAGCCCGGCACGGCTCTGCGCGACTTGAAAACGCCAGCGCACCTTGGAACCTGGCAGCATCGCATCGCGCTCGACGATGCGCAGCTTCTCGTCGGGAAATTGCGTGCTGGTATAGAAATGCGCGTCACGGTCGTTGTGCTGGCTGCCGTAAGCGAGGTGGCGATCCCACAAGGATCGGGAGGGGAAGACGTCAACACCGGGGGCGGATATCTGCCAGTAAAGACCGGAATTGGGCTCGAGGAAGCGCTGGTCGGCGGTCGCGTCGCGGCTGAGGATCACTTCCCCATCAGGCCCGATCTCCGCGGAGACGAGCAGCGAGCGCAGGACATATTCGAGCTGGTCGTCGAAGTTGCGGGTCACCGCGGTGACGAGCACGCGATCGAGCGCAAAGCCGCCGCCGGCAAGCAGCAGCGCGATCCAGCACGCCGCGACTAGGATCATGCGGCGCGACAATGAGCCTTTGGCGCGGGCGGGGACGCGGGGCTCGAGGGTGGGCGTGACGGCTTCCATGACTGGCTGCGGCTAGAGCAATCGTCCTGTCGCCCCCGTCACCAACGACGGATGAGGACAGGCCGATATCGCCTACGCGTCCGGATCTTCGAGGCTGTAGCCGAGACCGCGGATGGTGGTGATCACGTCCTGGCCGAGCTTCTTGCGAATGCGGGTGACGAACACCTCGATGGTGTTGGAATCGCGGTCGAAGTCCTGATCGTAGATATGCTCGATCAGTTCGGTGCGGCTGACCACCTTGCCCTTGTGATGGAGCAGGTAGCTCAGCAGCTTATATTCCTGCGCGGTGAGCTTGACCGGCTCGCCGGCGCGGGTGACCTTGCCCGAGCGGGTGTCGAGGCGGACGTCGCCGGCGGTGAGTTCCGAACTGGCATTGCCGCTGGCGCGGCGGATCAGCGCGCGCAGGCGGGCGATCAATTCCTCCGTCTGGAACGGCTTGGCGACATAGTCGTCGGCACCGGCGTCGAGCCCCGCGACCTTGTCCGACCAGCTGTCGCGCGCGGTGAGCACCAGCACCGGCGCGGTGCGGCCTTCCTTGCGCCAGCGATCGAGCACGGTGAGGCCGTCGACCTCGGGCAGGCCGAGATCGAGCACGATGGCATCGTAATTCTCGGTGGAGCCAAGGAAATGCCCCTCCTCGCCGTCGGTGGCGAGATCGATGGCATAGCCCGCCCCCTCCAGCGTGTTCTTGAGCTGCTGGCCGAGATTAGGCTCGTCCTCGACGATCAGAACGCGCATGATATCCCCTTGTTTACTGGCGGGTTAGCGGCCGGTGCGGCCGATGATCTGCCCCGAGCGGCCGTCCACGTCGACCCAGACGACCATTCCATCGCGCAGGAACTTGAGCGTGTAAACCGCGCTGCCGAAATCGAGATCGAAGCCAAGATACTCATATCCCTTCATGGTCGGCACCACCCGCGCCTCGATCGCCTTGGGCGAGAGGATGCGGCCCTGGCGGCGCGCGTCAATAGGCGCGTTCCTGATCGGTGCGGTGCTGGTCGAGCGGCGCGGCGAGCGCCGGTGCAGCGAGCAGGAGCAACAGGGACACGACAGCCTTCATGCGCGGCGCCCTAGCGCGCCGGCATTGAACATCCTGTGAATGGCCCCGCGCCTGATCCTCATCACGCCGTGCAACTTGCCGGACGGGCGCGGGTTCCCTACCTGCCCGGGCCATGGCCGCCCCGATCCTCGCTTATGAAGACCTCGGCCTGATCCAAGGATCAGGCTGGTTGTTCCGCAATCTCAACCTCCAGGTGGGGCCGCGCGACCGGCTCGCGCTGATCGGCCGCAACGGCGCCGGCAAGACGACGCTGCTCAAGCTGATCGCCGGCACGATCGATTCCGACGAAGGCCGCCGCGTGGTCGTGCCGGGGACGCGGGTGGTGCTGCTCGAGCAGGATCCGAACCTCGCCGGCTTTGCGACGCTGGCGGATTACGTGATGGCGGGCGACGATGCCCCCGAGCGGCACGAGGCGGATGCGATCGCCGACCAGCTCGGCATCGATCTGTCGCGCGAGAGCGGCTCGGCGTCGGGCGGCGAGCGGCGGCGGGCGGCGATCGTCCGCGCGCTGGCGCAGGACCCGGACGTGCTGCTGCTCGACGAGCCGACCAACCACCTCGATATCGGCGCGATCGACTGGCTCGAGCAATGGCTGGGGCGGTTCACCGGCGCGTTCGTGGTGATCAGCCATGATCGCACCTTCCTCACCCGGCTCACCAAGCAGACGTTGTGGCTGGACCGCGGCACCATCCGCCGCGCCGAGATCGGCTTCGGCGGGTTCGAGGCGTGGACCGAGACGGTCTATGCCGAGGAACAGCGCCAGGCCGAGAAGCTCGACGCGCGCCTCAAGATCGAGGAGCATTGGCTGCAGCGCGGCGTCACCGGGCGGCGGCGGCGCAACCAGGGGCGGTTGAGCAAGCTCAAGGACATGCGCGCCGAGCGCGCGGCGATGATGGGGCCGCAAGGCGCCGCTAATCTCGTCACCAGTTCTGACGACAATAAGACCAAGGTGGTGATCGACGCCACTCATGTCACCAAGAGCTTCGGCCCGCGCACGATCATCAACGATCTCAACCTGCGCGTGACCCGCGGCGACCGGATCGGCATCGTCGGGCAGAATGGCGCGGGCAAGTCGACCCTGCTCAAGCTGCTCACTGGCGAGATCCAGCCCGACAGCGGCACGGTGAAGCTCGCCAAGACGCTGGATGGCGTGGTGATCGACCAGCAGCGCAGCCTTATGGCACCGGAAAAGACGGTGCGCGAAGTGCTCGCCGACGGCGGCGACTGGATCGACGTGCTCGGCGTGCGCAAGCACATCCACGGCTATCTCAAGGAATTCCTGTTCGATCCGAGCCTGACCGAGGCGAAGATCGGCACGCTGTCAGGCGGCGAGCGCTCGCGGCTGCTGCTCGCACGCGAATTCGCGCGGCGCTCCAATCTGCTGGTGCTCGACGAGCCGACCAACGACCTCGACCTCGAGACGCTCGACCTGCTCCAGGAGGTGATCGCCGACTATGACGGCACGGTGCTGATCGTCAGCCACGATCGCGACTTCCTCGACCGCACCGTGACGGTGACGCTGGGGCTTGACGGCTCGGGCACGGTTGATGTGGTCGCCGGCGGCTACGAGGATTGGGAGCGGCGGCGCAAGGCCAAGGCGGAGCCGAAGAAGACCGCCGCGAAGGTGGAGGCCCCCGCCCCGTCGCCAGCCAAGACCAAGCTCACCTACAAGGACCAGCGCGACTATGATCTGCTGCCCAAGCGGATCGAAGAGATCGAGGCGGTTATCGCCCGCGACGAGAAGCTGCTCGCCGATCCCAACCTGTACACGCGCGATTTCGCCAGGTTCACCAGCCTCAGCAAGGCGGTGGAGGCGGCCCGCGAAGAAAAGGACGCGGCCGAGATGCGCTGGCTCGAGCTTGCCGAGCAGGTCGAAGCTCTGGGGTGAACGCGTCAGCTTGACGCCAGCGCGGATTAAGCGGTCAGCTCGAGCGTGACTTCGGTGCCGTCGGCGCCGCTGGCGGTGGTGATGACACCGCCGGCCTGGCGCGCGAAGGCGGGGATCAGGCGCGAGCCGAGGCCGTAATCGTTGCCTTGGGGTGCGGGAGCGGCGGTGTTCATGCCGACGCCATCGTCGGACACGATCAGCGCCCAGCCCTGCGGACGGGCGCGGAAGCACACCGCGATGGTGCCGCTGTCGCGCCCGGTGAAGGCGTGCTTGGCGGCGTTGGTGACCAGCTCGTTGGCGACGAGCCCTATAGAGACGGCGCGGTCGCGCGGCACCGCCGCCTCGTCGCAGTCGCAGATCAGGGTGATGCCGCCGCGCAGCGACAGCGCATCGGCGAGCGCCGAGCAGAGATCGCCGAGATAGGCCTGCATCTGCACCGTGCCCGACTGGCCGTCGCCACGGTAGAGATGGCGGTGGGCCCGGGCGATGCTCTCCACCCGGCGAAGCGCGCTGCCGAGCGCATCGGCGGCATCGCCGTCGGCGCGGCGGCGCTGGATATCGAGGATGCTCGTCACCAGCGCGAAATTGTTCTTCATCCGGTGATCGATTTCGGCGAGCAGCAGATCGCGATCGGCGATCTCGCGATCGCGCTCCTGCGTGGCGCGATGAGCGGCGCGGCGGAACATCTCGGCGCAGGCGATGGTGAGGATCGTGCCGAGGATGATGAACACCAAGGTCGCGTTGGCTCCGGCATTGGCGAAGCGGAAGCCGGGCTGGCGCGCGGTATAGGCATAGGCATAGCCGATGGTGGTGACCGCGGTAACCACGCCCGCCGGCCAGCGCGCGAACAGCGTCGCGAGCATTACCGCGGGGAACACCAGGGCGAACGGCGCGCCCCCAGTCGCCAGCGCGTCAAAGATCGCGCGGAGCAGGATGGCGCTGCTTGTGCACAGCAGCCCGACGCCGAGCTGCGTCACCCAGGGGGTGACGGTGGGCGAAAGCCGGTCCGGCAGGTCGAGTTCGCCCAGGCGAGACATGCCCGCAACGGAGCCGGTCGCCCGCGTCACGTCAAGTCGTGCCCGGTTGGCGCCAGCGACACGCCGGCACGACCGGCGAGATCGACAATATATTGCCAGGCGACCCGGCCCGAGCGGCTGCCGCGGCGCGTCGCCCATTCGAGCGCGTCCGCCGGATCCGCTTCGAGCCCGTGCCGCGCGGCATAGGCTGCGACCATCGCCAGATAGCCATCCTGATCAAGCGCGTGGAACCCGAGGCTGAGGCCGAAGCGATCGGCCAGCGCGAGATGGTCGTCGACCGCATCGCGCGGGTTGATCGCGCTCGATTGTTCGGCGATGTCGCGCGGCATCAGGTGGCGGCGGTTGGCGGTAACCAGCAGGCGGACATTGGCGGGCCGCGCCTCGGCCCCGCCCTCGAGCAGCGAGCGCAGGTGGCGCGCCTCGGCGGGATCGTCGACGCCAAGATCGTCGATGAAGATCACAAAGGCGCGGGGCACGCCGGCGAGCCCGGCGAACAAGGCGGGCAGCGTCTCGAGCGCGGCGACCTCGACCAGGGCGAGATCCCCGCCCTCGCCCTGCACCGCGGCGACGGCGCTCTTGACCAGCGCCGACTTGCCGGTGCCGCGCGCGCCCCATAGCAGCACGTCCTGCGCCGCAGCGCCCGCGGCGAACCGCCGCAGGTTGGCGAGCAGCGCCGCCTTCTGCCGGTCGATGCCGATCAGCAGCTCGAGCGGCAACGGCGCAAAGGCCCGCGTCGCGACCAGGGTGCGTTCGCGCCACACATAGGCCGGAAAGGCAGCGGCATCGGCGGCGGCGGGCGGCGGCGGGGAAAGGCGTTCGAGCGCGGCGGCGATGCGTTCCAGCGGGTCTGCCATGCTTCTACGGTGTCCCTGTCGGTGTGCGATGGAGCGGCCATGGCTGGCCCGGCTTGACTAGGCAAGCTGGTCGGCGCGAGGCCACGCCGGCGAAGGCTGGCGCTAGCGGGCGATCTGGCGAGCGTGGGCGGCGATCTGCGGGTCGGCCGGGGCCAGGGCGACCGCCTTGGCCACCAACTGGCGGGCGGCGCCCAGATCGCCGTCGGCGGCGAGCGCGACGCCATAGGCATCGGCGACGCCAGGGTTCATCGGCGCCAGCACATAAGCAGCACGCGCATAGCGGCGCGCCACCGCGCTCTCGTCGGCGGCGGCATAGGCGCGGGCGAGCCTGGCGAACAGCGCGGCATCGCGGTTGCCGATCATCCGGCGCAGGCTTTCAAGCGTCTCGATCGCCGCTGCGCCGTCTCCGCCCGCGAGTTGCAGGTCGCCGAGCAGGCGCAGCGCGGGCACGCTCTGCGGGTTTTGCCCGAGGTAGAGCGACAGCGCCGCGGCGGCATCGCGCGGGCGACCGGCGCGGCCGAGCGCGTCGACCAGCCGCAACATGGTGGGTTCGTCGAAGGAAAGGTCGGCGGCGGCGGCATAGGCGCTCGCCGCATCGGCCCAATGACTGGCCGCGGCGAGCGCGTCGCCGAGCGCGAGCCGCGCCGCAGGCGCACCCGGGCTGGCCGCGACCAGGCTGCGCGCGCGGGCGATGGCGCCGGGGATGTCGCCACCGTTCACCTGCGCGCGGATCGCCCCGACCACGTAATTGGGATCGTGGGGCGCGTCCGCGGCATCGGCGAGCACCGCGCCGACGGCATCGTCCGTCGCGAAGACGGCAGCGGTGCCGACCCGTGCTGCCGCGGCGCGATCAAGGAAGGTCGCCGCCGATGCCCGATCGCCGCTCGCCTCGAATGCCCGCGCGACCAGCAGCAGCGCATAGGGATCCGCGTCGTCGCGTTCGGCGACCGGGCGAAGGGCATCGAGCGCGCCAGCGGCATCGCCCGAGCGGAGCAAGGCCGCGCCGAGCAGGCGGCGGGCAAGCACGTTGACCGGCTGGTCCGCGACCAGCTGGCGCCAGGTGTCGATCGCCTGCTCATATTTGCCGTCGGCATAATCGAGGCTGCCGCTGAGCAGCATCGCCGCCGGCAGGTCCGACAGCGTATCGCCGGCCTTCTGGAGCAGATCGCGGGCAAGCGCGCGGTGGCCGGCGCGGACGGCAAGCACCGCCTGTAGGTACAGCGCCTGCGGGCTGCCGGGCCGGGCGGCGAGCGCATTGCGGGTGGCGGCGAGCATCTGCGTGTAGCGACCGGCCTCGCCAAGCGTCGCGGCATATTCGATCAGCGCCGGATGGTAGAAGGCGTCGCGCTGCAGCGCCGCCCGGAACCAGGGCAAGGCGGCAGTGAGACCATAACGGCTGCGGACGACCTCTCCCTGCAGCGTCAGTGCGATCGGCTCGCCGGGCAGCAGGCGCACCGCGCGGGCAGCCGCCGCAGCCGCGCCACCAAGATCGCCAGCGTTGAGCCGGATACGGCCGAGATCGGTCCAGGCGGCGCCGTCATTGGGTGATCGGGCGAGCAGCACGTCGAGTGCCTCGCCGGCCGCGGCGCCGTCGCCCTGCATCGCCAGCGCGCGGGCGCGGGCGCGGATCGCAACCGGATCGGCCGGGGTCGTCGCGGCGTCGCTGATCGCGCCGTCATAGTCGCTCTGGAGGAAGCGCGCCCGGGCGCGGTAGGGATCGAGCCGGGCGGCGGGCACACCGGCATCGCCGGCGCGGGTCAGCTCGCCCTCCGCAGCGACGCCGTCCCCCAGTTGCAGATAGGCGCGGGCGAGCAGCAGATGCGCCGGTGCGGAGCCCGGCACCATCTTCAGCGAGGCTAGCGCATGGTTGCGCGCGGCGCTGTAGTTGCCGCGGGCAAACGCCTGGTCGGCATCGGCGAGCGCGCGGCGTGGATCGACCGTCGCCGGCGAGCGCCACGCCAGCAGCACCGCCGCGGCGACGAGCAGCAGCAGGATCGCCGCGGCCACCAGCCGTGCGCCGACCAGCCGCGATGGGCGCGCCGGGCCAGGCCGGTGCGCGCGCCGGCGCGGCTTGAGCAGCGGATAGGCGGCCTCAGCCATGCAGGTCGTAGCTCTTCAGCAGATCGTATAGCGTCGGCCGGCTGACGCCGAGCAGCCGCGAGGCGCCGGAGATGTTGCCGTCCGAGCGGGCAAGCGCATGGCGAATCGCGCGGCGATCGGCGACTTCACGCACCGTGCGCAGGTTGAGCGGCACCTCGTCGCGATCACGGTCGTCCAGATCGAGGTCGGCCGCGGTGACGAGCTTGCCGTCGGCCATAATCACCGCACGCTTGATGCGGTTTTCGAGCTCACGGACATTGCCGGGCCAGCTCCAGGCATCGATCGCGGCGAGCGCGTCGGGGGCGAGGCCGGTGACGGGGAGCTTCATTGCCCCGGCATGCTTGTGGACGAAGGCGCGCGCGAGCAGGCTGGCGTCGCCGGGCCGCTCGCTGAGGCCGGGGATCCGCACCACGATCTCGGCGAGGCGATAGTAGAGGTCCTCGCGGAAGCGGCCCTCGGCCACCATCGTGTCGAGGTTCTGGTGGGTGGCGCAGACGATGCGGGTGTCGACGGCGATCGCCTTGCGGCCGCCGATCCGCTCGATCACGCGCTCCTGGAGGAAGCGCAGCAGCTTGACCTGGAGCGGCAGCGGCACATCGCCGATCTCGTCGAGAAACAGCGTGCCGCCCTGGGCGAGCTCGATCTTGCCCTCGGTGGTCTTGACCGCGCCGGTGAACGCACCCTTCTCGTGGCCGAACAGCTCGCTTTCGAGCAGCGTCTCGGGAATTGCGGCGCAGTTGATCGCGACAAAGGCGCCCTTGCGCCGTGGCGAGCTGTCGTGGACGCCGCGGGCGAGCAGTTCCTTGCCGGTGCCGCTGGCGCCGAGCAGCATCACCGAGACGTCGGCGGCAGCGACGCGCTCGATGGTGCGCACCACCCGGCCCATCTCGTCCGAAGCATAGATCAGGCCGCCAAAGCCGGATCCTTCCACCCGCGCCGCGAGCCGCCTGTTCTCGGCCTCGATGGCATGGACGTGGAAGGCGCGCGCGACGATCAGGCCGAGCGCGTCGATGTCGATCGGCTTTGCGTAGAAATCCCAGGCGCCCTGGGCGATCGCCTGGAGCGCGCTTTCGCGTGCGCCATGACCCGAGGCGACGATCACCTTGGTATGGGGTTTCAGCGACAGGATCTCGGCGAGGGTGGCGAACCCCTCGGTGGTACCGTCGGGATCGGGCGGCAGGCCGAGATCGAGCGTGACCACCGCGGGCTCATGCGCGCGCAACGCCTCGATCGCCTCGCCGCGGGTGGCGGCGGTGACGATCTCATAGCCCTCATAGGCCCAGCGCAACTGGCGCTGCAGCGCGAGATCGTCCTCGACGATGAGCAGGACTGGCCGTTGGCCCGACGGGTCGCTCATGCCGCGGCCTCCAGCGCCGGGGCTGGCGGCAGGATCAGGCGGAAGCGCGTGCCCTCGCCTTCGCGGCTGGCGACCTCGAGCGTGCCGCCCATCGCGGTGGCGAGCTGGCGCGCCTCATAGGCGCCGATCCCGAACCCGCCGGGCTTGGAGGAAACGAACGGGCGAAACAGGCGATCGCGGACGAAGGCCGGGCTCATGCCGACCCCGCGATCGATCACGTCGATGGCGATACCGGCATCGTGGCGGCCGACTGCCACCGTGATCGGCGCGCCGGCGGGGCTCGCCTCCACCGCATTCTGGAGCAGATGGCCGAGCAGTTGCTCGAGCCGGCCCGGCTGCGCAAGCGCGACCCCCGCGCCGGCGGCGTCGATCGGATGCTGGGCGCGACGATCGGCGGCGAGGCGCTGCGCCAGTTCGCCGGCGTCGACCGGCTGGACCGGTTCGTCGGCCGCCTGGTGATGCTGCGACAGGCGGGCGAGCAGCGCGTTCATGCGGGTGGCGGAATCCTTGAGGGTGGCGACCATGTCGGCGCGGAAATCAGGATTGTCGGCGTGGCGCTCGGCATTGCGCGCGACCAGGCTCAGCCCGCTCACCAGGTTCTTGAGATCATGGATGATGAAGGCGAAGCGGCGGTTGAACTCGTCGAACCGCGCGGCATCGGCGAGCGCGGCATGGGCGCGATCCTCGGCGAGGTAGCTCGCCGCCTGGCGCCCGGCGACGCGGAGCAGATCGAGATCCTCCCAGTCGAGCGGGCGATCGACCGGCGGGCGCGCGAGCAGGATCGCACCGATCAGGCTGGTGCCGTGGATCAGCGGCACCAGCGCCCAGGCGTCAGGCTGGTCGAGCATCCAGCCGGGGATCGCCGCCGTCTCCACCGCCGGCGCGGCACCGCGGCGGACCGCGTCGAGCTCGACGATGCGGCCCGAGGCGGCGAGGTGCTGGCCGAGATCGGCGCTGCCCTCGCCGGCCAGCGACCATGCCCAGCTGGCGCCGGCGATCAGCGCCGCGCCATCCGCGACCAGCAGCATCGCGGCGGGAGCGTCGGTGAGATCGGCCATCGCTTTGACGATGCGCAGGTCGAGCGGGTCGGCGGCATCGCCCGGGCGGCCGAGCCGGTCGGTGAAGCGCTGCCATTCGGCGCGATAGTCGTAGCGGTGGCGGAACAGGTGCTTGGCGACCTTGACCTTGAGCCAGGCGCGCAGCCACGGCGTCGACATCAGCGTCATCAGCGCCGCGGTGGCACCGAAGATGATCGCGGTCTGCACCAGCCGGACATTGTCGCCAGCCCAGCTCGCCGCGGCGCTGGTGAGGCCGACGGTGAGCGCGGCATAGGCCATCACCCCGGCGATCGACAGCGAGCGCAACGCCGCGGCGCGCGACACCATCAGCCCGCGGTCACCGCGGCGCTGGGCCAGGCCGAGGACCAGCGCCGCGCCCGCCATGGCGAAGCCGTACACCGCGATCAGCGCGTCGGGCCAGGCGCCAAGGGCATAGCCGAGCGCGGCGGTCGCGAGATCCATGCTCCACATCGTCGCAACGGTGATCGCGATCGGGATCAGCCGCGCCTTGTGCTGCGGCAGCAGGGTGATGGCGAGATGATGGACCAGCACCAGCCCGGCGACCGCGCTCATCATCCGGCAGACGAGCGACGCGCCGTATAGCGCCGCCGCGCCCTCGCCGTCGAACGGCAGCGTCTGGAGGATGGCGAGGATCGCGGTCAACAGCGCCATGCCGATCGCCACCAGATAGACCGCAAGCAGCGCATAGCCGCCGGCGCGCGCGCGGCGGACGAGCAGCGCCATCAGCCCGAGCCAGGCGATGTTGCGCGCCGCCAGCGCGAGGCTGGTGGCGACGTCGCGCGAGTCGATCCCCGCCACCGCCAGCGCCCACAAGGCGGTGACGAACAGCGCCAGCGCCAGCGCCCGATCCGTGGCGTCGAGCCGCGCGCGGCGCATCACCGCGAGCGCGAGCACGCCGAACATCAGCGCGGCGAGCGCATGGCCCCACAGGATCAGCGACACGGTCATCGCGCGCCCGACGGCCAGAGCACGACGCGCAGCGTCTGCAGCAGGATCAGCAGATCGAGGAAGGGCGAATAGTTCTTGGCGTAGTAGAGATCATATTCAAGCTTGTGCCGCGAATCCTCGATCGAGGCGCCATAGGGATAGTTGATCTGCGCCCAGCCGGTAATTCCCGGCTTCACCATGTGGCGCTCGGCGTAGAAGGGCAGCTGCTGCTCCAGCTGCTCGACGAACTGCGGCCGCTCGGGACGCGGGCCGACGAAACTCATCTCGCCCTTCAGCACCGTCCAGGTCTGCGGCAGCTCGTCGATCCGCACCTTGCGGATGAAGCGGCCGATGCGGGTGATGCGCGGATCGTCCGCCGCCGCCCACACTGCCTTGCCGGCAACCTCGGCATCCTGCCGCATCGAGCGCAGCTTCACGATGTCGAAGCCCTGATTGTACAGGCCGACGCGGCGCTGGCGGTAGAAAGCCGGCCCACGCGATTCGAGCTTGATCGCCACCGCGGTGACGAGGATCACTGGCAGCGTCAGCGCCAGCAGCAGCAGGCTGGCGACGATGTCGAACGCACGCTTGAACACGCTCGAGAGCATGCGGCCCGAGGCGAAGCCGTCCGAGAAGATCAGCCACGACGGGTTGACGCTGTTGAGATCGATCCGCCCGGTCTCCCGCTCAAGAAAGCTCGATATTTCGCTGACCATCACGCCGGTCGTCTTGACGCGCAGCAGGTCCTTGAGCGGCAGCGCGTTGCGGCGCTCCTCGAGTGCCAGCACCACTTCGCTGGCGTTGAGATCGACCACATGCGCGGCGAGGTTGGGGATCTGCTCGCGCGGCACCGCGTCGGCGACCACCTGGTTGGCCTCGGCCATCGCGACGTAGCCGGCGACCACCACGTTGACGCCCGGCAGGTCGGCGAGCGCGCCGATCCGCGCCGCGCGTGCGCCGGCGCCGAGCACGACGATCCGCCGCTTGAAGGTATCGCCGCCCAGCGAGCGGTTGAGCAGCGCGCGCACGGCCACCAGCAACACCGAGGCGATGACCATCGAATAGAGCAGGTTCGAGCGCCAGAAGGTGAGCGCCGGCACCAGGAAGAAGATCAGCGCGAGAAAGGTGACGCCAAGCGCGATCGCCACCGCCAGCCGCGCCGCGGCGAAGCGGAGGGACAAGAAGGAGGCGACGCCGTACGCGCCGACCGCGACCAGCGAGATCTGCAGCGCGGCGACGAAACTCAGCAATTGCGGAATGCGGGTGGTGATCGATTCCACCGCCATGCCGATCTGATGCGCGCGGATCACCCAGCCCATCTCGGCGGCGATGAACAGCAACAGCGCATCGACAAGCCCGAGCAGCAGCACCGCGTGCGGGATGTAATGCTTGAACAGCCGTATCACCGTGTCGCCTCCGCTACAGGGCGGGTGTAAACATTCCCGACATGTCATCGGCCTGTCGCAGCAAAAGACAAATAAAGGCTGAACGCGGGACACAGATAGCCATTCCGGTTCGGCCGCCGACACGATAGGGTTGCCGGGAAATCAGGAGTTTTCACCCCACATGACGATCGTTCCCGTGATCCTGTCCGGCGGATCGGGCACCCGGCTCTGGCCGATGTCCCGCCCCGAGATGCCCAAGCAGATGCTCGCGCTGACCGCCGAGGAGACGATGCTCCAGCTCACCGCGCGCCGGGCGCATGGCGAGGGCTTTGCGGCACCGATCATCGTCGCCAACGCCCGCCACGCCGATCTGATCGACGAGCAGCTTGCCGCGGTTGGCGCCAACGCCCAGGCGGTGATCCTCGAGCCCGCGGGCCGCAACACCGCGCCGGCGATCGCGCTGGCGGCACTTGCCGCCGGTGGCGAGAATGCGCTGCTGGTGATGCCGTCGGATCACGTCATCACCGATCTCAACGCCTTCCACACCTCGATCCAGGCGGCGATGCCGCTGGTCGCCGAGGGCTGGATGGTGACCTTCGGCATCACCCCCGATGCGCCCGAGACCGGCTATGGCTGGATCAAGATCGGCGACGAGATCAGCGGCGGCGTCCACCGCGTCGAGCGCTTCGTCGAAAAGCCGCCGCTCGATCGAGCCGAAGAGATGCTCGCCTCGGGCGACCATGCCTGGAACGGCGGCATCTTCCTGTTTCGTGCCGACATCTTCCTCGGCGAGCTCGCCGCGCATGCGCCGGGCATCGTCACCGCGGTGACCGATTCGCTCGCCAAGGCGCGACGCGACGGCGCGCGCATCTATCCCGACGCCGATTCCTTTGCGACTTCGCCGTCGGATTCGATCGACTATGCGGTGATGGAAAAGGCCGAGCGGGTCGCGGTGGTGCCGGTGGCGATGGGCTGGAGCGACGTCGGCAGCTGGGACGCGCTGCATGCGATCAGCGATCTCGACGTCGACGGCAATGCCCATGGCAGCACCGGCAGCGGCGAAGTGCTCGCGATCGAGACCGAGAACTGCCTGGTGCGCTCGGACGGCGTGCGCGTCGCGCTGGTCGGCGTCAGTGATCTCATCGTGGTGGCGAGCGGCAACGACGTGCTGATCCTGCCGCGCGGGCGCAGCCAGGAGGTCAAGAAACTGATCGAGGCGATGAAGAAGTAAGGGGCTTCACCTCCACACCGTCATCCCAGCGCAGGCTGGGATGACGGTGTGGCGAGCACAAGTGCCACCACGGAGCGACCCGGCTTTCGCTGCGGTGGCGGCAAGAGGCTGCCCTACAGCAGCTCCTCATGCGCCAACGCCTTGCGCACCGCCTCGCGGCCCATCATCCGCGCCTGGAACTCGCCGAGATAATCCGGCACCTCGATCTCGAAGCGTCGCGCCCACAACAGCATCACGAACAGATAGCAGTCCGCGACGCTCAACTCAGGCCCGAACAGATAATCGCCGACCATCGTGTCGGACAGATAGCGGAGGCGCCTGGCGATGACACCCTTCGCCTGCTGCCTAGCGACATCGTCGGCACCACCCATCAGCGGCTTGAACCCCTTGTGGATCTCGCTGCCGATATAGCCGAGCGCCTCGACCAAATGGGTGCAGCCCATGTGACCGGCCGGGCGGAGATGCGGCGCCTGCTCAGCGATCCAGTACAGGATCGCGACATTCTCGGTCAGCGTCTCGCCGCTGTCGATCGTCAGCGCCGGCACGTACCCCTTGGGGTTGATCGCGGCGTAATCGCCGTCGTGCTCGGTCCTCTTGGTGCGCAGGTCGACGCGCTCATGCTCAAAGGCGAGCCCCGCCTCGTGAAGCGCGATGTGATCGGCGAGGCTGCACGCGCCGGGGCTGTAGTAAAGCTTCACTGTTATTCTCCTGATACCGCTCAGCGGCTGATCGTCCAGGCCCACAGCCCGGCGAGCCCTGCCGCGCCGATCAACAGCTGCACCGGCCGAAGGGTCGCGAAGAAGGCGGGGGCATCGCCGGCCAGTGCGGCGCGGCGATCGAGCAGCGCGGCCACCGCAAAGCCGAGGATCAACGGCAACAGCGCATGGCTGGGGCGCCCGATCACCAGGCCGAGACCGGCGAGCACGAAATAGCCGATGCTGGTAGCGATCGAGACGGCGGTCGACGCACGCGGATTGCCGAAGCCATAACCGCGGCGAACGCCGGCGATGAAGGCAAGGATCAGTGCGCCCCAGATGATCCCGGCCTGGACCGCGAAATATGCGTAGAGATCCGGGAGCACCCAGGCACCGAGTGCTGCCGCGACCAGCGGGATCATCGGCCCATAGCCGAGAATGATGCCGTCGGTGGGCGTAGCCGTGGTCGAGCGATCGGTCATCGGCGGCCAACGTGCAGAGCCCGAGGCTGGTTGCACGCATTCGTGGCTAGCGCGGCGGTTACCGTACCCGGCAATCGGCCATCGATGGACGACGACTGCCGCTCACGGCTCCAACGTCAAGGTCGCCGTCGGGGTCCCGCGGCGTCTTCGGCGCCGGTCAAAGGCGCTGACGGTACCCGGCCGCGCATCCCGAGGCTCAGCCGGCAAGCGCCGCGAAGACGCGGCGGACCTGTTCTTCCGAGGCATCGGGATGGACGCTGACCCGGGTGCCGCCGGCGAGTTCGACCTCGACGCAGTCGGGGCATGCACGGTGCCGACCCGTCACGGCGGCGGCGGCTTCGGGCGCGCCGCCCGGCGCCGGCACGGCAGCGGGCTTGGGATAGACCTGCGCCATGAACGCATAATCGCTCGAATCGATGTCGGCGCCGCCGGGGATGCCGCGGCCATCCGTCGTCAGCCCGGCCGGAATTTGATAGCACATGATCGAATTCATGTCGGGTCGCGGCGTACCCCATAGCGATCCATCTTCCAGCGGGGTCAGGACCTGGCGGATCACCTGCTCTTCGCTCCACCCCTGGGTCTGGCCATAATATTCGATGGCCTTGGCGCGATCGATCCTGGCGATCAGTTCGGCGCGCATATGCTCATGCGGGCAGCCCAAGGTATGGCCGGTTTCGTGCCGGACGACGCGGTGGAACTCGGAGTCCGGCGTCGCCATGGTGAACCCTTCGAGGTTCATGGTCTGCTTGGCCTTGTCGATCAGCAGGATGTCGGTGCCGAGATAGGACCAATAGCCGCCCCGCTCGCGCGAGATGCGCACCTTGGGATCGACGTTGCTTTCGGTGAAAGTGACGTTTGCCGAGGCATTCCAGGCATTCATGTGCTGGAGGATCTTCCGACGCAGCTCGACCGGCGGGTTGTCGAGGAAGCCAACCGTGAGCGTGCAGCCGCCCCCGCGCCAATATTTGGTCGTGAGCACCGCGATGTTTTCACTGCTGATGGCGAATTCGGGATTGTGGGTGAGCAGCCGGTGAATGCCGGCCGGGTGATTGACGGGATTTTCGTTGCGCGCCACCCGTGCCGACTCGGTCAGGAGGTCGTTTCCGAGATGCTTGGGGGTGCAGGCGATCGGGGTGGCGGTCTTGGCGGGGCTAGGCATGACATGTCCTTTCAGGGTTCGAGGAGAATGGTGGCGACGGGATAGCCATCGATCGATGCGGCGAGCCGGCTGGGCGTCCAGCTCAGGATGATGCGGTGCGCCGACCAGCCGGCCCGCTGCCGGCGGGCGCGGCGAAACCGGGCGATCCAGGGCAGCCGCACGAACCAGGCACGGCGTGGCGCCGTGGTCCGGCGCAACTGCATGTCCCAGAAGCGATGGCCGAAGCGGACCTGCCCGGTGAAGGCGAGCAGTTCCATCCGCACCGCGGCAACCTGCGCGCCCTCGGCCACCGGCGTGCTGCCCGCGGCGATCAGCGAGGCCGCCAGATCGCGCATCCGGATCAGTCCCTCAGCCAATCCGGCTTCCTCGGGAAACCGATGTGGTAGCAAATCCACTGCAGCACCACGGGATGCTCACCGATGTTGAGCAGCTTGAACGACTTCTCGATGCCGATGATCTTGCCCCGGGGATAATCGTTGAGGCAGCGATTGAGCAGGTCCGCCTGGACATCGAGATCCTCCTGATGGTGAAGGGCTTCGTGATGGGTGCTGCCCAGTGTGACCCGCTTCACGAAGCCCACGTCGGTCATGTCGAACATCGCGGCGGCGCAGATCAGGCGTCGGCCATCTCGCGAACGCGGTAGGTATGGCCGGGCTCGAGATCGATCGGCGTCGGCTCATGATCCAGCACCCGGTCCTTCGCCTCGAGCGTATCGCCCGCTGCGATTGGCGTGTTGCCCGTCGCCGGCGTGGCCGTCGTCGGCGTGATTGTCTTGGGGGCGATGGCGGTGTTCATCATGTCGAGAACCCGGGCGAGCCCCTCGGGCATGCCCTTGTCCATCGCGCGCACCTGAACATGATATTTCGCGGTCTGGTCGGTCGAGCGGGTGTTCTCCTTGTGGGTGGCGACCGAGCCTTCGACATGGACCTTGAGGCTGATCGGGCCCCAGCCGACGCTGGCATCGGCAGAGAATTTGCCGGACTTATCCTCGCTGTCCTTCGAGGATTCGGAGTTCTTCACCTCCATGTCGAAGCTGATGTCGACCGTATCGATGCCGAGCGCGGGTACCTTGACGATCGCGAGCAGCGGCACTTCCAGCGACACCGTCTCGGTGGGCACGATGCCGTTGGCGTCCGCCGCGGCCCCGGCTGCGGGTCGGTTGAACCGGAACTCCACGGTGCGTACGTCGAACGACTTGGGGTCGAACACGATCTGCCCGTCGGGCCCGGGCACCGTTCCCTGCTTGGGCATGAAGCCCACCTGCTGGATGAACTGCGCCGTGGCGTTGGCGAGGCGCACCTGCGCGTCGCAGGCTGCCATCAGCGGTCCGCCGATAAGATCGCCCATCGGCAGCCCGCGAAACTGGTCACCCATATTGATCGGCATGCGCTTTCTCCTTGGTCAAACCACCTTGTTGAGCTGGGTAAGCAGGCGCAGCAGCCCCTCGCTGACGGGCTTGGCTTCCACCTTGATCGAGATGCGCGCGGTCGGGCCGCTGGCATCGGTGCGGCCGCCGATGCCGACGCTGAGGCCCATCGCCGGACGCGGCCGCAGCAGCGCCGAGGCGGCGAGCGGCGAGCGTTCGGCACCGGCCATGTCGGCCGCCGCGAGATCGCTATCGACCGACATGGCCGGGACGTCACGAGGCGCGCCGCTCGGCGCTCCGGGCGCGCCGGCGGCGTCGGGGCCGCCGGTGATCACGTCGCCGAGCTCGACATCGAGATCGACGGTCATTTCCTTGATCGCCAGCAGATTGCTTTCGACCAGCGACAGCAGCGGCACGCCAAGCTGGACATAGTCAGCATCGCCCGCGGACGGTGGCGGGCCGTCGCTCGTCTGCAGCGACGCAGGCACCGTGCTTTGAGGCTTGGGCAGCTTGATATCGAAGCTGATCGGGCGGCCGCTGCTGTCGAAGTAGCGGCCGATCAGGTCGAGGAAGTGGCGCTCCACCACCCCCTGCGCCTCGACGATCGCGCCGGCCACGGAACCGATCAGGTCGTGCAGTCCGACGTTGCCCGCCACCAGTTGCCCCTCTCCGTAATGGCCGGTTCGGCCTTCGGAGCGCACCTTCGCCGGTTTTGACGGCGATGGTTAATGGTACCCGCACCATAATGGGTGAAGCCGCGCGCGATGGATCCGCTACGGCAGCATCGGCCAGAGGCGAAGCGAAGCGGAGCAGTGACGCCGCCAGGGCTGCGCACGCAAAAAGGGCCGGGGGTCCCCCCGGCCCTTCTATTTGCTTCAGCCGAGTGGCCGAGCGGTACGGACTTAGAAGTCCATGCCGCCCATGCCGCCCATCCCGCCGCCGCCCGGCATTGCCGGTGCCTTGTCTTCCGGCAGCTCGGACACGGTGGCTTCCGTGGTGATGAGCAGGCCGGCGACCGAGGCTGCGTTCTGCAGCGCGGTGCGTACCACCTTGGTGGGGTCGATCACGCCGGCCTGGACCAGGTTCTCGTAGGTGTCGGTCGAGGCGTTGAAGCCGAACGAGGTGTCGCTCTGGTCGAGCAGCTTGCCCGACACCACGGCACCGTCATGACCGGCGTTCTGCGCGATCTGGCGGACCAGGGCGGTCAGCGACTTGCGGACGATGTCGACGCCGCGCGTCTGGTCGTCGTTGATGCCGCTGACGCCTTCGAGCGCCTTGGTCGCATAGAGCAGCGCGGTGCCGCCACCTGGGACGATGCCCTCTTCGACAGCTGCGCGGGTTGCGTGCAGCGCGTCGTCGACGCGGTCCTTGCGCTCCTTGACCTCGACCTCGGTCGATCCACCGACCTTGATCACGGCCACGCCGCCGGCGAGCTTGGCGAGACGCTCCTGGAGCTTCTCACGGTCATAGTCGCTGGTGGTGTTCTCGATCTGCGCACGGATCGCCTCGGTGCGGCCCTTGATCGACTCGGCGTCACCGGCGCCATCGATGATGGTGGTGTTGTCCTTGTCGATGGTGACGCGCTTGGCGGTGCCGAGCATGCCGACCGTGACGTTCTCGAGCTTGATGCCGAGGTCTTCCGAGATCATCTCGCCCTTGGTCAGGATCGCGATGTCCTCGAGCATCGCCTTGCGACGATCGCCGAAGCCCGGTGCCTTGACCGCTGCGACCTTGAGGCCGCCGCGCAGCTTGTTGACGACGAGCGTGGCGAGCGCCTCACCCTCGATGTCCTCGGCGATGATCAGCAGCGGACGACCCGACTGGACGACGGCTTCCAGGATCGGGAGCATCGCCTGCAGGTTGCTGAGCTTCTTCTCGTGGATCAGGATGTACGGATCGTTGAGCTCGACCGTCATCTTCTCGGGGTTGGTGATGAAGTAGGGCGACAGATAGCCGCGGTCGAACTGCATGCCCTCGACGACGTCGAGCTCGAAATCGAGACCCTTCGCTTCCTCGACGGTGATCACGCCTTCCTTGCCGACCTTCTCCATCGCCTCAGCGATCTTCTCGCCGACTTCACGATCGCCATTGGCCGAGATGATGCCGACCTGGGCGACTTCGGCCGATCCCGAGACCGGCTTGGAACGCGCCTTGATGTCCTCGACGACCTTGATCACGGCGATATCGATGCCGCGCTTCAGATCCATCGGGTTCATGCCGGCGGCCACCGACTTCATGCCCTCGCGGACGATCGCCTGGGCGAGCACGGTCGCGGTGGTGGTGCCGTCACCGGCGATGTCGTTGGTCTTCGAGGCCACTTCGCGCACCATCTGCGCGCCCATGTTCTCGAACTTGTCCTTGAGCTCGATCTCCTTGGCGACGGTGACGCCGTCCTTGGTGATGCGCGGCGCGCCGAAGCTCTTGTCGATCACGACGTTGCGGCCCTTCGGCCCCAGCGTGACCTTGACGGCATCGGCGAGGATGTCGACGCCGCGGAGGATGCGCTCACGCGCGTCGCGGCCGAATTTTACGTCCTTGGCTGCCATGATGGCTACCCTTTCAGATGTGCGTCACTCCGGCGACTGCCGGAGCCTTGCGGTAATGGGAGACCCCGGCGCGATGCCGGGGGGACGGAAGAATCAGCCGACGATCCCCAGGATGTCGGATTCCTTCATGATCAGCAGGTCTTCGCCGTCGACCTTGACCTCGGTGCCCGACCACTTGCCGAACAGGATCTTGTCGCCAGCCTTGACGTCGAGCGGGGTGATCGTGCCATTCTCGGCACGCGCACCGGTGCCGGCAGCGACGACCTCGCCCTCCTGGGGCTTTTCCTTGGCGGTATCCGGGATGATGATCCCGCCGGCCGTCTTCTCTTCCGCCTCAACGCGGCGAACGAGGACGCGATCGTGCAACGGACGAAAGTTCATTGCTGAGTCCCTCTTTACAGTGAGTGTTACAGATTTCTGGCACTCACGATCCGCGAGTGCCAACGACCGGGATATGTGCCTGCTCGACAGGCACGTCAAGGGAGCGGTGACGCAAAAATGGACGCAACGGGAGCGGTGCGGGACGACCTGTGCGCCGCTTCTGTGTTGCTTGGCTAAGACGGGCCGTTGCACCCTGCCCGCTCCTGCTCTAGCGCAGGATCATCGAAGCAAGGAGCGTGACGTGAAGCTGGTTCGGGGCGCATGGAAGCTGCTGGTCGCGATCAAGGACGGGTTGGTCCTGATCGCGATGCTGCTGTTCTTCGGGTTGCTGTTTGCGGCGCTGAACGCGCGGCCGGGATCGAAGCCGATCAAGAACGGCGCGCTGGTGCTCGATCTCGACGGCACCATCGTCGAGCAGCCGGAAGACATCACCGCGATGGCGGCGCTGTCCGGCAGCAAGGCACCGCAGCAGTTCCGCGCCCGCGACCTGCTGCGCGCGATCGACACCGCCCGCAGCGATGATCGGGTCAAAGCGCTGGTGCTCGATCTCGACCGCTTCGGCGGCGGCTATCCGGCGACGATCAACGAGGTCGCCGAGGCGATCCGCCGCTTCCGCGACACCAAGAAGCCGGTGCTGGCCTATGCCACCGCCTATACCGACTCCGGCTACCGCCTCGCCGCCAATGCCAGCGAGATCTGGGTCAACCCGCTCGGCGGCACGCTGTTCACCGGCCCGGGCGGCAACCAGCTCTATTACAAGGGCCTGATCGACAAGCTCGGCGTCAACACCCACGTCTACCGCGTCGGCAAGTTCAAGAGCTTCGTCGAGCCCTATACCCGCGCCGATCAGAGCCCCGAGGCACGCGCCGCCAGCCAGCAGCTGTATGGCGCGCTTGAAGGCCAGTGGCAGGAGGCGATCGCCAAGGCGCGGCCACAGGCGCAGGTGACGCAGTTCCTCAGCCAACCCGACAAGCTGGTGCTCGCCGCCAATGGCGACATCGCCAAGGCCAATCTCGCCGCCGGCCTCGTCGACAAGCTCGGCGATCGCACCGCCTTCGGTCGCCGCGTCGCCGCGATCGCGGGCACCGATGCCAACAAGTCGGTCGGCAACTTCAACACCATCGCCTATCAGAACTGGGTTGACGCGCATCCGCTCAGCAAGGCCGGCGACGGCATCGGCGTGGTCACGATCGCCGGCGACATCGTCGATGGCGAGGGCGGCCCCGGCGAGGCGCATGGCGACACCATCGCCAAGGCGATCCTCAATGGCCTCGCCACCAAGAACCTCAAGGCGCTGGTGGTGCGGGTCGACTCACCGGGTGGATCGGTGATGGCATCGGAGCGGATCCGTCTCGCGATCCTCGAGGCCAAGAAGAAGGGCCTGCCGGTGGTCACCTCGATGGGCGGGCTCGCCGCCTCGGGCGGCTATTGGGTGTCCACCCCGGGCGACGTGATCTTCGCCGAGCCGTCGACGATCACCGGCTCGATCGGCATCTTCGGGATCATCCCCACCTTCGAGAACACGCTCGCCAAGATCGGCGTTACCACCGACGGGGTGAAGACCACCGCGCTTTCGGGCCAGCCTGATGTGTTCGGCGGCACCAACCCGACGCTCGATGCGATCCTGCAGGCGGGAATAGAGAACGGCTATCGCCAGTTCATCGCCCGCGTCGCCCAGTCGCGCCACATGACCCCCGAGCATGTCAACGAGATCGCCCAGGGCCGGGTGTGGGACGGTGGCTCGGCGCATCAGCTCAAGCTGATCGACCGGTTCGGCAACCTCGACGATGCGATCGCCGAGGCGGCACGGCGCGCCAAGCTCGATCCCGCCAAGGTCCACGCCGAATATCTCGAGAAGAAGCCCGGCCTTGCCGCGCAGCTCGCCGCGTCGATCAACAAGGACGATGACGACGACGCGACCGGGGGCGACGTGTTCTCCCGGATCGCCGCCGATCGTCGCGGCATGCTTGCCCAGGTGCTCGGCGATGTACGACGGCTGGCGTCGGCCGGCTCGGTGCAGGCCCGCTGCCTCGAATGCGGCGGGTTCGGACCGAGCAGCAGCGCCGTTGCCGACACCCGGCTGCTCGATCTGGTGATGTCGAAGCTCGGGCTGTGAGGACCTGCTTGTGATCGCGCTGCGCCCGGCCCGGCCGGAGGATGCCGCGGCAATCGCGGCGATCTATGCGCCGCACGTGCTCGCCGGCACCGTGTCGTTCGAAACGGACGCGCCTGACGCGCGGACCATGCGTCACCGCATGGCGGCATCGGACGGGCTGTACCCGTGGATCGTCGCCACCGTCACCGACCAGGGCGGCGGCGGGGCCGGCGGCGTGCTCGGCTATGCCTATGCCACCGAATTCTCGGCGCGCGAGGCGTATCGCTGGACGCTTGAGACGACGATCTATGTCGCCGACGTCGCCCAGCGGCAGGGGCTCGGCCGGCTGCTCTACGAGGCGTTGATCGACACGGTGCGGGCGCAGGGCTTTACCCAGGCGATCGGCCGCATCGCCCTGCCCAACCCGGGTTCGATCAGCCTGCACGAGGCGGTCGGCTTCCGCCGCGCCGGCGTGTTCCGCGAGATCGGCTACAAGCACGGCCAGTGGATCGACGTCGGCTATTGGCAGTGCGAACTCGCCGAGGCCGCGTCGCCGCCCGCCGAGCCGCGGCGGTTCGCCGACATCGGCGTGGTGCGCGGCTAGGTCGCAGCGGGACGGCGCCGCGCTTGGGCAAAACGACCGGCGCCTACTGTTTCTCGCCATAAGCGGGCAGCGCCAGCCGCCAGCGGATCGCCGCCGCGCGCAGCGCGAAGCCGGCGCCGGCGCCGATCACCGCGGCGACCGCCGCCGGCAGCCCGAGCAGCACCAGCCCCATGTACAATGCCGAGGCGAGCGCGGCGGCGGTGACGTAGAGCTCGGGGCGCATCAGGATCGACGGCTCGCCGGCCAGCACGTCGCGGATGATGCCGCCGACGCAGCCGGTAACGACGCCCATCAATGCGGCGGGCACAGGCGGAATGCCATAGCCGCGCGCCTTGGTGACGCCGTAGACGGCATAGGCCGCGAGCCCGACCGCGTCGAACCAGCCGAGCGCGCTGTCCTTCCACCAGCGTTCCGGCGTCACCCAGATCACCGCGGCCATGATCAGGCAGACGGTGGCGGCGCGCGGATCGTGCACCCAGAACACCGGCGCGCCGATCAGCAGGTCGCGCACCGTGCCGCCACCGACGCCGGTGATCAGCGCGAAGAAGGCGAGCGTCACCGCGGTCTGCCCGCGCTTGGCCGCAGCAAGGGCGCCGGAGGCGGCGAATACCGCCAGACCGGCGACATCGAGCCAGGGCGCAAAGGACGGGAGCAAGGATACGGGGGGGATCATCGCACGAGCTTAAGCGGGGATGCGGCCAGGGGGAATGGCTGGCGGGCGCCGCTTGCCAGGTCATTCGGCCACCAGTGCTTAGGTCAAACTGGACCTATCTCGCCGCGCGAACACCCGCATTGATGGTAGCCCGTCGGCATCCATCAACAAACGACGGAGACTCGGCCATGTCCAACCATACCCCCTTTGCGATATTGTCGCGAGCGGAGACGCTCTACCAGATCATCAAGGGATATTATGTCGACGGCGGCCCTGGCCAGCCCGGCCCGCTTCTGTCGGGCGACATCACCAAGGTGATCACCGGCGAGGTCATCCGCGATCTCGCCTTGCACATCCGTGCCGAGCGACTGCAAACCGATGTACGGGATCTCGCCATCAACCTGATCCGCCGCGGCGCCGACGAGGTGGTCGGCAACGCCGAGTCCGACGGGCCACCCTGGACCGACCTGCCCTTTCCCTTCCCCTGGCCGCCCAAGAAGTTCAACCCGCGCGACAGCGTGTTCGGGGGGCTCGAGCCAGGTGCGCTCGACCATGTCCTTGCCGGCGTGGCCAATCGCCTCGCCGATGCAGCGTCCGAGAGGTTGTCTCGGCATCGATCGGCAGCCGCCTGAGGCGGCCAACGGGCGGGAGGGTTGTGTTGAGCAGCCCTCCCTCTCGCGGTCCACGCGCCGGAATAGATAGTGATCGTCAGAAGTGGCGGCCGACGACCAGACTGACCACCGGGTTGACCTTGCCGCTGTCGCTGTCGTGCGCGCCCTGATCGGCGGTGCCGGCATAGGCCCTGCCCTTCATCGCGCCGAGTTCGAGCCCGACGTTGGTGGACGCGCCCACGGTGCCGGCATAGCCCATGGTCAACGCCGGGGTGGAGCGCTTGAGCCCGGCCTTGGCGGTGGGCGCGGTCGCCGTCCGTGGCACCGCGAGCAGCGCCCGGGCACTGGCGTCGGGGCCCGCGATCGAGCCACCGCTGGAGGCGCCTCGAACATCGTAGAAGCGGCTGCCCGCGGAGACCCGGAAGCCCTTGCCGTCCACCGGGTAGAAGTCGATCATCGATCCGGCGAGCCGCTGGTGGACCCGGTCACGCGCGCCGAGCGGCCCCTGCGGCACGGTGGCGACGTTGGTGCGGACGCGAAATCGCGTGGCAAGCGCCGACGAGGTCTCGCGGGAGCGCGCCAGGGTCAGCGTGTCGGGGGTGCGCACCGCCTCGCGCGCCGCATCGAGCAACTGGTGATCGTCGAACGGGCGTGGGCCATGCTGCGCGGCCGCGGGTATCGCCGCGACACAGGCTACAACAATGGCAACGTCCCCGATCAGTCGCATATGCTCTCCCGGCATCAGCGGCGCTGGTCCCGATCCCCATCGGTTCCACAGCCCGCGTATCATGGCTTGGATGCGCAACCCACGGAGGTTGGTTACGGCTTAGCAACATTGCGACAAGACGTTGGATTTTAACGACGGGCGGTTGATGGCGACGGTAGCCCGTCGCGATGGGCGGGAACGGCTGGCCAAGGGCGGCCCCGACCGGTAAGGCGCCCGCTTTCAGATCAATCGAAGGCCAAGCCATGGGTTTCCGCTGCGGCATCGTGGGCCTGCCAAATGTCGGCAAGTCCACCCTCTTCAACGCGCTCACCGAAACGGCGGCGGCGCAGGCCGCCAACTACCCGTTCTGCACGATCGAGCCCAACGTCGGCAACGTCGCGGTGCCCGACGAGCGGCTCAACAAGCTCGCCGCCATTGCCGGTTCGGCCAAGATCATCGAGACGCAGCTCGCCTTCGTCGACATCGCCGGGCTGGTGCGCGGTGCCTCCAAGGGCGAGGGCCTCGGCAACCAGTTCCTCGGCAACATCCGTGAAGTGGACGCGATCGTCCACGTGCTGCGTTGCTTTACCGAGACCGACGTCACCCATGTCGAGGGCAAGGTCGATCCGATCGCCGATGCCGAGACGGTCGAGACCGAGCTGATGCTCTCCGATCTCGAGAGTCTCGAGAAGCGCGTCCCCAATCTGATCAAGAAGGGTCAGCAGGGCGACAAGGAGGCCAAGATCGGCGCCGCGGTGCTCGGCCAGGCGCTGGAACTGCTCCGCGAGGGCAAGCCCGCGCGGCTGACCAAGCCCAAGGACGTTGAGGAAGAGCGCGTGTTCGCGCAGGCGCAGCTGATCACCGCCAAGCCGGTGCTCTATGTGTGCAACGTCGACGAGGGCGACGCCGCCAAGGGCAATGCGCTCTCGGCCAAGGTGTTTGAGAAGGCCCGGACCGAGGGCGCCGAGGCGGTGGTCGTCTCCGCCGCGATCGAGGCCGAGATCGCGACCATGCCGGCCGACGATCGCGGCGACTTCCTCGCCGAGCTCGGGCTGGAGGAGACCGGGCTCGCCCGGGTGATCACCGCCGGCTACAAACTGCTCCAGCTGCTCACCTTCTTCACCGTCGGCCCTAAGGAGGCACGTGCCTGGACGGTCCACGCCGGCGCCAAGGCGCCGCAGGCCGCGGGCGAGATCCATACCGATTTCGAGCGCGGCTTCATCCGCGCCGAGACGATCGCCTATGACGATTACATCGCCTGCAACGGCGAGACCGGCGCGCGCGACGCCGGCAAGCTGCGCCAGGAAGGCAAGGAATATGTCGTCCATGACGGCGACGTGATGCTGTTTCGCTTCAACGTGTGATCCGGCTGGCGCGGGGGAGTTCGCTGCCTTGCGCCGACGGTTTCCCCGCTCGCTGCCGCAGGTCCGGGGCAAGCGCCTGACTGACGCCGCTTGTCCTGCCTACGTGCGACGCCTATTCTCCGCGGCGTGGTGATGCGCCTGATCCTTGCCCTGATGCTGGCGATATTTGCGGTGCCGACTGCGGCGCCGGCGGCCTGCCACGACTTGGCGCCTGCTGTGATGACCCACCATGCCATGCCGATGCCCGGTCATGGTCAACCAAAAGCGACCCCGCCTCACGGCTGCATCGGTTGCATCCCGCCGTCCGACTGGTTGGCGGCGCGGATCCTGCCGCCGCTGCTCGCCCCGACGCTAATCCCCAGCGCGGTCCCGACCCGGCTCGACCTTGGCGGCGACACGCTGCCGGCACGGCGCCCACCCCGCTTCGCCTGAGCGGCCAGCCCCTTCCGGGGCGATCCTCATCCAAGCGGAGTTTCTCATGAACAAGACGAGTTGGCTGGCGGCGCTTGCCGCCGCCGCGCTGCTGCCGATGACGGCGGTGGCGCAGGACCACGAGCATCAGGACGGCATGGCCATGCCGATGCCGGAGATGGCCGGCATGGCGCATCAAACGCCGATGGCCGGGATGGCCGACGACCTCGGCGGCATGGCGGCCATGATCGGCAGCGGCGCCTATGTGCAAGGGTCCGGCACCGCGCGCCTGCCATCCGACGAGGGCGCCATGCGCGGCAAGATGATTCATGCCGGCAAGTGGATGCTGATGGCACACGGCTACGCCTGGGGCGTCGCCACCGACCAGGGCGGCCCGCGCGGCGATCGTGCGGCGTTTATCGAGTCGATGGCGATGCTGATGGGCGACACCGACCTAAGCGATCGCCTCCACCTTCAATTGCGCGGCATGGCGAGCCTTGAGCCAGCGATGGGACAGCGCGGTTATCCCAATCTGTTCGCAACCGGCGAAGTCGCCGATGGCGCGCCCTTGGTCGATCGCCAACACCCGCACGACCTGGTCATGGAGCTGTCGGCGCGGGTCGATTACCGGCTGGGCAGCGGCGACAGTGTGTTTGTCTATGCAGCCCCGGTCGGCGAGCCGGCGCTGGGACCAAGCGCGTTCATGCACCGCGGCTCGGCGCGCTACCTGCCGCTGTCGCCGATCAGCCATCACTGGTTTGATTCCACCCACATCACCTATGGCGTGGTGACCGCAGGCTATGCGGCGTCGGCCTTCCAGCTGGAAGCCTCGGCATTTCGCGGCCGCGAGCCCGACGAGCATCGCTGGGACGTCGAGACGCCGGCGCTCGATTCATGGAGCGTGCGCGGCACCTGGACGCCCTCGCCGCACTGGGCGGTGCAGGTCAGCCACGGCCGGCTCGACAGCCCGGAGGAACAGCATCCGGGCGAGGACGAGGCGCGGACCACCGCCAGCGTGCAATATGCCACCGGCGGGCTGACCACGACGGTTGCTTATGCGCTGAAGGACCGGCTGCCCGGCCGGGCGCTGAGCGCGTGGCTCGGCGAAGCGAGCTGGGAGATCGACCGCCATCACGCGATCTTCGGCCGGGTGGAGAATGTCGCCAATGACGAGCTGTTCCCGGACGAGGCGAGCCCGCTCCACGATGCCAAGTTCCGGGTAACGAAGGTGGAGGCGGGCTACGCCTATCGGTTGCGGATCAGCGGGCCGCTGGGGGTCGCGCTGGGCGGCACGGTGGCTGGCTATGCCAAGCCGACGGTGCTGGACACGGCCTATGGCGATCCCGTCAGCTGGACCTTGTTTGCCAAGTTCGCGCTGGGGATCTGACAAGGCCGGCAAGCCCTTCCCCCGCCCTCGCCGCGCGCCTAGAGGGCGGGCGCCCCTACCCCTGATCGGGACGCTGCCCAGTGAAAAACTTGCCCCTGCTCGCCCTCGCCTTGTCGCTCGGCGCCTGCGCCTATCCCTACACGCCCCCCGCGCTCGGCCCCGCCAACCAGCCGGCGCCTTATGTCGCGGCCGCGGCGCCTGCCGAGGCGCGCGCGCCGGTGACGATCCTCGTCTCGATCGACGGCTTCCGCCCCGATTATCGCGAGCGTGGCGTGACCCCGAACCTCAACGCCCTCGCCGCTGCGGGTGTCTCGGCGTCGATGCGTCCGTCCTTCCCCTCCGTCACCTTCCCCAATCACTGGACGCTGGTCACCGGCAAGGTGCCCGATCACCATGGCATCGTCGGCAACAAGATGGAGGATCCGGCCCGCCCCGGCGAAACCTTCACCATGGCGACCGACGATCCGTTCTGGTGGAATGCCGCCGAGCCGATCTGGGTCAGCGCGGAGAAGGCGGGGATCCGCACCGCGACGATGTTCTGGCCGGGCGCCAATGTCGGCTGGGGCGGGACGCCGATCCCCAACAGCCACGGCGCGGTCGCCGGCGCGACCCGGCCCGAGGATTGGCAGCAGTTCAACCAGGCGGTGACCGGCGCGCAGCGGGTGGATGCGGTCATCGACTGGCTGCGTCGCCCGGCCGCCACGCGCCCCCGGTTCATCACGCTCTATTTCGACACGGTGGACAGCGCCGGCCATGCCCATGGCCCGCAAGCGCCGGAGACTACCGAGGCCGTGGCCGGGGTGGACGCGCAGATCGGGCGGCTGGTGCAGGGCCTCGCCGGGCTCGGCCAGCCGGCCAATCTGGTGATCGTCGCCGATCACGGCATGGCCGCGACCAGCAGTGCCCGCACCATCGCGATGGACCAGCTGGAGGATCCTGCCGATTACCGCCTGGTCGAGACCGGCCCCTATGCGACGCTGTTTCCCGCTCCCGGCCGCGAGGCCGCGGTGGAGAAGGCGCTGCTGCGTCCGCACGACCATCTGACCTGCTGGCGCAAGGGCGAGGTGCCGGCACGGCTGCGTTATGGCACCAATCCGCGCATCCCGCCTTATATCTGCCTCGCCGAACCCGGCTGGATGGTGCTGAAGACCGCACCGACCATCGCCGGTAGCGGCGGCATGCACGGCTATGACAATCGCGCGCCGGACATGGCAGCATTGTTCGTCGCCAGCGGCCCTGCCTTCGCCCGCGGCAAGACGCTGACGAGCTTCGACAACACCGATGTTGCGCCGCTCCTGCGCGATCTGCTCGGCCTGCCCGTGGGCGACCGGATCGACGGCGACGATGCGCCGTTCAGGGGCGTGCTTCGCCGCTGACGGCTTTCGCGGGGCTGCACCTTTGCCAAAGAAGGGTGTAGCCTCGCGGAGACTGGGAGACCACCGTATGCAGTATTTCGAGGATATCGCCGTCGGCGACACCGCGAGCTTCGGCCATTATGCCGTGACCCGCGAGGAGGTGATCGCATTCGCGGAACGCTACGATCCGCAACCCTTCCACCTCTCCGACGAAGCCGCGGCTGCGACGCATTTCGGCCGGCTGTCGGCAAGCGGCTGGCATAGCTGTGCAATGACCATGGCGATGCTGGTGGAGCACTCAGCCGCGACCGGCCACGCGGGGCTCGGATCCCCCGGGATCGACGCGCTGAGATGGCTGCGGCCGGTGTATCCGGGGGATACGTTGCGATGCGAGACGGAAGTGCTCGAGGCTCGGCGGTCGGCAAGCCGGCCTGAGATGGGGCTGCTGAAGAGCCGGATGACCGTGTTCAATCAGGACGACGTGGCGGTCATGACCTTCGTATCGAACCTGATGGTGGCGACACGACCCGCCTGAGGCTCGAGACGCGTCTGGATCAGCCGTCACCCCGAACCTGCCTGGGTGACGGCCATCCGATCTAGCTCGGCGGCCGCCCGTACACCCTAGCGACGGCTGCCGCGCCCGCCGCCGCGCGGGCCGCCGCGATAACCACCACCGCCGCCACGGAAGCCGCCATTGCCCCGGGCCTGCGGCGCTGTCGCGGGCGCCACCGCCTGTGGCGTCGCGTCCGCGCCCTGCGTCACCGCAGCGCCACCGTTGCCACGATTGAAGCCGCCACGGCCGCCGTCACCGCGCAGACGGCCCTGGAAGCCGCCAGGTCCGCGGTTGCCCTGGAAACCGGGACCCCGATTGCCCTGAAATCCTGGACCGCCGGGGCCACGATCGCCGCGGTTGAAGCCGTTCCAGTTGTTCTGGAAGCCGCCGTTGCCGCGACCGCCGCCGCGCCGGCCCTGCCAGTAGCGCCGCTGGCCATCATTCCAGCGGAACGGCCGACGATACTGATCATAGACGTAGATGCCGGTGCCCGGATAATAATAGTCGCCGTACCAGCCGAAATAGGAAGAGCCATAGCCCCCGTAATAGGGGTCACCGCCATAGTAGCCGTCGCCGTAACCGCCGTAGCCGGCGTCATAATAGCCATCGGCATAGCCTGCCGGACCATAGCCGACGCCGACGCCGCTATAACCATAACCGTCGGTGCAGCCGGCAGTGCCGATGCCGGCACCAATGATCAGGGCAGCAAGCCCTAAACGCTTCAAAAACATGGTGCTCTCCCAAACACATGAGAGGCGCGTGGCGGGCTGGCTTGGCAAAAGCTCGCTAGGCAGGCTGGATACGCGCCGATCGTCGTTCAACGAGGGCGGTCTATCGCAGGTTCCGCCTGAACCGTTAATGACCGGCAAAGGCGATCAGCGAATCCACTGTGATGCCGTCGCCGCGCAAGGCCTCGGCGCCTCCGAGTTCTGGCAGATCGATGACGAATTGAGCCTGCTCGAGCACCGCACCCGCCTTGCGCAGCAGCCGCACCGCGGCACGCGCGGTGCCCCCGGTGGCGATCAAATCGTCGACCAGCAGCACGCGCTGGCCGGGAACCAGCGCATCCTCGTGCATCACGATCCGGTCCTCGCCATATTCCAGCGCATAATCCTCGCCGATCGTCGCCCCGGGGAGCTTGCCGTCCTTGCGGATCAGCAGCACCCCGGCATCGAGCGGCACCGCCAGTGCCGCGGCGAAGATGAAGCCCCGCGCCTCGATGCCGGCAACCAGGTCCACCGGCCCGCGGGTCGCCGCCGCCATACGCTCGATCGTGGCGGCAAACCCGGCCTTGTGGAGCAACAGCGTGGTGATGTCGCGGAACTGGATACCGGGCTTGGGAAAGTCCGGGATGGTGCGGATCAGCGCCGCGAGGTCATCGTTCATGACCACCTCCTAGCGTGCCACGGGCGGCGAGGGAAAGACCCTCGCCGCCCGTGGCACGCGATCCGGGCGTGGCCGGGACGACGGCGCTGCCCTCAATGCTTCACGTCGCGCCAGACGTTCTGATAGGCGCCCCAGGCGAGGAAGCAGAAGATCACCAGGAAGATGATCGCCCCGAAGCCGGCGGCGTGGCGCGACTCCAGATTGGGTTCGGCCGTCCAGGTCAGGAATGCCGACACGTCGCGTGCCATCTGATCAACGCTTGCCTTGGTGCCATCGGCATAGGCGACCTGATTGTCAGCGGTTAGCGGTGGCGGCATGGCGATGTTGAGATTGGCGAAATACGGGTTGTAGTGAAGGCCCTGCGGGGTCTTGGCGCCGGGGAACTCCTTGAGCAGCGCCGCCGGCTGGGCACGATAGCCGGTGATCAGCGCGTGGATGTAGTTGGGGCCATCCTCGCGTGCCTTGGCCATCAGCGACAGATCGGGCGGCAGCGCATTGTTGTTGGCGGCGCGAGCGGCGACCTCATTGGCGAAGGGCGACGGGAACCGATCGCTCGGCACGTTCTTGCGTGTCGTCGCCTCGCCGGTGTCGGGGTTGATCGTCGGCTGCTCGATCACCCACTGGTTGGCGATCGCCTTCACCTCAGCCTCGGAATAGCCGATTTTGGTGAGGTCGCGGAACGACACGAACTTGAGGCTGTGGCAGGCCGAGCAGACCTCCTTGTACACCTGAAAACCGCGCTGCACCTGGCGCCGGTCGAACTTGCCGAAGAAACCGCCGGACGACAGCCCGATCGACTGGGGATGCAGGTGGAAGACGTGCTCGGCGGTTTCCGGTGCCGGCTCGGTGATGGCGGTCCTGATCGTGCCGAACAGCGCGAGTCCGAGCACGAACACGAAGACGACGCCGATCAGCGAGGCGATGATGCGAGGCATGAGTGGTTAATCCCCCAGTCGGTTCAGGCTTGCGCCGCGCTTTTGGCCGGGCTGGTGCCGCCCTGCTTTGCCAGCACCGCTTCGGTGATCGAGAAGGGCAACGGCCGCGGCCGCTCGGCCCGCGCCACCCAGGGCAGGATGATCAGGAAGTGGGCAAAATAATAAGCCGCCGCGACCTGGCCGAGCATGACGTTCTTCGCGGTCGCCTCGGCGCCGCCGACATAGCCGAGCACCAGAATGTCGATCAGCAGGATGATCAGGAACACGCGATATACCGGCCGGTAATTGGCCGAGCGGACCGGCGAGCTATCCAGCCAGGGCAGGAAGAACAGCAGCAGGATCGAGCCGAACATCGCCAGCACGCCCCACAGCTTGGCGGGCAGGATGAAATTGGCGGTGAAGCTCTTGAGGATCGCATAGAAGGGCAGGAAATACCATTCGGGTACGATGTGCGCCGGCGTCGAAAGCGGATTGGCCTCGATGTAATTGTCCGGGTGGCCGAGCAGGTTAGGGCTGAAGAAGATCAGCGCCGCGAACACGAGCATGAACACGCCGAGACCGACCGCGTCCTTGGCGGTGTAATAGGGATGGAACGGCACGGTATCCTGCTCGCCCTTGACTTCGACGCCGGTCGGGTTGTTCGAACCGGGGATGTGCAGCGCCCAGATGTGCAGCACGATCACGCCCGCGATCACGAACGGCAGCAGATAATGGAGCGAGAAGAAGCGGTTGAGCGTCGCATTGTCCGGCGCAAAGCCGCCGAGCAGCCAGATGCGGATGCTGTCGCCGACCAGCGGTATTGCCGAGAAGAAGCCGGTGATCACCTGCGCCCCCCAGAAGCTCATCTGCCCCCAGGGCAGCACATAGCCCATAAACGCGGTGGCCATAATCAGCAGGAAGATGACGACGCCCAGCAGCCACACCATCTCGCGCGGCGCCTTGTACGAACCGTAATAGAGGCCGCGGCCGATGTGCACATAGACCACGAACAGGAACATCGAGGCGCCGTTGGCATGGGCGTAGCGTAGGAACCAGCCGGCGTTGACGTCACGCATGATGCTCTCGATCGAGCCGAAGGCGACGCCTGAATTGGCGGCGAAATGCATCGCCAGCACAATGCCGGTGACGATCTGGATCGCCAGCGCCGCGCCCGAGAGCACCCCGAAGTTCCAGAAATAGTTGAGGTTGCGCGGCACCGGATAACCCGCGCCGACCGCATTGTAGACGAGCCGCGGCATCGGCAGCTTCTCGTCGAGCCACCGCATCAGCGGCTGCTTGGGTTGATAATGTTTGGCCCAGGGAAAGCTCATCTGTCGCTACCTCAACCAACCGTCACGAGCGTGTCGGAATTGAACGTGTAATCGGGCACGGCGAGATTCTTGGGCGCCGGCCCCTGGCGGATCCGCGCCGCAGTGTCATAGGCGGATCCGTGGCAGGGGCAGAAATAGCCGCCGAACGGTCCCTTGTTCTCGCCCTCGCCGGCGCCCAGCGGCACGCAGCCGAGATGGGTACAGACGCCGAGCGTGATCAGCCAATTCTCCTTGCCGGGCTTGGTGCGCTGGGCGAGCGTTTGCGGATCGCGCAGGCTGGCGATATCCACCTTGTTGGCCTCGGCGATCTCGGCAGGGGTAAGATTGCGGACGAACAGCGGCTGCTTGCGGAAGCTGGCCTTGATCGCCTGACCGGGCGCAATCTTGGAGATGTCGACCTCGGTGGTCGATTGCGCCAGCACGTCGGCAGACGGGTTCATCTGGTTGATGAGCGGCAGCACGATCGCGATCACCCCGACCCCGGCGAAGGATACGGCGGCGATGTTGATGAAGTCACGACGGCGAGGATCAGATGCATGTTCGTCGAACGGTTCCGGCGATTCACCGGGTGGGACCGTGCTCTCACTCACCATAAGCCTCAGCCTTTATTATCTTTATGAGGTCGAGAGCCTTGCCGTTAACGGTCCAGGCCCCCGCCGACCCTGCCGTCCCCACGTCAGGATGGCGAAGTGATAGACGGCGGCAATCGCCTTTGCCAACTTCATTTTGCGGGGCGGGGTGCGACGCTGTAGTGGCACGAGCAATGAGGATCGCTCTGTACCAGCCCGACATCGCCGGCAATCTCGGCACCATCCTGCGCACCGCGGCTTGCTTCGGGGTGGCGGTGGACGTGATCGAACCGACCGGCTTTCCCTGGGGCGATCGCGGGCTCGCCCGCGCCGGGATGGATTATGCGGCGGCAATCACGGTGAGCCGCCATGTCGACTGGGAGGCGTTCCTGGCCACCGTCGACGGCCGGATCGTGCTCGCGACCACCGCGGGCGCCCAGCCGCTGCCGCAGACGACGTTCGCGGCGAGCGACGTGTTGCTGTTCGGATCGGAGAGCGCAGGCGTGCCGCAGGCGGTACACGACCGCGCCGACCTACGCGTGCGGGTGCCGATGCGTGCCGGCCTGCGCTCGCTCAACGTCGCCGCCTCGGCGGCGATCATCACCGCCGAGGCGCTGCGCCAGACCGGCGGATGGCCCGACGAGCAGCCCTTGCAGCAAGGGTAAGTCCTTGTGTTTTGGTGCTCGATGGCGCATAACGACGCCATTGGGTCCCCTCGCTGAGCACGGCCTGACTGAGAGATGATGTCGCGCTCCCGCTCAAGTCGAGGAAGCCGCATGTCTCGCGCAATCAACGTCAAGTCTACCGAACAGCAGGTCGTTGCCCTGTGCCGCAAGCACGACGTCACGATCAGCGCGATCGAATCCTTGCCCTCCGGCGGCACTCGCGTGGTGCTGATGAACGGCGATGCCGCCGCGACCATGCGCACCGCGTTCGGCAAGAACATCCTGACGGGCACCGTCACACGCACCCCGCTGCGCCTGCGCACCGCCTGAGGCGCCAGCGTCGCCTGCCCGACGGTGAGTCGGCGGCGGCGGCGCAACTCGACTTTGGCCAGTCCATCCCGCTATGGCGCCGCCATGCTGGAACTCGATCACGAACAGTCCGCCGCCCGTAGCTGGTTCGAGGACCTGCGCACCCGCATCTGCGCCACGTTCGAGGCGATCGAGCGCGAGGCCGGCTCCGACGCATGCTTCGCCTACACGCCCTGGGACCGAATCGATCCCAGCGGCGAGCCGGGTGGCGGCGGCACCCGCGGTGTGATGAAGGGCAAGGTGTTCGAGAAAGTGGGGGTCAACGTCTCCACCGTCGGCGGCACCTTCGAGGGCGAGTTCGGCCGCACCATCCATGGCGCTGGCGAGGATCCGCGCTTCTTTGCGACCGGGATCAGCCTGGTCGCGCACATGGCCAATCCGCACGTGCCCGCGGTGCACATGAACACGCGCTTCCTGGTCACCACCAAGCGCTGGTTCGGCGGTGGCGCCGATCTCAACCCGCCGTTGCCGATCCCCGAGGATACCGACGATTTCCATGCGACGCTGAAGGCGGCGTGCGATGCGCACGATCCGGCCCACTATCCGCGGTTCAAGGACTGGGCGGACGAGTATTTCTACATTCCCCACCGCCAGGTCCACCGCGGCGTCGGCGGTATCTTCTACGATCATCTCGAAGGCGATTTCGCCGCCAATTTCGCCTTCACCCGCGCTGTCGGCGAGGCGTTTCTGGACGCCTATCCGCGCATCGTGCGGCGGCGGATGGCGCTCCCGTTCACGGCCGACGACGTTGCCGCGCAGAAGGCGTGGCGCGGCCGCTATGCCGAATTCAACCTGGTGTATGACCGCGGCACGCTGTTCGGGCTCAAGACCGGTGGCAATATCGACGCGATCCTGATGAGCCTGCCACCGGTGGCGACATGGGACTGATCCCGGTCGCGCCCGGCGAGCTGGCGACGGTGGTGACCACGCTGGAAATGACCCGGCGACCGCCGCTGCGCCCCCTGCCCGCCGCCCCGCTGCGACTGGTGACCTGGGCGCCCCCGGAGCTCGACCATTACCGCACGCTGTTCCGCCGGGTCGGAAGTCCGTGGCTGTGGTATTCGCGGCTGGCGATGGCCGATGACGCGCTGGCGGCAATCATCCATCATCCCGCAGTCGGCGTTCATGCAGTGGTCGATCGCACCGGCATCGAGGTCGGGCTGCTCGAGCTCGATCATCGCCTGCCAGGGTCGTGCGACCTCACCTATTTCGGTTTGGTCCCGGAGCTGGCCGGCAAGGGCCATGGCCGCTGGCTGATGGCCGAGGCGCAGATGCGCGCCTGGTTGCCGGAGGTGACACGGCTGACGGTGAATACCTGCACGCTCGATCACCCGTCGGCGCTCAACTTCTACCGCGCGCAGGGTTTTACCGCGGTCAGGCGGACGATCGAGACATTTCCCGATCCGCGCCTGCTTGGGCTGCTGCCGCGCCACACCGCGCCGCAGATCCCGCTGCTCGGCTAACGCGCCAGCCGGCGATAGGCACAGATCGCGATCAGCGCGAGGCCGAGCTGGGTGGCCATCGCCACCGTCGCGGCGGCGGCATCGACCAGCGCCACCGCGATCGGATTGCCCCCGCCGCCTTCCCGCAAGGCCGTGTCGGCAAGCAGGAACGGCTGGCCGGCGAGCAGCCCGACCAGATAACCGAATGCCGCCAATCCCATCAGCGACAGCCCCTGCCCGCGGGTGAGCGCCAGCGAGCGGCGGATCGCCTGCCAGGCGCCGATCGGCTGCTCGGCGACCAGCGCCGGCGCGGTGAGCATCGTTCGCCCGAGTACGTACAGCCCCGGGATCACCAGCACCCACATGCCCAAGCCAGCCGGTATCGAGACCAGCATCATCGCCAGGAAGAAGCGCGGATAAAGAACGAGCGCACGCTTCATCGCGGTGCCGACCGCGGGTCGCGTCGGATCCACGTAGAGCATCATGATCACGGCAAGCCCGTAATAGGCGAGCGCATAAGCCAGGAAGAAGCCGAGGCCATAGCCCTGCACCCACACCGATACCGCGTTGGTCCAGGTCTCGGCGCGCGTCTGCGCATCGGCGATCGCCTGCTCGGGCATCGGCATCGGCGGCACGAACAAGGTGAGCGCATAGGCCGGCAGGAACAGGAACGGCGGCACCACCCGCAGCAGCAGCCCCGCGTCGCGGCGCAGCAGCGCCCAGGCATCGGCGAGCACGCCGGCAAAGGTGATCTTCATGCGGGTAATGGCTGCCTGGCTACGAAGGCGACGTAGAGCTGGGCGACGAACGCCAGCGCAATGACGGTAAAGATGGTGCTGACGATCGAGCCGACGACGCCTGCAAGGAGGGTCACGGTGGCGGTGGCGTCGCTGCCGAGGATCAGGCGGAAGATCAGCCCGGACACCGAGCTCGCCGCCATCACGGCGATGCCGAAGACGATGCTGAACAGGATCAGGACGCCGACGATGCGCCAAGTGTGGCCCCGCGTCAGCTGCCAGCTGCGGCGCAGCGCGCCGAGCCCGCGCTGCTCGTGTAGCACCACCGCATTCAGCACGGCGAGGCGAGCGAATACGAAGAAGGAGACGATGCCGACCACGACGCTGTAGAGGCCGGCGAACGCCAGCGCCCCGGGCCGGGCGGCCGCAGGCATCGTACCGGCAGCCATCGCTCGCCAATCCATTCCCGAGCCGGCAAGAGCGACGAGCGCCGGCACGAACAGCAAGGTGATGATCAGGCCGAGCACCAGCGATACACCGATCAACGGCAGCAGCCGCTTGCTCGCCAGCGCCTGCGCCTCGGTGCGGCCGGTGGTCGGATGGCTCGCAGCGGCGATGATCGCCAGCTCGCCCCACAGCATGATCACCAGCACCACGATCGATAGCACACCGCCGACGAGCGCGAAGCTCACCGTGCCCGGCGTCGCATAGGCAACATAGGCATCGCGCACGATTGTCGGCACCAGCAGCGTCGGCACGGCGATGCCGGCGAGCATCCCTGCCCGGCCGCTCAGCACCTCGCTGGTGCGATCCCATACATTGCCCATCTTGACCATTGGCTACCCCCGTCTGCCCAGTGCCTTCCCACCGGGCGATTAGCCCAAGCGCCGTCGCTTGGCCATCGCTTGCAAGCGCGATGCCCGTGGCCCAGATGGGCCGGGTGACGACGACGGACATACCCGGGCTCGACGGGATCGAATGGCGGGTGACGCCGGGGCTGACCCCTTACGATGAGGCGCTCGCCGCGATGGAGGCGCGCGCCGCCGCGGTGCTGGCGGGCGAAGCGCGCGAACTGATCTGGCTGCTCGAGCATCCGCCGGTCTACACCGCGGGTACCAGCGCCGACGTCGCCGACCTGATCGACCCGCGCTTTCCGGTGATCGCCACCGGGCGAGGCGGCAAATATACCTACCATGGCCCCGGCCAGCGGATCGGCTATCTCGTGCTCGATCTCAACAAGCGTGGTCGCGACGTGCGCTGCTTCGTCCATGGCGTAGAAGGCTGGGTGATCGCGGCGCTGGCGCGGGTTGGCGTCGACGCGTTTCGCGCCGAAGGCCGGGTGGGCATCTGGACGCGCGACGGCGGCGAGGAGGCCAAGATCGGTGCGATCGGTGTGCGGGTGCGACGCTGGATCACGCTGCACGGCTTCTCGGTCAACGTCGCCCCTGACCTCGGCCATTTCGGCGGGATCGTACCATGCGGGCTGCCGGACTTCGCCGTCACCAGCCTCAAAGCGCTCGGAAACGACACCGATCTTGCAACTTTCGACGCCGCGCTGGCGTTCACCGCCAAGCCTTTCCTCGATACTCTTTCTTGCGACCTTGAAAACGGGGCTTGAGGGCGTGGGCTTATCGAATTAATGTCCACCACGATTTGGGTATTAAAAGGGCCAGCAAGCCTCCAAATCCTCTTTCTAGGGAGCTTCCAATGCGTGCACTCATCTCCAAGGTTCTGACCGGTTCGCTGATCGCCGGCGCCGCGCTGGCCGTTTCGGCTTGCGGTCCGAAGACCGAGACCACGACCGAGAACACCATGGTCACTGACATGAACACGACCGACGACATGGGCACCATGTCCGACAACATGACCGCGGTCGACGGTTCGATGAACGGTGGCGCGATGGCCAACGACACGGGCGCCATGGGCAACGACACCATGATGACCACGAACACGACCACGACCACCAACGCGATGTAATTCCCACCCGGGAGTTTTTACGTTGATGAAACGGCCGTCCGGGCAACCGGGCGGCTTTTTCTTTGTTCCACGGCTGGCCGCGCGTCTGCGTCGACTGATCGGCGATTGCCGTTAATGGGGGATTGGGTCGGCGGGCAAATAGCTCTAGAATCGCTCACTAATACTTCCGGTGAGGATCGATTGAGATGACGATGTTGCGTTGCGCCCTTGCCGTTGGTGGCATGGCCATGAGCCTGGCGGCGGCCGCGCCGGCCTCCGCGCAGTTCTTCCTGCGCTCGCACGATTTCCGCGGCGATGTCGTGCGCGGCGACGAAGAAGGCCTGGGCCAGGCGCTGCCGGGATCGACCGAAGCCGAGCGCCGCGCCGCGGTAATGTGGAGCATGCGGGCCGCGCTCAACGTGGCGGCGCTGCAATGCCAGTTCGAACCGACGCTGCTCACCGTCCCCAACTACAATGCGGTGATCAAGGATCATGAGGCCGAGCTCAAGGCCTCGTTCGACACCCTCACCAAATATTTCAACCGCGTCGCCAAGACCAAGGCGCTGGGCCAGGTGGCGCTCGACCAGTTCGGCACCCGCACCTATTCCGGCTATGCCACGGTCGCGGCACAATATGGGTTCTGCCAGACCGCCAGCGTGATCGGCCGCGACGCGGTGTTCGTCCCACGCGGCAGCTTCAACGTGATCGCACATGAGCGGATCCGTGAACTGCGCAACAGCCTGGTGCCCTATGGCGAGCAGCATTTCTCCACCTATCTGCGCCGCGATTACGCGTCACTGCCGGTGCTCGACCCCAAATGCTGGGACAAGAAGGGCAGCTGGGTGGCCAAGAAATGCGGTGTCAGCAGCTGGCCGCCGGCGGGCATCGCCACCGCGGCTCGCTGATCGCCTTGCTACGTTGATCATCGTCATCCTGGGCGTGGCCCGGGATGACGAGAGCCCCTTGGGAAGCGCTTAGCGCAATCCCAGGAACTTGTGGGTCTGCAGCGTCAGGCGCCAGTGCGGCCGCGCCATCACCACCGCGATCGCCGCCTCGGTATTGGCGGCATGATTGGCATCGTCGAGCGGCTGCAGCAGCCGGTGGGTGAAAGCCCAGCCTTCCATCTCGTCGATATCGCTGCCGGTCTGCGGCCAGACCAGCTTGAGCTCGTCGCCGGTACGCTGCACGACGGTGCTACCCGCCTTGGGGCTGATGCAGACCCAGTCGATTTCCGGATGCGCCGCGAGCGTGCCGTTGCTCTCCACCGCGATCCTGAAGCCCGCATCGTGCAGCGCCCCCACCAGGGCGTCATCGATCTGCAGCATCGGCTCGCCGCCGGTGAGAACGACAAAGCGGTTTTCCGCGCCCTCACCCCAGAACCCCGCCACCGCCGCGACCAGTGCCGCGGCATCGGCAAACTTACCGCCGCCCAGGCCATTGGTGCCAACGAAGTCGGTGTCGCAGAAGCGGCATACCGCGGTCGCCCGATCAGTCTCGCGGCCGCTCCACAGGTTGCACCCGGCAAAGCGCACGAACACCGCGCGAGCGCCGGCATTCACGCCCTCGCCTTGCAGGGTCAGGAACATCTCCTTGACGGCGTAGCTCATGGCCTGACGGCATACACCGTGGGATCGGCGACGCCTGCCTCCTCAAAGCCCTTGGCGCGCAGCCGGCAGCTGTCGCACAGCCCGCAATGCTCGCCGGCCGGCGTGGGGTCGTAGCACGACCAGCTCAGCCCCATGTCGAGCCCCAGCCGCGCGCCTTCGCGGACGATGTCCGCCTTGGTCATGTGCTGGAGCGGCGCGTGGATCTTGAACGGCTCGCCCTCGACGCCCGCCTTGGTGGCGATCTCCGCCAGCCCTTCGAACGCGGCGATGAACTCGGGGCGGCAATCGGGATAGCCCGAATAGTCGAGCGCGTTGACGCCGATGAACAGGTCGCGCGCGCCTGCCGCCTCGGCCCAGCCGAGCGCGAGGCTGAGGAAGATGGTGTTGCGCGCGGGCACATAGGTGACCGGGATGCCACCCTCACCGTCCGCGCCGACACCGTCCTTGGGCACGTCGATATCGTCGGTCAGCGCCGAGCCGCCGAAGGCGGAGAGATCGAGCGGCAGCACGATGTGGCGCTCGGCGCCGAGCGCGGCGGCGACGCGGGCGGCGGCGGCGAGCTCGATGCGGTGACGCTGGTTATAGTCGATCGACAGCGCGAGCAGTCGATAGCCGGCCTCACGGGCGCTGGCAGCGGAGATCATCGAATCAAGCCCGCCAGAGACGAGCACAACAGCCAGCGGTGCGGCTTGAGGTTGGTTTGCCATGATCCGCGCGGCGCTAGGCCAAGCGGGCGCAAAAAGAAAGGGCCGCGGAGGTCCGCGGCCCTTAGGGAAGAGCAAAGCTCTTTAGGGAGAAAAGCGTGCCGAAAGAAAGCACTCACCCCGCTTAAGGGCTGCAGGTGAAAAGCGCGTTAACGCCCGCCGTTCCCGCCGAAACAAGCCGGAACGGCAGCCGGTGAGCGCAGCGGGACGGAACGAATCATTCCGCCGCAACCGCCTCAGCGGGCACGGGAAACTTGGTCGAGCAGAAAGCGCAATCGACCTGGATCAAGCCGTGCTCGTCCGCCATCTCGCGCCGTTCCTCGATCGAGAATTTGGCGAGCACCCCGGCGATGTAATCGGCGTTGCAGCGACAGCCACGGCTGAGCGGCGTCGAGGCGAGCGCGCGCACCTCCGGCTCTTCGTTGAACAACCGCCACACGAGCGTTTCCAGCGGCAGGGCCGGATCGGCGAGCTCGTCCACCCCCATGGTGCCGCCGAGGGCAGCGACATGTTCCCATTCGGGATGATCCAGCCGGGTATGCAGCCGCTCGCGGCCGACCTCGCCCTCGGGCAGATGCTGGAGGAACAGCCCGCCGGCGACCGTGTGGCCATCGGCGTCGCGGGCGATACCGACGCGAACCAGGCTAGGGATCTGCTCCGACTGGATGAAGTAGCTCTCGGCCGCCTCTGCGAGCGTATCGCCGTCGAGCGGGACGATGCCCTGATAGCGCTCGCCGCTGGTCGCGAGATCGAAGGTGATGGCGAGATAACCTTGGCCGAACAGCGCGAACAGCGTCGGCTTCTCCGGTGACTCGGCGAGCTTTTCGGCATCATATTCGATATAGCCGCGCAGTTCGCCGCCACGATAGTCGCACACCAGCAGCTGGACGACGCCGCTGTCGCTGCGGGTCTGCATGGTCAGCTGGCCGGCCGGGTCCTTGAGCGTCGAGCCGATCAGCGCGGCAAGCGTCAGCGCCTCGGCGAGCAGCGCCTCGATCGCCGGCGGATAGGCATGGGCGGCAAGCACCGCGTCGAGCGTCGGCCCCAGGCGGACGACGCGGCCACGCGCACTGCGAGAGGGGATCGCGAAGCCGAGCGCGCGATCCAGATCGATGGTGGTTTCTTGCATGCCGCCCAGATGGGAACCGGTGCTCGCAGGATCAACGGGTCGAGGCGGTCGGCCCGGGCCGGCCGCACCGGCTCAGCCGATCTGGCCGAACACCCAGCGCAGCACCGCCTTCTGCGCGTGCAGGCGATTTTCCGCCTCGGCCCAGATCAGCGATTGTGGCCCATCGATCACCTCGGGGGTGACCTCCTCGCCGCGGTGCGCGGGAAGGCAGTGGAGGAACTTCGCATCCGGCTTGGCGCGCGCCATCAGCGCCGCATCGACCTGATAGGGCGCGAGCGCGGCGAGCTTGGTCTCGGCATGCGCCTGCCCCATCGAGATCCAGGTATCGGTGACGACGATATCGGCGCCTTCGACCGCTTCCTGTGGCGAGGACACCACCCGTGCCCTGCCCGAGGCCCGGGCGATCGCCTCTTCCTCCAGCTGGAACCCTTGCGGGCAGGCCGCGACGACGTCGAACTGCATCAGCGCCGAAGCCTCGACGATCGATGCGAGCACGTTGTTGCCGTCGCCCAGCCACGCCACCTTGAGCCCGGGCAATGCCTTGCCGCTCTCGATGATCGTCAGCAGATCGGCCATGATCTGGCAGGGATGCGAGGCATCGGTCAGACCGTTGATCACCGGCACGGAGGCGTAATGCGCCATCTCCTCCACCTTGGCGTGATCGTCGGTGCGGATCATGATCGCATCGGCATAGCCAGACAGCACCCGCGCGGTATCGGCGACGCTCTCGCCGCGGCCGAGCTGCATGGTACCGGCATCCATCACGATCGAGCTGCCACCGAGCTGGCGGATCGCCATGTCGAAGCTGACGCGGGTGCGGGTGGAATTCTTTTCGAACACCATTGCCAGCGCGTGCCCGGCAAGCGGGGCATCGGCATCGACCTTGCCCTTGGGCCAACCCGCGCGCGCGGCCTTGCGATCGATCGCATCGGCCAGCATCGCGGCGATGCCGTCGGCACCGGCATCGGTGAGGTTGAGGAAATGACGCATGATGTTTTTACCTTCAACCCCTCTCCCACCGGGAGAGGGAATAGCGCTCAATCGTCGCTCGCGGGCACGTAAACCCGGGCGGCGTTGCTCAATTTCTCGATCGCCTCGGCAATATGGCTCTCGTCGATCACCAGCGGCGGCACCAGCCGGACGACGTTTTCGCCCGCCGAGACGGTGAGCAACTGATGCTCGTCGCGCAGGAAGCCGACGAAGGCGCGCGCGTCACTCTTGAGCTTGAGTCCCAGCATCAGCCCATGGCCGCGGACCTCCTCGAACAAATGATCATGGTTGGGGATCATCTGCTCGAGCGCCTGGCGTAGCCGCTGGCCCATCTGCTCGACATGCTCGAGGAAGCCCGGCTCGTGGATCACCTCGAACACCGCCTCGCCCGCGGCCATGGCCAGCGGGTTGCCGCCATAGGTGGAGCCATGGGTGCCGAACACCATGCCCTTGGCCGCCCGTTCGGTCGCGAGGCAGGCGCCGAGCGGGAAGCCGCCGCCGATGCCCTTGGCCACCGCCATGATATCGGGCGTGACGCCGTACAGTTCGTGCGCGAAGAACTTGCCGGTGCGCCCATAGCCGCACTGGACCTCATCGAGCACCAGCAGCAGGCCATGCTCGTCGCATGCCTTGCGCAGGCCCTGGAGGAACGCCGGGCTAGCCGGGCGCAGGCCGCCCTCACCCTGGATCGGCTCGACCAGGAAGCCGGCGGTATTGTCGTCGATCAGCGCCAGCGCCGCGTCTAGATCGTCGAACGGCGCATAGGCGAAGCCCGGCAGCAGCGGCTCGAAGCCATCGCGCATCTTGCCCTGATTGGTTGCACTGATCGCGCCGAGCGTGCGCCCGTGGAAGGCGTTGTGGAACGTGATCAACGTGTGCCGCTGCGGATCGCCATTGGCGAAATGGTAGCGTCGCGCGGTCTTGATCGCGCATTCAACCGCCTCGGCGCCCGAATTGGTGAAGAACACCGTGTCGGCGAAGGTGCTGTCGACCAGCTTCTGCGCGAACGCCTCGCCCTGCGGCGAGCCGTAGAGGTTGGAGACGTGCATCAGCGTCGCCGCCTGGGTTGCGATCGCCTCGACCAGTTTGGGATGGCCATGGCCGAGCGCATTGACCGCGATCCCGGCCGCAAAATCGAGATAGCGGGTGCCGTCCTCGCCGAACAGATAGACGCCTTCGCCTCGCACCGGACGCACCCCGCACCGTGGGTAAACGGGCATGAGCGCAGGTGTAGACACAGGCCTTCTCCTCTCGAAAACGAGAAAGGGCGGCCCGTCGTGGGCCGCCCGGAGCGGTCTAATACCGGGGGTGCGCCCGCGGGGTCAACCGCGGTCGTATCGGGCGTTCAGGATGAGGGCGGCTTGAGGTCGGCTGCAGGTGTCAGATCCACCACCTCCACCCGCCGCTGCGAGTTGCGCACAGGCAAGTTGCTGCCTTTGGTCTCGATCAGGTCGGAGACGAACAGGTAGCGCTCCACACGGATCAGCCCGGGTGATCCGGGCGGCACATCGAGCGGCAAGTAGCGGCGCTTGCTCAGTGCCCTTGTGGCGAGCTTCAACCAGTCACCGTCCATGTCTGGCGATTGCTGGATGGTGGCGATGTCCCTCACCCTCCCGTCGGGCGCGATCCAGAAGCTGACGTCTGCCCAGCGCGGCTGAAAATCGCCGCGTGCGGTGCCGAATGCCATGTCTTTCATGTCGATGATCGGTGCATAGGCAATGGTGGGCAGCGTGCCTTGCGGTTCCATCGCCGCTATCGCCCGCTCGAGTTCGGCAGGCTTGTTCCGGGTGCTGGCCAGGCCGACCCGCATCAGCCGCGCAGCGTTGCGATACGGTGCAAAGGCCGGATCGGGATTGGCCTCGATCCGCTGCAACGCCTTGCGCGCCTTCATCACAAGCACCTGAGGTGGTGCAACCGCGCTGGCCGCGCTCGTCCACAGCTGCGCGCTCCTCAACAGGGCCATGCCTTCGAGAACGGGAAGATGCGCGACGCGCGCATCCGTCGCGACCCGGTCATATTGAGCGACCGCCGCTGATGGCCGGCCGATCCGCGCCAGCGTGTCGCCGATCTCGATCCGCTGGAGGATCACCCGCGGATCGTCCTTGCGCATGCCCTGCTTGAGTGCATCGACCGCATCGCGGCTGCCCCGTCGGGCCGGGCCGGGCAACCCGTTGACCGACGACAACCTCGCCGCGACCCGATGCAGCGTTGCGACCTCCTGGGGATATTGCGCTGCATAGCCATGGTTGCGGTGGACCGACGCCAGCAGGATCTTACGGCTCTGTGCGTAGGCGCCAGCCATGAACAGGTTTTCCGCATGCGCGATCGAGGCGGCAATATCGTCGGTCGGCGGGCAATGGCGGGCGAGGCAGGCAGCGAGCGCGGCGGCGCTGGTTTCGGGCCGCTGCGCCGTGACCACGATCGTTTCGCCTTGATGAAGCGAAGATCCGGCGCTCGGCGCCGCTGATGCGGGAGCAGCTTCTCCCGCCGTCGGACCTATTCCTCCAGCAGCCTGAAGAAGAACGAGCGCAGCGATGATCGACATGCAGCGAATCTCCACAATGGCGGTTGATGCGACGTCTTTGCGGAAATTTTATCCTATCTCCGGCGGCTGGCAATAGCTGCTGTAACGGCAGCTGTGATGAGCGACTGATCACCGTTCGATCGCTACAGTCGGCCTGTATGCCGCAGCCCGGCGTCTGCCGCCTTGAACACTGGCGATTGTTCCCACGGATTGGCGATCCTCGCCACTTTCCCAAGCTTCCGTTTAAGCGGAACAGCAGCGAAACAGCCACTTAGGGTGTATGGCATCATTAATGCAGTAAATCAGCGGGGGCGTATTCCGCCTCCTCGGCCAGTCCATTGAAAGAGGTACCGCCATGCTGATCAACGCGCGTCACACGATCGTCACCCTTGTGCTAACACTCGGCACCGCCATGGCGCCGGCCGCGCACGCGACGGCGCACAAGACGCCACCGGTGAAAGTCCCTGCGCAGGTCTTCGCCACTCCGACCAGCAAGCTGTGCATGGCCAGCAGCGTGCTAGGCCGCGACGCCACCAAGACATTGCCCAAGACGATCTGTCAGACCAAGGCCGAGTGGGAAGCGCAAGGAATCGTTTTCGTGATCACTTGACGGGTCGAATGGCAAACACCGTCTGCACGTGCGGCACAATGCGGGCGCGGCGCAGACGGGCCGATCAGGCGTCGATCGCTTCCTCGTCGAGTCTTCCGGCATTCTCCTGGATGAACGCGAAGCGATGAGCGGGATTGTTACCCATCAGACGGTCGACCAGATCCTTCACCCCTGCCCGTTCCTCATATTCCTGCGGCAGGGTGATGCGGATCATGCCGCGGGTGGCGGGATCCATCGTGGTCTCGCGCAGCTGCCCCGGGTTCATCTCGCCAAGCCCCTTGAAGCGCGAGACTTCCACCTTCTTGCCCTTGAACGGCCCGGCCTCGATCGCCGCGCGATGGGCATCGTCGCGGGCGTACATGGATTTGGCGCCCGCGGTGATCCGGTACAGCGGCGGCTGGGCGAGGTGGAGATGGCCGCGACGGACGAGATCGGGCATTTCCTGGAAGAAAAAGGTCATCAGCAGCGTCGCGATATGGGCGCCGTCGACGTCTGCATCGGTCATGATCACAATCCGCTCGTAGCGCAGCTGGCTAGCGTCGCAGTCCTTGCGGGTGCCGCAGCCCAGCGCCTGGATCAGATCCGCAATCTCCTGGTTGGCGAGGATTTTGGCGCTGGTCGCGCTGGCGACGTTGAGGATCTTGCCGCGGATCGGCAGGATCGCCTGCGTCTTGCGATCGCGCGCCTGCTTGGCCGAGCCGCCGGCGCTGTCACCCTCGACGATGAACAGCTCGGTACCGGCCGGGCTGTCGGCCGAACAGTCGGTGAGTTTGCCCGGCAGGCGCAGCTTGCGCGCGCTGGTCGCGGTCTTGCGCTTGACCTCGCGCTCCTGCTTGCGACGCAGGCGATCATCAAGCCGCTCGAGCACATAGCCGAGCAGCGCCTTGCCGCGCTCCATATTGTGGCCGAGCCAATGATCGAAATGATCGCGCACCGCCTTCTCGACCAGCCCCGCCGCCTCGGGCGAGGTCAGCCGGTCCTTGGTCTGGCTCTGGAATTGCGGATCGCGGATGAACACCGACAGCATCAGCTCGCTGCCGACCATCACGTCGTCGGCGGTGATCTCCTTGGCCTTCTTCTGGTTGACCAGTTCACCGAATGCGCGGAGCCCGCGGACCAGCGCCTGGCGCAGGCCCTGCTCATGGGTGCCGCCATCCGGCGTCGGAATGGTATTGCAATACCAGCTGTAGCTGCCGTCGCTCCACAACGGCCAGGCGACCGCCCACTCGACGCGGCCCTGATCCTCGCCCGGAAAGGCTTGCTGGCCCGCGAAGAAGTCGGCGGTGGCGCATTCGCGCCCGGCGACCTGCTCCTTGAGATGATCGGCCAGGCCGCCGGGAAACTGGAACACTGCCTCGGCCGGCACGTCGTCGCCGACCAGTTCGGGCGCGCACTTCCAGCGGATCTCGACACCGGCGAACAGATAGGCCTTGGAGCGCGCCAGCGTGTACAGCCGTTTGGGCTTGAAGCTGAGCTCCGGCCCGAAGATCTCGGTATCGGGTGTGAACGCCACCGAGGTGCCGCGGCGATTAGGTGCGGCGCCGACATGCTCGAGCGGCGCGAGCGCCAGACCCTTCGCGAACCGCTGACGATAAAGCTGTCGATCGCGCGCGACCTCCACCACCGTATCCGACGACAAGGCGTTGACCACCGAGGCGCCGACGCCGTGGAGCCCGCCGCTGGTCGCATAGGCCTTGCCCGAGAACTTGCCGCCCGAGTGGAGCGTGGTGAGGATCACCTCGAGCGCCGACTTGTCGGGAAACTTGGGGTGGGGGTCGACCGGCATGCCGCGGCCATTGTCGACGATAGTCAGCCGGTTACCCGGCTCCAGCGTGATATCGATGCGCGTGGCATGGCCCGCGACCGCCTCATCCATCGCATTGTCGAGCACTTCGGCAGCAAGATGGTGCAGCGCTCGCTCGTCGGTGCCCCCGACATACATGCCGGGCCGGCGGCGGACGGGTTCGAGCCCTTCCAGCACCTCGATCGAAGAAGCATCATAAACGGGAGCCGCCTTGGCGGACGAAGCGAACAGATCTTCAGGCATCAGCCAGGGATATAGGCAGTGTTCGCGGTTCGTGCCAAGCGCCACGGGCATTGCGACCACCGATCGCCCGCTCGCGTGGCGGCGATGATGCCTAGCTGTAAGGAATGATTGCGCGGCGCCGACCGCTGCATACCCGCGTTGCCCGGGCTCGTTCCTGCTGCATCAATGCCAGGGAGAATTCGATGCGTACCTTCACCGCCGGCCTGCCGATCCTGCTCGCCGCCACCGCCGTGGCCATGCCAGCTGCTGCCCAGCAAGTTTCCGACGATGCGCCGTTCAGCGGCCTCTACGTCGGTGCGGCGGGAGGCTATGACGTACAGCCCAACGATGTCGGCTCCTCGATCCTGTTCGACCGCAACCTCGATGGCGGATTCAGCGATACGGTGACCACCGCCGCCGGCGCCAACGCCTTCTCCCCCGGATTCTGCAACGGCGCCGGACGCGGCGCCCGGCCGGCACTTGGCGGCTGCCGCAACGACAAGGATGGTTGGGCTTATTATGGCCGGATCGGTGCCGATGCACAGCGGGGCCACATCGTCGTCGGCCTAGTCGGCGAATTCGGCAAGACCGAGATCAGCGACAGCGTCACCGGCTTCTCCACCACGCCGGCCAATTACGTGATGACCCGCAGCGTCGGCTGGGAAGCATCGGCGCGGGGCCGCATCGGCTATGCCGCCAACACTACGCTGTTCTACGGCACCTTCGGCCCCGGCTATGCCCGGATCGACCGCAGCTTCACCACCACCAACACCGCCAATTCTTTCAGCCAGAGCGGTCGCCGCAATCAGTTCGGCATCACCGGCGGCGGCGGCATCGAGCAGAAGCTCGGCGACCATTTCTCGGTCGGGATGGAATATATTTTCCATCAGTATCAGGATGACGATTACCGCGTCCGTGCCACCGCAGGCACAGCGCCGGCAACCAACCCGTTTATCCTGGCGCCCAACACCGCAGGCACCGATTTCAAGCGCTCGGACGAGATGTTCCGCTGGCACTCGCTACGTGCCACGGCCGCGTTCCGCTTCTGATGCCTCAAGCCTGACAGCCTCGATGCGAGGCGGTCAGGCGTCGACCAGATCCAGCCTACGCTTGATCCGCGAGACGTCCTCGCGGATCTGATCGAGTTCGACATTGATCCGGGCGATGTCCGTCACGACACTTGCGACATCCGACGCCATGGTGGCTTGGCGCTGCTCCAGCGTTGCCAGGCGCATTTTCATGGACGCGACGTCCCGACGAAAGTCGCCGAACTCAGCGTGCATGCGCTTCAGCAGCTCGTAGGTGAGGTCAGCAGCGTCACTCATACCGCGATGCTACCCCGCCTCACCGATCGAGTCGATTCAGCGCACGCGCGGGCCGCCGAACGGCAGCGGCGGCGGCGGACGACGATCGCGACGGGGCAGCTGCGCCTGGTAAGCGTGGCCGCAATGCGCGACGCAATAGGGGAAGCCCGGGTTCACCTTGTCACCGCAGAAGTGGAAGTCCGGCTCGCCCGGATGGCCGAGCGGCCATTTGCAGATGCGATCGTTGAGATCGAGCAGGCTGGTCTTGCCGGCCATATCCGCCGATGGCTTGGCGGGGACCAGGCGACGCGGCGGCGCCGGCGTCGCCGGCGGCTGCTGCTCGCCGGGCGACTGGCGGACAAAGCCACCTGGGCCGACCGAGCGCATCACCGGCTCGTCGCGTTTGACGGGTGCCGGCGCGGGAGCCGCTTCGCGCTCCGCCTCGGCATCATCCTCTTCCTCATCGTCGCTGAGGTCGAAGGGCGGCGGGACCGGGGTGGCCGGCTGCGGCACCGGCTCGACCGGCGCGGGTACAGGCGCCGCAGCGGCAACGACATCGGGCTCCGCGGCGGGCTTGCCGTCAGTCTCGTTCGCCTTCACCGGCGACGGACGCGATTGCAGCCCCAGGCGATGAGCCTTGCCGATCACCGCGTTGCGGCTGACGCCGCCCAGTGCTTCGGCGATCTGGCTGGCGGTCTGGCCGCCCTCCCACATCGTCCTGAGCGTTTCGATCCGCTCGTCAGTCCACGACATTCTTGCTTCCTCGTTCGGCGCCGGGTTGCGGGCGACTGCGGCTGCGGTTACCCGCACAAGCCATGAGCAGCCATCCCCCCATCGGCGAAATTCGTTCGGCGATCCGGGCCGAACCAGGCGTACCGGTCATCCGGAACGTCAATTGGGGCGGCCTGAAGACCCTCTATATCAAGGAGGTCCGCCGGTTCTTCAAGGTCCACCTCCAGACGGTGTGGGCGCCGGCGATCACGACGCTGCTGTTTCTGGTGGTATTCACCATCGCGACCGGCGCAAAACGGCCGGTGTTGGTGGGCGGCGTCACCATCCCCTTCGCCGATTTCATCGCGCCCGGGCTGATCATCAGCCAGGGGATGATGGGCCCGGCCTTCGCCAATGCGAGCTTCTCGCTGCTGGTCGGCAAGATTCAGGGCACGATCGTCGATTATCTGCAGCCGCCGTTGTCGACGCTTGAGCTGCTCAGCGCATTGGTGGGCGGCGCGATGACCCGAGCGTTCATCGTCGGCTTCATCTGCTGGTGCGCGATGGCTTTGTGGCCCGACGTGCACGTCACCCCGTCGCATCCGCTCGCGGTGCTGTGGTTCGGCTTCCTCGGCGCTGCATTCCTGTCGTTCCTCGGCGTGCTTACCTCGATCTGGGCGGAGAAGTTCGACCATGCCGCGGCCGTGACCAATTTCGTCATCGCGCCACTGTCGCTGCTTTCGGGCACCTTCTACTCGGTCGACAAGCTCGCCCCCGCCTTCCGCGCCTTCAGCCATGCCAACCCGTTTTTCTACATCATCTCCGGCTTTCGCTACGGCTTTCTGGGCACCGCCGATTCGCCGGTGATGCTCGGCAGCATCATCATCTTGGGCATCGACATCGTGCTTGCGGCCCTGTGCTTCACGCTGCTGAAGCGCGGTTGGAAGCTTAAGAACTGATGCTCGCCGCGGCCGCCGCTGCGCTGATGCTCGCGCTGCCCCCAACGGGCCAGGCGGCGTCGGCCGCGACGACCGCGACGCCTGCCGATCCGGCGGTGCGTGCCCAAGCCGACGCACTGCTCGCCGTGCTCGCCGGCCGCGGCGATTATGACCGCTATTTTGCCGTCAGTTTCCGCGACGCCGTGCCACGCAGCCGGCTCGACCCGCTGCTGGCGCAATTGCGCACTACGCTGGGCGAGCCCAAGGCGATCAAGACGCTGACGCCCGAGGGCCGGTGGAGCGCGATGCTGGTGGTGCGCTACACCCGCGGCACCGCGACCATGCGGCTGGCAATCGACTCGGCGGCCTTGCATGCCGTCACCGGGCTATTGATCACCGGTACGGCGGCGCAGGACGACAGCCTTTCCCGCATCGAAACCGAGATCAAGGCTCTGCCGGGCAGCGCTGGGTTTGGCGTGTACGCGTTGGCCGATGGAGCGCCGGCGCCAATCCTCGAGGTCAATGCGCAGGCACCGGCGCCGCTCGGCTCCGCGTTTAAGCTCTGGGTGCTTGCCGAGGCGGCGCGACAGGTGGCGGCCGGCGAGCGGCATTGGGCCGACGTCGTACCGCTCGGCACGCCGTCGCTGCCCTCGGGGATCCTGCAGTCGTGGCCCGCGGCGACGCCGATGACGCTGCAGGCGTTGGCGACGCTGATGGTCTCGATCAGCGACAACACCGCGACCGACACGCTGGTGACCCTGCTCGGCCGCGACCGGATCGACGCAATGGCGGCGGCAAACGGCGGCAGCACGCCGGTACTGACCACCCGTGAAGCCATCCTGCTCAAGACCGATGCCACATTGCGCGGACAGTGGCAGGCGGCAAATCCTGCGGCGCGGCGGGCGTTGCTCGACCGCGAGGCTCCCAGAATAGCCGCCGCGCCGCTCGATCCGACGGCGTTTGCCGGTAATCCGCTCGCCACCGACAGCGTCGAATGGTTCGCTAGCCCGCATGCCATGGCCGGGCTGCTCGATCGGCTGCGCCACGACAGCGATACGGTGCGGGCGATCCTCGCCGTCAACCATGGTGCCGACTCTGGCACCACGGCGCGGCTCGGCTATCTGGGCTTCAAGGGCGGCTCGGAACCCGGCGTGCTCACGCTGAACTTCCTTGCCCAGGCGAAAGACGGCCGCTGGTATGCGATCGCCGGCAATTGGCACCGCACCGACGGGCAAATCGACGAGGTGAAGTTCCTCGGGCTGATGTCGCGGGTGCTGGCGCTGGTCGCCGCGCGCTGACCGATCGGATCAGGCGGTCAGTGCCGCGACCAGTGCCTTAACCTTGGCCTGGCGCCACTGCGGCAGCGGTGCGACCAGCCAATAGCCGAACCGCGACGGCTGCGGATCGCCGATCACGGTGACGCGGCCCGCGGCGATGTCTGCCGACGCCAGCATCTCGGGCACTGTCGCCCGGCCGAGCCCGGCCGACACCGCGTCGATCGCGAGCCCGGCATCGGCGACCTGGACTAAAGCGGTGCCGTCGCTGCTCGGCGCGCCGTGCCAGCCGATCGTGGCGTCGCCGCCGCCGGGCGCGACGATCGTCACCATGCCTTCCGATTCGAGCGCCTCGCCCTCATGCTCGCCCGGGCCTTCGCCCCAGCGGATTGCGAGATCGAGATTGGCCTCGGTGAAGTCCACCGCGTCGTCGGCCGCGATCAGCACGAAGCGGAGATCGCCGTCGCCGGCGGCGACCTCGGCTAGCCGCGGCATCAGCCATTTCACCGTCAGGTCGCGCGGTGCGGCGATGGTCAGCGACTTGGAGGACTGCCCCGCCTGCATCGCCCGCACCGCCTCCTCGAACTGGAGGAAACCACCGCGCAGGGCACCAAGGCCCGCCTCGGCCTCGGCGGTGAGCTCGAGGCCTCGGGTGGTGCGGCGGAACAGCACCACGCCGAGCGTGTCCTCGAGCGCACGGATCTGCTGGCCGACCGCGGCCGGCGTCACCGCCAGCTCGTCGGCGGCGCGGGTGAACGACAGGTGGCGGGCCGCGGCGTCGAGGACGCGCAGGCCGTTGAGGGGAAGATGGGTGCGCTTCACGACGACACCGCCGGCGCCAGCAGGCTGAACCGCGGGATCGCGACGTCAAAGTGCGCGCCGTCTTCCGAGATCATCCGGTAGCTCCCCTCCATCGCCCCGGTCGGCGTCGCCAGCGGGCAGCCGGAGACGTAATCATAGCTCGCGCCCGGTTCGATCAGCGGCTGCTCGCCGACCACGCCCTCGCCCTCCACCGAATGGCGGGCGCCGCGGCCGTCGGTGATCACCCACTGCCGGGCGAGCAACTGGACGGTGGCGTCGCCCTCATTTTCGAGGCGGATGTGATAGGCCCAGAACCAGCGGCCGCGCGCCGGGTCAGACTGTTCGGGCAGATAGCTCACCGACACCCGGACGGTGACGCCATGGGTGGTCTGGGCGTGGGGGAAGAACTGCTTCACAGCCCGGCCTGACGGAGTGCCTGGTCGAGGTCGTCGATCAGATCCTGCGGATCCTCGAGCCCGACGTTGAGGCGGAGCATGCCCTCGGTCACGCCCATCTCGAGCCTTTTGTCCTCGGCGACGCTGGCGTGGGTGGTGGAGGCGGGGTGGGTCATCAGCGAGCGCGAGTCGCCGATGTTGTTCGAGATATCGATCAGCGTGAGCGCGTCGAGCAGGGCGTGGGCCTGGGTGCGGTCGGCGACCTCGAAGGCGAAGATCGGGCCGGTCGCTTCCATCTGGCTCATTGCCAGCGCATGCTGCGGGTGGCTCGGCAGCCCGGGGTGAAGGATGCGCGGCACCCGGCTCTCGACGAACTGGCCAACCCGCACCGCATTCTCGGACTGGCGGCGAATGCGCAGGTCCAGCGTCTCGAGCCCCTTCAGCACCACCCAGGCGTTGAACGGCGACAGGTTGGGGCCGGTGTTGCGGGTGAAGGGCAGCAGCGTGTTGGTGATGAAATCCTCGGTGCCGCACACCGCGCCGGCGAGCACCCGGCCCTGCCCGTCCATCATCTTGGTCGCCGAATAAGCGGTGACGTCGGCGCCGAATTCCATCGGCCGCTGCAAGGCCGGGGTGGCGAAGGCATTGTCGACCACCGAGGTGATGCCGTGGCGGCGGGCGATGGCGCAGACCGCGCGCAGGTCGACGACATCCATCGTCGGGTTGGCCGGGGTCTCGAAGAAGAACACCTTGGTGTTGGGCCGGATCGCATCCTCGAATTGCTGCGGATCGCGAGCATCGACGACCGTGGTCTCGATCCCGAACTTGGGGAGCAGGGTATCGGTCAGCCAGCGGCACGAGCCGAACGCGGCGCGGCCGCCGACCAGATGATCGCCCGCCTGCAGCTGGCAGAGCAGCACCGCGGTCATCGCCGCCATGCCGGTCGCCATCGAGCGGCACGCCTCGGCGCCTTCCAACAGCGCGATGCGCTTCTCGAGCATCTCCACCGTCGGGTTCTGCAGCCGGGAATAGGTCATCCCCTCCTGCTCGCCGGCAAAGCGGGCCGCGGCGTCGCCCGCCTTGTCGTAGCTGTAGCCCGAGGTGAGGAACAACGCCTCGGACGTCTCGCCCCATTCGCTGCGCGCGGTGCCGCCGCGGATCGCGAGCGTCGCGGGGCGCCAGTTGGCGGTGATCGAACGGTCCTGGCCTGCCTTGCGCTTCATGGCCGCCGCTTTGCCGGTAACCGGCGCAGCCCGCAAGTACGCGGCTTGCCAGCGCGGCCGGCAGCGGGAACAAGGGCGCGTGCTCGAACCGCTCCGCCGCCCCCTCCCCGCCGCGCTCGGGCTCGGCCTGATCGCCCAGCTGCTGTTTGCGTGGCGGCTGACGACGCCGCACAAACTGGTGTTCGACGAGGTCCATTACGTTCCTGCCGCGCAGATGCTGCGCAGCCTCGCCGGGCCGGTCAACATCGAGCACCCCTTGCTGGGCAAGACGCTGATCGCGCTCGGCATCACGCTGTTCGGCGACAATTCGCTCGGCTGGCGGGCGCTGTCGACGCTCGCCGGCACCGCGGTGGTGGTTGGCGTGTTCGCGATCCTGTGGCTCGGCCTCCAGCGCCTGCGCCCGGCGGTGATCGGGGCGACGCTGACCATCCTCAACTTCACCGTGTTCATCCAGGCGCGGATCGCGATGCTCGACGGCTTCATGGCCGCCTTCGTCGTGCTCGCGCTCGCGGCGATGCTATGGTCGATGCGCGGTGGCAGCGGCGGCGCGGTCTGGCGGCGGTGGCTGCTCGCCGCCGTGCTGCTCGGCCTCGCGGTCGGCGTCAAATGGACCGCCGCGCCCTATGTGGCCTTTGCCGCGCTCGCCTTCCTGCTGCTGCGCCACAGCCGGCCCGATCGCTGGCCGGGGCTGGCGCCGCTGCCGGCGCTGGCGGCGCTCGGGGCGGTCAGCATCCTCACCTATTTCGCCACCTTCTGGCCGGCGTTCCTCTACCGCACCGAGCCGCTGACGCTCGCGACCCTGCTGCCGTTCCAGCTGGTCATGTACGCCCAGCAGACCCAGGTGCTGCCGCCGCACACCTATCAATCGAGCTGGTGGAGCTGGCCGCTCGACCTCCGGCCGATCTGGTATCTCTACGAGCCGGCCGACGGCGCCCAGCGCGGCATCCTGATGCTCGGCAACCCGGTGGTGATCTGGGGCGGGCTGGTCGCGGTGCTGCTGTGCCTGGCGAGCTGGGCACGCGCGCGGCGGACGCCCAAGGCGGCAACGGCGAGCGGCGCGGCGGCGGCGCTGTGGATCGCCAGCCTGGCGATGTGGGCGATCATCCCCAAGTCGCTCGGCTTCTTCTATTATTACTATCTGTCGAGCATCTGGCTCGGCATCGTCATCGCCGTCGCGCTCGACCGCTGGCGCGCCCGCCTCGGCGACTGGGACGAGGCGGTGCTGCTCGCCGCGGCGGTGCTGTTCGTCCATTTCTACCCGATCATCGCCGCGACGCCGCTGGCGGCGCCGGGTTCGTTCCACCGCTGGATGTGGTTCAAGAGCTGGGTGTGACCGCGACGCAAAAACGGCGGAAATCTGCCGAAGGTCTCACGAACGTCACACCTAGGCGAGAGCGCGACACGCGGGTGAAGTTGAGGAAGTTGAGATCATGCGCGGGGATGATCCGGCGCGATCGTTTCCATTTCTGCGACCATGAGAAAGAGCGGGAATAGGGTGCGGGCAAGGTATCAAGACCGGGGCGTGTAGGACAGCGGATTGTCGGCGGCGTCGCCACGTCGATGATGACGGGCGGCGGCGCGGTTCCCGATTGCGGACGCGTCGCCGGCGCGGCATGATCCCCCTGCCGCAACCCCAGCCGAACGGACGAGAGATGAGCCGCATCGCCAGCTTCGCCGACTTCTGGCCTTATTACCTGCGCGAACACAGCAAGCCTGCGACCCGCGCGCTGCATTATGCAGGAACGACGCTGGTGCTCGCCTGCCTGGTTGCGGGGGTCGTCACCGGGCACTGGCTGCTGTTCGTGCTGATGCCGGTGTGCGGCTATCTGTTCGCCTGGATCGCGCATTTCGCGATCGAGCGGAACCGCCCGGCGACGTTTCAATATCCGTTGTGGAGCCTGGCGGCTGATTTCGTGATGTATGGCTGCTGGGTGAGTGGGCGGATGCGGCGGGAGTTGACGCGGGCTGGAGTGCGGTAGCGCGCATTGCCAGACGCTCAGTGGCCCGCCACGGCATCGCGAAAGCAGCCATTCGGAAGCCTGGCGCAGACCAGTTTTGTCCCTGTTCGACGCTTGCTTCTCGGAAACTCAACGGGACCACCTCGGGGGAGTGACAAGAACGGCAAGCGGAACATCGAAAGCTGGAGTTAGTGCACTTCGGCTCCAAGGAGCCGCTTGCCGAGCCATCCATCGATCAAGTCGAGCGTCCCCTGATCCGAAACCGGCCAGCCCTTATACTCCGGCTTGGCCGAAGCCCCGGAAACCCGAGGCTGGAATCCATGATTCACCTTTGGGACTTCGATCACCGTGGCGTCGGGATTACGGTGAAGGGCGAGCCGAGCTTCCGGAAGACTCCGCGGAGTCGATATGACCGTGTCGTCTGCGGCATACAGCGCGAGCACCGGCACCTTTACCCTCGCCAAATTGTCGTTCGCCGCAACCCGGTACAGCGAGACTGTCGCAGGATCGCTCAGCGTGTGCACTGCGCCCTGTGCCTGCTGCCGGTTCCATCCGGCCGCCAGGAACGCACCTTCCAGGGAGTCCTGAGCGGTGGCGGTCGCTGCATCGGAACCCCCGGCGGTGCGTGCATTTAGATAAGCGCGCGTGGCCTCGATAACGTGCTCGACGGCATCCTTTCTCATTCCTGCGGTCGTCAGCTTTACGCGCATCTCGTCGAGGAACATCACCCCACGCTCGCCTGCGGGCGCAGCGAGCATGACTGCTGCCCTTATCGTAGGATCGTCGGCGGCCAGCATGGTACTGAGGACTCCGCCTTGGCTGAGCCCCAGCACGGCTATACGTTTGCCGTCCAGATCGGCGCACGAACGAAGATAGTTGATGGCCGCAACTGCATCGCGCTGCATCAATTCAATAGTATCCACGAACTCACCGGACGACTTTCCGATCCCACGCTTGTCATAGCTTAGGGTCAGGACTCGTTGATCACAGCCAGAAGATGACGGTGGCAGCGAGGGTGACGGCAGCGAAGAAGGCCGTTGGG